>DATEOF010000263.1:0-43416 GCA_035274465.1 Polyangiales bacterium
CCCGAGCCGCCGACGCCTGAGCGTCCCGCAGCACCCGCGGCGATGCTCGCAGAGCCGCCCGAACCGCTGCCGACGCCTGAGCGCCCCGCATCACCCGCGGCGACGCTCGCAGAGTCGCCCGAGCCGCCGAAGGCACCTGAGCGTCGCGCGGCACCCGCAGCGATGCTCGCACGGTCGTCCGAGCCGCCGGAGTCTGAGCGCCCCGCGGCGATGCTGGCACAGTCGTCCGAGCCGCCGCCGGATTCTGAGCGTCCCGCAGCACCCGCGGCGATGCCCGCGCAAACGCTCTCACTCGCCCACACGGCCGACACGGCCGAGGCACCGGCACCGCCGGAGGACCTCGCCGAGCAGGAAGAAGAGCTCACCACCGTCTGGTGGTCGCCCACGCTCGCGAGCATCGCGGCGGCGCCCAAGTCTGCTGCAACACCGCAGGCCGCCGCCACGCCGAACGTCGCGTTGAATGAGCCGAGTGCGCTCGGGCCAGAAAAAACCGAGCCACCCGCAGTCGTGCAAGCGCTCAGCGTCCCCGCAGCGCAGTTGGATCGCGCGGATGTCGAGCCGCAGCTCGTCGCCTCTGCTCCCGTCCCGCAGCGAGCCGCTGCTGCGCCCGTTCCGCGGCCCGCTGCTGCTCCCGTTCCGCGGCTTGCCGCTGCTCCCGTGCCGCAGCGAGTCACAGCGGCTCCCGCTCCGCAGCCCGCAGCTGCTCCGGTTCCGCAGCCCACAGCTGCTCACGTGCCGCAGCAAGCCACTGCTGCTCCCGTACCACAGCCCGCAACCGCTCACGTGCCGCAGCCTTCTGCTCCTGTGCCACAGCCTGCAGCCGCTCACGTGCCGCAGCCCGCTGCTGCTCCCGTGCCGGCCATCGAGCAACCGCCAGTTGCACACCCGGCGCTTCCTGTAAGCAAACCGTTCGAGGCACCTGCGCTCCGACAATCTGCGCAGGAGCCGACGCTCCTGATTCCGAGCGCGAGCAGGCTCGCTGCTACGGCGAGCGCCGGCAACGCGCGTCTGCTCTGGATGCTTGCCGCCGTCGGCTGCATCGCACTCGCACTGGGCGCGCTATACGCCGCGACGAGTCAGCGCCGCAGCGTGGCTTCAGCGGCGGCGGGCGCACTTCAAGGCGCAACGATCGCCACCGCCCCGGCCGTGCCTGAGACGAGCGAACCACCGAGCCCGCCCCCGGTTGTCGCCGTGGCGATCACCCCGGCGGAGCCCAAGCCGGCGAGCAAGGTGAGCCTGTCCAGCAAGCCCGCTCGCGCAGCCAAAGACGGCAAATTGGTTCGAGCCGAGGCGCTGATTCAGGAAGGCACGACGCTGTTCAACCAGAAGCAGTTCGGCCTGGCAGAAAGTTCCCTGCTGCAGGCGCTGAAGATCATCCCGGAGCATCCCAAGGCCCTGGCTGCGTTGGTGCGCGTGCACCTCGCTCGCAGCGATGGAGCAGAAGCGGTGCGCTGGGCGAAACGACTCCTCGCAAGGTACCCGAAGAACGACGCCTACCTGGTCCTGCTCGGAGATGCGTACGCGATGTCCGGCAACCAGGAAGCGGCGCGCAAGGCCTGGAGCGAAGCCGCTCGCGGTGGCAACGGCGCGGCGCGCCGGCGCCTGCAGTAGCTGCCATCTCGGACCAGCGCACGGGAGATTCCACGGTTGCCCTGGTTGGGCGCGAGCGCTACATCCGTGCCCATGCCGAGTCGGTCCGCCAAGAAGCTATCCGTGGAGCTGTCGGCGCTCGGGGCAGCGCCCGAGACCGCCCGCGGGGAAGCAGCGACGGCGCTGCTGCGCGAGGCACTCGCCGCGAGCGATCCGCGGCTGATCGCACAGGCAGCCGAGCTGATCGGCAAACACGGCCTCCAGGACCACGCATCCAGCCTCGCGGCCGCCTATCGCTCACTCGCGGACACACGCGCGCAGCACGATCCCGGCTGTCACGCAAAGGAGGCGATCCTGGTCGCGCTCGACGCGCTCGAGCACTCCGACGCCGAGCTGTTCGCTGCCGCGGCCGTGCACACCCAGCACGAGCGCGCAAAGCAGCACGAGCGGGACACCGCTGCGCGGGTGCGTGCACGCGGGCTCCTCGGCCTGGCTCGGCTCGGGCACGAGGACTTCATGTCGATCGCCGGCGCCGCGCTCGGCGATCGCGAGCCGATCTTGCGTCTGGCCGCGGCGCAGGCGGTCGCTCATCGCGGCCAGCGCGACGGTGCGGGCCTACTGTTGCTGCGCCTGCACGCCGGCGACGACGTGCCGGAGATCGCGAGCGAGTGCCTGCGCGGCGCACTCGCGCTCGCGCCCGACCACGCGTCGCGCTACGCGGCAGGCGTACTGCGCGCGGACGGCGCAACCGGGCGTGAACACGTCCTGCATGCACTCGGCAGCGCGAACGACGAGCGTGCCATCGAACTGCTCGCGGAGGAGCTATCGCGGCTCGTGCTCGGACCCGACCGCCTGCCCGTGATCGAAGCGCTCGGACTCAGCCGCCGCTCGTCCGCGCGCGAGCTTCTGCTGTCGCTGGTGCGCGAGGGCAGCCCGAGCGACGCGAGCGCGGCCCTCAGCGCGCTGGCGATCCACCGCTACGACCCGCGCCTGCGCGAGCAGCTGGCCGAGGCGACCGCCCACTCGCGCGAGCTCGCCCAAAAGTTTCGCGAGCTCGTGGAGCGTTGACCTGTCAGTTCTACGCGCCGTTCTTACCGGCGTGCCCGCGCAACGTGGCCTTGCCCAACACTTGAGCCGACTTCAGCGCGGCGAGTGCATTCGCCACGGTCATGCCCTGCACGTTGAGGGTCGCAGTGCCGAGCGCGTAGATCGTAAACTCGTACTGATCGTCCATGCCGTTCATCAGCGATTGCGCGCAGGGCGGGAAGAACGGCCCGCTCTGCTTGGCCATCGCGAGAGCGCCAGTCAGCATCATGGTTCCCTGTGGGAACTTCATCACGCTCGCAGGGATGTTCCAAACGGCCCAGTGTTGCCCGAGCGGGCTGGTGTCGCCCAGCGTCGTGTCGATGAACGTGATCGCAAATGACATGGTGCCGCTCGGGACTCCGGACCAGTCGAGCTCGGGGTTCGGCGCATTGCCGGCGCGCGGCTGCATCGGCGTCGCAGATGCGCAGGTAAACTTCGCGGCGAAGTGATCGCCTTCCTTCAAGTCCGGGCTCGTGAGCGCAAACCCGGCCGTGCTACTGCCGCCCGAGGCTCCGGCGCTCATCGCACCGCCGGCGCCACTCGCCCCGCCGACGTTCATCGGTGCAGCGCTACCCCCTCCCCCGGCCACAGCGCGGCCAGCGGTACCTGAAGCGTTGCCGCCCGCGCCCGCCTTCGCCGTGACGCCGTCCATGGCACCGCCCATCGTCCCGGCAGCGCTCATCGTGCTGCCACTCGTCCCAGCAGCCGACGTGCCAGCTCCACCGCTGCTGGACGTGCTCCCACCTGCCGCTGGAGCACCGCCCGAACTGGTCAGGCCACCCGTATCGCCGCCAGGGCCGCTCGACGAGCAACTCAAGAGCGCGAGCGGCGCCGCCGCAACGAAGAGCCAACTAATTCGCGAAGGAGGGGTGAAGGATCGAGTGCGCATGTCGCGAGCAACCCGAACCGTATATGTCCCCAGTTCGCTCGAGCGATCACGAAAAGCGCTTGCCGCTCACGGCTGCGGATCACCATCACTCGTATGGATACTTCGGGTCCGTCGGCTTCGGCAGCCCGAGAGCTTCGATCGCCTGGGGCTGGAGCATGAGCACGTGCGCATTGACCCGACCGGAGGCGATCAAGATTCCGCGCGCTTCGTCGTAGCTGAACACGCCGGAATGCGCGTGGCCTTTGCCGTCGTTGTAGTACGCCACCTCTTTCGGATGCTCACCATCGCGAAGGTCGAAGATGCGCAATCCCGCACCGCCGTACTCGATCATCACGAAGGCCGCGCCGTTCTCGTTGTAGACGGAATGCTCGCTGATCGAGGCGTTTGCGCCGGAAGCCTTCGCGGCCTGGCAGTTCTCCGGTCGGTTGATGTCGAGCGTCAGTGGGAATGGTTTCCCGAACTTCTTGCCGGTGACCTCGACGACGTAGGCGTCCAGAGCATTGCCCAGGTTCTTCGGCCTGGGGTACGGCACGCACGGGTCCGCACGGGTCAGGCCCTCATTGGCGCCAATGATGAACTCGCGTCCGCCTGGAGTCTTCCACCAGTTCATGCTGTGGCCCGGGAACTCGGGGACCGTATCGAGGATCCTGATGCTCTCCCGATCTGAAATGTCGACCATGCGTGCCGTCGCAGGCTCCATCTGCGTGGGCGAACCTTCCTGATTCGCGCCGTACCACACCGTGCCGTCCCCGTTGTCGTCGGAGGAGTGCGAGTACTGCCGTCCGACATCCTGGTGCATGGGACCGTCGCAGGCGTTGGGGACGGTGGTCGGGAAACCGGACTGCTTGTTCATCTCGCAGCTCCAGTCCTTCACGGTCCAGGTCTCGGGTTTGTCCAGGTCCTCGATGTAGGCGATGTTGAATCCCAGGCCGCTGTACACGCGCCTGGCGTCGTGGCTGATCGCGATCTCGTGGGAGCTCAGCGCGCGCATGTAGTTGCCCGCCTGCGCGTTGGCACTCTGCCACTGGATCTCGCCCTTCTTGACGATCTTCTCGCAGTCGCTGATGTCGTAGACGCCGCGACCGGAAACGAGGATCGCTCGCCCTTCTACCGTCTGGGCGCGCATGCTCTCCGAGCCTCCGACCCCGGGCTCGTCGTCGGTCTTCACCGGCTTCCGCGGATCGGCCAGGCTGAAGGCCGTGATCGTGCCGGCGCCGTACGCCACCGTGCCCCCACCGCGGACGTACGCGCAATGCCCGGAGCCCTGCGCGTGCCCGCCCACCGGCAGCTCGCTGAGCAGCGTGAGTCCACAGTTGACCGTGCCCGAATTGACATCACCCTGAAGCCCCTTCTCGGGCGTGTCGTTCGCGCCGCACTTGGGCGCGGCCTCGCCGTCCATGGTCCCCGCCTCGGCGTCGCTCGTGCCGCTGTCGGGCATGGTCGAGGGCGACTCGTCGTCACTGTCATCGTCGCCCGAGCAGCCGACCACGAGCGTGAGAATCAGAGGAATTGCGGCCACGAATAGCTTGCGCATATGCGAGCCATGCACGTGGCGGCCTGGTTTTCTGGCGGGAGACTGCCTCCGATGGCCCGAGTTCGCTCGCGTGGCTCGAAGTCGGTGACGGTCGCGCCGCCAGCTGGCATAGTGGCGCTCCCATGGCCAATCCAACCGCGACCTTCGAAACCTCGCTCGGCAACTTCACGGTCGAGCTGTTCCTCGATCAGATGCCGATCACGGCCGGCAACTTCATCGCGCTCGCCAAGAGCGGCTTCTACGATGGGCTGCACTTCCACCGCGTGATCAAGAACTTCATGATCCAGTTCGGCTGTCCTCACTCCAAGGACCCGAACAGCCCGCGCGCGGGCACCGGCGGTCCGCCCAGCGGCGAGATCAAGGACGAGTTCACCGCCAAGCTCTCGAACGAGCCGCTGACGCTGTCCATGGCCAACACCGGCCGCCCCAACTCGGGCGGCAGCCAGTTCTTCATCAACACCAAGCACAACAGCTACCTCGACTGGTTTTCGCCCGGCGACTCCAAGCACCCGGTGTTCGGCAAGATCACCTCGGGCGAGGACGTGGTGCGAAAGATCGAGTCGACGCCCACCGCCGGCGGCGATCGGCCCAAGACCCCGGTGAAGGTCAACAAGGTGACCGTTAGCGAGTAGCGCTACGGCGCCCGCGAGTTTCCGGTCGGGAGGACGAGCTCGATCGCTTCCAGCTGCATCAGCTTGCGAAGCGCCTTGAGCGTATCGACCTCCCGCATCGGACAGGTCAGCACGAGCGTGGCGACGTCCCAGCGATCGTTGATGCGCTCGGAGACCTCGCGTTCGGTGCGGGTGAGCCAGATCTCCGCCAGCGCGAGCCGCGGCCGCTTGCGGACGACGGCGTCCGCGAGCACGGTCCCGTACAGGTCCGCGATGTGCTCGCGTTCGACGCGGCGCAGGAGCTCGCGGATGCGTGGGGAGCCGGGCGCCGTCGCGAGTAGCGCGGCGAAGACGTGGGCCGCCTCGTCGAACTGCTTTTGCTCGAGCAGCGGCATGCTCTTGAACACGATCTGCTCGGTGAGGTCGCCGGTGTCAGGCGTGCCGTCGACGCGCACGATTTCCAGGCGTCGGAGCAAATCGACGTTGCGGAGTAGCGCTGGTTGGGAAATGCCCAGGCACAGCCGCGCCGTGTCCAGCGTGACCTCCAGCTTCGCGAGGTCGATCAGCGCGAGCTGAGTCGCCGAGAGCGAGCTCGGCACAGGCGCCTCGACGCGGCGCATGCGCGCGCGACCGTTCGGATACATCTCGCGTACGCGCGGCCATTCGTCGAGCGACTGCATGCCGTGCATGACCAGCTCTTGCAGCGAGAGGTCGAGCTCGACACCCCGCTCGCGCGGCAACGCGTCCGGAAGGAAGCGGAAGTTGTCCTCGGAGTCGAGGAACTGGTCGAACAACATCTCGGTCGCGACCGCGCGTGCCTCGAGCTCGACGTCGCCGCCGAGGTTCGGGAGCATCGTGCTCTGGCTCAGCGGCTGGACGCAGGCGACGACCGCGCGGTCGACGATGTGCATCCACACCGCGCCGGACGGGCGCGCGATGGTGAGCAGGCCGCGGGTGCGGGACGAGTCCGCCCACTGCAACAGGTCCGCCAGCGGCAGTGTACGCAGATCCCCTGACAACATCGGCAATCCTGATTGTCACGGCGGGTGCGCGTGGCTGCAACGGCGTTCTTGTACCGAGTCCTCTCACGCTCGGCCACATCCACTCAGACGGCGCGAAAGTAGCGGCATGGCAGCGGCGCCGGCTTCCTTGATATTCTGTAAGGCGCCGTGTCTGCCATCAATCCACTCGCGCGAGAGGTCTCCGCCAAGATCGTCTACTACGGGGCGGGCTTGTCCGGGAAGACGACCACGCTGCAGGCGATCCACGCCGCCGTGCGGCCCGAACGTCGCGGCGAGCTCGTGTCGCTGGCGACCGAGACCGATCGCACGATCTTCTTCGACTTCCTGCCGTTGCAAGTCGAGCGCGTGAACGGGCTCGGCGTGCGCTTTCAGCTCTACACGGTGCCGGGGCAGGTGTTCTACGGAGCCACGCGGCGGCTCGTGTTGAACGGCGCAGATGGGGTCGTGTTCGTCGCCGACAGTCAACCGAGCTGCAAGGACTCGAACCTCGAGTCGTTCGAGAGCCTGCGCGAGAACATGGCCGAGCTCGGCATCGACGTCGAAGACTTCCCGCTCGCCTTTCAGTACAACAAGCGCGATCTACCGAACGCCGTGCCGATCGAGCAGTTGTCCGCGGCGCTCAATCGCTTCGGCGCACCCGAGTTCGGCACCTGCGCGTCGTCGGGCGAAGGCATCTTGCCGGTGCTGCGCGCGATCACCAAGCTGGTCATCCGCTCCTTGACCGAGCAGCAACCCGCGGTGCGCCGCCAAATCATCGACGGCGACGATCAAGAGGCGCGAGAGCCCGAGGGCATCGCGCAGTCGGTGTACGAGATCAGCAAGAAGCTCTCCGATCGAGCCGCGCCGCCGAAGCCCAGCCCCGCCGCCCCGCCACTGGCGCGGCCTGCGCCTACTTCGAGCGCACGCCCCGTCCCGCCCGGACTCAGCTTCGCATCGCTGTGGCCCACGGAGCGCGGACCGGCGGTGCGAGCGATCGAGGCCGCGATCGCGCGAGGCGATTGCGCCGAAGCCGTCCGCGCCGCAACCGCCTTGCTCGCCGAGACGACCGAGAGCCTGCCCGGTCCGCACGGCGGCGCCGCACCCGGCATCAAAGCAACCCTGCTCGGCCTCGACGGCGGCCTGTACCTGCGCGTCTGCCGCCTGGCGACCATGCCCCGCGAAGCACTGACGATCGCCGACGCGCTGCTCGCGCTCCATGTGCTGGTGTCGGCCCGGTTGAAAGTGCAGATGCTGGGCCTGTAACAGTCTAGAAGTGTCTAGAACCGCTTGCCCACGCCGAGCGACGAGCGGACTGCGAAGCTCACGGTTTCCTCTTCTTCACTGCGCGCGTCGGTGCGGAGCGGCATGAAGTGGGTCTCGCCGGCGACGTCCAGGATCGCGAACAGACCCGCACCGAGGTCGAGTGTCGCGCCGGCGCCGAGCGCGATGAAGGGGACGAATGAGGTTTGAGTGGGGGCTTGGCCGTCGGTGTCGAAGCGCTGCACGACCACCGCGCCACCTCCGCCGAGGCCGATCTCGAGCGCGAGCGCCGAGAGATCCCACGCGCGGTAGACCCGCAGGTCGAGGTCGTACGACACGTTGCTCGAGCTCACGTTCGCGTTATCGAAGCCGGCCCAGCACGCGCCGAGTCGGCCGCGTGCGCCGAAGTGGGCGAAGTCCATGGCGTAGCCCAGGTAGGCGCCGAAGCAGGGGCTGTCGGCGTTCGGCAGGCTGGAGCGAACGCGACCGCCGAGCTCGAACGCGTGCGCGACTCGCACGTCGTTTTGTCCCTTGCGCACCAACCGTGCGTACTCGATGCGCGTCAGCTGCGCGACGTCGAGCTCCGTGACGACGCCTTCGGCAGCGTTGACCGTTCCCTCGTAGAGCACCTCGCGCCCCCGCGCGCGCACGAAGTACGCGCCCGGACGAAGGCTCAGTGTGCGTTGCGGCGCGCGCTCGCCGAGCTCAGCGACCACGCTGCCTTCCGCCGTGTCGCGCATCAACAAGAAGCTCATGCCGACCGGCAAGCGCATGCTGGCGCGCTGCCGCACGTACGCCTCCGGCCGGGTCAGGACGATCGAGCCCTGGCCGCGGAAGTCGTAGCGGAAGCTGGGGTGTTGGGTGCCTCCGAACGTACGGCTGGTGGCGCGCAGCGTGGCTTCGTACGCGTAGCGGTAGGCCTCTTCGAGCGCGACGTCCCCGTTGCCGTCTTGATCCGCCGCACCCAGCAAGCCCGAGACGAACGCGTGCGTGAAAAACGAGCCGCGCAACTCATCCGACTCCTGCGCATCTTCGTTGGCTGCGCTTGCGGTCAGGAACGCCAGCCCGTCGTCGGGCAAGCGCTCGGGCTCGAGCGCGAACGGCGCGACGATCTTGCCACCCTTCAGTCGAGTGAGCGCGCCCGAGCGGCAGGCGTCGAGCACCACCAGGCGAAAGTTCGCCGCGGAGCCACGCGCGAGCTGCGCGAGTTGCGTGATCGGCAGTCGCGTGGCGCCGAGCCGCAGGTCCTCGGCGTCGGCGTGGCCGGAGTAGTAGACGAACAACATGACCCGGGTATCCGGTAGTGAAACAGCGGCTCGGATCCGATCGTTGACCGTGATCAGCGTGCGCTGGACCGTGTCGGCGTTCTCGCCGCGCAGCAACACCATGTCGGCCGGTTGGAAGCCGCCGAGATCGCGCAGCACGTCGAACACGCGCGTGGCGTCGGACTCGGCGTAGCGCAGCGCGACGTCTTCGGCGAAGCCGCGATTATTGCCGATGATCACCGCGAAGCGCTCGACGTTGGCATGCGCGCTCAGCGAGAACGACCAGCAGCCGAGCAGCACCAAGGCCGGCAGTGCCGCGACCGAGGCGTAATGACCTATTATCGCGAAGGGCCCGGCGCGCAGGGCAAGGCGCGACGACGAGGAATAGCGGGGACTAATTTGAGGAGGAGCAACGCAGCCCTGCGCGTCGGGAACGAGCGAGAATGGGTCATTACGCCTCGGTCGCGGCACTACCTTCATGGAGCCGCCTTGTGCAACGTCAGGCTGTCCACGTGACAGCCGTTCGGCACCGGCAGCTTCCGGCTGGAGAACAGCGTCGCGCGCACGGGCTCGAGCTCGAAGCTGTCCGAGCAGAACAACGCGTAGACGTGCTCCACGCCGGTGGTGGCGTCCAGCTCCACGCTGAAGTCGAGCGGGATGCGATCGCCCGCAGGCACACGCGCTGCGCGTGGCGCGGAAGGAAAGTAGACGCTGGCCGCGCGCGCATCCAGGTTGAAGAGCGCCAGGTGGTACTCGCTGCGCGCGCTGTAGGTGAAGCGCAGCAGATCGCCCGGGTGCAGGGTCGTCGTTGCGCTGCCCGGGACCACCACCTCTCCGCGCTTCACGAAGTACGCGATGGACGGCCCGCCCTTGCTGCGGGTACCGAACGGCTCGCTCGGCGACAAGGCGACCACCGCCAGCGCGGCCAGCGCCGCCAGCCCCGCGCCGAGCGTCAGCGCGCGCCGCGTGCGTGCCCGAGGCTTGGCACCTGGAACGAAGCGCGCCGCGTGCCGTTCGAAGCTGGGAGCGGCGGCATAGAACGCCGCGCGCTCGCGCTCCAACTCCTGATGCCGCCCGCTGCAGCGCTCGCACTGCGCGACGTGCTCCTCCACTCGCTGGCGCTCGTCCTCGTCGAGCTCGCCGTTGCTCCATTCGTCGAGCGCGAGATCGGAGAGACAATCTTCGGGTCGACTCAGCTGCCGCATTCTGCTCGCTCCTGCTGCTCTACCCACACAGCCAAGTGCTGCAACAAGTCGCCCACGTGACGCCGCGAACAGCCCAGGACGCGCGCGATCTCCGCGTGCGTCAACTCGTCCACGTAGTAGTAGACGGCGACCTCGCCCAGCGGCGGAGGCACACGCTCGAGCAACGCTCGCACCTGCGCGGCTTGGTCGGCAGGCGCACGTACCGCGCCGGGCTGCGGCACGGTCGCGGCATGCTGCGCCAGCAACCGGCTTCGGGTGCTGCGACTGCGCAAGTGGTTCAAACAGGCATGTGTCACGGCACTGTACAAAAAGGTGCTGACCTGACTCTTGTTCGCGAACTGCTCCGGGCGCTCGAACAGGGACAAAAACACGTCGTGCACCACCTCGTGGGCATCGGCGTCGTTGCCCAACACGCGCAGCGCGCGGCGAAACGCGTTCGCCGCGTGCATGCGGTACAGCTGATCGAAGCGTGTGCGATCGAGGCTCAAAATGGTTTGGCGTCCGGGCTGATGCGCACCGACACCGACTCGCGCTCCGGAGCACTGACGCGAGTCAGCACGAAGTCGCCCGCAGCGCAGCCGAGCTCGAGCTTGCTCTGCTCGGTGTAGCGGTCGAACTCGGCTTGCCAGGCATCGAGCTGCTCGTTCGTGCCGGAGCAGAACTCGGGCAACACCGGCTGCTCTGCGCAACCGGGTCCGCAGGTTTGACACGCGTCGATCCCGATGCTCGCGTAGTCGGTGCCGTGGGCAGCGTTGTACTTGCGAGCGGCGAGCCCGGGCACGCGCTCCGAGCACTCTGCGGCCGCCTGCTGCTCGCCCTGATCGAACTCGCGATACGCGTACAGACCGTAACCGGCAGCCACACCGTCCGGCGATCCCAGCAGCGCCGCTGTCCATGATCCAGCGGGCGCGCGCGCCTCCAGGTACGCCACGACGTAGTTCGACGAAAAGCCGGCGAAGTGGCGGAAGGGCTCATCCTTGATCGCGGGATCCCCCTTGCTTTCGATGCGGCAGTCCGGAGCCCAAGCTTCGAGGGTCGGACAAAACATGACTTCCTGATAGCAAGTAGTGCCATCGCTCTGGCACCACTCGTTGGTCAGCACCCGGCATTCGACGCCTTCGCTCTCACATGTCTTCGTACACTCCGGGTCGAGGCAACCCGCCGACGCCATGACGTTCTGGTTCGTCGCAAAGCGAATCTTGTCGGGATGATCGCTGGACACCGCAGTGATGTAACCGAGCGCGAGGCGCGGCTCTCCGCGCTGATGGCTGGCTTCGAAGAAAGCCTCGCGAGGCGGCCGCTCGTACACGTCGAGGCGAAAATCTGACGGGAATTCCCCGTGAACTCCGACCTCGACGATGTCCACCTGACCATCGCCTTGGTTGGTAAAGGCCAACGCCGGGATGAGCCGGCCCTCGGTGCGATCCTCCGAGATCTCGACGCTACCGCTGACCGTCAGGAGCGGATCGCCCAGATACTCCGGCGAAAACTGGGCATCGCAGGCGACGCCAGCGACGCATGACAAAGCGACGGCGAGACTCGTACCCGGGATTCGGAGCCACGACTTGGGATGCATGGTGCAGGTTCCTCGCGGTTGGGGTGTCCGCGCTTCTGGAACTCGAGGCATCCGATTTGGGCAATCGCTAGCCAAACAAACCGACTAAGACCTACTACAGCTTAAGGCGACCAAACGCTCGCGTGCGCGCCGGACGCTCGCTTCGCTGTTCACCGTTTAGTACATCGTCGAGCTTCCATGGCCCATCGACTCTCGATCTACATCGCCGCATGTCTGTGCCTCGCGCTCTCGTTCGCCTGCGACTCGGACGACGGTGACAAGCAGTCCACGGATCAGCCGAACGAAAAGCAGGACGCGTCCACCGGCAAGCCGGACGACGCGCCCGCAACCGAGTGGATCACGATGGGCTACGACACGGGCTCGACCTACTTCAACAAGGCCGAGAAGAAGCTCACGCGCCAGAACGCGTCCAAGCTCGAAGTCGCGTACACGGTCGACATGGGCACCAACGTGTACGGAGCTCCGCTGCAGGTCGGCGACCGCATCTACGCCAATGCCGGCAACAGCGTGCGCGCGCTCGATGCCAAGACGGGCAACGAGATCTGGAACGTGTCGCCGGGCGGCACGAGCGGATCGATGACCTACTTCGACGGCAAGCTGTACCTCAATGCCACGGGCTCGAAGCTGATCGCGCTCAACGCGTCGGACGGCTCGCAAGCCTGGGTCGCCTCGTATCACGCGACAGCCGCGGACGGCACCTCATCGCCGCTGGTCGCCGGTGACGTGGTGTTGGTCGGTGGCTCGAACGGCGGCATCGAGCTGGGCACCGGCATGTTCCGCGGCTTCCTGTCCGCGGTGGATCGCAACACCGGTGAAGTGCGCTGGTCGACGTTCACCGTGCCGGAAGGCAGCAAGGGTGCGTCGATCTGGTCGTCGCCTTCTGCAGATGTCGAGGGCGGCGTCGCCTACGCCGGCACGGGCAACAACTACGGCCCGCCCGCCACGGACAGCTCGGACTGCATCATCCAGTTCGATCTGAAGAGCGGCGAGATCAAGTACAAGTACCAGGCGACCAAGGACGACGCGTTCAGCCTCGGAGGTAACAGCGGACCGGACTACGACTTCGGCGCGAACCCGGTGTTGTACGAGGCGATGGTGAACGGCGAGATGCTCAAGCTCGCGGCCGCGGGCGACAAGGGTGGCGCGGTGCACGCCATCCGCCGCGACACCGGCGCCGAGATCTGGAGCCGCAAGCTCGGCATGGGCTCGGCCGACGGCACGCGCGGCGTGTTCACGAACTCGACCTGGAGCGGCAAGAACATGTTGTTCGCGTTGAACGAGGCCGGCACCGCCACGCTGTTCGCGCTCGACGGTGGCACCGGCGACGTCGCCTGGATGCGCAAGCTCAACGGACCCGTCTGGGGTCGGACCGCGGTCGCGAACGGCGTCGGCTTCGTCGGCGCAGGTACGAGTATGGAAGTGTTCGACGTCGAGACGGGCGAGCTGATCAAGGCGTTCCCCTCGATGGGTGGAACCCTGGCCGGCACGATCACCGTCGCGAACGGACGCGTCGCATACGGCGAAGGCATGTCCTGGATCTCCGGCACCGCAGGCAAGACGCTCACGGTCCTGGCCCTGCCCTGAGCAAACCCTCGCCTCGCAGCGCGAGGTGTGGAGAGGTGAGCGCGTGGAGCAAACCGACACGCGCAACCATTGCGTGTATCGTCGTGCGACCAGCGCAACGATGCCCATCAGCAGCGTATTCGACCAGTTTCGTAAGGTGTTCGGCTTGCGCGTGGAGACGCGCGCGCCCGTCGACGAAGTGCCGGCCTGGGCCACGCCGCAGGTGCGGCACGGAGTGTTCGCGTCGGGCGAGCTCGCAGGCGGCGGCGCGTTCGAGCCGCACGAGTTGCAGGCGCTCGAGGTGTTGCCCGAGCGCAAGGGCACGCCCGCGCGCACGACGCTCAATTTGCACTTCATCGCCGGCGCGGGCTTGCCCGAGCTGAAGCGCATGCTCGCGGATGGGCGCTTTCGCGTCTCGGTGCCGGAGGAGTCGGCGCTGCTCGCGGCGGCATGGCTGACGCGTCAGGGCGAGACCGAGCGCTCGAGCTCGCTGATCTCCCTGCTCGCGCCGTACTTCGATCGCTTGCGCTTCTACCCTGCGCCGCACGCGCAACCCTTGCCGACCGGTTCCGGCGTGTCGCTGCGCACGGTGGGCGAATCGGTGGCGAGCCTGCGCTCCAAGCGCCCGCAGATCCAGGTCGAGCGCATGCGCGAATCGCTGGCCATCTGGACGCCGCTCTACGATCGCACGGTGGCGATGTTCATGGAGACGGTGGAGGGCGAGCCGCCGAGCCTGCAACGCACGCCGGCGGGTATTCCCGCGCGCGGACCGCGCAATGCGTTGATCGTGATCGGCGGCTGGCCGTGCCGCCGCTATCCGCCCGACTGGCGCGAGCGCGCGCGCATGTTGCTCGACGAGTACCGCACGCTGCGCGGGCGCCATCGCCTGTGCAAGAAGCCCGACGATCCCAAGGAGAACTTCGCGCGGTTGCGCAAGTACATGGCGACTTGCACCGAGGATCCCAAGCGCATCACCGAGGGCGACGTGCGCGCCATCCGCACCATCCTCGCGACCATCGTCGCGCGCCACGGCGATCCGGACAGCGTGCGACGCCTGGCCACGCGCACCAAGCAAAAGCACGTGGCGGCAAAGGCCACGCACCAGGCCCTCGCCGACACGCTCTCGCGGCGCCTCGATCAGCACCCGCGCGACGCGGGCCTGGCCACGCTCGATGCGCTGCTCGCGCCGTTGTCCGAGAATCGTCCGCTGCCGCCTGCGCTGCTCCGCAAGGCGCTGCGCTGCCTCGAGGCTCCGCTGCCCACGCTGGCAGAGCGCGGCGTGCTCACCTCGAGCGAGGCGCTCGCGACCGTGGTGCCGTGGATCAGCGCGCGCACGCGCGCCGCAGGCATCGTGGATCCCGAGCTGCGCCGCGTGCTCGAGGCAGCCTACCTGGCGTTTCGTCGCCGCCGCTCGCTGCTGCCCGACAGCGAGCAGAAGATCCAGTTCGGCGAGCTGCCGTGGATCGCCGCCATCGAGCCCTGGATCGGCTCGGACGAGGCCACGCGCACCACGGCTCGCACCAGCCTGCAGCAGGTCGCGCGCGTGGCGATCGCGACGTTCCCGGAGCACATGCTGCCGAACAAGCTCGTGCACGAGCTGCGCGCGCTCTCGTCGAGCGCTGGCATGGAGCTGCCGCTGGTCGACGAACTGGCGGCGGACGAGTTCACGAACGAGTTCCCGGAGAATTTCCTGCGCGCCGCACAGCTGGCCGGGCGCATGCTGCGCGGCGGCCTGTACGAGCGCTACTACGGCTTGCCCTACGAGCGCGTGCTGGCACTCGACGACATCGAGAACAGCGCGGCCGGCACACGGATCTCGCCCGGGTTCGCCGCGTTGTGCGCCGAGCTCGCGGGTATCCCGCCGCAAACCGAGCGCTCGGTCACGCACAACGGCACGATCATCGAGCAGGCGCAGATCCTCACCAGCCACAACCTGGCCGGGCTGATCCAGCAACTCGAGCTGGCCCGCAGCCTGGATCTGCCCAAGCTCGCGCAGCAGACGTTCAGCTGGCTCTGCCGCCGTCAGCGGCAACGCCAATCGCACTGGCGCGCGCAGGTGCACATGCTCCGGACCACGGGCTACGCCTGGCGCCAGCTGATCTTCTACCTGGGCCTGCTCGACACCAAACAGCTGGCCGCATTCATGGCGTTCGCCGACCAGCAGATGCAGCGCCAGAAGCCGGAGCTCCGCGCGCGCTTCGAGCCCGCGATGGCAGGCCTGCGCGCGGTCATGGGCGGTGCGTCGTTCGACGCCGCGGGCTTGCACGAGGCCAGCGGAGGCCGCCGCTTCCTGGCCTGGACCGTCCGTAGCCACTGGCTGTTGGGTCGCGCCAGCAGGCATTCGGGCTGGCCGCGCGCTGCGCAGAAATAGCACGTTGCGTGGGACCCGTCGGTTCGTACTTGTCAGCCATCGCTGAAAGGCCGAGCCATGAGCACAACTCGAGACGTCGCGGTCCTGGTGGGGAGCCTGCGCAAGCAATCGCTGAACCGCAAAGTGGCGCTGGCGCTGTTCGAGCTCGCGCCGGCTGCGCTGAAGCTCGAGATCGTCGAGATCGGCCAGCTGCCTTTCTACAACCAGGACCTCGAAGAACAGCCGCCGCCTGCCTGGATCGATTTTCGCGACCGCATCCGCCGGAGCGACGGCGTGCTGTTCGTCACGCCCGAATACAACCGCTCCGTTCCGGGCGTGCTCAAGAACGCCATCGACGTGGGCTCGCGCCCGTACGGCAAGAGCGCCTGGGACAAGAAGCCGGCGGGCGTACTCAGCGCATCGCCGGGTGCGATCGGCGGCTTCGGCGCCAACCATCACTTGCGGCAGAGCTTGGTGTTCCTGAACATGCCGCCCTTGCAGCAGCCCGAGATCTACCTCGGCGGCGCCGACAAGTTGTTCGATGCCGCAGGCAAGCTGACCGCCGGCAACACGCGCGAGCTTCTGGGCAAGTTCCTGTCTGCCTACGCAGCCTGGCTCGAGCGCTCGGTCGCATGACCGCAAGCATTCCTGCCCCACCGACACGTGTGAGCGTGACTACGAACGCTACCCCAGAACGCCGGCTAGACACATTTGATGGGCAAGATCGAGTCCAAAGCGTGAAATCGGCGTGACTTGAGCCAAAATGTGGGCACATTCTGATCGTAGTGCCCCCTCCGACCTCTCACCATCCCGGGACACAAGCACTCGATCGTCCCTGGTCTCAGGCCGCGCAGGCCAGCGCTCAGGCGTCCGCGGCTGGGGGTGGCTACCTGTTCGCGCTGGCGATGTTCGTGCTCTGCCACGGCTGGCTGGTGGTCCTGCGCGAGCTGCTGGTCTCGCCCTGGGCTCTGGTCTCGTACGCCCTCCAGCAGGCGGTGATCTGGTTGGCGTTCGTGCTGGTCGACCAGCGGCTGTCGAGGAGCTGGGCGCGCTTCAGCTGGGCGGCTGTCGCAACTCTCTACGCCACCGCGACGATCCTCGACGCCACGCTGATGCGCATGACCTCGCTGCCGTTGCGCGAGATCCTGCCGATGCTGCTGGCCAGTCAGAACGTGATCGAGGGGCTGCGCGAGATCGGGCTCAAGCCCTGGCGGCTGGTGGTGCTCGGTGGCTTGCTGCTGTCGGCGGCGGCCGTCGGCGGAGGCGCGCGACTCGTGCTGGAGCGGCTATCGGCGCAGCGCGCCCGACCGCTACGCAGGCTCGGCACGCTGGGCCTGTACGTGCTGCTGCTGCTCGGCGCGGGCTTCGGGCTCGAGCAGATGCTGTCGCGCGATCAGCCGGACTATCTGTACCGGGCGTTTCGCATGCCGGCCTACGTACAGATCTTCAGCACCAGCTCGCAGTCGCGCATCTTGCCGCTCCCTCGACCGGTGCCCCACGGCGATCGCGTCGAGTGGCTCCAGCAGATCGGCCCGGCCAAAAATCCCAAGCACGTGCTGTACGTGTTGCTCGAGAGCTTCCGCGCCGACGCGGTGAACCCGCAAGTGAGCCCGACGATCGCCGCGCTGGCCCGCGACTCGCTGCGCTTCGACCACGCGCTGGCCGAGGCGACGTACACGCCGCTCAGCTGGTCGGTGTTGCTGTTCGACGAGGCCGCGCACGACAACCTGTTCGGGCGGCATCCGGGCAGGTCCGAGCCGCTCGGTAGCTGGCTGCTGGCCGTCATGAAGCGTGCGGGTTACGAGCCGCACGTCTACGTCTCGACCAACCTGACCTACGCCAAGACGCGCGAGCGCCTGTTGGGCGCGGAGCCCCAGAAGCTCGACTTCTTCCAGGCGGCGTCGGACGAGGGCGACGATCCGGCCGACAAGAACAACAACGACCGCGTGGCGGTCGATCACGCCTTGAAGTGGATCGGGCAGCAGGACTGGCAAAAAGGCCCGCAATTCTTGCTGCTCCAGCTCGACAGTACGCACTACACCTACCCGTTCCCGGAGACGCAGGCCGTGTTCAAGCCGTACTCCGAGAGCCTAGCGCTACCACGACCGATCGAGACCGAGAGCGAAGCCGAACTGCTGCAGAACCGCTACCGCAACGCCGCCCGCTACGTCGATTCGCAGCTGGCGCGCGTGATCGAAGCGCTCAAGCGCGCCGGCGTGTACGACGACATGGCCGTGGTCTTGACCGCGGATCACGGCGAGGGGCTGACGCCCGGCATGCAAGGACACGCGGCGGTGTTCGAGTACACGCGACACGTGCCGCTGCTGTTCAAGCTGCCCGGTGAGGCTCCGCGCAACGAATCGCAGCTGATTTCGCACCGCGACATCCTGCCCACGCTGGCCGAGTACCTCGGGATCGACATGCCTGCCGGCTCCACGCGCGGCCGCGCAGCGTCGCAAGGTCCATCCCCGGCAGTGCTCACGCTCGCACCGAGCGGACGCTTCGGTCAGCTGGTCACCGGAGGCCAGGTGGTCGACCTGCGGCTCGTCTTCAACCCCGACACGGTCACCATCACGCCCTCGGGCACATCCGCAGCTCAAGGCGACGATGCGACCAGCCAATGGTTGCCGCTGCTAGCCGGCTTCCTGCAGACCGAGCAGCCGCACCACTAGTCCGCAGGTTCCTTGTCGGGCGTGTCGGCGCCTTGCGCGCCGCGTGCGAGCTTCTTGAGTTGGCCGGTGTTCAGGCGCCAGATCGCGCCGAACCTCGACAGCGACCAGAGCGGGCCGCTGGTGATCAACTGCATCTCGTCGTAGAGGCGCGCCAGCTTCGGATCGCGCAGGTGGTTCTGGCCGGATTCGATGGTCTCCACGTAGCCCTCGGGGATCGGTCGCTTGACGTGGCCGGCCTTCCACTCGCTCCGCGGTTCGGGCTCGAACGCCGGCAGCCGCGCCAGGAACGGGTCGGCCAGCGCGAACGGATCGATCAACGCCGCTTCCGGTCCGGCGATGAACGAACGCATGCCGAGCTGCACCACCACGACGCCGCGCTTGCCGCGCAGTTGCAGGCCGCCGCGGTGGAAGCGCCCCCCCGGCATGTCGCGCAATCGATCCGAGGTGAGCAAGCCCGTTTCTGGAAAGTAGAAGCGCCGCTCGTCCATGATGCGCCAGCGCCCGAGCTCCACCTTCTCACTCGTTCGGCCCTCGGTCGCCGCGCCGCTCCACATCGGAGCCGCCGGCCCAGCCCAGCCGCAGATGCCGAGCACAGCGCAGAGGCCCAGCTGCGTCGCGCGATCGAACGTCGAGCGCAGCAGCACGACGCTGGCAGCGACGACCGGCACCGAGAAGAAGCGCCCCGCCATGAAGTCGCCACCGATGTAGCCGAGGTAGATCAAGTACACCGCGATGCCGAGCGCGAGCGTGCGCTGCAGCGTATCCGGGCTGCGCCAGGCGAACAGCAGCGCGAGCAACAGCAGCAGCGCAGAGGCCGGATCCGTGGAGATCAGCAAGAGCAAGTAGAGGAAGCCCTGCGCGTAGCGATCCGCGAGCGGGATCTTCACGCCCAGCTTGGCATAGGCCGTGTTGGGCAGCGCGAACCCGAAGTAGAAGGTCGCGAACGTGAACCACACCAAGAGCGGACCGCAGGCGTAGGCGAGGTGCGTGAGCAAACGGCGGCGGTCGCTCCCCGCCGCGTGCCGCTGCCACATCACCCAGAGCCACGTCGGGCCGATCAGCAGCGCGAGGTCGAAGCGGTTCAGCACGATCAGCCCGCTCAACAGATCGAACGCGACGCGCTCCGGGCGACGCAACGCGATCGCCCACGCGACGAGCAACAAGTGCGAGAGCGGGTTCTCGAGCCCCGAGGTCGAGTAGTCCACGAATGCGCGCGAGAAGCCGAGCGCGACCAACGCGGGCAGCGCGGCCCACACGTCGCGGCCGAGCGAGCGAGCCAACAGGACGAGCGCGAACGCAGACACCGCCACGCTGAGCCCGATCGCCGTGTAGTACATCTCGCGCGTGCACGCGTACGCGGCGGACACGACGAAGAACCATGCGGGGTGCGTGAAGGCCTGCACGCGTTGACCCGGGTTCCAGGTGAGCCCGAGGCCCTGCACGAAGTTGTCGACCGTGCGAAAGCCGATATACGCGTCGTCCGACAGCCAGGCGTTGCGCACGATCACGACGACGATGAATGCGACCAGCCCGACCGCCATCGCAGGTGCCCCGGCTGCGGCGTGTTCTGCCTCGTGGGGGGCGGAATCGGCGTTCGTGTTCGCGGGCATGCGAAAGCTGGCGGGCACGCATAAGCCGTCCCGCCGGCGATAGCAACGACGAAACGACCCCTCACCGTCCAGAGTACAAATCGAAGCTGAACTTCAGCAGATACGCGGGCCCCGTGTCGTCGCTGACCTGCTCCATGAACACCTGACCGAAGCCGAACAGGGTCTGCTGAACCAACCACTGGTACTTCGGCAGGCTGCAATGGTGTCGCGTACAGATGTAGGCAGTCCCGGGCACCGGCGTGGTGCGAGCCTCGTCGAGCCCTCGGGCAAAGCCGCGCGGCAGGGTCGCAAAGCCGCGGTAGTCGATGGTCAACCCGGTGTCGCACTGAGGATCCGCCTGCAGCAGCAGCGATCCACCGACCGGGCTGGCACCCGCGTCACGCAACTCGATCCAGTCCTCTCCGCGCAGAATCCGTGCCAGGGGCACCTCGCGCGGCAGGCCGTCGGCACAGCGCGTGAGACCGTCGTCTCGGACGTGATAGGTGCTGCGATCGCTTGCGGGTATGGCACTGAGCCGGAGGCGTACGTCCGGAAGGTCACCGATCAACATGCGGTAGTGGACGTCGAGCGAGAACGCATAGGCGAGCTGTTTGCCCAGGAGCGAGCCACGCTCGGTCCATTCCGCATCGTCGAAGAGCGCATCATCCATACGCGACGTTGCCGGGGATATAAGCCGACAGTCGCATGACTACAGTGAACATTGTCACAAGCGACGCGGATTCTGCGACGCCTCAACGTTTGGGCGGTGGCAAGGTGATCGCGGGCGGCGCCGGCTGCGCACGTAGCGCGTTTTCGAGGTACGGATGCGCGGCCGACGGGCGCACCACATCTGCGCTACGAATGGCGTAGACCAGCTCGACAGAAGGCTTGGCCTCGGCGAGTCCGAACCCGCCACCCGCAAGGATGTCTGCGTAGAGCGTGGTATGGAGCTCGGTAAAGCCCTCCGAGAACTCGATCTCCTCGCCATCCATCTGCAGCGAGCGGTACGCGGGCTTGCCGGCCGCGACCGAGGCCGCAGGCAGATCGGCCCGATCCACCGACAGGAACCAGGTCACATCGGCGTGCTCGAGCTCGAGTAAGCCCGCCAACTTGTCGGCGCGCGACAGGTGCACCTCGGCCCGCTGGCAGCGACCGAACAGCCACAGCAGCAGGTCGAAGAAGTGCACGCCGATGTTCATCGCCACGCCGCCCGACTTGCTCGGATCCCCCTTCCAGGAGGTCTCGTACCAGTGCCCGCGACGCGTCACGTAGGTGAGACAGAGCATCGGGCGCTTGCGCGGAGGATCGCGCTGCAGCTTCTCGCGCAGCGCGCGCAGCACCGGCAACAGCCGCAGCTGCAGCACGGTGTAGATGCGCTTGCCGAACTCGACCTCCAGCTCCGTCAGCGCATCGATGTTCCAGGGGTTGATGGTAAGCGGCTTCTCGCAGATCACGTCCGCGTGCACGCGCAGCCCCAAGCGGCAGTGCGCGTCGTGCAGGTAGTTCGGCGAACACACGCTGACGTAGTCGACCTGGTGGTCGCGCTTCTCACGCCGCAAGCGCTCGAGGTGCCGGTCGAAGCGCTCGATCTCGGTGAAGAAGCGCGCGTCGGGGAAGTAGCGATCGAGCACGCCGACCGAGTCGTGGGGATCGACCGCCGCCACTAGGCGGTGGCCGTTGTCGGCGATGGCTTGCAAGTGTCGCGGTGCGATGTAGCCAGCTGCGCCGATCAGCGCGAAGTTTTTCACGAGATGTCTTTGCTCCACTGCGGGTCGCGACTGCTGGGAGGCTGTGCCTCACGCTCGGCATTTTCGATCGCCAGGCGCCGCACGAGCAAGGTGATCTGGCGGTCGAGGCGCCGAAAGCGCGCGTACACGTAGAAGAAGCCGACCAACATCAACAGCACGCTCGAGTACAGCAAGAGGTCCGCGCCGCGGCCGATGCCGAGCCAGCGTGCCACCAGCATGGTCGAGCGCGGCCAGATGATCGCCAGCGCTCCGAGCGTCCAGATCGACAACCACATCACCGCGATGCGCTTGCGCGTCAAGCCGCGCACCGCCGCCGACAGCGTCAACGCCGTCAGCATCGAGAACAGCATCAACACCAGGCCTTGGAAGACGTTCATCGGGTCAACCGCCCCACCAGGTACTCGAACGCCACACGCAGCGCAGCCGAGCTACGCTGGCCCTTGCGGAGCGAGTAGTCGGTGTAGCGAATCCGCACGGGCACCTCGCGGTAGGGTAGGCCGGAGCCGTGAAACTGATCGACGATCTCGCTGGCGTGCGCCATGCGATCGAGCTGCAGATCGATCGACAGGCCGGCCTGGCGTGAGAACGCGCGCAGACCGTTGTGGGCATCGGTTAGACGCGCACGCGAGGTCAGCCGCGTGAACACCACGGCGCCCAACAACACCACGCGCCGGAACCAGGGCATCTTTTGCGAGCGCTTGCCGAGGAAGCGCGACCCCAAGCAGATATGCACCTCGCCGTGCACGATCGGCCAGAGCAGCCCCGGCAGATCGGCCATGTCGTGCTGCCCATCGGCATCGAACGTCACCACGTAATCCGCGCCGTGGGCCAGCGCGTAGCTGATGCCCGTCTGCAGCGCCGCGCCTTGTCCCCGGTTCACGAAGTGACGCAGCACGGTGGCACCCGCCAGGCGCGCCTCCTGCGCGGTGGCATCGGCCGAGCCGTCGTCCACGACCACCACGCGCGGGTACGAGGCGTGCAGCTCGCGCACGACCGTTCCGATGCAACCGGCCTCGTTGTAGGCGGCGATCACGATGGCGGTTCGGGCGCGCACCGCCTGCGGCAGCTCTGGCTCGGCAGGCTGCGTGGGGGGTGGTGGCGCTTCGGCGACAGGCAGATTCATCCCAAAGGAGGCATTATCGCGGAGATGCGGGTGTATGGCCAGTCGGCGGCGGGTATCTCGGCGTAAGGACAGGTCTTCAGCGCCAATCCTCGCCTTCTTCGCTCGGCCGCGCCTTGGGTGCCGCGGGCTGCTCGCTGGCGGTCCCTTTCCCGAGCTCGGCCATCTGCGCGTAGAAGCAGAAGAAGCGCTTGGTGACGTTGGGGCTGCTGACTTCGAAGTCGACGTCCACGTTGCGCTCGCCGTTGAGGCCGCGGCCGACGGGCGCCTGGAACCAGTGCATCTTGTTGTCGGTCTCGGTCGCGCCCTCGTAAGCCGGTGCGCCGTCGACGAAGATGCGGAACTCGACCGGGCGCTTGAGACGCATCAGCCGGCCCGCCCGCTCCACGCCGTAGTAGCCGACGATGGCGTCGCCCGCCGGGATGCCCCGGAAGCTGAGCTTCACGGTCGCGAACTCCTCCGGCCGGAAGCGGATGCAGCGCACCATCCGGTACTCTTCGATCTCGGCCGGCGTGGAGGCGATGTACTTCTCGTTGTCCAGCGTGCCTTCGGGGGTGCGGCAGATGAAGCGGTCGTTGATGCGGCGGCACCTGCGCTCGCTACCCGGGTAGGTGATCATGGCGCGGCCCGAGGACAGACCCTCCAGGAAGTCGAAGCGCACGCGCTCGACGATCGCGCCGTTGAGCTCTTCGAGCGCCAGCTTCGGAGTCCAGCTGGCGAGCGCGATCACCCCGGCCGCGAAGGCCAGCGCGACCAGCGCCAGGCTGGCTCGGCGCAGCCAGGCGAAGCGCGGGGTCGAGAGCGCCTCGAGCGGCGCGAGCGCGCGTTCGGATAGCGCCTTCAGGCGTGCGCGCCAGCCTACCTTGCCGCTGTCGGCTGCGATCAGCAGCAACGCGATCAACACGCCCAGCGCGGACAGCGGCCCGGACAGCTGATCGAGCAGGCTGAGCTCGAACACGAAGCGATACACGCCGGGCTCGAGCCAGACGGTCATGAAGCCCGTCATGGTCGGGGCCTCTTTGAGCGAGCTGGTCCAGAGCGGGATCTGCTTGCCATCGCGGTAGGCCTTCCAGCGCGGGAAGTACGAGACGTTCAGCCGCAGCTTGCCGTGCGAGCCGGCTGCGGCGCGGAACACCATCTCGTCGTCCTCGAAGCGCTCGACCTTCACGTCGCCCGAGCCCTGCGTGATCACGAACGGCTGTGGCTGCCAGCGGCGGAAGCGATACACGCGGTACTGGCCGAACTCGACCACGTCTTCGTAGTCTTCCGGCGGCATGAACTTCTTGGCGATCAGGAAGCGCACGTTGACCGCCTCCATGACCGCCGAGTCCTCGACGTTCACCTTGTAGATGAAGTTCTCGGCCGGCGTGAAGCCGCGCTTGTAGATCGGTACGGGGATCTCGGCGCTCAGATCGAGCAGGTCGTGGTTGTGGCCGGTATTGACGCACACCCGGTAGAACCCGTCGCGCGGCAGGTTGTGCTTCAGCCACTCGACCAGCGCCGCACGGTCCGGATCGCGCGCGCGGTCGGTCTCGGTCTCGAGCGTCTTCAGGATGTTCGAGGTGAAGAACGACTGGCAGGCCGGCACCAGGATCGGCAGCGTGATGAACGCGACGATCATGCCGAACACGACCTCGCGCACGTACGAGCTGCGCGGCATGCGCGCCTGCTCCTCGCCGGCCTTGGCAGGTACGAGCAGCAGCGCCCAGCGCACCAAGGCCACGGCCAGGTACGCGGCCATGGCGAACCAGAAGGGCTTGGCCATGGTCGACATGCGCAGCCACTGCACCTTGGAGAACGCCGAGCTCAGGTTGGGCAGGTGGAGCTCGTCGATGAAGGTGCTGCCGGAGAGCAGCGGCAGGAGCAGCGCGCACAGCGCCGTGAGCACCAGCACGAACTGGCGCGAGCGCAGCATGACCACCGCGGCAAAGCCGCCGAGCGCCAGCACCTGGCCGACCGTGCCGGGGAAGCCATTGAGCACGATCAGGCCGCGCCCCATCTCGTACGTCGAGTCCCACCACACGCCCATCGGCGTGGTCTGCTTGCGCGTCGCCAGGAACGGCAACAGCCAGGCCGAGGCGACCAGCGCAGAGAGCGCGTACGCGACCAGCAAGCGCAGCGTGCCTGCCGCGGTGTGGATGCGCGGGCTGAACAGGCCGGCGATCACCGCCGCCAGCAGCAGCACGGCGAGGTAGATGAACTCGATCGGGTGCGTGACGATCGCCGCGCCCATCAGCAGGCCGAACACGGCCACCGGGCGCCAGGAGCGGCCCGCGTAGATCTCCGGCACGCGCACGCTGGCCAGCAGCGCGAAGATCAACGACAGCGCCTGCGGCCAGACGCCGTACTCGATCGTGTACGCCCAGCCGCCGAAGCGGAACGTGGACATGTCGGTGATCATCAGGAAGCCGGTGATCAGGCCGACGTGCGGGCCGCCGATCAATCGGCCGAAGCGGTAGCCCGCATAGCCCGTGAGCACGTGGAACAACCAGAACGCGACGCCGTACGACTGGTTGAAGCGCAGCAAACCCAGGCCCAGGTAGTGCACCAGGTTCACGAACAGGTCGGTGCCGATCGGATACAGGTAGTCGACCGGATACCCAGCAAACCAGCGATGGCTGTAGCCGTGCAGCCGCCCGTGCGGCAGGAAGTGCTCGTGCAGCTGGTACGCCTTGGCGAAGTGCACGGTGTGGTCGTGGCTGATCGGCCGCGCGCCCGGGAACACGTCGCGCAGCATGAGCGTGGCCACCCAGGCCAGCGTGCCCACGTACACCACCTCGAGCAGCACGGGTCCGACGCGCAGCTCGCGGCCGAGCACGCGGCGCGGCTGCTGCAGCCAGGCGTACGCCGTTGCCAATTGCAGGCGGTACGCGTGCCAGATGCACAGTGCCGCGCCCACGCAGCAGCTCGAGCCCAGCCACCAGAGCGGCGTGCCCTGCGCGATCAACACAGAGCCAAAGACCGCGAGCACGAGCGCCCACAGGCTGGGCCAGCGGCGCTCGGCCACCGCGCTGCGCGTCGCATCCCAGAGCCGCGAGCTGCGCGTCCTCGCCGCCGGCGCGATCTCTCCCCCAGCGAGCTCGCGCTTGGCGCTCATGGCTCGTGCTTCTCCGAGGCGTGCGGCTCGGGCTTGGCGTCTGCCTCGGGCCGGCGCGCCACGTAGACCAGCAGCGCGAGCTGGCGCTTGAGATCGCGCAGCGTGCCCTCGTAGGCCGGGTTCAGGCTCAGATCGTGCGTCTCGAAGTAGTCATTCTTGTAGTCGTAGAGCTCGTAGAAGCCGCCGACGCGATCCCACAGCAAGTTGAAGCGCTGCGTGCGCAGGCTCACGCGCTCGAGCGGCTCCTCGAACTTCCACAGCCGCTCTTCGAGGAACATCTGGTGCATGAGCTCGGGCGGCCGCGCGCGCTCGCCGCGCAGCAGCTCCGGCACGAGGCTTTCGCCTTCGAGCTGCGCCGGGCTGGGCAGCCGCAGCAGGTTGAGCAGCGTGGGCATGATGTCCATGGTGGACACTACACCGCCCCACTGTCGCGGAAGCACGAAGTCGCCATGGAAGATCAGCGGCACGTGCAGGACCGCGCTCGATAGATCGTAGCCGTAGTTGAATTTCTCGTGCCGCGGCGGATCGAACGCGATGCCGTGATCGGCCGTGAGGATCACCAGCGCCTGGCCGTGGAAGGCCTCATCGATGGCTTTCAGCACCCGGCCGACCTCGCGGTCGACCAGCATCAGCTCGGCGTCGTAGACGTCCGCGCGGCTCTTGCCGAAGACGGGCATGTCCTTGGGCTGCACGTGGGGCGAGTGCGCGTCGTAATAGTGTGCCCAGAGGAACAGGGGCGCGTCGCGCTGCCGCTTGAGCTCGGCGATCACCGCCTCGGTGACGTTCGGGCCGTTGTGGGTGGGCTTGGGGTCGACATCGATCGCGGAGCTGTCCACGCGGGAGAAGCCGCGCGTGATGCCGTTCCAGCGCTTCGCCGCAAAGTATCCATCGCCGAGCACCGCCACGGTGGAATAGCCGGCCCCGCGCAGCACATCGGCCAGCATGGTCTCGCTCGGGTCGATCGGAAACGGGTGCTTGCCGATCAGCGTTTGACGGATCTGGCTGTCCCAGCGCGAGGTAAACAGCGACGGAAACGACAGGCGCGTCGAGGGACCCTGCGCGTAGCAGCTGCTGAAGAACGCGGAGCGCGCGGCGAACGCGTCGATGTTGGGCGTGATCCCGCGCTTGCCGCCCAGCTTGCCCATGCGATCGGCCGCGAAGGCGTCGATGGTCAAGAGGATGATCGGCGGCCGCTTGGGCAGCGTCTCGGGCAGCGCGAAGTCGAGCTTGCCGCGCGGCGCGAGCGTGCTCGGATCGAGATCGTAGCCGTCGCAGTCCTCGTCGATCTGATTGCCCGGGATGTCGGTCGCGCCCGGGTTGCGCGTCGGATCCTTGGCCGCGCAGTCTCCATCGCCCAGGATCGACATGTAGCCGTCGTGGTCGCGATCGAAGAGCGTGCGCAGCGCGCGGTAGCCCAGGCCGCCGCTCAGGCTCGAGTGCTCGGCCACGCGCCGCGCGTAGCCGGTCGCGGAGGCCAGCGAGAACGTGGCCAGCACGCCCAACGCAGCGCAGCCTGCCGCTGCCGCTGTCAGCGGCAAGGTCAACATGCGCGGCAAGCGCGGCACGAGCCCGAGCACGCCGGCCAGCGTGAAGGCCAGGCCGATCTGCACGATCTCGCGCCAGGGCAAGTAGCCGAGCGGCTCGCGGTAGCGCAGCACGAAGAGGCCCAGCGCGAGCAGCGCCAGCAGCACGAGCAGCGAGAGGACCTGCCACGCCCGCCGCAGCAGCGACACGCGCGAGAGGCCACGCGCGCACAGCATGCCGAGCCCGCGCGCCGGATAGAACACCACCGCCGCCGCCATCAGCAGCACGAGCTGCGAGCCGACCACGGCCAACGCCGCGAACTCCGGGCGAGCCATGCCCAGGATGATGCGCTGGCTGACCAGGAACGTGCCGAGCGCGTAGACGCCGAGCACCACCGGCAGCGCGAGCAGGCTCGCTGCGCGCTCGCGGTGCTGCTCGGGGCTGCCGTCGAACAGCCAGGCCCGCACGCGTGCCCGTAGACTCCCCCCACCACCCAACCGGCCGAGGCCGCGCGCGCCTTCCACGATCGCCCCGAGCGCGCCGAATACGAGCATGCCGAGGAAGAGCGCCGCGAACATGCCCTGTGCCGCAGGCAGTGGATACGCGGGCTGCTCACGCCAGAACCACAGCACGTCGCCCAGCCAGACCAGCGCGTTCGCACGCAATGCAAAGCGCAACGCCGGAAGCGAAGAGTGAGCGCGCGGCGTCGCCTGAGGTGTCCCTGTCACGTGTGCTGCTGCCGGGTCGATCGACGCGAGCGGTTCGGTGGGGAGCTCGGCCGGCGCCATGGCGGGGCGGAGTATATCCAAGGGAGTTCCGGTGGCACGCCCGACCTCGCCCGCGGTGTGGCACAAACTGGCACGGGCCTGCGCCACGGGGGCGGCTGGTAGACGGTGTCAGGATGAAAAATCCATCGAACCGTGGCATGAGGGTTGCGACGAAGTCGTACACCCCCCGGGAGCCCGGCCGTAGGATGCGCCGTTCCGAGGGCCCGACGAAACCTCAGTTGACCCAGCGATCGATGAGCACCGAAACCTCGATACCCTTCGCCGCCAGCCCCGACCGTCCCCGTTCCCCGCGCTTGCTCCGCCTCGCTGCCATCAGCGGCGGTGCCCTGGCGCTCCTGGCCGCGCTGAGCTGCAGCGCGCTGGCGCAGGCGGCCCCGGATAACGGCGTGATGCCCTGCCCTTCGGCGATCAACTTGATCAAGACCGCTCGCTCCGACGCACCCGGCGTGACGGGCGCGCTGCGCGTGGTCAGCGACGACGTGATCCCGGTCGAGGGCTCGTTCTGGTCGGGCGGCGACTCGGTCGTCTTGCCCAAGGATCGCCCGGCGTTGCGCTACGACCTGGGCGGCGTGCAGCTGCTCAAGGCCTTCCTGCTGCAGGGCGACAACAACGAGGACTACATCCTCGAGGGCTCGACCGACGGCGTGATCTTCACGCCTGTCTGGACGGCGCCGCCGGTCTGGACCGGCCAGGGGCTACGCTCACGCAGCGTGGTGCTCCAGCAGCCAGTGGCTGCACGCTACCTCCGCGTCAACCCGCGCGGCGGCGACGGATTTTACTCGGTCTCCGAGTTGCAGGCCTACTGCCAGGTTCCTGCCGCCTTTCCACCCAAGCTGCGTTTGCCGCCCAAGAAGTACGGCTGGGACTCGCTCGACAAC
Source organism: Polyangiales bacterium (assembly GCA_035274465.1). Classification (GTDB taxonomy): domain Bacteria; phylum Myxococcota_A; class Polyangia; order Polyangiales; family JAFGIB01; genus JADGRF01. Next base: position 29,347 of record DATEOF010000263.1, read on the forward strand.
GACGGCATGGTGCAGGTCAAGGGCGTGGTGGCGACGATCGCCGCGCTGCTGCTGCTCGCCTCGTTCTGGCGGCGGTTCTACGACTTGCGCATCAATTCGCGCGCCGTGCGCGGCATCTTGATCGGCCTGTTCGTCGCCGCTGCCGGCTTCAGCACCTGGCTGGGCGTGATGGCGGACAAGAGCAAGGGCCCCGAGGCGCTGGTCAAGTTCGCCAAGGTCGCAGGCAGCACCAACGGTTGGTACTACACCGCGGTCCTGTTGATCTCGTTCGCGCTGGTGATCCTGCTCCTCAGCATGCGCAAGCAGGGCCCGCGCGTGTTCGACACGTCGCTGGCGGTGATCGGCCTGTTCTCGTTCTTCGCGTGGTGGAACATCGGGCACTACCACTTCGATCACTACGTGCACATCTGGGAGCACTACCACTACATCATGGGCGCCAAGTACGGGCCCGAGCTGCGCTACTCGCGCCTGTACCAGTGCACCGCGGTCGCCGACTTGCAGGACGGCTACACGAAGCAAGTCACCGAGCGCAAGATGCGCCGCATCGACACCGACAACGAGCTCGGTACGACCGCGGCGGTGATCGCCGATCCGACCATCTGCACCAAGCACTTCACGGATCCCGCGCGCTGGGAGCAGTTCAAGAAGGACATCCGCTTCTTCCGCTCGCACTTCTCCAACCAACGCTGGGACGAGTCGCAGCAAGACCACGGCTACAACGCCACACCGGTCTGGGGCATCCTCGGCCGCGTCCTGGCGGACCACACCGAGCTGACCTGGGACAACATCGTCAAGCTCGGCGTGATCGACTCGCTGTTCTTGATCGCGATGTGGATCGCCGTGCTCTGGGCGTTCGGCTGGCGCGCCGCCTGCGTGGGGTTGATCTACTGGGGTTGCAACTTCCCCGCGCGCTTCTACTGGAACGGCGGATCGTTCCTTCGCTACGACTGGATGCTCTGGATGATCGTGGGCATCTGCTTCATGCGCAAGAACCGCATGGCGCTGGGCGGCGCGGCGTTGACCTACGCCACGCTGCTACGCGTGTTCCCCGGCTTCGTCGTCGCCACGCTGGTGCTGAAGGCGCTGGCCGCGATGGTGCGCGAGCGGCGCATCTTCCTGTCGCGCTCGCACCAGTGGTTCGCGGTAGGCTGCATCGCCACCATGGCGGTGCTGGTGCCGGCGTCGAGCTGGGCGACCAACGGGCTCGATGCCTGGGGTGAGTTCGCCTTCAACAGCAAGAAGCACCTGGCGACCGCGCTCACCAACAACATGGGCCTGAAGACCGTGATGGGTTACGACTTCTCGACCCGCGCGATCAACATGCGCAACGACAAGCTGGAGGATCCTTTCAAGGAGTGGAAGGACGCCAAGCACCACTTTTATCACACGCGTGCGCCGATCTTCGTGCTGTTCCTGATCCTGTTCTGCGTGATGCTGGCGCGCGCCGCGGACCGCGAGGAAGAGGATTGGGCGGCCGCGTGTCTGGGGACCGGCCTGATCGTGATAGGACCCGAGCTGACTTGTTACTACTACGGGTTCTTGATGACCTACGGCTTCCTGTGGCCCAGGCGTAAGCTGCCAGGGATCTTGGCGGCGGCGCTGGCCGCGTTCACCTGCTTCATCTACGCCGTCTTCGACTGGAACGACGATCACTTCGCCGCGATGAGCCTGGCGAGCGTGGTCGCCGTGGTGGCCGCGACCGCGCACGCGGCGTTCGGCCGGCGGACGACTTCGGCTCCCGAGGTCGAACGCATCCCGCCCTCGAAGCCGCCGCGCGAGCTCGCACAGGCGGCGGAGCGCGAGCCCTCACTGCCTCCGATCTTGGCCGAACCGCGCTGACGAAAAATGGACAAGGCAAGCCAGCGCGCTTGGGCCCTCTACGACTTCGGCAACTCGACCTTCGCCACCACGGTGATGGCCGGGCTCTTCCCGGCGTTCTTCAAGCAGTACTGGAGCGCCGGAATCGACGCCGCCACGAGCACCTGGAACCTCGGCCTCGCCAACGGCATCAGCAGCCTGATCGTGGTCGTGTTGGCCCCGATCGTGGGTGCGCTGGCGGACGCGGGCCAGGCCAAGAAGCGCTGGCTGGCGGGCTTCGCCGCTCTGGGCTGCACGGCGACGGCGCTCCTGTTTCTGGTTCCAAAGAGCAATTGGCAGCTGGCAGCCGCCGCCTACGCCGCGGCCTCCGTGGGCTTTGCGAGCAGCCTGGTGTTCTACGACGCGCTGCTGGTCAGCGTCGCGGACGAGAGCGAGAGAGATCGGGTCTCGGCGCAGGGCTACTCGTGGGGCTATCTGGGCGGCGGACTGCTGTTCGCCATCAACGTGCTGATGGTCATCAAGCCGGCGCTCTTCGGGTTCGCGGACGCGAGCGTGGGGGTCCGGGTGTCATTCGTGAGCGTGGCGCTGTGGTGGGCGGTGTTCACGTTGCCGCTGCTCACGCGTGTTCGCGAGCGGGGTGGAGCGCCGCGCGCGCACGCGATCACCCGCGGGCTTTCGCAGCTGCTGGCCACGCTGCGGCGAATCCGCGAGCTGCGCCCGGTCTGGATGTTCTTGCTGGCGTACTGGCTGTACATCGACGCGGTCAGCACCGTCGTCCTCATGGCGATCGACTACGGCCTCTCGATCGGTCTGCCCAGAGACAGCTTGATCGTCGCGCTGCTGATCACGCAGTTCGTGGGCTTTCCGGCAGCGATCGCCTACGCCAAGCTGGTGCCGCTCCTCGGGACGCGGCGCAGCATCCTGCTGGGACTTTGCGTGTACGCGGGCGTGACCGTGTTCGGGTTCTTCATGACCTCGGCCGCGGAGTTCTACGTGTTGGCGGGCGTGATCGGCCTGGTGCAGGGAGGCGTTGGGGCCCTCAGCCGGTCGTACTTCAGTCGCTTGATCCCACCGGAGGAGGCCGGTGAGTTCTTCGGCTTCTACAACATGCTCGGCAAGTTCGCCGCGGTCATCGGGCCGCCGCTGATGGGCCTGGTCGGCCTGGTCTCGGGGAGCCCACGTGTCGGAATTTTGTCACTCCTCGTGCTGCTGATCGCCGGTGGCTGGCTCTTGATGCGCGTACCGGAGCCGCCGCGCAGCGCCGGCGACCGATAGTCGGCGGGAAGGGCCGCGCCCTTCCCGAACCCCGGGCGGGGGGTTAGGGATTGCAGCTCGGGGGTGGGTAGCGGTATCGATCGGGGCATCATCATGACGCTCGAACGGATCGCGATTCTCGGCCTGGCTGTCGCACTGTTTGCCTCGGGGGCCGGCCATGCCGCCGCGCAAGCCGAGAGTAGCGGCGTGGTGCCCTGTCCCGGCCCGGTGAACCTGTTGAAGAACGCGACGGTGGTCGCGCCCGAGATCAAGACCGGTGTCGGCGTGGTCACCGACGGCGCGATCTCGGTCGAAGGTTCGTTTTGGTCGGGCAACGACTCGGTGGTGCTGCCCAAGGATCAACCCGTGCTGGGCTACGACCTGGGCGGCGTGCAGCTGCTCAAGGCCTTCCTGCTGCAAGGCGACAACAACGAGGACTACATCCTCGAGGGCTCGACCGACACCGAGCACTGGGCTCCGCTCTGGACCGCGCCGCCGGTCTGGGTCGGCCAGGGCCTGCGTACGCGCAGCGTGGTGCTGAAACAGCCCGTGGCGGCGCGCTACGTCCGCGTCAATCCGCAGGGCGGCGACGGCTTCTACTCGGTCTCCGAGCTCCAGGCCTATTGCGAGGTGCCCAAGGCGTTCCCGCCCAAGCTGCGCAAGCCGCCCGCGAAGTTCGGCTGGGACGCGATCAACAACGAGGTGATGGTCAACATCAAGGGCGTGACCGCGGTGATCGCGGCGCTGTTGTTACTCGCCTCGTACTGGCGGCGCTTCTACGAGTTGCGCATCACCGGGCCGACCGTGCGCGTGGTGCTGGTCGGCACGTTCGTGCTCCTGGCTGCGTTCAGTACCTGGCTCGGTGTGCTGGCGGACAACGGCAAGGGGCCCGCGGCGCTGGCCAAGTTCGCGCGCGTCTCCGGCAGCTCGCCCGGCTGGTACTACAGCGCGGCGGCGCTGTTCGCGACCGCAGTGGTGATCCTGCTGTTGTGCATGCGCAAGCAGGCGCCGCGCGTGTTCGACACCTCGCTGGCGGTGGTGGGCCTGTTCTCGTTCTTCTCGTGGTGGAACCTCGGGCACTACCACTTCGATCACTACGTGCACATCTGGGAGCACTACCACTACATCGTCGGCGCCAAGTACGGCCCCGAGCTGCGCTACGCGCGCCTGTATCAGTGCACGGCCGTCGCCGACATCCAGGATGGGCACACCAAGCAGGTCAAAGAGCGCAAGATGCGCCGGATCGAGGCCGACAACGAGCTCGGCACGACCGACGAGGTCATCAAAGACCCCACGATCTGCACCAAGCACTTCACCCCCGAGCGCTGGGAAGCGTTCCGCAAAGACATCCGCTGGTTCCGCGCGCAGTTCTCGACTGCACGCTGGGACGAGTCGCAGCAGGACCACGGCTACAACGCCACGCCGGTCTGGGGCATCCTCGGCCGCTTCCTGGCGGATCACACCGAGTTCACCTGGAACAACATCGTCAAGCTCGGCGTGATCGACTCGCTGTTCTTGATCGCGATGTGGATCGCGGTGTTGTGGGCGTTCGGCTGGCGAGCCGCGTGCGTGGGGCTGATCTACTGGGGAACCAACTTCCCTGCGCGCTTTTACTGGAACGGCGGTTCGTTCCTTCGCTACGACTGGCTGCTGTGGTTGGTGGTCGGCGTGTGCCTGCTCCGCAAGAACCGCATGGCGCTGGGCGGCGCGGCGCTGACCTACGCGACGCTGCTGCGCGTGTTCCCAGGCTTCGTGATCGCGACGCTGATCCTGAAGGCCATCGCAGGCATGGTGCGCGAGCGGCGCATCTTCCTGACGCGCGAGCATCAGTGGTTCGCTGCCGGCTGCATCGCGGCGCTGGCCGTGCTGGTCCCCGCCTCCAGCTGGGCCACCAACGGCTTGGACGCCTGGGGTGAGTTCGCGCACAACAGCCAGAAGCACCTGGCGACCGCGCTGACCAACAACATGGGCCTGAAGACCGTCACGGGCTGGGACTACGCCACCCGTGCGATCAACATGCGCAACGACAAGCTCGAGGATCCGTTCAAGGAGTGGAAGGTCGCCAAGCACCACTTCTACACGACCCGCGCGCCGATCTTCGCGCTGTTGATCCTGGCGTTCTGCTTCATGCTGGCGAAGGCCGCGGATCGCGAACGCGACGACTGGGTGGCGGCATGTCTGGGCACGGGCCTGATCGTCATAGGTCCCGAGCTCACCTGCTATTATTACGGCTTCTTGCTGACCTACGGGCTGCTTTGGCCTCGGCTCAAGGTGCCCGGCATCGTCGCTTGTGTGCTGGCGGCGGTGACGTGCTTCATCGCCGACATGGTCGAGTGGTACGATGATCAGTTCGCCGGCATGAGCTTCGCCAGTGTGATCGCGGTCTTCGCGGTCACCGCCTGGGTGGCCTTCAGCAAACGCTCGACGGCTGGCGCCGAGGTCGTGACGAAGAAGGACGAGAAACCGGCGGCGCCCGAACCCGCGACGCCGCCGATCCTCGCCGAGCCCCGCTAAATGCCGCGGCCCGGGTTGCGGAAGCGGTAGAAGAACGCGGCGAAGCGCCAGAATGGATCGGGGCCCTGCTCTTCTTGCTGCAAGGGCGGGCTGAGTACCTTGTCCGCGATGTGAGGGAACACGTTCGTGGCGTGGTAGCGATCTCGGACCTTGTCGTAGGTCTCGATGTCCCAGTGGCGTTCGAACTCCGCGCGCGTCAGGTAACAGACGCCCCAGACGGCAGGCATGTCCACGAAGTTTTGAAGCGCGCGGATCGCGCTGTGGTGGCGAAAGTTGGGCACCGAGGGCTCGCCGTACAGCCCGATGTCCACGACGTATTTCTCGCGCGCCTCGAGCTCGTCGCGCTCGCGCTCCGAGAGGCGGTGGTCGGTGATGAACAACATGCGGTGCGGCTGGCCGGGCGCGTACGGACCGCGCTTGGCATGGCTCGCGGCGCAGTTCCACATCGGGTAGACGCCGAAGTTCTGCTTAGCGTACTCGATGCCCGCCTCGAGCCGGCCCAGGGTCACGGCGACGTCTTGCATCACCACCGAACGTTCGCGCGCCTCGTGCGGAATGCCCGAGGTCAGGCCGAAGCGTCGCAGCTCGTCGAGCACGCGGCGATCGATCAGCCAGCGACCCAGGCGAGTCATGGGTAGGTGCAGGAAGTTGGCGAAGCGTGAGACCCACAACAGGCTGCGCATGTGACGGAACAGGTACTCATACGTCGGCACCAGGTCCTCCGCCTCGCGTCGCGCCTGTCTCTCCGCATGTTCGTAGTACCAAAGGTTCCCCGGCCGCAGCGCGTGGAACGTGGACAGCGCCGGCATCGCGTCCGAAAAATCGCCGTAGATCAGCACGTGAGAGTCGGGGCCCATCACGAAGCCCTCGACGAAGTCGTGCTCGTCGAGCGCCGCACCATACGCGCGCACGTACTCCGAGACATCACCGAAGTGTTTGTAACGTGAGCGAACGAACGGTTTCGCCGGAACCAGCTGAACTGCGGCGCGCGTGAGGATCCCCAGGCTGCCGTAACAGCCAGGCACTGTCGTGAATAGATCGGCGTGCTGCTGTGCGTCCACGTGCAGCAGCTCTCCGTTGCCGAGCACTAGCTCGAACCACGGCACGTTCATCGGGAAGATGCCGTGCTTGTGTGAAGACGTCTCGAGACCGAGGCCATTGATCAGCCCAGCCACCGTGAACGTCTCGAGCTCCGGCACCACTGCAGGCACCAATCCGTACGGCAACGTCGCCGCACACAATTCGCCCATATTCACTTCACCCTCGACGACCGCCAGCTGCTCGACGGGGTCGATCTCGAGGATGTGAGATAGCTGGGTTACGTCTACCGAATACTTACCGAGTTTGTATTGATAGTCGTGCGGTGTGTGACCCGGCCGCTTCTTGCGAACCGTAATCAGCTTCGAATCCGGCCGCGAACGCACGGATGCCTGTAGCGCCTGAACGCGCGTCTGATGATCCACGCTCGATCCTTCCCGCTCCCCGACACATCCGCACTAACATTTCGCGAAGTCATACTCATTCACAGATACCGAAACATGATTTCCTTATAAGACCGCGCAGCGATGGTTCAGACGTGTGGGCTGCTTTGGCGCCACTTTGTCCGTCGCGATTTGCAGCAGTCGATTCAGCGCGCGCCGGTTGTGATCCAGCGACGAACGAGCTCGACTTCATCGGCGCTGAGCGGCTGCGTGGTGTCGACCGGCGGCATGCGCGTGCCGAACCAGCGCGCACCGTCCGGAAGCGTTCCGCTGCACTCAGGTCGCGCAGGCTGCCAATCCGCGGCCGGATCGAACGCGATGAAGTCGAGGTACTGCACGAAGCGCTGCGGGCCGGCGAGCTTGATCATGATCCAGCTGTGGTCTGGATCACCGGGAGCGACGCGAGGCATACGGTCGTACTCGCAAGCCGGAACGTTCACGAGCACGTCGCGCAAGTCACTCGCCATGAAGTCGAGATACGCGTTCGAGACCATCGCGCCATGACAGACCTGCTTCGCACAGCTGCGCTCGATGAGCTCGCGGACCTGCGCGGAGAGGACGGCGTCTTGCTCGCCGGCGACCTCCGCGGCGCAAGCACTCGCGAGGCAGAGAAGCAGCGAGGAGCAGAGCCAACGCACGCGTTTCGTCTAGCACGAGCGCGCGGCGTGTCGGTGGTGTGTCGCGACTTGCAAACAACCTGCCCGTCTTAATCGCTGTTGCAAGCGCCGCCCTTGCGTCTCGGCACAGCCGAGTTTTCGGTGAATGCGACCTCTTCCCATCCTGATCGCAGCCGTCAGCGGCAAGGCCCCCCCACCGCGCAACCCCGTGCGCGCACGCACGCCAACCCTGCAAGCCTGCAGCCCGGCGACCCCCCTCCCCGGCCATTGCGCCACCCCACCCGTCGGCGCTATCGATCGCCCATCTCAATTACCGCAGAGGTCCAAGTCCATGAAACTCGAACAAGTCGTAGTCGTTGACGGAATGCGCACTGCCTTTGGCCGCGGCGGGCGCGGCAAGCTCGTCGCCACGCGTCTGGACGAGGCCGGCGCCAAGCTGATCCGCGCGCTGCTCGACCGGAATCCCAAGGTCCAGGACCGCATGATCGAGGACGTGGGCCTCGGCAACGTCAGCGGCCGCGGGGAGTTCGTGATGCTGGGCGTGGTCGCCCGCCTGGCCGGCCTGCCGCTCGAGGTCTGCACCTTCAACAGCAACCGGCAATGTGGCTCCAGCATGGAGACGCTGCACCGCATCGCCATGTCCATCGCCCTCGGCTCGACCGAATGTGGCATCGCGCTCGGTATCGAGCGCATGGGGCGCAGCCTGGGGGGCGGCGGGGGCGACAAGCCGAGCCGCGTCAGCGGACCCAACAAGCGCTGGCTCGAGATGAACGACGCGCAGCGCGCTCAGGCTCCCGACCACGGCGACTACTTCTCGACGCCCATCCCGGAGTACATCCGCAACGCGCCGCCGCTGATGAGCATGACCCAGACCGCCCAGAACGTGGTCGAGATGTACGACCTGTCGCGCGAAGCCATGGACAAGTTCGCCGCCGAAAGCCACGTCAAGACCACGCGCGCCTACGAGAAGGGCATCTACCGCGACGAGATCGTGCCGCTCGAGATCGAAGAGCCCGTATTCGACAAGGACGGCAATTGGGTGGAAGGCGAGACCGGCCCGCGCGTCACCTTCGACCGCGACGAGTGCATCCGCCCGGACACCACCGTCGCCAAGCTCGGCACGCTGCCCGCCGTCAAGGGCCTGCAGAGCTTCGGTAGCAAGGAGCTGCGCATCACCGCCGGCAACTCCTGCCCGACGAACGACGGCTGTTCCGCCGTGTTGCTGATGAGCGAGAAGAAGGCCCGCGCGCTCGGCCTCGAGCCGCTGGCGCGTATCGTCGGCCTCGGCGTCGGCGGCGTCAAACCGCAGGTGATGGGCGTCGGTCCCGTGGTCTCGTCGAAGAAGGCCCTGGCGCACGCCGGCATCCGCGCCGATCAGATCGACCGCGTCGAGTTCAACGAAGCCTTCGCCGCCCAGGTGCTGCCCTCGTTGAAGGAGCTGCAGATCCCCGAGGAGAAGGTCAACGTCAACGGTGGCTCGATCGCCATCGGTCACCCCCTGGGCGCAACCGGTGCGCGCCTCGTCCTGACCGTCGCCAAGGAGCTGCGGCGCAGCAACACGCGTTACGCGCTCGCCACACAGTGCATCGGCGCTGGCATGGGCATCTCCACCATCCTCGAGCGGATGGACTGACGCCTCGATCTGTGGACAGACGGCCCGAGAAGGCTCGCGCCTCATGGCGCGACCCTTCCCGATGATTATCGCTCGCCGGCGCTGCGCGGCGGCTCCCGAAGGCTCGCGCTTCATGGCGCGACCCTTCCCGATGATTATCGGTCGCGGGCGCTGCGCGGCGGCTCCCGACAGGGCCGTCACTCCTTCTGAGGCGGGCGGAAGAAACCCTCCTGCGCGCTGCTCAGGATGCGCGTTCCATCCCTACGGTACATGGCACCCGTGATCAGCGGCCTGCCGCTGTGAGCTGCAGGCGATCGCATCGTGTGTAGCACCCAGTCGTCGAAGCGCGGCGGCCGATGGAACCACAACGCGTGGTCGAGGCTCGCCCCCCAGCGCCGGCCGTGGAACTCGGGATGCTGCATGACCCCCGTTCGCACCAAGGTCATGTCACTGGCGAACACCAGTAGCGCCATGTGAAGCACGGGATCCTCTCCGAGCGCCGTCCAGGGTCGCATCCACACCCGACGCATGCCGCTCTCGGCTGCCTTGGCGAGCTGGCCCTCGTCGCAGTCGCGTAACTGAATCGGACCAGCGCCACCCCAGTACGCCAAGCTGAGATCCGCGAGTTGCTCCGGAGGTGCGGCCTCGGGCATCGGATCTGCATGCTCGAAACCGACGCCTCCGCGCTGGAAGCTTGCCTGCATGCTGAAGATGATGCGCTCGGCCTGGCGTCCCAAGACCTGACACGCCTGGAAGTTCTTGCCGCGCTTGAGCGGGGTCACGCTGTAGTGGACGGGCAGCGCCGGATCGCCGGGAAGCAAGAAGTACGCGTGCAGCGAATGCAGCTCGAAGCCCGGCGTCGAGCGCGCCGCCGCGACTGCGGCCTGGCCCGCCACTAGACCGCCGAATAACCGCGGTCGGTTGCTATTCTCCGCTTCGGCTTTGAAGTCGTGCTCATTTTCCTGCGCCACGTCCAAACGTCGCAACACGGAGGCCAGAGCACGCGCGGCCGGTTCGCTTCGAGACATGAGCAGACCCTAACGCGGCCCGCGCGCGTGTTGCAAACAGCGCCTGACCCAAAATCAGGCTAACGCCGCGATCGACAACCGACGCATCGCTCGTTCCACGAGGGGGAATGAAACGCCCGACGCGCACACAAGCGACGATGCGAGTAGTTATTTGATCGCAATGATCATCGATCAACGAATACAGTCCCCCCTGTTTCGAGTGGGGCCGACCCGGGTCGGCGAAGTAGTCCGCGCGCCAACGCTTCCGGAGACTTTGCATGGGATTGGGACGTCGCACGCCTTTTCAGCTCTTGGTAATGGTGTCTGTGGTCAGCTTACTCTCGCTGGGGCGTGTGAGCGCTCAGGCGCCGGCGCCTCCTCCGCCGACGACGCCGCCACCTGCAGCTCCGCCGGCAGCTCCGCCGCCACCACCACCCGCTGCGCCCGCGCCTGCGGCTGCCACGCCGGCACCCGCGGAGACGCCGGGCGAAGCTGCTCCGCCGGCTGAAGCTGCGCCGCCCGAAGAGGTGCCGGCCGCCGAAGCACCGCCGCCAGAAGCTGCAGGCGAAGTCACGGGCGAGATCGAAGTCGGTGCCGAAGCGCCGATGGAGATCAGTGCAGCAGCAGCTCCCGAGCCCGAGGCCCCGCCCGGTGACATGGTCGTCACCGGCTCGCGCATCAAGCGTTCGCCCGAGATCGCCAGCTCGGTGCCCGTCGCGGTGCTCGATCGCAAGCAACTCGAACGCACGGGCGCGACCAACGCCGCCGACATCGTCTCGCAGCTGACGGCTGCAGCGGGCTCCGGCTATCAGGGCGCGGGTAGTCCGCTCAACCAAGGCGGCGGCGCGGTTGGCACCGTGATGGTGAACCTGCGCGGCCTGGGCCCGAGCGCGACGCTGGTGTTGGTCAACGGCCGGCGCCTGGTGCCGACCGGTGGCGGCGGCGGAGGCGAGACATTCTCCGATCTGAGCGTCATCCCGCTGGCCGCGATCGAACGCATCGAGGTGCTGAAGGGCGGCGGCTCGGCGATCTACGGCGCGGATGCCGTCGCCGGCGTGGTCAATATCATCACGCGCAACTCCTGGGATGGCTTGCGGCTCGAGGCCGACGGCCAGACCACGACGCGCGGTGATCAGCAAGATCTGACACTCAGCGGCGCCTGGGGCGCGCGCAGCGAGCACGCGCGCGTATCGATCGCTTCCAGCTACATGCTCCGTGGCGGGATGACCTCGGATAAACGCGAGTTCGGTCGCGTCGCGAACGTCGATCAGAGCGGCAATCCGGCGACCTTCATCGCCCCGGGCTTCGACCCCTCCACTCCCATGCGTACCCGCTTCGTCGATCCGGCGTGCAGCACGGTTCCGGGCTCGGAGGTCAGGCACCCGATCGTGAACGGCGCGGAGCTGCCCGACGAGATCTGTGCCTTCAACTATTCCAAGTTCCAATCGGTCCTGCCCCAGCTCGAACGCGGCAACATCTTTGCCAGCGCCAGTTACGACATCACCGACCACACGACCGTGTTCGCGGAGTTCATGGCCAACCGCACGCGCTCGGACGCCTTCACCACGCCGGCGTACTCGGTGCCGCCGCCGTTCCTGAGCATCCCGGCGGACCACATCGACAATATCTTCGGCCGTCAGGTCTCATTTCTGGGCCGGCCATTCGGCGCGCAGTTCGGCGCGCAACACAACTCGTACGGCGACGACACGTACCGGGTCGTCACGGGCATCCGCGGTGATTTTGCGGGCGTGGCGAAGGACACGCTGCTCGAGAGCTGGGAGTGGGAGCTCAACGCCAGCTGGGCAACCAGCCGCGCCAACAGCGTGATCCCCGACACGTTGCGCGCGAACCTGCAGCAGGCGTTGAACAGCTGTTCGGACCCCAGCAACCTGAGCAACTGTTTCAACCCGTTCTACTCGGCGATCGACGGCACGGGCACACCCAACAATCAGGCGGTGATCGATCGCGTGTTCGGTTCGTTCATGAACATGACGGATCACACACTGCAAACCTATTCCGGCAACCTGTCGGGCTCGCTGTTCGACCTGCCGGGCGGCGAAGTCGGCTTCGCGCTGGGGGCCGAGCTCAGGTACGAGTGGCGCATGACGCAGCTCGATCACGACGCCAACCAGCTGCAGTACAGCTTCTTGCTCGGCAACAGCGACGCCTACGCGCAACGCAACATCTACAGCGGTTTCCTCGAGCTGCGCTGGCCCATCCTCAAAGGCCTCGAGCTCAACACCGCGGGCCGCATCGAGCACTACACCGACGTCGAGGACACAACCCCCAGCCCGTTCGTCGGTGTGACGGTCGACGTCGGTGAGCTGAGTGGTGGTCGAGAGTCGGCGCCGCCCATCATCCGGCGTCTACAGTTCATCGCCCAGGCCACCTGGGCGTTCCATGCACCGTCGCTCTACCAGGCCTATCCCGGCTTCGCGGTCGTGCCGACCTCGCTCATCGTCCCCGGAGCGCCCGTGCCCGTGTACACGCCGGTGCAGCAATTCGGCAACCCAGACCTCAAGCCGGAGACCGCGCTGGTCCTGACCGGGGGCTTCAACTGGACCCCGATCGACGAGCTAAACCTGCGAGCCGAGTACTGGGACTACAACTACGACAATCGCATCGCGGTCGAGAGCGCGCAGCAGGCGCTGGCCAATGACCTGTCGTTGATGATGATGGGTATGAACGACCCGCGCGTCATCCGAGATCCGGCCACCGGCGCGATCCAGCGCATCCAGGTGACGAACCGCAACATCGACGGGACGGTGCGCACGAACGGCATCGACATGGGAGCGATGGTGACTCTGACCGGCGCTACGTTCGGTGGTAGTCCGAATGCGTGGGGTGCCATCAGCGCAGGCGTCGACGGCACGCTGACGCTGAGCTACACCTACCCGGCGCAACTCGCTGCGCGCCGCACCATTCCGAACACCAGTCCGGCGATGACGCTCGACCCGCTGCACTGCGACGCCAAGAAGTGTGAGGCAGTAGGCAGCCGCAACTATCAAACCTTCGCGCCGCCGATACCGCGCTGGAAGCTCAACATCCCGCTCGGTTGGACCATGAATGGTCACATGATCTCAGTCATAGGACACTACATGAGCGGCATCGAGGACGACAACAACATCGCCCAGGACGGTTCCGTGGGCCACCTCAGTGCGCAGATCACCTTCGACGCTCAGTACGGCTACACGATCAAGGACTGGATCGGCAAAGAGCTGACCGCGCGCATCGGCGTGTACAACGTGTTCGATACGCTACCCGATCAGACTCGCGACCTGAACGGATTCGAGACTATGCTCTACGACCCGCGTGGAGCGATGGTGTACGCTAAAGTGTCCGCGCTCTTTTGAGGCAAGCCATGACGAAACATCACGTCCGGCTCTGTATCAGCTTCGGATTCAGTCTATTCGCACTGGCCTGCCAGCCTAACCTCGGCGTTCCTCCCGGCAATCGCCCGCCGATGGCGGATGCGCGGGTCATGGGCCATGAGATGCAAGCCCAGAACGCAGTCGTCGACTACGCGGGCCAGCCGCTCAAAGTCACGCTCACCGGCACCGGTTCCAAGGATCCGGACGGCCAGATCATGAAGTACCGCTGGCTGAGCGGGAAGCGCAAGCCGGGCACCGGTGCAGCTGGCAGCGGCTCGGCGGGTCGGGGTGGAAGCGGTGGTGGTGGCGCTGCAGGCCGCGCGGGTGGTGGCGCCGCGGGCATGACCTCGATGAATGACAGCGACGGCGGTACCGCGGGTGCAGGCGGCGCAGGTG
>DATEOF010000264.1:0-5809 GCA_035274465.1 Polyangiales bacterium
TGCCACAAGCTGGCGCCGCGGCACCGCGCGTACCGGCCGCGCGCTCCGCAGGCTGTGGCAAGCCCAACACGATGACGGGCCAGTTTCAGGCGATGATCCGCGCGTTCGAGCTCGATCGCGGCTACTACCTCTCGGTCCCCAAGGACTACGATCCGCAGCGCGCCTATCGGTTGGTGTTCGGCTACCACGGCAGCAACTACACCGGGAAGATGATGCGCCAGTACCTCGACAACGAGAAGGCGCCGCTCCTGGACGGCACGATCTTCGTCTATCCCGACGGCCTGCCGCTACCCAACGAACCTTCCAACATCGCGTGGGAGCTCAAGGCCAATGGCCGCGACATGGCATTCTTCGACGCGCTCTACGACTTTCTACGCAACAGTTACTGCATCGACGAGACGCGCGTGTTCGTGAACGGCCAGAGCTACGGCGGGCTGATGACGAACTTCGTCGGCTGCCAGCGCGGCGATGTGATCCGCGCCATCGCGGTGGTCGCAGGTTCGGGCCCTCGCGGTACGTGTCAGGGCAAGGTCGCCGTCTGGTTGACGCACGGCATGGACGACATGAACGTCTCGTTCGCCAGCGGTGAAGCCAGTCGCGACTTCTGGGTGAAGGCCAACGGCTGCTCCGCCATGACAGTGCCGGGCGAACCGATGCAGTGTCAGAACTATCAGGGATGTGACCCCGAACATCCCGTGATCTGGTGCCCGCACAACATGGACGGCGGACACCAACATCCGAGCTTCGGCCGCAAGGCGGTGCGCGACTTCCTGGCGAAGTTCTAGAACGTCGGCATCGGAGATGCTGTACGATCGAGCGATCTATGCCGAGTGGAAGGGCCGGCACTGCGCCCAATCCCACGGATTCGCTCTGGTCGCGGCTCTCGACGTTTGTCTGGTCGCTGCTGTGCGCTGGCCTGCTACTGGCTGCGATGGAGTTCGGCGTTGTGGCGCGACGTACGGAGTTGTCGCCGCTCAGCTGGCTGGGGTATGCGTCGCTGACCGTCGTGGTCGTGTGCTGCATGTCGGTCCTGACTGCTGCTGCAGCCGGAGCGGTCTCGGTGCTCGGTGCGGCGGCCCTGCAGCGGCTGCGTTCGGAGCGCCTGAAGTCGTGGTTGAGCGTGGGCGCCTGGGGTCTGGCGCTTGGCCTCGTCACGGTGGTCGTGATGCGGCCCTGGAACCTGGCTCGCGATCCCTTCGCCTTCGCCTACTCGGTGCCGACCGCGTGCGTGTTGGCAGCGCTGCTCGCGCGTCCCGTGCGCCGGCGGCTCGGGCCCGAGGCGTTCGCGGCGCTGTCGGTCGTGTGCGTCATCGCGCTGTATGCGTTGAACGCGCAGCTCTATCGAGGCTTGTACCTGTCGCTGCACCGAGCCGCGCTGTGGCTATCCTGGGGCGTGCTGGCCTTCGCGCTGGCGCCTTTCGCGCAGGATGCCAAGCGACTGTGGCGTGCGGCACCCTGGCTGGCCTCGCTCGTCGCGGCGTTCGGCCACCTTGCGTTGTCCGAGACGGGCCGCGCGCGCGAGTTCGCGGTCCTGCACGGTGAGCTCACGCCGACGTTCGTTGGAGCGCTGCAGGACGTCACCGATCGCGATCGGGATGGCTACTCGGCGCTCCTCGGCGGCGGAGATTGCAACGACGACGATCCGACGATCATGCCTGGTCGCTGCGAGATCCCGAACAACGGCGTCGATGACAATTGCAATGGCGCGGTGGACTCGAGCGCGGTGATGGCGTCGCGTCCGCCGAGCGCAGCCGTGAGCCGCACGCCGCGTGCTGACATGCCGGACGTGTACTTCGTGGTGCTGGACACGCTGTGCGGTAACTACGGCGGCGGGCCACGCAGCGAACGCCTACCGAGTCTGGAGCGCCTCGCTGCCTCCAGCCTGGACTTCCCTCGCACCTACGCGCCGTATCCGGCCACGTTCAAGTCGCTCCTGGCCATGATCCAGTCGCGCAGCGCACGGCGCTTCATGGAAGGCGGCGACGACTTCGGCATGCTGCTGGCACGCGCGGGCTTCGACGCACAGATGTGGGTCGGCGAAGAGCGCCTCACCATCGAGCCCCACGCGAATGCGCGCTGGCCGATGACGGTTGGAAACCAACCCTTCTTCTTCAAAGACAAGACGCGCTACTACGAGTGGAGCAGGGCCATCGTGGATCGCGCGCTCGCCGAGCTCGACACGCCGAGCGAGCGGCCGCGCTATCGCTGGCTCCACCTGCTCGACCTCCACGATCCGTGGCTGCACACGTCCCCCCTCACCGAGCCCCACGTGCGCTACGCGACCGAGCTGAAGCACCTGGAACCGGTGCTCGCGCGGTTGCTGGACGCGCTCGCGCAGCACCCGAGGACGCGCAACGCGGTCGTCGTGGTCATGGGCGATCACGGCGAGCAACTCGGCGAACACGGCGCGCACTTCCACGACGCGTTCCTCTGGGAACAGTCGATCCACACCGCCCTCGTCATGCATCTGCCGGGAGTATCGCCGAGGGTAATCCGCGAACCCGTATCGCTGATCGATGTGGCGCCCACGTTGTCCAACTACCTGGGCCTGAACCCGCTCGCGACCTTCGAGGGGCACGACTGGCTGGCCCAGCCCGAGCATCGCGCGCACCCGCCTGTCAGCGAGGTGGGCAGAAACGATGTGGGCGGCGGTATCGGCACGCCTGCGCGGCACGCAGTGATCGGGGAGAGGTACAAGCTGATCTTCAACGTGACCGAGAACGTCGCAGTCTTCTACGACCTCAGTCGCGATCTGGGAGAGTTGCAGTCGCTGCAGGCCTCGCAGGTGCCGGATGCGGCGCGCTTGTCGACGGAACTGGTGAGCTTCCAGGACGCGCCCGGCTGTGCGGCGTACTAGTCAGGCCGATCCCCCTGGGAGTATTGGCTTCCCTGCCGCCGCGCTGCCCAGAAACAGGAAGATCGATGAACACCCGATCGGGCCGGTGATCAGCAAGATGGTTAGGCTACGTGAGTCGAAAGACTGGAGCGTTCGAGCACGCAGAACCACAGGTGTGATCAACATGAAGAGCCCCATGACGAGGCCCAAGACACCGAGCACCCTCATCGGGACTCCGTATCGGAGCTGCGCGGACGTCTCGTCTGCGACATGGTTCGACACCGCGCTTCGGCTGTGGGTGGAGCCATCGGGTACTGAGGCTACATATCGCCCTAACACCGCTCGACGCTCTATTCCAACAGATGGACGGGCCGCGCGTCGCGGCGTCCCAACAACTCCCGCGTGACCTCCGCCGACAACACACCCTCGCTCGTCACTGGCAGCGCCTTCGACAACGTCCCCTGCTTCTCCGCCTCGATCACGCGCGCAGCACTCCGCTTCGCGATTTCCTGTGCGATCGCCGCCCGCGCGTCCGGACGCGGCACGAAGTCGTACTGCACATGCTCGAAGCCCTCGATCGTCCGCAGCGATCGCCCCGCCGCGTACCGCACCGCATCGTACGGGTCGTCCATCAACACGCCCAGCACCGCAGGCATCCACGCCTGCCCGGCCGCGCGCTGCGTCTCGGGACGCCCCATCGCCGACGCGATCAGCGCGCGCTGACCCGCGTCGCCCAACAACGCGAGCGACACGCCGGCAGACAGCGAGTGCTCCGTCGCCGCCAGCGCTTCCGCACGGGGCGGCTGCACGCCGAAGCGTTCGCTCAGCATGCGAGCGGTCCAGCTCAAGCTTTGATCCAGGTGACACAATGTGCACGCGTTCGGACGGCCGGTCTCCAGCGTCTCCTGCACGCTGGGGCTGCCGATGCGGTGGGTGCGCATGGCCGTGAGCAGACCCCAGCTGGTGTGCGGCATGTGGCAGTTGTAACAGCGGCTGCCCGGGGAGTCCGCGGCGTGCCGCGTGTGCGCTGTCAGTTGGGCCGGCTCGAGCTTGTGACACGACAGACACGCGGCATCGCCGTGTTCGTTGCCCTTGTCAGCGCCGAGCTGATCGTTCGCCCACTCGGCGACCGCGCGCGTGTCAGACGGCTTCTTGTGCATGTCGTGGCACGACAGACACGAGAGCTTGCCGCTGTGCATGCACGGGCTCTCGATCATGCCGTTGTACTCGCGCCCGGAGATGCGGGCCTGACCGTCGCTCCAGAACTGTCCGCTCGCGTACTCGTTGTCCTGGAGCATCGCGCGGCGCACGCGGTCGTCGTTCCGGCGCGACGGCGCGAACAGCCACATGGTCTCTTCTGGATCCTGGCCGGGCCGATAGGCGATGCCGGTCTTGTAGTGATCGCGCGCGTGCTCCTTGCGCTGCTGCCAGATCGCGTGGCACTGGCTGCAGATCTGCGAGGCGCGGTCGGCAGTCAGGTGCGCGGGGTTGACGATCGCCTGTCGCGCCTTGCCGTCCGAGCGCAGGTGGCTCGCGTAGCGCTGCAGCGGCGACGAGTAGCGCGAGACGTGGCGCTCGGCTGGGCCGTGGCAGGCTTCGCAGGCGATCCCCAGCTCGACCACGCGCGTGTCGTGGTTTCCGGTCGGGTCGAGCTGCGGCTCCGCGCGCGTGGCGTGGCAGTGCAAGCAGCTCGAATTCCAGCGGCCGGTTTCGCCCGCGCGCAGCAGGTCCGGCGGGCGCAAGAACACCATGGCCCGCGGGACCCAGCGCGCGTCGTCGTGCAGGTACGCGAACGGCAGTTGCCCCAGCTCGCGCCCGCGTCCGGTTTCGTACCAGTACACCTGCATGTGGTGCGAGCCGGTCACGATCGAGACCGGGTACTGTCCGGCGGGCAGCGACGGCAAGAGCGAGCCCTCGGCCGGGATCTCGGTCGGGAGCACCTGCAAGCCGAACTGGTCGCCCTGTCGACTCAGCACCAGCCGATCGTTTCCGTGCTGGAGCGCGACGTCCGAGAAGTCCCCGCGCACCGTCTGGGGCGTCGCGATCTGCGTCATCGTGCTGTGATAGCTCGCGCGCCAGCTCGCGTACTGCTCCGGGTGACAGGAGCGGCACTGATCCGAAGCCACGTAGCCGCCGGCCGGGGTCTCGAGCGGCCGATGGCGGGTCGCGGCCTCCAGGGCCGCAGTGGCTCGACTCTTCTGCAGGTACATGAGCAGCAAGGCCAAAAGGACCAGCGCGCTCAATGCAGTGGCGCGCCACAACGCGCGCAGCTCCAGCTTTTGCACCCGTCGAACCTACAAGGCGCTGGGCGAAAAGTCAGCAACTTCGCCCCGGACGGTCGCCAAATGGCGATTAGAACATGTTTCATCCGAGGCGCTGAAATAGCCGGGACGGCGCTTGACCCCGCAGTAGAACGTGTTTCAATGAAATCCGTTCCAGGGTGCGTGCATGAGCCGGAGCCACTCCGATAGTCAGGCCGCGGAGGAAGAGGTCGCCTCCGGGCGCGCCTGGGCCGAGTTTTGTGACGCCATTCGCGATGCGTCGCAGTCCATCGCGAAAGGCGGCGGCGCACTCGATTCGCTCGATCGCAGCGAGGGCTATCGCTACCTGAGTCGCCTGGTACGGGCCGGACTCGAGGGCTGCGTCGAATACGCCGATCCACGCGCGCCGGAGCTCCTCCGGCTTTGCCACGAGACGATCAAGATGGGCGCAGACAACCCCGACAACGTCTACTTGAGTGCACCGGTTCACCCCGACTACGAGTACCGGATCCGAGGCACCCGCGGCAGCGTGCACTACCTCGGCATCGGTACCTACGAGAGCGGTTACGGCGCGAGCGGCTCGATGCCACCAGCCGGTTACCTCACGCTGGAGCGCAGCGCGGACCCGGCGCATCCGGTAGACATCCGGCTCAGCCGCCGCGCCTGCGAAGGCGCATACCTGCCGCTCACCGAGCGCACGCGCAGCGTGGTG
>DATEOF010000265.1:0-14986 GCA_035274465.1 Polyangiales bacterium
CCGCGCATCGAGCTCGAGCGCCCCGCCGCACCCGTGGCGCCCCCGACCGGGGGCATGCTCGAGGTCGTGCCGGCGCTCGCCCTGCCGCTTCCAGCTGCAGACGTGGCAGCCCCGGCACTGCCCGCGCTACCGCTCGTCACAGCACCGCTGGCACCTGCAGCCGTCAGCGGCGAATCGGAGCTGGCTTCACCACCGCAAGCGTTCAACAGCAACACCAAAACAACAGTCAGGTGGCCACGAAAGCATGAGGTCTGGCAGTGAGAGACAATGGTTGTATGACGGAGTAGGTGCATCGGTCTCGTACATGTCCGAGACCGACGCTGACGATCACGAAAAGCACATCATTTCAGCTCGAAGCGCGCGCTTCTTCATAGCCCGCGTACGAGTGCTTCAGCGTCGCGTGGTTGAGCAGCATCTCGGCCTTGAGGCGCTCGCCCTTGGCATCGTAGATACGCGTCTTGATCCAGTACGACTCGGTGCGCTTGCTCTCGGATAACGCGACGATCTCGCGCCGGATCACGTAGTCCTCGCCGACGAACAGCGGCCCCTCGATCATGCGGATTTCTTGATCGGCAAACAGTCCGACCGCGGGTCCCTTGACCGGGAACTTCGCTGCCTTGCTCGTGTACTCTGCGAGGACGCTGATCATCTCGAGCGGAATGATCGCACGGCCCCAAGGCGTGGACGCCGGGTCGGCGTACCAGGCCGAGTTTTCGGTGATGCGCTGCAGCTTTTGATTGAGGCTGAACGGGTACAGCGCGCCCATGTGCTGGTCGGGATCCATGCGCACGCGCTCGTCCACGCCGCCGGTCATCCCCACGCGCAGGTCGGCCAGGATCACGAGCTTCTCGGGCGGCTGCAGCTTGGCCACGCGTTGATCGAGCAGCGTGCTGCCGTGATCCGGCCCGATGCTCGCGCTGGCTTCGAGCACCGCCGTGCCGTCGGCCTTCTGCGCCCAGGCTTGCGTCCGCGTCGCGCCACTCGCGGGCACCGCGACGAACGCGCGCACCTCTTCGCCTTCGACGACCATGTTTTGGTAGTGCGCGGAAAAGCAGCCGCGCTCGAACCACGCGCGGCCCCACACGTGCGCGAGCAGCGGCACGAACTGACTGAAGTGCGTCGGACCTTCGATCGGGCCGGCGCGGAAGCCGAGCTTCTCGGCCATCGCGTCGTCGTGGATCGAGGTGTGTCCGCCGTACTCCTGCTCGGCCAACATCTGGCGCGGGCGCCGCAGCGGACCGCAGATCGAAAGCGGGGTGTCGAAACTCATCGGGTAGCCCTCCGGGAAAGCTCGGAAAACGGGTCGCTTGTGGGGTCCACTCTTGTCCAGATCCTGACGCGAAATGCAACGCTGGACGGCGGTGTCGGGGCTTGCGCACGTCGCGTGCCGGGTGGCCTAAAGCATGGGATACTGGGTGCTTCCGGGCGCATTGTCTCGCTTTGCTGCGCTCGAACCGGTGAGCACATGAAAATGAGCGTGTTGCGGACGAGCTTGGCCCTTGTCCTGATGGCAATCGGCGCGGGCTGTGGCGGCTCGGACGACAACATGGACGGGGCCCTCTCGAACCCCATGGATGGCGAGGATGCGGATACCTCCTGTCCGGCGGACACCCCGCCGTTCGACTTCGGTCCGATGGGCCTGTCCGCGACCAACGAAGCCGCGGGCGTGAAGGTCTACCTCGAGACTGCGAGCGACAAGCCGCCGTTCTACGGGCCGAACGACTGGACGATCGCGTTCACCGATCTCGAGGGTAAGCCGGCGTCGAACGCGCTGCTGACTTGGGCCTGTGCCTTCATGCCCAAGCATGGGCACGGCTCCAGCCCCAAGTCCGTGAACAACCTGGGCAGCGGTCGCTACGAGTTGCTGCGGCAGAACATGGCGATGCAGGGAGGCTGGGAGATCCGCCTCTGGGTGGACATGACCGGCGCCGGCAAGCCCTTCGAGGGCGGAGGCGTGGGCATCAACCGCGCGGCTTGCGCCGAGCCTCGAACCGAGCCGACCCTGAAATTGCTTGCCTGCGTGCCGCGTTGACGCACGCAGGGTTCGATCTGCTACGACGTAGGTCCTCGCTGGCGGAGGCCGCAGGGACGTAGCCGAATTCTAGGACGAGCCATCGATGATTCTCAGACTGCTGTGTTGCTTCGCCTTGCTGGCGCCGTTGGCCGCGTGTGGAGGCGATGATTCGGACGAGCTGCCGTGTGTCGAGAACCTCGACGCGGCGTGCGTGCCGGGTTTTCCGGCGACCTGGGACAACGTCTACCAGTTCGTGATCGAGCAGCGCTGCGGCGGCGCGAGCGGCGTGTCCTGTCATGGCCCCGACGGCATGAAGGGCGGGCTGAGTCTGTACAGCAAGACGGTCGCGTACGATGGCCTGGTGCACGGCGTCGGAGGCGAGCCGCGCGTGCTGCCGAAGGATCCTGCGTGCAGCGAGTTGATGAAGCGCATCGAGACGTCAGACGAGGCGCTGCGCATGCCGCTCAACGCGGGCAAGCCGCTGTCCGCGGGCGATCGCTGCTCCATCCAGCAATGGATCGCCGCCGGAGCAGCGCAATGACGCGCGCGTTCGCCTGGGCCTGGATCGCTCTGTGCGTCGCGCTGTGCGGCGCGTGCGATAGCAGCAGCTCGGCTCCGCCGCTCACGCGCGAGCAGATGCTGGATCCAGAGAACTGCAAGGACTGCCACCCGAAGCACTATGAAGAGTGGTCGAGCAGCATGCACGCCTACGCCGGCCGCGATCCGGTGTTCCTCGCGATGAACAAGCGCGGACAGGAGCAGGCCAACCTGCGCGAGTTCTGCGTGAACTGTCACGCGCCCATGGCCGTGCGCGAGAACAAGATCGACAACTTCGCGGATCTGAGCGACGTGCCGCAGCACCTGATGGGTGTGACCTGTTACGTGTGTCACAACGCCATTGGCTACAAAGAGCCTCACAACAACGCGAACATCACGTTGGCGGACGACACCATCATGCGCGGTGCGCTGAATCGTCCGCTGAAGCCCACTGCTCACGACGTGGCGCCGGAGAAGTCCAGGTTTCACGACGCCGACCAGATGGACAGCTCGATGCTGTGCGGCACGTGCCACGACATCGTCGTGCCCAATGGCACGCACATCGAGCGCACGCTCGCGGAGTACCTGGAGAGCGTGAACGCCAAGCCGGGCGATGGCTTCAACTCCTGCAACGACTGTCACATGAAGCGCAAGCGGATCCAGGAGCCCGCTGCGCCCGGGTATCCCGGCGTGGCCGCGCGCGACGTGCACTCGCACCTGTGGCCGGCGGTAGATGTGGCGTTGACGCCGGACATGCCGAACCAGGACGCGCTGCGTTCGGCGATCGAGAGTTGTGAGCTTCAAGCCGGCACACTCGGTCACTTCGAGGTCGTCTTCGGCAACTCGCTGCCCGGGGAGCCGTTCGCCTTCACCGTGCAGATCGAGCAGCTCGCGGGCCACAAGTACCCGAGCGGCGCCTCGGCGGATCGAAGGTTGTGGCTCGAGCTGGTCGCCTACGATCAAGCCGGGCAAGTCGTGCTGCAGACCGGCCAGATCGCGGACGGCGAGCTGGAGGAGAAGCCGGCCGGCGATCCGAAGCACGATCCGCAATTCCAACCCTTCCGCGACTACTGGACCGACGCGCAGGGCAAGGAGACGCACATGTTCTGGGAGGCTGCGAAGTTCGAGAGCCTGCAGCTACCAGCGGCAACGCAGCCCAACATACCCCACTACGGCGAGCGTAGCTTCGTGACCAATCGCCCGATGACTCGCCCGCCTGAGCGCATCGAGCTGTGGTTGCGCTTGCGGCCGATGGGCGTGGACGTGTTGCAGGATCTGGTGAAGTCCGGACACCTGGACCCCGCCGTGGTCGACAAGATGCCGACATTTACGGTGACGCATCAAGAAGCGACGCTCGTGTACGAGGAGCGGCGCTACAAGATGAAAGAGTTGAGCATGCCCGATTGCGACACTTTTGAGTGCATGCTCGACCCCGATCTTCCGTTCTGCAACCGCTGAGAACTGTTAGTCTCGCCCGGCCGGTGAATGGCAGTGGGGGAGGAGCGTCCGACCCCACAACCCGCGTGGGTGCAGGGGAGGACTATGACGAGGCTCGAGGCTTTGACGCTCGGAGCGGCGCTGCTCTGCAGTGTGTGCGGCGCAGGTTGCGGTACGGTGATGCTGTCCACTCGGCTGACCGAGCCTGCGCGTTCGTACGAACGAGGGCTCGGTGTTCAGGTCGCCGAAGTACACGTCAGCGCGGAAGTCCGCTCGTTCGACTTCTCGGACTCGTCGCGCGTGCTCGTTCTGCTCGATCTAACAGCCCAGCAAGACACGCAGCTGGAGCTGAAGAACGCTCGGCTCACGATCACCGGCGTCGCGGGGAGCGGCGACGAACGGTACCCGATCGCCACCGGGATCGGGCAACCGCCCGCGCGACTCCAGGACGGCGAGTTTGCGCCGCGCCTCGACCTGCGTGGCGGTCAGTTCGTGCGCGCGTGGGTCGCCTTCGGCAACTTCCCGGAGCGCGCAAACCGCGAGATCCCGGAACGCATCGCGCTCGATCTGCCGACGGGCCACCACCTGCTACTCTCGCGGCCCGGGCAGACGCCGATCTGGCAGGGCAAGACGCAAACCGTGAGCTTCGGTTACTCGGCCTGGGTTCAAATGTCGGCGGACGAATCGGCGTTCAATTTCGGGTTGAGCGACAATCGCGTGGTCGCAGGGCCACTCGTGATCGGCTATCGCGCCGGGTTCGGTGTACGCACTCCGCATTATCAGGACGGGAAGACCGGCGACAACACCGTGTGCTGCAACTGGGCGCTCGCGGCCGATGTCGCCTGGCCCATCGACATCGGCCCCCAGGTCCGGGTCGGACCGTTCCTGGGCGTCGAGAGCGCGTTCATGACGAACAACCCGGACATCACGCGGCGCACCTGGGTCGGCCCGAGTCTGGGTGTCGAGCTGTCAGGGCCATTGCCAGTCCCGCTCCACGGGCCATTTCCGATCAACTACGAGCGCTCGCGATTGGGCAACGTCTACTTGCGTGCCGCGCTGGTGCACTGGTTCGGCCCCGATCGCGCGCCATATCCGAGCTTCGGCATGATGCTGAGCATCGGCACCTCGTACGGGCTCTAGCGCTCGTTGCGAGCAACCGAGCGCGTATGCACGAGGACCTCCTCGATCGCGCGCACCAGGCTGCTGGCAGTGAAGGGCTTCGCGAGCACCGGGTGCCCCAGGTCCGAGTGCACCGCCTCTTCGCTGTAGCCGGTGATGAAGAGCACGCGCGGCGTCGCGCCGGCCTCGGCCAGCCGTGCGATCAGCTCCGGGCCGCGCATCTGAGTCATCACCACGTCGCAGATCACGAGATCGATCGATGACCCGTGCGTTGCCCACAGCGCGAGCACATCGTGCGGCTCGGAGGCCACGCGTACCCGGTGTCCCCGCGACTCGAGGATGCGGCGCGCCACGTCGGCGATCATCGGCTCGTCGTCTATGACCAACAGCTCGAGCCTCCGCGCCGGGCGCACGCCACTATCGGTCTCCGCAGCCGAAGCTCCGGCGGCGGTTGCCGGTTCGACGGCCGGCAGCACGATCGTGAAGATCGAGCCGCCGCCCGGTCGGGCTGTGACTCGTACCGTGCCGCCGTGCTGCTCCGCCGTGCCCAGCACGGTCGCGAGGCCCAGCCCGGTGCCGCCTGCATCGTGGCGTGTGGTGTAGAAGGGTTCGAAGATCAGCGTGCGATCGGCCTCGGCGATGCCGGGGCCCTCGTCTTCCACCGAGATCTCGACCTGCAGCGCACCGTTCGCGCGCCGCGTGGCCGTGCCGATCCGCACGATGCCGCCGCCGGGCATCGCATCGCGTGCGTTGACCACCAGGTTCACCAGTGCGCGCTCGATCTCCAGCGGGTCCACGTGCACGTGTGGCAGCTCGGGCGCCAGCTCGATCTCCAGCTTCACCTCGTCTCCGACCAGGCGATGCATCAAGGCCATCGTCGAGCGTACGAGCTCATTGGGCTCCACCACCCTGAGCGACAGCTGCGCCTTGCGGCCGAAGGCCAGCAGACGACGCGTCAGGCTCGTGGCCGAGGCCATCGCGCGCAGCGAATCTTCGAGCTCGGTGACGGGGCCGATCCGATCTCCCAGCAGCTCCAGGTTCCCGGTCACGACCGTCAGCAGGTTGTTGAAGTCGTGGGCGATGCCTCCGGCCAGGCGCCCCACGGCCTCCATCTTCTGCGCGTGGACCAGTTCCTCGCGCATCCGCACCTGATCGGTCACATCGAGCATCGTGCCGCGCAACTCCATCTGCCTGTCGACACCCATCACCGGGTAACCTTCCAGCTGGACGTGCCGCACCTGTCCATCCGGACGTCGCAAGCGCCCCGCGATCGGTCCACCCTCGAGTTGCACCAGCTGCTCCGCATAGCCGACGCGGAAGCGTTCACGATCTTCGGGTACCACGCGCTCGAAGAACAGCTCGACGTTCGGAGTCACATCCGCCGGAAGCCCAGCGATGTTGCGAAACTCATCCGACCACTCGAGCTCACCACTTCGCGGATCGAGGCGCCAGCTGCCCAGCTGAGCGAAGCGCTGTGCCTCCTCGAGCAGCGCGAGCGTGCGCCGCAGCTTGTTCTCGACCTGCAAGCTCTCGGTTCGATCCAGCACACCGCCGACGATGCGACGCGGAGTTCCCGTGGCATCGAATAGCATCGAGCTCGAGTGCGTCGTGTGGCGGATCGATCCATCAGGCCGCACCACGCGACAATCGATCAGCGGCAGGATCCCGGCGCGAATCGACTCGTCGGTGGCCGTTTGCACGCGCACCTGATCCTCCGGATGCACGCGCGCGAAGAACGCTTCGACCGAAGGCACCAGGCTACCTGGCTCCAAACCCAGGATCCGATGCAACTCCTCCGACCAGGTCACCCGGCCACTGCCGACATCCCAGGTCCAAGTCCCCAGGTGCGCAACGCGCTCCGCCTCGTGCAACAACTCCTCGCGTTCGGCCAGCGAAATCCCCTCGGTCTCCTCGTGGCGTGCAGCTGCACGCTGCAGCTCCGCCACGCGGGACCGCAAGGCCACGACCTCTCGCCGCAACGCATCGAGCTCCCCATCCTCGCGCATATCCCCCGGCACGCCGAGGAGTCTACCAGTGATGCGCTGGAGCCGCTCGAACTACGACGAAGTCCCCATATCGAACCAGGCCACAATCCCGAGCATGAAGAGTGTTACCGAGCCTGCCACATCGTGCGTGGTGGACACTTTGTCGCCGTCGACGCTGCCATTCAGACTAAATGTGGCCACCCGGCCATGCACGCGTCGCGCGCCCAACGTGATCGACAGCGTATCCGCGAGGTGCAACAAGCCGGCGAAGTCGACGCCTGCGCCGTAACCGAGGCTACTCGTCCATTCCTGTTCATCGCTCCAGCTCGCATCGCTCGCGGACTGCCCGTCGTTCAACGAGTACTGGAGCATGGCGAGCTTCGCCCCGGCGAAGCCCTCGATGTACGGACGCACGGACCAGTTCCGCGGCTGCACGCGCAGCCAAACATCGAAGTACAGCGTGCGGCTCTTCGAATCCTTGTGAGCCTCGACCATCCCGTCGGCGCCTTGCACCGCAAGACTCTCGCCCGAGCCACCGCCGGCCGAGATGAAGTCGACGCCGAGCATCACCGGGATCATCCCGTAGCCGATCCCGTACGTCATCCCGAAGCCGAACGCCGTCTCGCCGGGTTCGTTGGCGAAGGGCACGGAAAGCACGCCTCCGAGAGTCGCCTCGAAATGAAACGGCAGAGGCGGCGAGGCAGGCTCGACCGGCGGACCGTCTGGATCCTCGGGCAGAAAGTTAACTTGCCCGTCGGACTCATCGTCATCATTCGCAGCAGCAACGGCCGGGATCATCAAGACCAACCCCAAGCCGAGCCACGACCACGTGCATCGCATACCCGGTGAGTATCGGACGAACCCAAGCCGCCGAGAAACGGCAATCGTCCTGCGCGCGCGCGACATGCACGCCGCGCACGCCCATGTGCACACATCCGCTTGTCAGCGAGGACAGCATCGCCTATTCGGTCGAATCCATGCGCCCCTCGCTCACCGCCCTGCTCGCGCTGGTCGTCCTGGGGCTGCTCTCGGTCTCAGCCTGGCGGTCCGCGAGTACTCCAGGCTGGAACCTCGACGGGAGCTTCTACGCCGTACTGATGCAGTCAGACTCGCAGCCCCTCGAGGTGCGACACCGCGCTGCCTACGCGTCCACGGCGGAGCTCGCGCCAGCGGATGCCCAGGCGGCGCTCGAGCGCGGCTCCGACTATCGACGCGCGCTGCACGACCACGTCGAGGTGTTCGCCCTGCAGTTGCCGTTCTACACGAACAAGCCGCTCTACCTCTGGTGCGGGAAGCTCGCGCGTGTGTGCGGCGCTGCGGTGGCGCGGGCGCCGTACGTGGTCTCCGCGCTCGCCTGGCTGGCGATTGCGGTGGGACTGACCCTGCTCGCGATCCAGTCCGGCGCGCGCCCGCTGTGGGTTCCCATCGCGGCTGCGCTGAGCGTGCTCTCACCACCGCTGCGCGAGCTCGCTGACCTAGCGACGCCGGATGCGTTGTCGACGGGGCTCCTGGTGGCAGGTGCGAGCGTAGCGGTCCGCTCTCCTGTCTGGGCGACGCTGCCGCTCATGGCTGCGAGCCTGGCGCGCCCGGACGTAGGCATCCTGGCGCTGGGCATCCTCGCGGCGTGTTGGACGCAAGATCCAACCTGGCCGCGTGCGCGCGCGATCAGCGCTGCGGGCCTCGCGGTGGTCGCGACCTCGCTGCTGGTGCCGGTGCTGACACACTCGTACGGCTGGGAAGTCCTGATGCGCCACACCTTTGTCCAACGCTGCGTGACCCCCGATGACTTTCAAAGGGCACACGTCGGTTGGAGCGACTATCTCGTCGCAGTCGGAAAGGGCTTGCACGGTCACGACGTGTCCCGCCGAGCGCGCTTCGAGCCCTTTTTGGCGCTCGCAGCCGTCAGCGGCGTCGCGTACTTCAAGACCCAGCGCTCGGCGCAGGCACGTGCCGCTCTACACCTGCTGGTCGCGATCTGGATCGCGACCGCTGTGCGCTTCCTGGTGTTCCCCGCGTTCGGTGACCGTCACTTCGCGCCGGCGCACGTACTCAGCGTGGCGCTCAGCTGTGCACTGTTGGCA
Organism: Polyangiales bacterium; assembly: GCA_035274465.1. GTDB lineage: Bacteria > Myxococcota_A > Polyangia > Polyangiales > JAFGIB01 > JADGRF01. Next base: position 9,174 of record DATEOF010000265.1, read on the forward strand.
TCCCTGCGTCGCAAGAACGCATAGGCCGACCCTTTTGGCGGTTCGCCAGCCGAAGTGGATCAGCGCTCAAGTGCTGAGCTGTTCGGAGCAGAGCGTGAACGCCGAGGGCGAGCTGAGGTTGAAACCGAAGCGGGTGAAGCTCCCCTAGGCGCCGGAGTTCCGCTTGGTCTTGGCATCTGCGCGCTTACCCGCTAGATCGTGCGACGTGTTGGCGGCCGTCGAACGCGTTGCAGTGCTCTGCTGCTCGCAGTTGGCTTGCTGCACCGCCGTGCCGCCAGTTGGTGTGTTCGCCGGCATGCACGATCGCGAGTGTCTAACTGGGCAAGCCTGTGGCGCCGAGCAATTGTGTGTATTGCCGTCCGCAATCGGCGCGACGGTGGGGAGGAGCGGGAGTGGCGCAGGAGACAGGTGCGCTTGCCTCGCTCGCAGGCGACTCGGGCTCGATTCGCAAGGCGCCAATCTCAGGTGGTGCGCCGCTCACACTCGCGACTGTGCAGGGGCTTGGTTGGTTTCTCAAAGCCGTTTGGGGGAAAGCTCTTTTGGACTACCGACACCGTGCTGATGACGCTGCCCAGGAGTGGTGTTGGGGGAACGCAGGGTATCGGGCGCGGTGTCGCTGGCGACCTAACAGTCGACCAAAATTTCGTGTATGAGGCGCGCGACGGGAACATCGCCAAGACTCCGCGCACTGGCGGGGCAGAAGTGCTGCTCCTCAAGCAGCCGAGCTTCTCGGGCCCCAGTACCCGCATCGCGGCCATCACGAGCGACGCGAAGTTCGTGTACTGGCTCACCCGCACCAGCGTGATGCGAGTAGCGAAATAGCGACGGCGCACACACAGACTGCATCGCTCACGGCATGCAGCAGCCACTGCTTTGGGCGATGCAATTGTCCTTCATCACCTTCCACACGGCATCCGCGATCTTTACCTCGCCCATGTCGTTGGCGTGGATGCCGTCCGTGTAGAAGTACTCGGGGTGTCCCTCGAAGAGGGGAACCGTGTCGATGATGACCACGTGGAAGGTGTCCGTCGAGAGCGATTTCGCGAGCGCCTCGAGCATCGGATAGGTGTAGTCATTGATGTCTGTGCCGTCGCCGTTGGGCCGATGCGGGTACCAGAACCAGATGACATCCGAGACGCCAGTCGCCTTCATGTCCTGGAGCAGCTCTTTGCCTTTGGCGACGGTCGCAGCCGCGACCATCTGACAACTCGAGTTCTTGTCCGAACCTGCTGGCAGGCACTCCATGTGTGAGATCACCACATCATTGCCAGTGCAACTCGCGGCGAGGGCTGCGGCTAGGCCGAGAAGCGACCCGTGTTCGTTGCTCGCCGCCACCACGACTGACGCCCCCCGGATCTACGCGTTTACCGACGGACCCAACTCGTGCGGCTCCGCCGTGCATCACATGAAATCGGTCGGAGTAGAACCGCTGTTGCTCGCTCTCGCAAGACCAGCTTTGACCATTCGGCGGCCCTGCAGGTCAGAGGCGATGCGTCGTTCTTCGCAGACTTCGGGTATACGCGATATGTAGACCGCGCATACCCGAGTCCGCGCATCATTCACGGCGTGCAGCAGCCGCTGCTCTGCCCGATGCAGTTGTCCTTCATCATCTTCCACACCGCGTCCGCGATCTTGCCCTCGCCGATGTCGTTGGCGTGGATGCCATCGGTGAAGAAGTACTCGGGGTGACCCTCGAAGAGGGGCACCGTGTCGATCATCTGCACGTGGAAGGTGTCCGTCGAGACCGATTTCGCGAGGTCCTGGAGCATGGGGAGGGTGTAGTCGCTGATGTCGCTGCCGTTGCCATTAGGCAGATGCGGGTACCAGAACCAAATCACATCGGTGACGCCGCCCGCCTTCATGTCTTCGAGCAGCGATTTGGCCGTCTTCATCGAAGTGGCCACGACCTGCTGGCAACCGGCATTCTTGTCCGAACCTGCCGGTAGACACTGCATATTCGCAATCAGCACGTCATTGCCCCCGCCGTCCATCACGACCGCGTGGATCGGCTTCGTTCTCTTGGCCGAGTCCCACTGCGGTGGGATCGTCCCCAGGATGCTTGCAGCTGCCAAGGTCGTGCCGGCCACCGCGAGATTGCGGTAGCCCGACATGGCGCCGTCCATGCGGGCGCGGCTCCCGACCAGAGTAGCGAGAGCGGTGTGAGCGACGGCATAGTCGCTGTACGAGTCGCCGATGAACACGACCTCGTTGCCCGACTTGATGCACGGGCGCTTGGCCGTCTCGGTCGGGTTCGTCCCGCCGCTGCCAGCTGCAGGGCCACCGGCCATGCCGCCTGCGCCGCCCGCACCACCCGTGCCGCCGGCGCCACCCATTCCGGCAATGCTCATCGTGCCCGCGGTGCTCATCCCGCCTGCTCCCGCCGCGCTTCCGGCTGTGCCGCTACCCGCGGTCGGAGCCTTCATGCCTGCGGCGCCCGTGGCCGTCATGCCGGCGGCTCCGGTGCCCGGGGCGGGGCAGCCGACGGCTTCGGCCGTGGGGCGATAGCCGGTGCACTGGGCAAACACATCTTGGAGGCAGTTGCCTGGTTTGCCGGGACCCAGCAAGTCGGGCTGCTGCTTGCAGAGACACGCGGTGCAGGCCTCCGAGAGAGGGGAGTTGATGCACTCGAAGATGCAGAACTTCGCGCCGCAGACCACGACGTCGTCGGGACAGGTCCAGCAGGCGTCCGAGAGGGTGTCGTTGAGCATCGCCTGGCTCTGCGCCTTGGCGCAGTCGGTGAAGCATTTAACGGCCTCTGGCGCATCAGGTGTGCCCACGTACTTGGCGCAGTTCTCCTGGCTCGGGGGGAGCAGCATGCCGGTGGCGCATTTGCTCGAGATTTCTCGCACCTTCATGACGTTGGTCGTCTCGAGGCACTTGTCGTGGGCGTTATTGCACTTGTTCTTCGCTGCGGGGTCGAGGGTGATCTGCTCGCACGCCTTGCCGGTGCTCACCGTGGGAGTACCGCCTGCACCGGCTGTGCCGCTTGGCGCACTCATGCCGGCGGTCACGTTCGGCACCATCACCATCCCGGGCGGCGTGTCGCTCTGACAGCCGAAGTGGCTCAACAGCGTTACTAGGCAGATTGTCAATGAAATGCGCTTGTGCATTGTATCCCAATTTGCTGACAGCGAAGAGGAGCGTTCCAGCAGTTCGCTGACGTCACCATCACCTGGCCCATGAAATGCCAATCTTTCGGAACATCCGAAGATCAACTCGCGCGATCGACCAGGTGTTAACGTCCTGCCGCGCGCCGGCACGAACGTGCTTCTTACATGACGCCGACAACTCATCAAGGGAAGACGGCGCGCTGTTCGAGCGCTTGCGTCTGGTTCATCGCAGTTTGAACGGCGCGCAGCTGATGGCTGCTATTCAGTCGAGCAGCTGGTAACAATCAACCAGCATGTCGCCAACATTCAGCCAACTGACATCGCCGAATCTCACTCGTCAGCTACCAACCTAACGACTTCCCGGTGCTGTGAGAATCGCGACAGGCGGTGCGACAGACAGTGTTGAGTGGCATCACGTCATTCGTCGCCGGGACTTCAGCATTTTTTCGGACTCGTGGCGACAACTGCACCTTTAGTCGCTCACTTCCCGGTGAGGTACCAGGGATAGCGCGTGAACTCTCGATAGCCGAGCTTGCGATACACCGGCTCGCCGAACGGCGTCGCCTGTAGCACTACGCAACGGGCTCCGCAGTCGAAGGCGTGGTTGCTGAGCTGGCGCATGAGCAAGGTGGCGTGGCCGCGGCCACGGGCGTCGGGGAGGGTGCCTACCCAGTAGATGCCGGCGATGCCGTGGCTGAGTAGGACTGGGGCGGCTGCTACCGGGCGTTCGTGTTCGTAGACCAGTTGGCCCTTGAGGTACGGGCGGGTTCGCCAGCGTTCGCGCTGGGAGAAGAGTTTGCGCGAGACGTCGGCGGGGAGGCCGATCGATTCGTAGGCCTGGGCGGCGATGGCGACGAACTGGTCCGCTTCGACGTCGCTGTGGATGAAACGTAGCTCGACGCCGTGGCCCGCAGCTGATGGCTGCAGGCGTTCGCGCAGGACCATGCCCGGGGCTTCGGAGAGTTTCTGCCACTGGTTGGCTTCGCAGGCTCGAGCCAGCTCCGGGCCGAGGTGCGTGGGCGCGTAGACGCCGAAGCCGCGGCCGAGCTTGCCGAAGTACTCGCGTGCATCGTCGAGCAGTCGCGTCGCGTCGCCCACTCCGATCGGCAGCACGCAGTTCGCGGGCGGCGTCGGGAAGCGCGTGCCGGATGCGATCAACAGCGCGTGCTCGCGCTCTTCGATCCTGTAAGGCGGCAGGCAGCGCGCTTGCTCGCGGCAGAACTCGCTCAGGTTGCAGTCCGCGAGGTGCAGCAGCTCGTCCGTGTCCATGTGTAGATGGGTATCATACCCGTCGGTTCAGCGCACTTCCGTGGACTTCCGGCGGGGCATGTTATCGTCGTGCGCTGGACATGTTGCGGGCGCTGATCAAAGAGCTGCGAATCCATCAGTGGACCAAGAACGCGCTGGTGGCGGTGCCGGTGGTGCTGGCGCCCGGCGTGCCTTCCATCGAGTTGATCGTGCGCGCGTTGCTGGCGGCGCTGGCGTTTTCGTTGTGTGCTTCGGCCGGCTACGTGTTGAACGACCTGCTGGATGTGGAGGCTGACCGCGCGCATGCCACGAAGAAGGAGCGGCCGTTCGCGTCGGGGGCGTTGCCGCTGAAGCTGGGTCCGCCGCTGTTCGTCGCGCTGCTCTTGCTGGGCATCGGAGGCGCGTTCCTGCTGCTGCCGCTCCGCTTCACGTTGATGCTGATCGCGTACTTCATCGCGACCATCAGCTATTCGCTGTACTTCAAGCGCATCCTGCTGCTCGACGTGCTGCTGTTGGCCGGGATGTACACGCAGCGCATCCTGGCCGGCGGCATGGCGACGTCGATCCCGATCAGCGCCTGGCTCCTGAGCTTCTCGATGTTCTTCTTCACCAGCCTGGCGTTCGCCAAACGCTACGTGGAGCTGAATCGGCTGGTCGGGGACGGTAAGATCCAGAACCGCAACTACTACAAGGTCGATCTGACCATGGTCGGCAACATGGGGCCGGCGAGCGGCTACCTCGCGATGCTGGTGTTCAGCTTGTACGTCGCCGAGAGCGGCGTGCCCCAGAGCGTCTACCAGCAGCCTGTGTTGCTGTGGCTAGCCGTGCCGGTCCTGCTGTATTGGATTAGCCGGATCTGGATCCTCACGGGCCGTGGGCAGATGCACGACGATCCCGTGCGCTTCGCGACCAAGGATCCGATCACTCTGCTGGCCGCCGTGGTGATGGGCGCGATCTTCGCCGCAGCGCGCTTCGCGCCCGACTGGGTGGGCCGCCTGTTCGCTTCCTGACTGCAACAGCGTGGCGCTACAACCACTCGACCGCGTGTTGCAGCACGCAACAAAACCTCGTGTTTTCGCGGTGCGAGGCTTGGCATCCCGCTTGCCATGAGGGCTGCCGGGGCCGGTTACGCGTGCTGCGTATTGCGCTTGGGGCGCGATCCGTGGAAGCAGTGTGCGCGGGGGCTCCGCGAAAGGGATTGGGACTTATGTGGCAGCGCAAACTTCTTTGGAGTTTTCTCGTCTTGGCTTTGGGCTGTGAGGATTTGCGTAAGTTCGACGACGCTGGCGACGAGATGAAGGACGCGGGGGACGAGCCGGAGGACATGGATGCCGCTGCCGCGCACGGCGGCGAGGCCGGCAAGGCCGGCAAGGGGGGCCAAGGCGGCAGCACTGCAGGGACGAGCGGCCGCGCGGGTGATGCAGCAGGCATGGGCGGCACCGGTGGCTCGATGGG
>DATEOF010000266.1:0-17673 GCA_035274465.1 Polyangiales bacterium
CAAAAGTTGCGGGGCAAGTTCGGCGTGCGCGCCAGCGACACCGCGGAGCTGCTCTTGCAGGACGTACGGCTGCCGGACTCCGCGCGCATCGGCATGGAAGGCGCGGGCTTCACCGACGCCATGAGCATCCTGGACAAGGGCCGCATCAGCATCGGCGCAATGGCGCTGGGGCTGGGCGAAGCGGCGCTCGAAGCCGCGCTGAGCTACGCCAAGGAGCGCAAGCAGTTCGGCCAGGCCATCGCGGACTTCCAGGGCATTCAGTGGATGCTCGCCGACTCGCGCACCGAGCTCGACGCCGCCCGCTTGCTGTTGTGGCGCGCGGCCAGCCTGGCCGATCGCGGCGAGCCGTTCACGCTCGAAGCCAGCATGGCCAAGCTGTTCGCGTCGGAGGCCGCCTCCCAGGTCTGCGATCGCGCGATGCAGATCCACGGCGGCTACGGCTACATGCGCACCTTCCCGGTCGAGCGCTTCGTGCGCGACGTGCGGCTGTGCCGCATCGGCGAGGGCACGAGCGAAGTGCAGCGGCGGGTGATCGCGCGCACGCTGATCGAGTAGAGCTCAGCGCTGGAGATTGGGTTGTGCAGCCAGCGGCTGCGCCGCGGCCTGCTCGTGCTCGTCCCAGTCCGCGCGCTTGCAGTGCGTACGAAAGCTGGAGGCGTTGTCGCTGCAGATGTACGTGGCCTTTTCGCCGCAACCTGCCACACGAAACACCGTCGACTCCTGATCGACGATCTGGAGCTGGTCTTCGCCGCAGTGCAGATCAGCAGCGGCGCGCGTTCGCACCGTGCTCTCGAGGCTCGCGCACCCCGCAGCTGATAGCGTCAGCGCCCCCAAGGAAATGGCCAGCCAGCGCATGCCACAAGGTTAAGCCCGCCGCCAGGAAACGCTAGTCGGGCCGAGCCTGTAGACCGCACAGCGAGCAATCGCGCACGTAGTCTACTTGTCGCGCGACTCCCCCAACTCGAGCACCTCGGCGCGGACCTTGGCCACGCCGTCGCGCAGCATGCCCAGGCGTCGCGCCGCCTGTTTCGATAGGTCGATCAAGCGTTTGCGCTTGCCGTACGGTCCGCGGTCGTTGATGCGCACCAGCACCCAGTCGCCGGTGGTGCGCCGCGTCACGCGGACGATGGTCCCAAACGGGAGGGTACGATGTGCGGCGGTGTATTCATTCGGATCGTAGCGCTCGCCGTTGGCCGTCGATCGCCCGGCGAACTCGTCGCCGTAGTAGCTCGCGACCCCGTCGACCGTGAACAAGGCGCGGCGCCCGTAGTACGCGCGCGGATCGAAGTTCGTGCGCCGGTCGGGGACCTCGCCCGCAGCTCCCTGCTGCGTCGCGCTGGCGGCGGGAGGCAGCGGTGGCGCACTGCAAGCGACCAGCAGCAGAACACACGAAATCGAGAGCTCACGCGCGCGAGCGATCCTGCCCATGCGTTCTCTGTTGTAGTCATGGCGCGCGCCGGCGATCTAGCAAAAACGCACGTGTCAGCGCATTGACCGAATTCGCGGGCAAACATCCCGGGTCACATCCCGTGGCCCGGTGCGCGCAGACGTCCCACGTAGGTGTTGTACTCGAACTTGTCGCTGTGCTCGGGCGTGTGACATTCCTTGCAGACGGCGGCCTGGGGCGAACGTGTGATGAACGGCGCCGGTTCGGTATCGGGTTGCTCCGCGTGCACGCTGCCGGGTCCGTGACAGCTCTCGCAGCCCACGTGGGTGAGACCTTCGTTCTGCACGACCGCGGCGCCGCCGGGCTTGTTGTAGCCGGTGACGTGGCAACCGACGCAGCTCAGGTTGAACTGCTTGTGACGCGTCTCGAGCGTCGTGTACGCGTGGCCGTGCTCGTTCTTCTGCCACCACGTGTACGCGGCTCCGTGACAGCTCTTGCAGCCGTCCGAGCCGACGTAGTGCGCCATGCCGCGCTCGGCGGCAGGCGCGCGCACGCTCGCGAACGCCACGCGGTTGTGATCGTTCAAGCGCGCGTCGTGCGCGTCCATCAGCGCGCGGATCTCCGCTTGCTTCGCCACCTCCGGTCCCAGCTCGACGAAGCGCGCGTCGAACGCCGCGGCGCTGGGCGTGCGCGGACTCAGCAGGGTCTTCTCCTCGGCGCGCAGCTCGAGCAGCTTCGCGCGCTGCTGATCCAGGCTTGCGCGGTCGACGTGCGGATCGCTCTCCCAGCCGCGGATCTTGCCGTCGAGCTCCTTGATCCGACTGCTCAGCGCGGCGCTCTGTTCGCGCCGGCTCCAGTCGCTGATGTCCTCGAAGCTCGACCCGGCGCGCGGGTACAGATCTGCGACGACCAGCCCCCGTCCGTCGCGCGAGGCGCGCAGGATCGTCGCCTGTCCGGCGCGGCTGGGCGGCGGCGCGCTCTCCTCGGCGAGGCCGCCCTGCACCACGAAGTCGACGCCCGTGAGTGCACCAGCCAGCCGCCGTCCGCTGCGCTGGTCCGTGCTGAACAGGGCGATCATCACCTGCGCGCCGGCGTCGCGCAGGCTCTTCACCTCGCCCTGCAGCCGTCCCACGTCGGGCGCATCATTCGCGCTGACGCCGAACAGGCCGACCTTGGTCGAGCCGACGGTCGTCAGCCAGCTCGCAGCCTTCGGGGCCGCCAACAGGCGAAACTTCGCGCGCGCGGCCAGCTTGTCGAAGACCTCGCGCCCGTAGCTGAGATCGCGCGTGCCCGGGGCGGCCGCGGCCAGGCCGAGCTTGCCCAGCACGTCGACCAGCGTCTCGGCCTTCCAGATCTCCTGCGTGGTCGCATCCGCACCGGCCACCGCACCCTCGGGTGGATTGCCGAAGAACACATCGCCGGCCGCGACCAGCAGCACCGGTGTCTTGTCGGCCCGCAGCTGGTCCAGCATCGAGGCCGCGCGGTCCATCCCGCCGAGCGGGCGGCTCTGGCAGCCACACGGCTCGAGCGCGCCGGCCAGATCGGTGAAGGCCACCAGGCGCAACGCGGGCGTGGCCTGCGGGGTGCGGGCTGTCGGTGCGCTCCGTTCGCGGTCGCTGCAGCCCACGACGAGCCAGGCGGACGCCAGCGCCAGCGGCAGCGCCGCCCAGCCAGCCGGCCGCCAGCCCGGCCCCTTGACGCTCCCAAAACGGCCGAGTAGCTTGCGTGGCCCCGCTCCGGCGAGGGTGTCCGGACCCGAGATCTGCTCGGCAGGCGGGCATGCTACCGGGTGTCTCCGCGCACCTATTTCTGATTCGACCATTCTCGGCTCCTCGGCATCCGCGCGCTGCGGCTCTGGGTACGCCGTCAGAGGAACACGCAAGCCATGGTTAAGATTCGTCTCGCTCGCTTCGGCGCCAAGAAACATCCGTTTTACCACATCGTCGTCACCGACTCGGAGAACCCGCGCGACGGCCGCTTCCTCGAGCAGATCGGCACGTATGACCCTGCGAAACCCATGGTGCAAGCCGTGGTGGATCGCACGCGCCTCTCGCATTGGATCGACCGCGGTGCGAAACTGTCCGAGTCGCTGGCCAAAGTGATGCGCGAGCAGGCCAAGGTCACCGACCGCGCAGCGCCCGCCGCCAGCTGATCTGCATGGAAGATCTGAAAGAGATCGTTTCCTTCATCGCCAAAGCGCTCGTCGACGATCCCGAAGAAGTGCAGGTGGAGGTCGTCGAGGGTGAGAAGACCGTCATCGTCGAGCTGACGGTGGCCCCGACGGATCTCGGCAAGGTGATCGGCAAAGACGGCCGGACCGCCCGCGCGTTGCGTACGTTGTTGGCCGCGACCTCAGCCAAGCACGCCAAGCGCGCCGTGCTCGAAATCCTCGAATAGGCAGGGCGCGTGGAGCTGCCGCGTCGCACTGGGGCTCGCAAACCGGGGCGCAAGCCCAGGCCCCAGCTGCAGGGCGCGCAGCCGCCCGCACCCGCCGAGCGCTGGATCGCCCTGGGCGTGGTGATGGGCACGCACGGCGTGCGCGGCGATCTGCGGGTCAAGCTGCACAACCCGGAGTCGCAGCTGCTGTTCGAGCTGGAGGCCGTGCAGCTCCGGGCGCCGGGGCAGGCCGCGCTCGACACCAAGTTGCGCCGCTACCCGCTGTCGCAGGTGCGACCGGGCGGCAAGGGCCTGCTCATGCACCTGCACGGCGTGGATACGGTCGAGCAAGCCCAGGCACTGCGCGGCCAGGAGCTGTGCGTGGCGCGCTCGCAGCTGCCGGATCTGCCCGAGGGTGAGTTCTACTACTGCGACCTGGAGGGCCTGCCGCTGGTCGATCTCGACGGCCGGCAGCGCGGCACGATCGAGCGCGTGCACGAGTATCCGGCCGCGAGCGTATTGCGCGTGAAGAGCGATCAAGGCGTGCTGGAAGTGCCGATGCGCGAGCCGTACCTGGTGCAGATCGATCTCGCGGCGGGTCGGGTCGTGGCCGATCAACTCGATGATCTGGAGCCCGAACGGGCATGAGCAGACAGCCGTGCGCTACGAAGTCATCACGATCTTTCCCGAGCTGATCGAATCCGCGCTGCAGGTCGGCCTCTTGAGCAAGGCGCGCGAGGTGGGCGTGATCGAGCTCGAGTGCGTCTCGCCGCGGCGCTTCACCAGCGACAAGCACCAGAGCGTCGACGACGCGCCCTACGGCGGCGGAAGCGGCATGGTGATGAGTGCGCTACCGCTGGCAGCTGCGCTGGACGAGCTCGAGGCCCAGGCCCAGCGCGCCAGCCGGCCGCGCGGACACCGCGTGCTGCTCAGCCCGGCCGGGCAGCGCTTCGATCAAGCGACGGCGCGCCGGCTCGCCCAGAAGCCCGCGCTCACGCTGTTGGCGGGCCGCTACGAGGGCATCGACGATCGCGTGCGCAGCCTGGTCGACGAGGAGATCTCGCTCGGGGACTTCGTGCTCAACGGCGGCGAGATCGCGGCGCTGGCCATCATCGAGGCCACCGCGCGCCTCTTGCCGGGCGTGCTCGGCAACCAGAGCTCGCTCGACGAGGAGTCCCACGCCGCAGGCTTGCTCGAGTACCCGCAGTACACGCGGCCGCGGGTGTTCCGTGAGCTCGAGGTGCCCGCCGTGTTGCTCGGGGGCGACCACGCCGCGATCGCCCGCTACCGCCGGCAGCAAGCCCTGGTGCGGACGCGCGAACGCCGGCCGGATCTGTTCGAGAAGCTGCAGCTCACGGCGGCGGACCGCGCGCTGCTCGACGCCTACGACGCGGAGCACGCCGGGTGAGCCGGGCGATCTACTGCGCGCTGGTCCACCACCCCGTCCGCGATCGCGACGGGCAGACGGTGACGGCCGCGGTCACCAACATCGACGTGCACGACATCGCCCGCAGCGCACACACCTTCGGCCTGCGCGCGCTGATCGTGGTGTCGCCGATCGACGCGCAGCGCGCGCTGGTCGTGAAGATCCTGGAGCACTGGCGGGTGGGCGCCGGCAAGCGGCGCATGCCGCACCGCAGTGAGGCGCTGGCGAACGCGCGGGCGGCGGCGAGCATCGAGGAGGGGGTCGCGTGGATCGCCCAGCAGGAAGGCGCGCAGCCGCTGCTGATGGCGACGGCGGCCCGCGCGCTGCCGGGTGGGGTGCTGACGGGGTTCGGAGAGGCGAGGGAGCTGCTGCGGGCGGAGGGGCCGCCCGTGCTGATCCTGTTCGGGACGGGGCACGGGTTGGTGGACAGCGTGCTGGAACAGGCCGCGGTGCTGCTCGAGCCGATCCGCGGGGTGGGGGAGTACAACCACCTGTCGGTGCGGGCGGCGGCGGCGATCGTGTTCGACCGGCTGTTCGGCGAACGCGACTAGCAGCTAGCTAGGAACGGAACAACCGAACTCGGAACTGCACCAAGGAACAAGGAACAAGGAATTGGAACGGAAGTCCCAGTGGTCCCACGTCCGCTTCTGGGGCTCGGTTGACCCGCAGCTCGGCTGCTCCCGTTCAAATTTCTATTCCTTGTTCCTTGTTGCAGTTCCGAGTTCCTGGTTCCGAAGCGAGCCGGACGGAACCCGCGCCGTTGACCGCGGCGTGTGGCCGTGGTAGTTGAGCCGACCCGTTTGGGAACAATTTTTGGGCGCGTTCTAACGCACCCTGCACGCACCGGAGAGCATCATGGGCAGGTATTTACCCCAAATCGAGGCCTTGGAGGCCAAGCAGCGTCGCCAGCTGCCTTCGTTCCGCGTCGGCGATACGGTGCGCGTTCACTACCGCATCACCGAGGGCGAGAAAGAGCGCATCCAGGTGTTCCAGGGGGTGGTGATCCGTCGCTCGGGTGGCGGCCTCGGCCGGACCTTCGCCGTGCGCAAGGTCTCCGCGGGTATCGGCGTGGAGCGTATCTTCCCCAGCCACTCGCCCAACATCGACAAGCTCGAGGTGGTGAGCAGCGGTCGCGTGCGGCGCGCCCGGCTGTACTACCTCCGCGAGCTGCAGGGCAAGAAGGCGCGCTTGCGCGAGGTTCGGAGCGACGATTCGTCGTCCGCCGCCACGCCGAGCGCGAATCCGCCAGCGTCCGACGCCTGAAGCGTAGGTCTACTGGACGATACGCAACGCGGCGTTCAGTGAGCCAGTTCGATACCCGGCGAGGTCGAGGCTGACGTAGGTGAAGCCGGCGGCCTTGCCGGCTTTCACGATGGCCTCGCGCAGCGCGAAGGCGGCCTCGAGCTCCTGCTTGGCCACCTCGATGCGCGCGAGGTCCTGGTGGTATCGAACACGAAGCTGGCGCAGGCCGAGGTCGTGCAGCGCGTCTTCGAGCTGCTCGATCTGCTTCAAGCGCTCGGGCGTGACCTGCGTGCCGTAGGGGATGCGCGAGCTCAGGCAGGCGGCCGCCGGCTTGTCCCAGAAGCCGAGGCCCAGCTCCCGCGCCAGGTCCCGGGTCTCCTGCTTGCTGAGTCCGGCGTCGACCAGCGGGCTACGCACGCCCGCGTTCTTGGCCGCCTCGAGGCCCGGCCGATAGTCGCCGAGATCGTCGGTGTTGGTCCCATTGATCACGTGCGCGAAGCCCAGCTCGACGCGCACCTGCTCGGTCAGCGTGTAGAGCTCGCTCTTGCAGTAGAAGCAGCGGTTGCTCGGATTGCTGGCGTAGCGCGGATCGTGGATCTCCTGGCTGTGGATGACGCGATGCGCGGCGCCGAGATCGCGAGCGATGCGCTCGGCGTCGCGGCGCTCGCGTTCGGGCACGGAGGGGCTCCAGGCGGTCACGCCGAGCGCGCGAGGGCCGAGGACTTGGTGGGCGACGGCCAGGACGAAGGCGCTGTCCAGGCCGCCGCTGTAGGCGACGATGACTGAGTCCAGTTCGCGTAGGATGGAACGCAGGCGTTCGAGCTTGGACTGCATGGGCCCTTGGGTTTAGCACCGGGCCACAGCGCCAGCCAAAGCCCCAAATTCAGACGCGCCCCCTAATACCCCGAGCCCGTGCCCGGCTGTTCAGGCGCGCGGGACCGCGTACGGGCCGGCACGGGCACGGGCTCGGGCACGGGAGTTAGGGATCGTGACAGACGGCCTCGAGGTTATGCCCCCCGATATCGATCACGAACGCCCCATAGTAATTCGCGTGGTACTGCTCGCGGATGCCAGGTGCTCCGTTGTCCTTCGCGCCACCCGCGAGCGCCGCCTTGTAGAACGCATCCACCCCCGCGCGGTTCTTCGCGCGAAAGGCCAGGTGCTGTGGCGTTGCGGGCGTGCCCTGCGCGAGCCAGAAATCCGGCTTGTCATCGCCCAGGCCGCAGACTTTGGGCGACTCGAGCGACGGTACCTGTTCGCGGCTGAACTCCATGTGCACTTTGTACCCGAGCGGCGCGAGGGCCTTCAGGTAGAACGCCTTCGCCTTCTCGTAGTCGGCAACCAGGATGGAGATGTGGTCGATCATAAATCGACCCTCCTACCACGAACTCACAGGCTCGGCGTGAACGGCGGCTTGCCTGTGCTCGGCGTCTCGTAGGTTTTCACTTCGCCGTTACGTAAGCGGATCGACCAAGTCGTCTTGTGCTTGAGCGCGCGGCCCTTGAGCGTCACGCCGCGCACGACCAGGCTGGTCGGCAGCTGCATGTGGATGGCTTGGGTCGGGCACACCTTCACGCACGCGGCGCAATCCCAGCACTCGCGGTTGTCGGTGATCGCGGCCTTGTCGTTGTCCTTGATGAACATCAAGTCGCCCGGACAATCGCGCACGCACATCGGCTCTTCGGCCGTACCGCAGCGGTTGCACACGTTTTCGTCGACGAAGATGCCCACGGTTCAACTCCCTAAGGCGCGGCCGACGCGATCGCAAGTCACGGCTCGTCCTTCACGTAGCGCGGCGCACCTTCCGCGGGCTCGGCGTTGTCGGCCCGCGAGCCGCGGATCAGCGCACCATCCGCGAGCTCGGGCAGCACCACGTCGAGGATCGCGCGTTCCACGGGCCGCTCGATGATCCTGTCCTCACCGCCCTCGCGCACGCTGTTCACGAACAGCATGAAGCGCGCGTCGTCACGCTCCGGGAAATCCAGCCGCTCCTGGTAGCAGTGCCAGCGCGTCTCCTTGCGGTGGCTCATGTGCGCGACCAGGGTCTGCGCCACGTCCAGGCGGTCGATCACCTCGTGGCAATGCATCAGCTCGTAGGGTGTGGTCGCGCTGAGCGCGGCCAGCTCGTCGTGCAGGCGCGTCAGGTGCAAGCGCGCGATACGCAGCGTGCCCTCGGCGTAGCCGTACTGCACGCTGATCCCGCCCGCGTACTCATCCATGATCTTCTGCAAGCGCTCCTCGACGTCGCGCGCCGGCACGCCACCGGGCGACTCCACCGGCGCGTACACGCGGCTGCGCTCGCGCGCGCAATCCTCGGCATCGATCGCCGGCTCGGGCAGCGCGCGCGCCTCTTCGATCATGTCGCGCACCGCGATCACCGCCTCGGCCCAGGCACCCGACGCGTACTTCTTCGGCGTTCCACCGGCCACGTCGCCCGCCGCGTACAGCCCCGGCAAGCTGGTGCGCCGCTGCGCGTCGATCCAGAAACCCGACAGGCCGTGACCGCCGACCACGTGCGGCTCGCCTCCGGTGATCTCGACCGGTGCCATCTGTCCACCGCGCCGCGCGTAGTACGCCTCGTCGGCCATGATCATCGCCGACGAAGGCGCCATCGACAGATAGGCGGTGATGGTTCCGTCCAGCTTGCGCGCGTTCACGCCGCGCAGATCCAGGTAGCAAGGCCCGCGGCCGGCGCGGTACTCCATCAGCGTCGCGTACAGGCGATCCTGCGTCAGCATGCGCTTGCCGCCGAGGTGCTCGTAGTACTTCTCGAGGTACGGCTCGCCGAGCGCGTTGATCTGCTTGGCCCCCAGCCACTGCGCGATCTCGCCGGTCGGCGCGATCGCGTCCTTCACGCGCAGCGGGATGAAGCGAAACTCGAACGAGGTCATCTCGGCGCCGTGGCGAATGCCCATCGCCAACCCGGCGCCGGTGTTGAACGGCGAATACCACATGCGGTGCGAGGCCATGCCCGGGTTGCTCGGGCGGTACAGCCCGGCCGCGCCACCGGTCGAGAGCAGCACCGTCTTCGCGCGCACCACGTAGAACTTGCCGTCGCGCACGCCGAAGCCGTAGGCACCGACCACGCGCCCGTCGCGCATCGCCAGGCCGGTCGCGTTGACGCGGTTCAGGATCTGCGCGCCCGAGCTCTCGGCGCGCTTGCCGAGGATCGGCTTGATGCGCTCACCGAAGATCTTGATCGACGCACGGCCGCGCTTGAGCGGGTGCCCGATCTCGTCGCGCGGGATGGGCAAGCCCCAGTCTTCGACGCGCTTGACCTGCGCGTTGAGCTCGTGCGCCATGGTCAGCGTCAGATCGTCGCGCACCACGCCGACCGTCTCGCGGATCGTGTAGCGCAGGAACGACTCGGGCGTCTCGCCTTCGGTCAGGTAGGCGTTCAGCGCCGAGATACCCGCGGCCAGGCACCCGCTGCGGTACACGTGTGCCTTCTCCATCAGCACCACGCGCAGGCTCGGATCGCGCTCGCGCGCCTCGACCGCGGCCACGCAGCCGGCCGCACCACCGCCGATGATCAGCAGGTCGCAGCCGACTTCGATCACTTCGTGGTTCATCGGACGTGCAGGGTCGACTCGCGGAAATCGTTCGTGCCCGGCCGGTGCACCCACAGCTTGGTGTCTGCCACGCGGCCCTCGAGCACGCTCACCACCACGAACGCGCACGGCCACATCAGCGTGTTGTCGGCGGCGAACGTGGCCGCGTCCTCGGCCGAGAAGTAAGCGCCCGCGTCGCAGTGCGAGTGGTAGATCACCTTGATCGGCGCCCCGTCCTTGTCGCCCTGCTCGAAGGCGCGCGCGGCACGCAACTCGTTGATCTTGAAGTAGGTGCGTGCGGTGCGCGGAAACGTCTCGGGATCGAGCTTGTGGTACTTGTCGGCCTCGTTGACCTCGCGTACCGCCACGCTCAGCTGCGACGGCTCCTGCGCCGGCCCGCTGATGAAGCCGCAGCACTCGTTCGGGTAGCACTCGAGCGCGTGCTGGTGAATCTGCGCGAGCAGCGCCTGGTCGATGCTCAACTCGCCCTGGATCCAGGGCCGCGCCTGTTCACCACTCATAGTGCTTCTCCCAGCGCATCGGCGCGAAGTAGCGATCGCCGCGGTCGCAGGCGATGGTCACGACCACCGCGTTGGCCTGTCGCTTGGCCAGCTGCAGCGCCGCGAACACGTTCGCGCCAGTCGAGTGGCCCACGTGCAGGCCTTCCTCGGACGCCAGCCGATCGGCCATGTCCCAGCCGTCTTCGGTCTTGATCGGCATGTGCTCGTCGGGCAGGTCCTTGTCGTAGATCTCGGGCACGATCGACGAGGCCATGTGCTTCAGGCCCTCGAGGCCGTGCAGCGCTTCCTCCGGCTCGGCCGCCACGCAGTGAATTTTCCGCGCGAACTCATGCAAGCGCCGCGTCACGCCCATGCACGTGCCCGAGGTCCCGAGGCCCGTCACGAAGTGCGTGATCTCGTGGCCCACCTGCTCGAGGATCTCCGCGCCGGTGCCCAGGTAGTGCGCGCGCGGGTTGCTCGGGTTGCGGTACTGGTCCGAGTAGAAGTACCGCTCCGGGTGCTCCTCGACCAGCTTGCGGCACAGGCGGATCGCGCCGTCCGAGCCCTCCATCGGATCGCTGAAGATCAGCTCGGTGCCGTACGCGCGCGTGATGTTCTTGCGCGCCTGCGACACGTTCTGCGGCATGACCAGCGCGATCTTGTAGCCGAGCGCGGCGCCGAAGATCGAGTACGCCACGCCGGTGTTGCCGCTGGTCGCGTCGATCAGCACCTTGTCCTTGGTCAGCCGCCCGTCCGCGATCGCGTCCTTCATCATCTGCAACGCCGGCCGATCTTTGACCGAGCCGCCGGGGTTCATGTACTCGAGCTTCAAGTACAGCTTCGCGCCGGGCACGTCGCGCCCGATGTGATGCAGCCGGACCAGCGGGGTCTGCCCCACCGCATCCACCACCGAACGCATGCGCGCCGGACGTGCCATCAGCCCACCTCCGCAGCCAGTGAAAACTCCGCGTCGAGCGCGACCGGCGCGCCAGCGCCCACGCCGGCCTTGATCGCCTCGACGGCCGTCAACGCACCCAGCAGCCACGCCGCGCACTCTTCGAGCTCGGGTTCTCCCGCACGAGCCGCGACCTCACTGCCGCTGGCAGCGGCAAGGACGACGCTCGCGTCCTTGCGCACGGGCACTCCAGCGCGCTGCAGGTACTCGCGTGCCACCGCGCAGACGCGCGCATCGGCGCCGGCGTCGAACCGTACGGCCGTCTCGGCCAGACGCGCCTGTCCTTCGAAGCCCAGCTCGGGCAGCAGGATCTGGCGCGCGTAGAGCGCTTTGTCGGCGTCCGAGATCACGAGCGTGAACCACCTGCGATCGCGGGGACGATGCTGATCGAGTCGCCGTCTTTGACCTTGGTCTCGAGGCTGTCGAGGAAGCGGATGTCTTCCTCGTTCTGGTAGATGTTCACGAAGCGGCGCACGCCCTTCTCGTCGAGCAGGCGTTCCTTGAGCCCCGGGAAGTTCTTCTCGAGGTCTTCGATGACGTCGCGGACGTTCTTGCCCTTGGCTTCGACCTCGTCTTTGCCTTGCGTGAGCGTGCGCAGCGGGGTGGGAATACGAACAGTGATGGCCATGATCTCTCTCCTCTGAAACTCAATAACCGTTCACGCGGCCAGGTAGCGCGCCGCGTGGATGTCGCTGATTTGCCCGCTGCACAGCGGACACGCATCGCGCCGCTCGACGCGCGTGCGTCGCACGCCGGAGCGGAGCGCCTGGTAGTGATGCAGCACGCCGGCGGCGCGAGTGCGCCCCGTGAGCAACGAGAGCGCGATGGATGCCTGCAGCGCACCGACCACGCCGACCACGGGCCCGAGCACTCCCGCGACCGAGCAGCCGCGATCCGGACCCTCGGGCACGTCCTCGAACACGCAGCGCAAGCACGCCGACGCGCCCGGCTGATTGCCGAACGCCCAACCCATCCAGCGCACCGCGCCCGCCTGCACGCAGGCGATGCCGCGGAGCGCGCAGGCATCCGCCAGCAGGAACTTGGTCGGGTAGTTGTCCGAGCCCTCGACGACCAGATCGAAGCCCTGGATCACCTCCAGCACGTCGGCTGGATACACGCGTATTTCACGTGCAACGCCACGTGTATGCGCATGTCCGGCCGCACGCGCTTCGGCCTCGATGCGCGTAGCAGCCACCGCACTCTTGGATTGGCCCACGTCTTCGCGGTGATACAGCGTCTGCCGGTGCAGGTTGCTGAGCTCGATACGATCCTGATCGAGCACCTCGAAATAACCGACGCCAGCGCGCGCGAGCAGCGCGGCGACTGGCGAACCCAGGCCACCCGCGCCGATCAAGAGCACGCGCTTGTCGGCCAGCGGAGTCATGTGAAGTACTCGTCGAGGCTGAAGTAGCGCTCGCCGGTGTCGCACAGGAACGTGACCACGGTCGCGCCGCGCCCGAGCTCGTGCGCCACCTGTTTCGCGACGACCACGTTCGCGCCCGCACTGATCCCGACCAGCAGACCCTCGTCGGTCGCCAGGCGCTTCTTCATCTCATACGCGTCGCGGTCCGTCACGGTGCGGATCTCGTCTACCACCGCGCGATCGAAGTTGCCCGGCACGAAGCCCGCGCCGATGCCCTGGATCTTGGTGGGGCCCGCTTCACCACCGGAGAGCACCGGCGAGTTCTCGGGCTCGACCGCGATCACCTTCAACGCGGGCATCTCGCGCTTCAAACGCGCCCCCACGCCGCTGATGGTGCCGCCCGTGCCGACCGCCGCCACCAACGCATCGATGCGTTCACCGCGCAACGCGTCGAGGATCTCGAGCGCGGTGTGCTCGCGATGCGCGTCCGGGTTCGACGGATTGTCGAACTGCATGGGCATGAACGCGCCCTCGTTCTCGACGATCTCCTCCGCTGCCGCGATCGCGCCTTCCATCACCTGTTCGGCCGGCGTGAGCACGATGCGCGCGCCGTAGGCTTGCAGCAGCGCGCGCCGCTCGAGCGACATACTCTCGGGCATGGTCAGCACCAGCTTGTAGCCCTTGATCGCGCATACCAGCGCCAGGCCGATGCCGGTGTTGCCCGAGGTCGGCTCCACGATCGTCGAGCCGGGCTTGATCGCGCCGCGCTTCTCCGCGTCGACGATCATCGACAGGCAGATGCGGTCCTTGACCGAACCGCCCGGGTTCATGTGCTCGGCCTTGGCCCAGATCGTGGCGTCGCTCTCGGAGACCACGCGATTGAGCCGGATGAGCGGCGTATTGCCGATCAACTCCAGAGGAGAATCGATGACTGGGGCGACCATAAATCCCGTTTCAGATGGCGTAGACGTACGCCGGGGGAGGGCGCCGCGTAATGCCCATCGCCTCGGCGTGCTTGCACATATCGGCGATGGTCACGGCGTCCAGACACGCTTCCACGTTCGAGGAGAGTCCTTTGAAAACCTGCTCGGTCACCTCGTAGCTCGAGGAGGCCACGAGCTCCGGGCTGCGCGCGACTGGCAGTAGCTGCACCGGCCCCTCGAGCGCGCGCAGGATATCGCCGAGCCGGATGCGCTCCGGCGGCGACGCCAGCTGGTAGCCGCCGCGGGGCCCGCGCTTGGAGGTCACGATCCCGGCCTTGCGGAGATCCTGGAAAACCTGCTCCAGGAACCTCGGGGGGATGGCCTGTCGCTCGCAGATGTCCTTGATTTGGGCCGCCCCGGCGGCGGTGTGGAACGCGAGGTCGAAGATGGCTTGGATGCCGTAGAGGCCTTTGCTCGAGAACTTCATGTGCGGCGGTGGGGGAGCCGCCGCGCAGCGCGGCGACCGAAAATCATGCGGAGGGGCCGCGCCCATCAGGCGCGAGCCTTCCGCGAAACTTGACCAACCGCATCGGGAAAGTCAAGAACTCGAGATCCCGGCCGTTCGGCCCGCGTCGGCGTGCCGCGCTACCCGAATCCGAGTACCCTCGCCCTTGTGGCTCGCGCGCTAGCCGTACGTTCGACAACAAACGCTCTCGCTCGCCTTCACGCCCTCCTGCTCTGCACGCTCGGTCTCTGTTCAGTGTTGTCCGCCCCCGCGCAGGCTGCCGAAAGCCTGCGAGCCTGCATCGACCGCAGCCTCAAGAGCGCCAATGGACGCGGCGTGAAGCTGGAGCGAAAGCCGCACGCCGACTTCCTGTTGACCGGCGATGCGCGCGTGTTCCTGCATCGCTTTCGCGATGACTCTTGCGTCGGCTTCTTCGCCGCCGGCGCCAAGTACACCCAGGCGGTGGATCTGACCGTGCTCTCGCCCAGCGGGCGGGTGCTCGCCCAGGCGCCATCGCGCTCGACGTTGCCGCAGACGCAGTATTGCGGGCGCGCCGGCGACACGGCCTTCGTGAGCGTACGGGTCGCCGACGGCCAAGGTGAAGTCGTGTACGGCGCTGTCTCGGCGGCGCAAGGCACCAGCACGCTGGAGGAGATCGCACGCTGCCGGGCGCTCGGTGCGCCGAGGCCTAGCCCGCTCGATCTCGGTCCCGAGCCCAGCTCGCGGTCGCTCGAGGAAGAACTCACCGCGCTGAGCGGAGAATTTCGCGAGCTCGGTTACGCCCCGGATGGTCTGGTTGCGTTCGGCGCGCTGCTCTCCGGGCAACACGAGGCGCGCATGCTGAACCTCGAGCCCGACCAGTGCTACGCGCTGGCGGCGGTGGGCGACATCGACGTCGTCGACCTCGACCTGCGCGTGTTCGCGCAAGGCTCGGCGCCCGAGCCGATCGCGGCCGACACCACGCGCCGCCGCAACGCGGTGGTCAAGCTCTGCACCAGCGGCTCGACGCGCTACGTCGTGGACACCGCGCTGTTCCAGGGCGACGGCGCGTATGTCGTGGAGGCCCTGCGCTTGACTGAACCGGCGCGCGTACCTGGCATCGAAGGTCAGGCGCGCATCTCCTACGCCGAGCTCGGCGCGCGCATGCTCGCACGTGGCTTCGAGGCCGAACCGATCACCACCGGCCTGGTGGGCGCCAACGAACGGCTCCGAGTGCCGGTGCCCGTCAAGACGGGAGTGTGCTACGCGTTTGCTGCGGTGGCCGTGTCCGACTCGCCGCGCGGCGCGCTGGACATGGGCGTGCTCGACGAGCGCGGCCGCCTGGCGGCGCTCGATTCAGGTAAGGAGGACGACCCGCTGGTGTTCTACTGCCCCGCAGCCGACGGCGTCGCCAGCGTGTTGGTGCGCGCCAAGAATAGCCGCGGCACGAGCCGCTTCGCGTTGGTCGTGGGACGCGAGCCCGTGGCGATGACCCAGGCCCGCACGGCGGTGACGCCGTGAGCCGCACCTCGCATGGCGTGTGGTTCGCGTTGCTGGCCTGCGCCGCGTTCGGCTGCAGCCCGGCCAGCCAGGTCGCCCAACCGAACCATGCCAAGCAGCCCTCCGCGGTACCGCCCGAATTGCTGAAGGACATGGAACAGCTCGCGCACTCGTTGAAGGAACAGGGCTACATCGCCGGCAAGCATTCGTACGCAGGGTTTCTGCTGAGTGGCGAACACGTGACGCTGGGCGTACCGATCGCGGCGGACAGCTGCGTGACGCTGATCGCGCTGGCAACCGAGCACGTGCGCGACCTGGACGCCGCGCTGTATGCGGCGGACGGCGAGCTCTTGGGTTCGGACACCGAGTCGAACGCGCGCCCGGCCATCCAGGCCTGCAGCAGCGAAGACGCCCAGGCGTACTACGTCATGCAGCTGTACGAGGGCTCGGGCAGCTTCCTGGTCGTGCCGTTCTACGGCTCGCGGGCCAAGCTGTCAGCCGCGGCTGCCGCCATCGGCGGCCGGGTGACGTTCGCAGACATGGTCCCGCACCGCGAGCTTGCCGAGGATCCGCTGCGCAGCCTGACCGACGGGCTGCGCAAGCGCGGCTACGAGCCGGTCGGCGCGGACCGCAGCTTCCCGATCGTACAGGGCGAGCGCGTGCGCCTGACGCTGCCGGTCGAGAGCGGCAGCTGCTACACGCTCGCAGCCTTCGGCAGCGCAGGCATCCGCGAGATCGCGCTGCGCGCCATGGACGAGCACGGCGTCGATCTGAGCGTCGCAGACGAAGGCCAGCCGCAGGCCGCGACCCAGCTGTGCGCTGAACAAAACGCCGAGTACAGCCTCGAGTCGCTGGCCCGGGCGGGCCAGGGGCAAGTCACCGTACTGGTCTACCGCACCGACGTGATCACCGCCGGCGGTGAAGCCGGCCTGTGGCTGGGGACCCGCCCCAAGCAGGCCCGTGCCATGGCGCGCCCGCAGCCCCCGGCTGCTGCCGGTCACTGAAAGTAGCGCGTGAAGTAGTCGTCGATCTTCTGCTCGATGAAGCCCTTCATCGGCTTGAGCAGCAGGCCGAGCGTGACCTCCGCGATGACGGTCTGGTCCGCGACCACGATCCGGCCCTTGGCGCCGCTGCGCTCGAAGTTGATCGCGTCCCCGTCCACGCGAAACTGCACCTGGGCCTTCTCCTGCATCCGCTCGGCGACGCGCAGCGCGGCCGCCAATGCCGCTTGCTTGCCGATGGTATGTCGTCGTTCGACGCGTATGTCCGCCATGGCAGCGACATACCGCAGCTCCAAGAGCTAGAAAAGATGGGGCGGCTCCCGTGTTTGCGCTCGCCGGGGGGCGATGTTAGCGTGCGCGACGCTCTATCCCCAAACGTACACTGATGGGCCACTGAAATGACATTCACGGAAGCGGCGCTCGAGGTTTTGCGTAGTGCCGGAGAACCGCTGCACTACAAGCGGATTACCGAGCTCGCGATCGAAAAAAACCTGCTCTCGCACGTGGGTAAGACGCCCGAGGTGACGATGAGCTCGCGCCTGGCGATGATGGTCAAGAAGGACCGCGGACAGGCACCGATCATCAAGGTCAAGCCGGGCGTGTTCGCGATTCGCGAATCGGCCAAGGCGGAGCTGTCCCCCGCGATGCTCGCGGCGATCGAGGAAGTCGAAGGCGAGACCACCGACGCCGCCGAGGTGGAAGCCACCGACGCCGAGCCCGAGACCAGCAAGATCGCCGAGGTCAAACCTGCCCCTCTGCCGGGCGCGGACGTGTTCCCGGAGGAAGAGGGCGACGACGATCCGATCCTGGCGGGCCTGGAACAGGAGTCCGAAGGCGGCGATCGCAACGGCCGGCGCAGGCGTAGGCGGCGGCGCCGCGGGAAGGGCGACAAGCCCGAAGGCGGCGGAGCGGAAGCCCAGCCGCGGACGGAGGCCCCGCAACGCGACTCGGGCCGCGACCGCGAC
>DATEOF010000267.1:0-15347 GCA_035274465.1 Polyangiales bacterium
CTCGGGCTCTGGCGCGGGCGCGGGCGCGGGCAGAGACGCCGGCGCTTGCGCGACGCTCGCGGGGATCAATGGAACGGCAACGATCGCGGGCTCCGGCGAGGAGCGCAGCGACATCAGGAGCCAGTAGACCGAAGCTCCCGCCAGGGCCGCAGCACCCCAGCGCCAACGCCGTGAAGCCGGGGCGGCCGGGGCCCGGGGAGGCACGATCACGTCCGACACGACGCGACGCGGCAACCCATCGGACCTTCGCCGCCCAGCGACCTCCACCGGAGATAGCGAATTCCGGAACACGGCTGCCGAAATCACCACGCTCGGCTCATCCACGACGGAGTGAATCTCGGGCGCCCTGCCAATCTCGGGATTCGAGATGCGCTCGGCGGCGGCATCCACGGCATCGGCAAAGTCCTCCCCGGGACGCGCACTCGCAGGCCTGGCAACGTGCGACGAAACCACGGTAGGCGCGTCGACGATGCTCACCGAACCTTCCGGGGCAGCACTCGGCGCGACAGCCGACGATGCGACCGCAGCCATCTCGCTGGTTGCCGCGGAGACATCCGAGACAGCGGCTTCCACCGCGTTCGGTGCCTGCTCGACCTCCACCACTGCGACGGCTCGCGTTTCCTCGAGTGCAGCGGCCTCGACTACGTTCGGCGCTGGTTCGCCCAATACCGCTGCAGCAACGTGCTGCACCTCGGGCGCAGGTGATTCCACGGCGCTCGGCATCGGCTCGATCACCGTCGCTGCGATGGCTTGCCCCGCCTCGGGCGCAGGTGATTCCACGACGCTCGGCGTCGGCTCGATCACCGTCGCTGCGACAGCTTGCTCCACCTCGGACGCAGGTGCTTCAGCGAGGCTCGGCGCTTGCTCGATCACCACCGCCGCAACGGCTTGCTCCACGTCGGTCGCAGCTGCCTCCGCGCCGCTCGGCGTCGGCTCGACCATCACTGCCGCAACGGCTGGCTCCACTTCGGGCGCAGGTGCTTCCGCGGCGCTCGGCGCTTGCTCGATCACCGCCAGGGCCGCGGCCGGCAACGGTTCGGCGGGGACGGCGTCGTTGGCGACCCGGATCGGATCGGTGATGCCGATGGGTTCGATGACGATGGCTTCGGTCGCGCCGGAGTGGTCCAACTCGGCGGCCGGCTCGAGAGCCACTTGCGAGAGCTCCAGTTCGACGGCTTCGTGCGCCGGCGGCGGGGGCGGCGGCGAGGTCCTGCGACGCTCGCGCGGGGGGGCTTCGGGCGACACGGTGTTGCGCTGCGGGATCGGACGCAAGGACAGCGCTGCGGCGATCGCCGGCGCCAGGCGTCGCGCGGACGCTGCCGCTGATGGCTGCGGCGCGGGTGACTCGTCGCGCACTGGCAGCGGCGGAGGCTGTGCCTTGTTGCGCACGCTGCTGCTGCGCCACTGTGACTCCACGTACGACAGCGCGCGGGCGAGCGCAGCCATGTCGGGCGTGCGGCGCTTGGGATCGAGCGCGAGCGCCTGGCAAATCACGCGCTCGAACTCCTCGGGGATGTTCGGGTTGAGACGCGCCGGCACGGCAGGCCGGCCGGAGCGATGCACCGCGCGCAGGTTCTCCAGGCTGTCGCTTTGATACGGCGGCTGCCCCGTGGACAGGTAGTGCAGCAGGCAACCGCACGAGTACACGTTCATGCGCGCGTCGACCTGCTGCAGCTCCGAGGGGGAGTCGAGCTCCTGCGCGAGCGATTCGGGCGCCATGAAGTGCGCAGCTTCGAAGCGCGTGGCCGTGCGCATGCTGCGCGCGATGCCGAGATCCACGAGCTTGGCGGCGATCCGGCCGTGCGGGCGCGTCTCGGGCTCGAGCACGACGATGTTGCCCGGATACAGCGCGTGGTGCGTGACGCCCAGACGATGCGCATCCACGAGCGCGAGCGCGAGTCGGCGCACGAAGTCGAGGCCGATCGTCAGCGGAGGCACGCCAGCCTCGCCCACCCACGCGTCCAGGCTGCGACCCGGGACGTACTCCGAGACGACACGCAAGCTGCCATCGGCGAAGCGTTCGCAGCGGTACACCGTGGCCAACATCGGATGCTGCACGCGCGTGGCGAGGTCGAGCAATCCGAGTGCGTTCCGCGTCTCGAGCTCACTGTCGCCGCGCCAAAATCGCAGAACCACCGAGCGTCCATCGCGGGTCCGGGCACGAAAGACCTCGCTGCCCGGATCGCCCATCACCTCGAGAAGCGCGTAGTCGCCGCGATCCCTCGTTCCGTTCCCAACTTCATCCACGAGCATGTTTCGGCTCTCCATGCGACGCGCGCTGCCTCGATCTCGATGCTCGGCAGCCCGCCAAACGGGCGGACCCTAGTGACGGTCCGTGACAGTTGCGTGGCGTAGTCGTCAACTGGCCTCCTTTGCAGACGACTAGTGCTCCATCGCGCTCGACGAGTACTCGGCCAATGGATCCAGTGCGTTTCGAGCCGAAGTCGACTCGATCAGCGAGCTGTCAGAGTGACAATCAGATTGAGTACATGCCGCAGCTAATGGCCGTCAAGGCTAGTCAGCGATCGAAAATACTCATCAAGCTATGAGCCAAGTGTTCATACGTCGGCGGCCGTACGTTTTGTGCATCACGCGATACGAGTGTGTCCGCCGCGAGCTGGCCCGAACGCACGGCGCCTTCCATGCACACACCCCAGCCATGCTGCGTCCAATCACCTGCGACGCGAAAATTCTCGAGACCCACGTCAGCTGGTGCGCGTAGCGGCCAGACACCAGGACGACACGCGATGATCCCTTCTCGCGAGTGTAAAAATGTCCTGAGCACGCGATTGTTGCGAATTTGCCCCGGATACATGCGCTCGAGATCGGCCAGCACCCGCTCTAGAATTCTCGTCTGCACCGGCCCCGGCGCTAGATATTCTTCGCGCTGATACTTCAATTCAGGCAAATGCGCCTCGATGTCTTCGACCAGACAATCGATCAGACGCACACCTGCATAGCGTTGCCGCTCGAGCGTAGGTCTCACCACATCGAACAACGTGCCGCGGGCGAGGATGTAATGTTCCTCGGCGCGCGCGATCGGCCGCTCGAACCAGATTCGGATCGTCAGCGGATGGACATTCGTGAGGCGCCTTAGGTTAGCGAAGGCCGGCAGCTCCATCAGCGCAGGATCGTGCGCGGACACTGCGAGCAAGCGTTCCCAGGGCAACGTGCACACGATCGCGTCGACCGCGCGCGTGTCGGGCAGCTCAGCCGGTTCGAATCCCGGAACGAGCACGTGGCGCAGGCCCGTGCGATCGGGTGCGCGCGCCAGCTCGACCTCGACGCGGCCCGCGGGACCGAGCGACATGCGCTCGACTTCGACGCCGAGCCGGATGTCCGCTCCGCGCGCGCGCAAGTACCTGGCGATGGGCTCACACATCGCCGTCGTGCCGCCGCCCTCGAGGCAGCGAATGCGCGGATCAGGCAAGACCGCGGCCATCCAGCGCAACATCTCGAGCGCGCTCAGTCGTTCGAGCGACAGTGAGGTGAGCGAGTACAGACACGGACCGAACACCGAGGCTGCAGCTGGGAGCGGCACGCCCACGCGCTCGAACAGCGCCGCAGCGCTCTCACGATCGCTCTGTTCGGGGTTCTGCAGCGCGCCGTCGAGCAGCTTGATCAGCCGCCAAAAAGCCTGCAATGCCGCCGGGCGCTCGCCGCGCAATGCAGCTGGCAGCCGCATGGCGTTCAGCAACCACACGAATGGCCCGCCGGCGATCGTGAGATGTCCGTGGTCCGGAGCGAACAGGTAGACGCCGTTGCCGGCAAACGGCGGCTTCTGCACGCCGGCGCGTTCCATCAACGCGAACAGCGCACGGTAGTGTTGGAACCAGGCGTGCAGCCCGTGCTCGACCACGTCGCCCGGGATGAGTCCGGCCACGGGCACTGTGACGTCGAAGTTCGCCACCCTGCCGCCCGGTCGCGGGAAGGCATCCACGACGATGACCTCCGCGCCCGCATCGAGTAAACGCTCTGCCGCCGCAAGCCCGGCTAACCCTGCGCCTATCACCAAAACGCGCACAGGTCGGGCAGCCTACGTCAATTCGCAAGCAGTCTCGCCCTTTCAGTCCGGCGACCCTCTTTCCGGCCGCCGAGGCACTGACTTAGGCTCAACAGTCGCGCTGTCTTTGGCGGCGCTGTGCTGTATCCAACCCGGCCTAGCACGGCCAAAGACTACGGCATTTTCCGAAAATGACGACATCAGCAGACTACGACGTGAGCGAGGCGGTCAGCATCTTCGGCGCGGCCCACCACAAGCGCATGCGCGAGTCCTATGCTCGGGACCAGATCGCGGCCGCGCGGGCCCTCTGCGTGTCGGTGTTGGAGGCTGCTGCCAGTCGGGGATTCGGGGTTACCGCGGAGGGCGACAGCACCTGGTTGCTCACCGCCTCCAAGGCCAAGGGCAGCGCGCGGGTCTCGATCTCCGAGTACGGAGACATCCAGGTCAGCACGCGCCAGCTGGAATCGCCGCGCCCGCTCGAGATCCAATACGACGTCGTCGCCAAACAGTTCGTCGGCACCGACGACAGCAACGCGGCCACCGCCCTCGCGCGCGCCATCGTCGCTGCGCTGGATGAAGGTTGGGAGCGCGATTCGCGCACGCAGATCTAGGCTGCCCTCAGCGCGGTGTGTACGCGCGCAGCTCCGCAACCGAGAAGAACGTCCACGCGCCGCCAGGTCGCCCGCGCAGCCGGATGGCTTCGCCCAACACCGGCGTGAAACGCAAGTCGTAGGATTGCCAACTCTGACCGTCGTTGTATCCGGGGTAGTTCGGCGTGATCGTCAGGCCCGAGACTTCGGACCACACGCCGCCGCGCCGCACCTCGACGTGCAGCGCGTCGAACCAACCACCGTCCACGAAGTGCAAACCTTCTTGAAAGACCAACCGCCCGAACGCGCGCAGCTCGGGCAGCTGATAGCCGACCCAACCGTCGTTGCACAGCGTGGCCAGGAACGTGTCGTACTCGAGGAGCGCGTCCGTCGCATCGAGCGGCGGTGAGACGCCGTCACGCATCGTCTCGAGGTTGTGATTGCCTGCGACGAAAGGCATACGCAAGCCCGCGATCGGCACGCCGAGCGGCGTCAGATCCACGGGGCCGCGGCTCGGTTGCACTGTGAACGTAACAGTATCCGGGGCGCTATCATGCGTGCCGTCGTCAACAGTTAGACTAAAGGTCAGCTTGGTCTCGCGGGGCGCGGTCGGAGTAGTGAAGCTCGGCGTCGCGTATCCGCGATTCGACAGCTGCACGAGGGTGCCGGCCGTCTGCTGCCAGTCGTAGCGCAGCGGCGCAGCTTCGGGATCGATCGAACGCGTGCCGTCCAGGCTCACCCGGAGGCCGCTCGGCACGGTCGCGTCGTCGCCTGCATTCGCGAACGGCGGAGCATCGGCTTCGGGTGGGGCTACGGCGAACGCACGCAGCTCCGCCACCGAGAAGAAACGCGCGCTGCCGCCGGGGAGGCCGAAGATGCGCACGCCGTCCGCGAGCACGGGTGTGAACGTGAACTCGTAGACCTGGAAGCCGACAGCGTCGCTCCGCGCCGGATACGCGGGCGTGCTGACCACGCCGGACAGCGGTATCCAGCGCCCGCGCTGCCGCACTTCGATCGCCAGTGTCTCGAACCAGCCGCCATCGAAGTACTCGGCGCCTTCTTGAAAGCGCAGCTTGCCGATGCGCTGCGGCGCGGCAAATTCGTAGCCGACCCAGCCCTCGATCACGCCCGGATCCCCCGTCCACGTCGCGAACTCCGGTGCCGAGTCGGTCGAGCCGGCGGCCGGTTCGAAGCCGTCGCGGATCAGCTCCAACGTCTTGGCGCCGGCGCCGACCGGCTTGGGCTCGCTGACGATCGGCACTCCGCGCGAGCTGATGTCGACGGGCGCCGTGAGCGGCGTGATCGGCACGTCGACGCTGGTCGTGACCTTTGCATCCGTCCCGCTCTGCACCTCGAGCGTGAAGCGCAGCGTCGTCGGCTCGCTGCTCTCCGGCGCGACGAAGCTCGGCCGCGCCGTGTCGCCGCCTTCCAGGCTCACTGCGGGACCCGCGGTCTGCGTCCAGTGGTAGGTGATATCGCGCGCCGCTGGGTCGAACGAGCTGCGCGCATCCAGCTCGACTCGCTCACCGGGCAATGACAGCGGCGGAGTGCGCACGCGCGCCACGGTGGGGCCAGCCACCGCGCGCCAGCCGTACACGTCCAGCTCCGCGATGGACACGAAGTGCGCGCTGCCGCCCGCGGGCCCGTAGAGCTGGATCGCGTCGCCTGGGCTGGCCTCGAACTCGAGGCGATAGCTGCGGTAGCCGACCGCATCGCCCGTGCCCGGATAGAGCGGCGTGACCAGGAGCCCGCGCACATCGCGAAATGCGCCGTCGCTGCGCACGCGCACGCCGATGCGCTCGAACCAGCCACCGTCGGAGAAGTTCTGTCCTTCCTGGAAGCGCAGCGCGCTGAAGGCGTAGCTCACCGGGAACTCGTAGCCGACCCACTCCTGCTTCGGCCCGGGATCGGCGGTCACCGTATCGTACTGGCGCAGCGGATCGTTCGTGCCGGGCGGCGGGTAGTCGCTGTCGCGCACGACTTCGAGGCTGGGGTTGCCACCGCCGAGCGGCGAGCTGACGCGCGCCACCGGCATCCCGAGCGCCTTGAGCGGCCCAGGTTCCGGCGACATGCGGTACGTCGCCGTCAGCTGCACGTCGGTGCTGGCGCGCAGCAGGTGCGCTGCGGCGCCACCGTCCGACCAGCCCGTGAACTCGTAGCCGGCATACGCGGGCGCGCTCACCGTGTTCTGTGACCCGATCACCACGGTCTCTTGAAACGGCGCGGGCGCGACGGTCTGATTCAGCGCCAGCGCGAGGCCCGGCGGCGCCGACGACAGGCTGAGCTCGACCGTGCGCGGATCGAGCCGCGCCACGGCCGTGCTCTGGCGACCGTCGTCCGCGCTCGCGCGCAGGATCAGCTGCAGGTAATACGGATAGTCGTGTTCGGGCGCGACGAAGCTGCCGGACGCAGCGCCGCGGAAGCTCTCGAGCACGTGCGGGTGGCAATGGTCGGGCGTGGGACAATGTTGCACGACCAGATCCCACTGCAGGTGCGACGCTGCCAGTGGCTGGGTCCCGTCGGTCGCTGTGCCTCTGAACTCGACGCGATCACCGACCGCGAATTCGAGCGGCATGAGGACATCGATGCTGGCCGCGAGCCCGCCGCTCGCATCCCCCGCCGAGATGCTGCGCGTAGCGCCGGCCTGTGCGCCGCGCGAGTCCGTCACACGAAGCCCGACCTCGCGCGCGCCGCTGGTCGTGTACACGAAGTCTGCGCTCGGCCCGCTCGCGTCGTCGAATTCGCCGTCGCCGTCGAGATCCCAGGCGAAGGTCAACGTGTCGCCCGGGTCTGGATCGCTCGAACCCGTGGCGTCGAACGCCGCCGTCAGCGGCACGGCGCCGCTGCTCGGCGTGGCTTCGAAGCTCGCGACTGGTGGACGGTTTTCGCCGAGCGCTGCGACGCGGTGTAGTCCACCTGCGATGCTGGTGTAATACAGGTCGTTTCCCGGCCCGATCAAGAGCTGCACGGGTTGCGGGGCAGCGTGTACGAACACCTGCCGGGTCGCAGGGTCCGGGAGGCCGTCCGCGCCGGCAAACATGCTCCAGATGCAATTGCGGGAGTAGTCGGCGATGAACAGCGCGCCTCGGTACGCCTCGGGGTAGAGGCCCTCGCTGTAGAATGCGAGGCCGGTGACGGAGCCTTGCCCGAAGCCGTCGCAGCCGTCGCCCAGCAGGAGCGGTGCGGAGTGGGAGTACGCGAAATACGGCGCGCGCTGATCGTTGCGCGCGTACAGGGCATCGCACAGCGCGAGTCCCGCCGCTTCGTAGCCCGGCTGGCGTCCCGCGCCTTCGAAGCAGGGCCAGCCGAAATTCGCGACCGGGCTCGCGAGTGGATCGATCAGACGGTCGATCTCCTCCCAATCGCCCCAGCCGACGTCGCCGATCCAGAGCTCCTGCGTGCCCGGACGAAACGTCATGCGGAACGGGTTGCGAAAGCCGTAGGCCACGACCGGCGCGGCGTCGTCGCTGAGCGGGTTGCCCGGCGCGGCTGCACCCGTATCGGGGTCGACGCGCAACACCTTGCCATTCCAGCGCGCGGGAAACCCGGGCACGGCCAGGTTCTGCGAGCGCAGCGCGCCGCCGCGAGCTGCAGGCGGCACTTGTGGCACCCCGGCTGCGCCCGGCGGATCCGCGAGCAGATTGACCGGGTCGCCGACCTGACCGTAGTCGACGAAATCGAAGCTCGCACCGTCGCCGCCCGACACGTAGAGCATGCCGTCCGGGCCGAACTGCAGCGTGCCGACAGAATGGCTCGGAAACTGCGACGGCCAGTTCTCGATCAGCACCTGCTCGAGGCCGCGCATGCCGCCGTCACCGGCCTCGAGGCGCGAGAGTCGGCCGGAGATCACGCACCCGCTCGCTCCGGGGGGCGTGGGGCAACTGTCGCTCGTGCCCCCTGGCGTACCCCAGTGCGGGGCTTTGCCGCCCACGGCGGCGTCGTGCGAATACAGCACGTAGACGTAGGGCGTGTCTGGGAAATTCGGGTGCAGCTCGAGATCGAGCAGGCCGCGATCCCAGTAGTTGTAGACGTTCGTGCGCAGATCGGCGAACACGTTCGGACGCGCATCGCGATTGGGATCGAACACCTTCACGAGGCCGCTCTTCTCTGCGATGAAGATGCGGCCGTCGCGTGCGAAGCGGACGGCCGTGGGCTGCTCGAGCCCCGAGACCACGAGCTGATCCTGAAAGCCGGGCAGCACGCTGAGGGCGCCGCCACCAGCGGCGACGACTCCAGCTTCACGGCGCGTGCACGCCGTCCCCAGGACCAGCAACCAGACCGCCAGCCTCCACCCCATCCCCCACCTCCGGCGACTCGACGGGAGCCGCCGCGCAGCGCCGGCGACCGACCATCATCGGAAGGCTCGCGCCATGAGGCGCGAGCCTTCCGGTACGGCTCGTGCGGCGAAACGCTGACACACACGCCGGGAGTGGACAAGCGTGCGGCGTGTTTTAGGTGGCGGAGGCCGAGCGCGCTAGTCAGTTCGACACGGCAGGCTGATCTCGAACGTGGTGCCGCGCCCGACTTCGCTGACCACGTCGATCGCGCCGCGGTGTTGCTCGACGATGTTGCGCACGATCGACAAGCCGAGGCCGGTGCCCTGCCCTTCGCCTTTGGTGGTGAAGAATGGCTCGAACACGCGCGCCAGGTTTTCTTCGGGGATGCCGCGGCCGGTGTCCGTGACCGTCAGCAAGAGCCGGGCCTCGCGCAGGTGGGTCTCGATGTGTAACAGGCCCGCGCCCAGCGGCATGGCGTGACAGGCGTTGGTGATGAGGTTCACGAGCACCTGGACCAGCTGCCCCTTCACTCCGAAGACGTCCGGCACCGGGTGCGCGAAGCGCTTGCTGACGCGCGTGCCGCTCTCTTCGATCACGTGCGAGCAGAAGCCCAGGCTCTGCTCCACGATCTGCTCGAGATCGAGCGCGACCGGCGTCTCGATCGTCGGCCGCGCGTACGTCACCAAATCGCGCGTGAACTTCAGGATGCGATCCGCACTGACGGACACGCGCCGCAACTTCTCGATGTCACCCTCGTCGCCGCCGGCCTTCTGCAGCTTCTTGAGCAGGTAGTCGCTGTAAAAGCAGATGCTGGTGAGCGGGTTATTGAGCTCGTGCACCACGCCGGCCGCGAGCTGACCGAGCGTGGCCAGCTTCTCGGTTTGAATGATCTGTTCTTGCAGCTCGCGCAGCTCGGTCACGTCGCGGTAGATGTACATCACACCTTCGACCTCGCCGTCCGGGCCCGAGATCGACGCCGCGTTCACGGCCACTTGCGCGAAGCTGCCGTCGCGCCGCGGCAAGCGCACCTCCACGTTGGTCGCAGGCTCGCCGCGCAAGGCATTGATGTACACCGGCCACAGCCTGCGCTGCTCGGCATCGGGCAAGAAGCCCATCCACGGCTTGCCCAGGACTTCGTCGCGATGGAACGAGGTCACACCGAGGAATGCGCGGTTGGCCAGCCGCACCTCGCCCAGCTTGCCCATCACCATGATCGGCGCGTTCGCGTGATCGAGCAGCTTGCTCAGGTAGTCGCGCAAGTACACGCTGCGCCGGTGCGAGCGCGCGTTGCGCAGCGCGCCGCCGAAGTGCAGCGTGAGCTGGACCAACAGCGCGCGATCGTCCTTGGGCACCTTGACCAGCGCCGGATACTCGACCGAGATCAGGCCGAGCAGCTCGTGCCCATCCATCATCGGCACGTCGAAGCCGCTCGCGCCGTCGCTGAAGAGCGGCGCGTAGGTGGGGATGATGCGCAAGTCCGTGCGGCGCAGCGCCTGCTCGTCGACCGCGTGGCGTCGGCTGGCCTCGCGGGAGAGCTCCACGCGCTCGCGCTTGTCCGCGCGCAGGCGGCCCGTGGCGTACACCGAGCTGAGCGCGCCGTCGTGATCCGCGAACAAGCGCACGCAGAACATGCGCTGCGGGAACAGACGCGTGAACGCACCGACGTAGGCGTGCACGATCTCGTCTTCGTGCGCATCGACCGTGATGGCTCGGCTCAGATCGAGCACCACGTCCAACACCGCGTGGGAGTCCGGCACCCACAGTGCCTCGCCCAAGCCGGGACGCGAAGGCTTGCGCTTGGCCACACGGCGCACCGGGCGCGCCTCGGCGGCCCGCTCGCCGCTGCTGGTTCGCCGCCCGCTCTTGCCTTCGCGCCGCGCGCTCACCCCGCACCTCCGGCGTTGCCCCGATTCGGATCGGGTTCGTCGGCCGCCGCGCGGTCCAGGTCGAGGATGCGCTGCTCGCCCACGTAAGACTTGGTCTCGTAGCGAGTCAGCTTGCCGATCTTGCGCACGATCTCGGCCATGCGCTGGGCCTCGTTGTGGATCACCTCCGCCGCGCGGAACGCCGGGGACAGCTCGCCGACCTTGCGCATCAACAGCTCGGCGTAGCCCATCACGCTCGTGAGCGGTTGGTTGAGCTCGTGCGCCGTCGCGCCGGCCAGCTCCGCCAGCAGCGCCTGCTTCTCGGTCAAGGCCAGCTTCTCCTGCGCCTGGGCCAACTGCTCCTCGACGCGGACGCGCTCGCGCAGATCCGTGAAGATGCCGAACGTCGCGACCGCCAGACCGTGCTCGTAGATCGTCGCCGCGGAGAGCGAGATCGGAAAGATGTTCCCGGAGCTGTCGATGGCTTCCATGCGTACCGGCTCGAGCCGGCCCACCCCGCCGCCCGCTCGCGAGCGCAGCATGCGCCCCACCTCTTTCGCACCGTTGCCTGGATACAGTGCCTTGACGTGCAGTTTCTGGATCACGTCTTCTGCACGGTACCCATACAGGGTCTGCGCGCGCTCGTTGAACAGGATGATCGTGCCGCTCATGTCCGCGGCCACGATCGCGTCCACGCTGGCGTCGATCAGTGACTGGAGGAAGTTGCGCGTGTGCACCAGCTCGGCCTCGAGCTTGCGAGCCTCGGTGACGTCGCGAAACGTCAGCAGCACCGCGCCGTCCTCACCGTGGAGCGACGAGAACGAGCAGTTGATGGTCGAGAACTGATCGTTCTTGCGCCGGATGCGCAGGTCGACGTTGCGCGGGTAGTCGCCGCGCCCGAAGCCACG
This sequence comes from Polyangiales bacterium, assembly GCA_035274465.1. Lineage (GTDB taxonomy): Bacteria > Myxococcota_A > Polyangia > Polyangiales > JAFGIB01 > JADGRF01. The sequence goes on from DATEOF010000267.1 coordinate 11,644, forward strand.
CGCCAGCAGGCGCAATCGAGCGCGGTCTTGCGGCGCCACCACCCGGTAGACGGTCGAACCGAACGGGAAGTCGAGCACGTCGTAGCCCAGCAAGGCGTATGCGCCGGGGTTCGCGTACAGCAGGCGCGCGCGCTCGTCGATCGCCACCATGCCGTCGGCCGCCGACTCGAACACGTCGGCGTAGCGCTTGAGCGACGAGATGCGCTTCTCGGCCTCGGCACGCGCGTGCGAGTCGCGCTGGGTCTCCAGGCGCAGGGTCTGCAGGATGCGCGCGTTGCGCAGGGCGATCGCAGTGGCGTTGGCCAGCACCTGGCAGAAGCTCACCTGCTGCTCGTCGAGCGCGCCGCGCGCGTGCTGGGCGCGGATGAACAGCACGCCCATGACCTTGCCCTCGAACACCATCGGCAAGAGCGTGAGCGACGACAGGCGCGTGCCCGTCACCGAGCTGCGTACACCGTCCAGCAACGGATGCGTGAGCACGTCGTCGACGCGCAGCGCCTCGCGCGTCTGCAACACGTGCCTGATCTCGGGATACTTCTGCAGATCGAGCCGCAGGTTCGAGAGCGCGGCGTCGTCGCTCGCGGCCACCACGTAGCCGCTGCCAGCGGCATCGTCCGGGACCAGCACGATCGAGACCCGGTCCACTTCGACCACGTCCGCGATCCGGCGCACGACCGTGTACAGGATCTCCTGGATGTCGTGCGACGACACCAGTGCCTGGGTGATCTCGAGCATCACGAACAGCGCCTGCTCGCGGTGCAGCGCGTGCGCTGCCGATGCACCGAGGCGCAGGTGCATGCCGATGCGCGCGCGCAGCTCCGCGGCGCTGAGCGGCGCGGACACGAAGTCGTCCACCGCGCTCTGCCGCACGAGCGCGGCGGTGTCCTCGGGCGCGGCCTGACTGATCAGTACAATCGGCGCGAACGCACAGCCGGTGCTGCCACGCAGCGCGTGCAGCCAGGCGCTGAGCTCGGGCGTGAGCGCGCGCGCCTCGACGAAGGCCACGGAGTAGCTCTCACCTTGCGCGAGGGCGATCGGCTGGGAGCTGTCGCGCTCCACGCAGTGCAGCACGAGATCGGCGCACACGCTGCGGAACACGGCGCGCGTAGCGTCGCTCGCATCCACGACCAGCACGCGCTTCGCGACCTGCTGGACCTTTCGGCCATCGGACGGTGTGCTGACTTGCACGCGCGCGTATCCTACGCCACTAAAGGGCGCCCAAGAGCCCCCATAAGACCCAGCCAACCAAGCTCGGCAGAGACTGACACCGCATGCCCCAAGTTCGCAATGATGCTCCGATCGGTGTGTTCGATTCTGGATTGGGCGGGCTGACCGTCCTGCGCGCGATCGCCGAGCAGCTGCCGCATGAGGACCTGGTCTACCTGGGTGACAGCGCGCGTGTGCCCTACGGTACGCGTAGCGCGCAGACGGTAGCCAATTATGCGCGTGCCTGCGCCCGCAAGCTGCGCGAGCAACGGATCAAGCTGCTGGTGGTGGCCTGCAATACGGTCAGTGCCGTCGCGCTCGACCAGCTCAAGTCAGAGCTCGACTTCCCGGTGCTGGGCGTGATCGAGCCCGGTGCGCGCGCAGGCGTGAAGGCCAGCCGCAACGGGCGCGTGGGCGTCATCGCCACGCCGGGCACCGTGCTCTCGGGCGCCTATCCGCGCGCGGCGATCGCGGCCCGACCCGACGTGCGCGTGTTCGTCGAGCCCGCGCCGCTGCTCGTGCCGCTGGCGGAGGAAGGCTGGATCGAGGGCGAGGTGCCGCGGCTCGCCGTGCGCAAGTATCTCAGCGCGCTGACGGCGTACGACATCGACGCGCTGGTGCTGGGTTGCACGCACTACCCGCTGCTCCAGCGGGTGATCGAACGCGAGGTGGACGAGCTGCACGGCGCGCACGTGACGGTGGTCGACAGCGCGCACGCCGTGGCGGCCGAGTTGGCGGCGCTCCTGACCCGCCAGCAGCTGGCAGCGTCACGCGCTCACGGCGGCAAGCTCCGCGTCTTCGTCACCGACATGCCGAACCGCTTCACGGAGGTCGCCAGCCGCTTCTTGGGCCAGGACGTGGGCAGCTTGGATGTGACGGCGATCGACCTCTGACGCATCGAGCGGGGGCCGGGCTCGGCGCAGCGTGCGGCCTGAGCCCGTGGCCTCCCATCACGCCCAGATTAGGCGTTCTTTTCCTTCTTTTTGGCCTTCTTCTCTTTGACCGTCAGCTTGGGCTTGTTGTTGGTCTTCTTCTTCTCTTGGCCTTTGGGCATGGTCAATCTCCTGTTCGAGCCAACGTTCGGCGAACTGCTGCTTTCATCATCAACAACCGCATCGCATCGGACAAGCAGTTTCTCGATCGACGATGCGATTCATATACGGTGCACCGAGTGTCGTTCATCCCGCGCATCGTCTGCTATCGCTGCCACAAGCCGCAGGTCACCTGCATCTGTTCAGGTCTGCCACGCGTTTCGAACCGCACGCCGGTACTGGTATTGCAACACCCGCGCGAGCGACTGCATCCGGTGGGCACCGCTCGCTTCGCGCGCCTCGGGCTCGAGAACGCGCGTGTAGAGATCGCCTGGGACGCCGGACGGGCGGATGCGCATGCTCCGGATTGGCTGCCGCAAGGTACGGCGCTCTTGTATCCGGCAGCCGATGCGCGCGATCTGCGCGAGCTCCCACTGGCCGAACGGCCCGGCGCGCTCCTGGTCCTGGACGGCACCTGGCACACGGCGCGCACCCTGTACCGCGACAAACTCTGGCTGCGCGCGCTGCCTCACGTGCGCTTCATGCCGGCAGCGCCGGGGCGCTATCGGCTGCGGCGCGAACCCGAGCTCGACTACGTCTCCACGATCGAGGCCATCGTGGAAGCGCTGGGCATCCTCGAGCCCGAGACCGAGGGCCTGCCGCAGCTGCTAGCCGCATTCGATGCCATGATCGATCGCCAGCTCGCCTACGTGTCGCGCGGCGGCGGTGCGGGGCGCAAGCGCAAGCGCATCCGACCCCCCGAGCAACGGCGCACGCCGCACGCGCTGGTCGAGGGCTTCGAGCAGCTGGTGGTCGTGTACGGGGAGTCCTCACGCCCGAAGTCGGGAGTGGCGCGCGAGCTCGTGTACCTCACGGCCTTCGCTCCGCACAGCGGTGCGCGCTTCGAGCGCATGATGCTCCCGGAGTACGGCATGCCGGACGAGCAGCACCTGGGCCACATGGGCCTGACGGAGGCGGACTTCGTCGCCGCGGATGGCTGCGAGTCGCTCGGCGTGCACTGGCGAGCCTTCCTGCAGAGCTGCGGGCGCGACGTGCGGCTCGCGGCCTGGAACCAGCGCACCCTGGAATTGCTGGCGGGCGCGACTGGCGAGCGGCCGCGGGCAGAAGGCGTGTCCCTCAAGATGGCCTACCGCTCGGTGTTCGGCGTCGACTCCCACAGTCTGGACGAGGTGGTGGCGCAACGCGGTCTCGGCCCCGTCCTGGCCGACTTCAAGGGGCGCGCGGCACGGCGCCTGTCGGGAGCAGTCGCGGTCGCGCGCTTACTGCACGCGCGGGCGGTTGGGGAGCCGCCGCGCAGCGCCGGCGACCGATCATCATCGGAAGGGTCGCGACCTTCAGGCGCGAGCCTTGGGGAGCCGCCGCGCAGCGCCGGCGACCGATTATCATCGGAAGGGTCGCGACCTTCAGGCGCGAGCCTTGGGGAGCCGCCGCGCAGCGCCGGCGACC
>DATEOF010000268.1:0-54855 GCA_035274465.1 Polyangiales bacterium
GCAGCGCCGGAGCGCCCGGCCAGCGGCTCGGTCGGTGGCGCGAGCGCCAACACCGTCGAGCTCGATCGCCTGCGCCGCGAGCTGCAAGCCGCCGACGAGCGCCTGCAGCAGGCCGAGAAGCGCGTCGCCTCCGCCGAACAACGCGCCAGCGCCGCCGACAAGGCGCTGGACGCGGCCAAGCGCACGGGCGGTGTCAGCAGCCGTGAGCTGCTGGACATGCGCGAGCAGCTCAACCGCAAGGAGCGCGAGCTGCTCGATCTGCGCGAAGCGGTGACCGCGCGCGACAAGCAGCTGATCGAGGCTAGCGAGCGCGGCCTGGGTGTGGAGCGCGATCTGCAAGACGCGCGCGACAAGGCACTCGAGGTGCAGCGCGAGCTCGACAAGAAGCTCGAGGTCGTCAGCGCGCTGACCGCCGACAAGGAGGCGTCGAAGAAGCGCCTGGACGACGCCAAGGCGCGCATCGATCGCAGCGAGGCCAAGCAGAAGGAGCTCGGCCTCGAGCTGGACGAGATCAAGGGGCGGCATCAGGGCGAGATCGACAAGCTCCGCGCCGATCACGCCGAGGCCGAGGCGACGCGCAAGGCCGAGCATACGGCCGCTCTCGCCAAGGCGAATGAAGATCGGGTGAGCGCGCTCGACGCCGCCAAGCAGGAGCACGCGCGCGCGCTGGAGCTCTCGGAGCAAGAGCACGCGAAGGCGCTGTCCGGGTTGAAGCAGGAGCACAGCCAGCTGCTGGAGCGCACCAAGCAGGACTCGTCGAAGGCGCTCGAGTCGCTGCGGCGCAGCCACCAGGAAGAGATCAGCGAGCTGCGCGAAGAAAACGCGGTCAGCCAGAAGCTGGCCGCCGACACGGCAGAGCAGGAGAAGCGCGCGGCGCTGGACTCGATGCGCAGCGAGCTCACCAGCACGCACGAAGCGCAGACGCGCGAGTTGGTCACCGCGCATGAAGCCGAGCGCGAGCGCTCGAGCCGCAAGCACTCTTCCGAGCTCGCCGAGCTCAACGACAAGCATCGCCAGGACATGGCACGGCTCGGCCGTGCGCTGTCCGAGGCCGAGGCGCGCTACGCGCTGCTCGAGGAAAAACACGAGGAAACGGACGGCCAACGCCAGACGGCCGAGCGCGACCTCAAGGCCATGACGGGCGAGCGCGACAAGCAGATCGCGCGCGCGGGCGAGCTGACGGGCGAGCTGGATCGCGCGAAGGCCAAGCAGCAGCGCGACGACGAGACGCTGGCTCGCGTGCAGAAGGCGCTCGCGATCGGCATCGGCTTGCTGGAAGAGCGCAAGGGCAACTAGAGCCGCGTCACTCGACGCTAGCCCCCCCGCCTGCTACACCCCTGCGCATGGGAAAGCAGGCGGAGTCGCGCGCTCTGGTCGTGGAGCTGTGCAAGCAGTTCTATACGCAGGGTTGGGTCTCGGGCACCGGAGGCGGCATCAGCATCCGCGACGGCGGCAAGATCTACCTCGCGCCGAGCGGCGTGCAGAAGGAACGCATCGCCGAAGAAGACCTGTACGAGCTCGATGCCGACGGTCAGGTGCTGTGCGCTCCGTCCGACTCGCGCTTGACGCCGAGCGCCTGCCAGCCGCTGTTCTTCAACGCCTATCGGCTCCGCAATGCCGGTGCGGTGATCCATAGCCACGCCATCCACGCGATGCTGGTCACGCTGCTCTACCGCGAGCGCTTCGAGTGCACGCAGCTCGAGATGATCAAGGGCATCGAAGGCCACGGCTACTACGACAAGCTCGTGGTGCCGATCATCGAGAACACCGCGCACGAGCGCGATCTGGCCGACAGCATGGCGCGCGCCATCGAGGAGAACCCGCGTTCTCACGCGGTGCTCGTGCGCAGGCACGGCGTGTACATCTGGGGCAAGGACTGGATCCAGGCCAAGACGCACGCCGAGTGTTACCACTACCTGTTCGAGGCCGCGGTCAAGATGGCGCAGCTCGGGCTGCGCGCCGAGAGCCCTGACCAGGCAGGCGCGCGGCGCAGTCAGGCCGCGCCGGCGGCGATCGTCGATGAACGGAGGGTGCCATGAAAGCGCATTGGCTCGACTCGGATGCAGGGCAGATCGATGCCGCGGAGCTCGCGGCGCAGGGCGTGCCGTACCAGGTGCTGCCGACAGATCCCGGGAAGTATCGAGGGGCGGTCGACGCGCTGAAGAATGAACGCGGCTACGTCGAGGAAGACGTCATCGAGCTGCAGCCCACCACGCCCAACTTGAACGCGATCTGCGCCAAGTTCATCGATGAGCACCATCACGATGAAGACGAAGTGCGCTTCGTGCTCGAGGGCGAGGGCATCTTCGACATCCGCTCGCGCGACGACAAGTGGATGCGCGTGCAGGTGGAGAAGGGCGACTTGATCGTCGTGCCGAAGGGCCGACATCATCGCTTCCTGCTGACCGATCGGCAGCAGATCCGCTGCGTCCGGTTGTTTCTGGACAAGAGTGGCTGGGTGCCGCACTACCGCGCCGCGGGCTGAGACCGCTCACGGGCACAGCATGCAGCCGAGCTGCACCGCCAGGTCGGCGCACTGCTGGGTCCACTGCTGTTTGCAGCAGGTGGGAGCGGCATCGCTGCGGCCTTCGCGGTCGCACACGCACTCCTCGACGAACGCGTTGTTGCAGCCGGGTCCACCGGTGGGACCGCAGCAGCTGCCGCCCTCGCAATCGGGATCTGCGAACTGGCAGCCGCAGTCGCACTTGCCGTCGTTCTTCAGGCTATCCGGGCAGATCTGAATGGCCTTGCCGTCGGCATCGCACCACTTGGCCGCGCGGTGGCGAGGGGTCGACTTGGCTTCGCACATGCGCGCGCTGCAGGCGTTGCACTGACCGTCCGTGAAGCCGCAACCGCAGTCGCACGTGCCGTCTTCTTTCCAGCGCTCCTGGCACAGGCTCTCTTCGCCGCACCAGTTGAAGTAGCACTCGGGCTTGTAGCCGAGCGACATGTTGTCGGCGTTCGTGCAGCTGCCTTTCTTGCACGTGTTGGCGCTCTTGCACCCGGTCTGGCAGGCCTGGCCGTCGCGTACCGCAGGCCCCGTGCAGGCGCCGCCCGCGCTGCAGGTGTCCGGGCTGGTGCACTCGTTGTCGTCGTTGCAGGACGTGCCGGCAGGTAGCGGGTCGCCCGGCGCGCAGTCGCCCTTGCCGTCGCACTGGTCGGGCCTGGCGGTCGTGCCGGTGCAGGCGTTGAAGTCGTTGCAGCCGGTGCCCGCGGCCGCGTTGCCGGCAGGGACGCAGCGGCCCGAGGCGTCGCAGCGATCGTTCACCGTGCACGGATCGTAGTCGTCGCAGGTCCGGCTCGAGTTGGGCATGCCGTAGGTGCAGTTGCCCGTGTCCTTCTCGCACATGCCGCTGCTGCACTGGTCGTCATAGCTCGAGCAGTCGCGCGGGGTCCCTTTGCAGGTGCCGGACACGCAGGTCTCGCTCACCGTGCAGGGATCGTTGTCGAAGCAGGCCTTGCCCTCATTGATGTTGGTGGGCATGCAGACGCCGTCGGCGGCGTTGCAGACACTCTTGGTGCAGGGCCCGTCGTACTCCGAGCAGTCCTTGGGCATGTTGCACTCGCCCTTGCTGCAGACCGTGCACTTGTCGTCGCCGCACTGGCGGCCCTCGCGGACGGGGACCGCCACGCAGCGCTGGTCCTGGCACTCGCCCATGGTGCACAGCCCGTTGAGCCGCGTGCAGTCGTCGCCCCCGCACAGCGGGGTGGCCGCATCCGCGCCTATGACACCTGAGTCATCCTCGCCGCCGTCGCCGTGAACGATGCGAAATTCGCTGAAATCATCGATCAGACTGCAGCTGGACAACGCTGCGCCAAACGCCGCGCAGGTCACCACGACACGAAGCGAGGACAAGATCATGAAGGCTCCGGACCAGGCCGAATGCGTTCGAGCATACGCCGTGCTGCGCGCGCTCGCCAAGCCACCAAAAGGCTCGCTTTTGTTAGCCAAGCAAAGACGAAGCAGGCCCCGAAGATTATTCACCCGCGTGCCGCGCTCGCGGCCAGATGTGCTAAAAGCTGGCGATCCGCGGGCTAAGCTGCGGGCGACAGGCGACACGGAGCGTTCATGCTGTACGGAGCACGTGTGTACAAGCTCCTCGAAGGGCTGCTGCTTTACCGCACCGATAGTCATCAGACCATCGCAGCACAGCTACAAGCGCACGCGGGGCGCCAGCCGGACCAAGTGTTCTTGTACTACGGCGGGCGGAGCTACACGTACGGCGAAGCCAACGCACAGGTAAACCGCCACTGTGCGGCGTATCGCGCGCTGGGCGTGGGCGAGGGCGACGTTGTGGCGCTCTTGCTCGAGAACCGCCCCGAGTTCCTGTGGCACATGTACGCGCTGCACAAGCTCGGCGCGATCTCGAGCCTGGTCAATACGCATCTACAGGCGGCGGCGCTGGCGCACGCGGTTCGAATCTGCGCCCCGAAGCACATCGTGGTCGGCTCCGAGGTGTGGTCGCAGTTCGCTCCCGTGATCGACCTCGTCGGGCCCACGGCGCGCGAGATGCTCGACGTCGACGTCGACCCGGAGGACCCCGAGGTTCCGGAGGCGCCCCTGTGGTCCGAGCGGCTGCACGGTACCTCCGATGCCAACCCTGACGTGCCCGGGCCCACTCTGCGCGCGCAGGCTGCGTTCATCTACACGAGCGGCACGACCGGGCTGCCCAAGGCTGCGATCGTGCGCCACGACCGCTTCTTCCGGGCCGGCCGCATCTGGGCCACCATCGCCTTCCGCTTCAAGCGCGGCGACGTGCTCTACAACTGCTTGCCGCTCTACCACAGCAATTCGGTGCTGCTCGCGACCGGCAGCGTGGTCACGGCGGGCGCGAGCATGGCGCTGGTCCGCAAGTTCTCGCGCACGCGCTTCTGGGACGACGTCCGCAAGTACAACGCGACGCAGTTCATCTACATCGGCGAGTTGTGTCGCTACCTGCTGAACAACCCGCCGTCGCCGAACGATCGCGATCACCGCATACGTTCGATCTCGGGCAACGGCCTGCGGCGCGAGATCTGGGAAGACTTCAAGCAGCGCTTCGGGATCCCGCGCGTGGCCGAGTTCTACGCCGCCACCGAGGGCAACTGCATCACGCTCAACTTCTTGAACCTGGTGGGTTCGGTGGGTCCGCGCTTGCCGGGCATGGCGCTCGTGCAGTGGGACGAATCCGCGCAGGACTTTCGGCGCGACGCGCAGGGACAGCTGCAGCGCGTGCGAAACGGCGAGCCCGGCATCCTGCTCGGCAAGATCCGGCGGCGCGCGCGCTTCGAGGGCTACCACGACAAGGCCGCGAGCGAGCAGAAGATCCTGCGCGACGTATTTCAGCCCGGCGATGCCTGGTTCAACACCGGCGATCTGCTGCGCCGCGATCAACGCGCGCACCTGTACTTCGTCGATCGCGTGGGTGACACGTTTCGCTGGAAGGGTGAGAACGTCGCGACCTCCGAGGTTCAGGCGCACCTCGCGCAGTGGCCCGAAGTGGAGGAAGCCAGCGTGTACGGCGTGACGATCCCCGGCACCGAGGGACGCGCCGGCATGGCGGCGCTGGTGCTGCGCAATGGCGAGCCCTTCGACCCCGACGCCTTTCGCGATCACGCGACGGCGGGGCTTGCGGCCTACGCACGGCCGCTGTTCGTGCGCCTGCGCAAGGAGCTGCAGAAGACCAGCACGCTCAAGCTGCAGAAGAACGAGCTGCAGAAAGAGGGCTACGATCCGCGGCAGATCACCGACCCGCTCTACTTCTTCGACGCCAAGAGCGGCAAATACGTTTCGATTACACCTGAAATCTACGACTCGATAGCGCACGGCCAGCTGGCGCTCTGAGTGTAGGCCCCTTAAACGACGAAACCCCGGTCGCTCGCGCAACCAGGGCTTCGTTCGGGACGGCGTGTGCGATCAGGCGCTGACGCGCGTGAATGCACCCGACTCGTTCGCGGGCACGTACACGAGGTAACGCAGGATCATGTCGCGCAGCTCTTCGGCGAGCGTGGCGTCATTCTGACCTTCGGGATCGCTCTCGATGGCTGCGCGGATCACGCTCGGCACCGCGTTCACCAGCAAGAACACCGCGCGATCGATGTTCTGGTGGCGGATCTGGTGGCGGAGCGAATTCAGGTGCTGGCGCATGACTTCGGCCAACGTCTGCTCGAACTCGTAGATGCGGCGCAGCTCGCCGATCTTCGGAACTTCCTGGCAGAGAACGTGGTGCAACCGCGGGTCGACGCGATAGGCAGCGATCAGAGCGCTCACCATCACGTGCGCGTTGTGCGGCAGCTCGGCCGGCGTGACGTCATCGAGCGCGCGCGTGACCACGGCGGTCATGCGGCTCAGGTGCTCGTCCACCAGCGCGGCGACCAACGCTTCCTTGCTCGGGAAGTACTGGTACAGCGATCCGATGCTGACGCCAGCCGCTTGCGCGATGCGATTGGTGCTGGCTCGATCGTAGCCGTCCTCCACCAGAACGCGTGCGGTGGCCTGAATGATCGCATCCACAGTGGCCTGCGCGCGCGCCTGCCGTGGCCGACGACGAGGATGCATGATCGGGATCGTTCTCATGAAGCACCTTTTGATAGCTGAGGGCACCGCATCAGCAGCGCCGAGCGTCCACCCTTCATGGGTCGCACTGCGCAGGGCTGATTTCCGGAATCCATCATGCTGATTGTGACGTGAGTTAGTGGAAAACCAAGCCTCTGGAGCATCATGGACTACCCGGAGGCGCACAGCACGCAAAAAACGCACACAACACTGGTGGTTTCAGGGGTCGAACCGCGCTCCTGGCCAAGTGGCCAAAGGTTCCACTTGGGGAGGTGGCAGGGTGATCGCTAATGGGTAAACACACGCCGTGCCTGCAGTGATTCCAGCAGGGCGCTGATTTCCACTGTCACGGATACCACCAAACGGAAGTCGCCCACTGGCGCCCGCAGTCGCGCGATTCCAGTGCAGAACTCCCACGCGCAGCTCGTCGGCCGCGCGCTCGAAAACGTCACGGTTTGCCGTGAACACGCCAGCTGTCAGACCCGACCATGTCTCATTTGTCAGAGCGAGCGCATCCTCGAGATTCTGGACAACGTGGACGCCCAGCGCGGGTGCGAACAACTCGGAATCCGAGTAGCCAGGCGCCAATTGGCGCGGATCCTCGGCGAGGTGCAGCGCAGGACTCACGTAGTGGCCCGGGTGACCTTCGACCTCGTGGGTGCCTCCGGGCACGAGCGCCCGATAGCCATGCCGCTCTGCGCTGCGTAGCGCCTCCAGCAGCCGTGAGCGGCCTTCGGCGGAGATCATCGGCCCCATGAACACGTGTTCGTCGAGCGGATAGCCCACGCGCAAGCCCTGCGCGATACGCGTGAGGCGCTCGATCAACGCGGGCGCCACGCCGCGCGTCACGATCAAGCGCGAGGTCGCGGAGCAGCGCTGGCCTGCGGTCACGTACGCCGAGAATGCGACGGCGCGCGCGGTGCGCTCGAGATCACAGTCGTCGAGCACGATCGAGGCATTTTTGCCGCCTAGCTCGAGCGCCAACACGCGGTCGATCCGGTCGCCCTGGGCCGCGAGCAGCCTGCGGCCGACGCCGACGGAACCCGTGAACATCACGCCGTCCACGTCTCGATGCGTGGCCAGCCGAGCCCCCGCTTCGCCGCCGCCTTGCACCACGTTGAACACTCCGGGCGGAAATCCCGCCGCCTGAAAACAGCGCGCGATCAGCGTCGCCACACTGGGCGTCCGCTCACTCGGCTTGTGAACGACAGTGTTGCCGAGCGCGAGCGCAGGCACGAACTGACCGTTGGGCAGGTGACCCGGGAAGTTGAACGGACCGATCACCGCGATCACGCCGTGCGGACGCCAGCGGATCTCGCCCGGCAGATCGGGCAGCGCGCGGTCTTCGGTGAAGCGCATGCCTTCGCCGAGGCTGAGATCGACCTTGCCGATCATGGCGTCGACCTCGGTGCGCGCTTCCCACAGCGGCTTGCCCACTTCGCGCGCCAACACCAGCGCCAGCTCCTCGCGCTGCGCGCGCAGCTGGGCCTGATAGCGGCGCAGCAGGTCCGCACGCGCCGGCAGGCCCAGCCGGCGCCAGGCTGGAAATGCGCGGCGTGCGGCGTCCACCGCAGCTTCCAGGGCCGCGGCGGACACGGGGTGGATCGCGGTGACGTCGTGTAGGTCTGCGGGGCTCGCGACGACGAGCTCGGCGTCGGGTTGCGCCGGCGAGCGAAACTCGCCGTCGATGAAGTCTCCCGGTCGGTTCAGGCAGGGCAGGGCCATACCGAGATCGTAGCTCTCTTGGCGAACGCGCGGCTTCGTGAAAAAAGGCGCGGGATGGCAGTGCTAGCTTGGACGAAGCAGGGTCGGGTCGCCGGAGAGCTCGCGAACGGCCCCAGCTATGTGTTCCGCGGTATTCCCTACGCCCGACCTCCGCTGGGACGCCTGCGTTTTCGCGCGCCCGAGGCGCCCGAGGCCTGGCAAGGCGTGCGCGAGGCGGTGCGCTTCGGCGCGGCAGCTCCGCAGGACAAGGGCCTCGCCACCGACATCGGCGACCGCTCCGAGGATTGCCTGCACCTGAACGTCTGGACGCCGGCGGTCGACCGTGGGCGCCGGCCGGTGATGGTGTGGATCCACGGCGGCGCATTCACCAGCGGGTCGAGCGCTCAGGAGCTCTACGATGGGGCCGAGCTCGCCGCTCGCGGCGGCGTGGTGGTGGTCACGCTCAACTACCGGCTGGGCGTGTTCGGCTTCGGCTACCTGCGGCGCGCGCTAAGCGCGGATCTGCCGGCGAACGTCGGGCTGCTCGATCAGCTCGCCGCGCTCGAGTGGGTGCGAGACAACATCGCCGAGTTCGGCGGTGACCCGGCGAACGTCACCCTGTTCGGCGAATCGGCGGGGGCGATGAGTGTGTCGGTGCTGCTGTCTGCGGCACGCGCCCGTGGCTTGTTCCGGCGCGCGATCGCGCAGAGCGGCGCGGCGCACCACGTGCTGTCGCCGGACCAGGGATCGCACGTGGCCGACGCCTTCGTCGCCGCGTTGGGCTCTGCCGAGCGCGCCTGGAGCGCTTCCGCGGAGGAGCTGGTGGTCGCGCAGCGCGCGTGCCAGGCGCAGTACGTGCTGCGCGGGCCGCGCGGGCGGCTCCTGCGCCAGAAGGGCTTCTCGCTGTTGCCGGTGGTCGACGGTGAGCTGTTGACCGAGGATCCACTGACGGCGATCGCCGCAGGTGCCGCGCGCGACCGCGAGCTCTTGATCGGCGTCACGCTGCACGAGTGGAACTATTTCTTGTTCCTGAACGAGCCGGACAAGCGCGACATCGACGAGGCCGCGCTGCGCAAGATCTTCGAGGCGCGGCTGCCCGGCCTCGGCCAGCGCGCCATCGACTTCTACCGCGGCCTGCTCGGGCACGATCAGCCGGCCTGGTCCATCTACTCCGCGCTCGAGTCCGATCGCAGCTTCCGCATGCCTGCGCTGCGCCTGTCGGACGCGCACGCAGCTGACGGCGGCAAGACCTTCGCGTATCTGTTCGAGTTCCGCTCGTCGCTGTTCAAGGGCGCGCTCGGCGCGTGCCACGCACTCGAAATCCCGTTCGTCTTCGGCACACTCTCCACCGGCTTCGGCCGCGCGCTCACGGGCGCGACCGAGGACGCCATCGCGCTGTCGTACCGCATGCAGGATGCCTGGCTGGCCTTCGCGAAGTCGGGAAACCCCAGCTGCGAGAGCCTGGGTGCGTGGCCGGAATACGACGTGCGAGATCACACCACGCAGCGCCTGGGCACGAGGTGCAGCCTGGCCGCCGGCCCGCTCGACTCCTTCCGCCCGTTCTGGGAGACGTTGATTTAACGGGCTCGGGCTCCGGGCTCCGGCCTTCAGGGAAGAGAGCTGAGAGCCAAAGCGGCCCTGGCCGGACGACCGAAGTCTGCAACCCGAAGCCCTCCTGGCTCTCGACGCCTGGCTTCAGGGGAAGAGAGCGGAGAAAGCCCACAGCGCAAAGGGTCGGACGCGCGACGTCTGCAAGCCGAAGCCCGAAGCCTGGAGCCCGAAGCCGGATCTAGTCTCGCCGCGTGTGCGCGACCACGTGCTCCAGCAGCTCACGGCTGCAGGCGAGCACGCTCGGCTGCACGGCCTCGGCCCATTCGAGCACCTTTTCGTAGTCCCCTTCGGCCATGGCCAGACGGGGTCTGCGTGCCAGGATCACCCGTAGGCGGTCGACCACGAAGGCTGCGTCGCGATAGGCCTCGGGGAGCTCCGAGGCCGCGAGCCTGGCCAGGCCGGCGCTGAGCCTGGGCAGCTCGTGGGGCGGCGCGAGCGTGAGCCCCTGGCTCAGGCCGCCGTCAGCTGCAGAAGCCAGCGCAGCGGCGTACAGCGCGCGCTCCGGGGCATCGCCGCTCAGGGCGCCGTCCAGCAGCAGCTCGACGCCCACGTGCGCCACGGCGCGCGCGGTGCCGCGGCCCACGCCCTGATCGCACAGGCTCGAGATCGCGCTCGCGCAGAGCCCGGTGAACACGGGGGCTGCGTGAAACGCGCTGTCGGTGGCGTGGTGCAGGTCGATGCCGCGTGCGAGCTCGCTGTCGCCGGCGTGTGCCACGCGCACGCCGATCATGCTGGCCAGATCGGGCAGCATCGCGCCGAGCACGAAGCGCGGCGCACGGGAGCGCCGGCCAGCCACGACTGAGTGTGCGAAGAAGTTCAACCTCACCTGCCTTGTGCTGCGAAGCGCGCGAAGACGCGCTTATCCATCGAAGCGGCTAGCAGCCTCACTCGCGCGCACAGCTGTGTCTTACTCCGTTCCAGTTGCACCTGGCAACGTGCTTGAGGATCGTGCGCAAGCTCGTGCAAACTTTTGTTTGGAAGGTCGTACCGCAGTGTTTCAAACGAAGTTTGGCTCGGGGTTCAGCGCGCTGCTGTGTGGAGTGTGTGCGGCTTGCGCAACGGCGATGTCCGGCAATTTGACGTCCGAAGCGCCAGTCGCGGCGCCGGCACCTTCGCCGCCGATGGCTGCAAGTGCAGCTGATGGCGGCGAGGCGGAGCTACTCGCGCTCGCGCAGCATGTGCCGCTGACGGCGGCGGCTCGAGTCGGGCCGCCGCCGGCCACGGACGATCCCGGACGTTACCGCGACGAGGTGAGCCCCCAGGGCCAGCGCGCTCGCGGCCTGTATTTCAGCGCGCCCATGGCCCGCCGGCTGGGCGCGGCCGGGATCATCAAGAACCTGCGCGGCTCGCGGCTGGACGCCGCGGTGATCGACGTCAAGGACGACGCCGGCCGCATCACGTTCGCGACCGAGCTGCCCGAATTCCAGAGCTCGCGTCACGTGTTCCTGCGCGACGCGCCGGCCTTCGTGCGCGAGCTCAAGGCCGCCGGCATCTACACCATCGCGCGCGTGGTCTGCTTCAACGACCCCGTGTTGCCAAAGCTCTACCCCGAGCGCGCCGTGATCGATACGCGTCCCGGGCACGCCGGCCAGGTCTGGAACCTGCACAAGGGGCGCAATACCTGGCTGGATCCAGCGAATGAAAAGAACCACGACCTCCTGATCGCGCTGGGGCGCGAGGTCGAGGCGCTGGGCTTCGACGAGATCCAGCTCGACTACATCCGCTTTCCGGTCGACGAAGGCACCAGGTTCGCCGTGTTTCCGGCCGAGGCCGGCAGGCCGCGTCGTGAGATCTTGCTCGGCTTTCTGCGGCGGATGGACGAGGCGCTGCACATTCCGCTGGGCGTGGACGTGTTCGGCCTGACAGCGTTCCGCCACGGCGATCCAGCCGGCCTGGGACAGTCGCTCGAGGACTGGGCAGCGCACGTCGAGGTGTTTTCGCCGATGCTGTACGTGAACGGCATGAAGACGTGGATGCACGACAAGCAGCAGGAGCGCGCAGGCCTGCTGGTCGCCGCCGGGGTGAACAGCCTGCGCGAGCGCGTGGGGCCGGAGCCGGTGATCCGGCCGTTCCTGCAGGCCTTCGAGAACGGCGCCGACTACTACAACGGCGAGTTCGTGGCCGAGCAGATCCGGGGCGCGCGCAGCGGTGGAGGCGACGGGTTTCTGTTCTGGCACCCGGCGTCGACCTACGCGATGGTGCGCCAGGGCATGGCGGGCGCGACCGGCGAGATCCCGTTCCGCATCGATGAACGCGCCAGCGCGCGCCAGCAGCGTGCGACGCGGAAGCGAGCGACGTTGGTGAGCAGCGCGGACCAGGCCGAGCCGTCCGCCGCGGTCAGCGGCGACGTTCGCCAAGGTTCCTGAACCAGGGGCCTGCCGACCCCCGGATCGGTGCACTGGCGCGAATTCCGCGGTTTTGCGCGCAAAAGCGGCCGCGACGGAGGTTAGCATCGGGGCGCCGTTGCCGTGGCCAGCTACCACGGTTACAACGGTGCGCCCCTGCGGGCCATTGCCCGCGCCACGTCGTGCATGAATTTCAACTCGCTCGACTATTTCGTCTTCCTGGGAGTCACGCTGTGCGGGTATTGGCTCGCGCGCAAACAGCTGCTGCGACTCGCGCTGTTGGCGTTCGCGTCCTGCATCTTCTACATGGCGTGGAACCCCGCCTATTTGTTCCTGATCGTGATGTCGATCACGGTCGACTACGTCGCCGGCGCCCGCATGGCGGACGCGACGAACCACAACATCCGCAAGGCCTGGTTGGCGGCGAGCTTGACCGTCAACCTGGGGCTGCTCGGGCTGTTCAAGTACTACAACTTCTTCGCCACTTCACTCGTGGACGCCGGGCGCGTACTCGGTGTGCCGATAGCTTCGCTGCACATCGACGTGCTGCTGCCGGTCGGCATCTCGTTCTACACGTTCGAGAGCCTGAGCTACACGATCGACGTCTACCAGGGGAAGATCCCGCCGACCCGCTCGTTCGTTCGGTTCGCCTGCTTCATCACGTTCTTCCCGCACCTCGTCGCCGGGCCGATCGTGCGCGCGTCGGACTTCCTCTCGCAGCTGCGCGAGGAGCCCAAGCTCTTCCCGGAGCGCGTCGGGCAGGGCACGTTCTTGATCGCGACCGGCCTGATCAAGAAGGTCGTGTTCGCGGACTATCTGGCGTTGAACCTGATCGATCGCGTGTTCGACGATCCGGGCGCCTACTCGTCGGCCGAGGTCATGCTCAGCCTGTACGCGTACACGCTGCAGATCTTCTGTGACTTCTCCGGGTACACCGACGTGGCACGCGGTTCGGCCTTGCTGTTCGGCCTCGAGCTGCCGGAGAACTTCGACCGTCCGTACCAGGCCACGAGTCCGGCCGAGTTCTGGCGACGCTGGCACATGACGCTCTCGACCTGGCTGCGCGACTACCTTTACTTCCCGCTGGGCGGCTCCAAGGTGCCCGCCGGGCGCGCCTACTTCAACCTGTGGATCACCGTGTTCCTGGTCGGCCTGTGGCACGGCGCGGCCTGGACGTTCGTGATCTACGGCATGCTGCACGCCACCTCGATGGTCGTGCACCGCTTCTTCTACCGAGCCGCCGGCCGCACCAGCGAGACCGTCGACCCCTTCGCGCTGCGCGTGGTCAAGGTGGTGGGCACGCTGCACTTCGTGGTGCTCTCGCGCATCTTCTTCCGCGCCTCGGATCTCGAGAATGCGCTCGAGGTGATGCGCCAGCTGGCGGTCGGCACGACCGCGCTGTTCCACATGACGGCGAGCGTGTGGGCGGTGTTGCTGACTGGGTATGCGTTGCACTACACGCCGCGCGGCTGGTTCGCCCTGATGCGGCAGGGCTTCGTGCGCCTCCCCGCGCCGGCGCAGGGCTTCGTCCTCGCCAGCGTGGCCAGCGGTCTCATGCTCGTTGCGACTGAAGATGCGGTACCCTACATCTACTTCCAGTTTTGAGCCGACCGTGGACGTCGCAAACGTGGTGGACGCGCCTTCGCGACATACATCGAGCCAGCCTCGCGCGGCGCGCGGGTTGTTGCACCTGTCCCTGCTCGTGCTCACGCTGCTCGGCTTGGCCGGGGTCGCGTACTACGTGCCCACGCTGGAGCGGGTGCGACCCTGGGTGCGAGGCGAGGGCATCCCGGTGGTGCGCCTGTTCACGGGCGTCGTGCGCCGCGCGGAGCTACCCCAGTTCGAAGGCGCTCAGACGGCGGTCTCGCCGCACGCAGCCAGCGGCGGCGAGCAGCTGCCCGATCCGCAGGGCGAGGTGGACGAGCAGCTGGAAGCTGCGAACCTGGGCTCCGGCCAGGAGATCGCGTCCAAGGAGTACGCGGGGGCACCCGTGTCGATCGAGAACCCCGAGGCGCTCGACTACTTCTACGCCGCGCTACGCCGCTCTGCGCGGCAGGAGAAGGGCGCGATCACGCGCGTCGCGCACTACGGCGACTCCTCGGTCGCGGCCGACGAGATCACGCAGACCCTGCGTCGCAAGCTGCAGCTGCGCTTCGGCGACGCCGGCCATGGCTTCATGCTGACGGCCAAGGGCGAGATGCACTACGTGCACCGCGACGTCTCGCACGGCGAGAGCGACGGCTGGGAGGTGAGCTCGGTCGTGCGCCGCGGCCTGAAGGGCGGGCACTACGGCTACGGCGGCGTGCTCGCGCGCGCCTACGGCGGTGAATACGCGTCGTTCGGCACGGTCTCCGGCCGGCCGATCGGCGGAGCGGTCTCGCGCTTCGAGGTCTTCTTCCAGCAGTTTCCCGGCGGCGGCGATCTGAAGCTGGCGGTCGACAATGGTGCGCCGCAGCTGCTGCGCACGCGCGATCCCGAGACTCGGGACTCGTGGCACGTCATCGAGGTTCCCGATGGCGACCACGAGCTGTCGCTGCGCACGAGCGGGGGTGAGATCCGCATGTACGGCGTCGTTCAGGAGCGCGCGGGTCCTGGCGTGGTCTACGACGCGCTCGGCCTGGTCGGTGCGCGCGCCGATCGCTTGCTCGACGCCGATCCCGAGCACATGGCGAAGCAGATCGCGCACCGCAACCCGGACTTGTTGGTGCTGGCCTTCGGCGGCAATGAAGCCGGCAACGACTGGCTCGATCCCGCACGCTACGCGGCCAGCCTGCGCAAGGTGCTGAAGCTCATGCGCGCGGGCAAGCCCGAGATGTCGTGCCTGCTGTTCGCGCCGCTGGATCAAGCCGAGCGCACGCCGCGCGGCAGGATCATCACCCTCAGCGTCTTGCCGGCGATCGTATTCACGCAGCGCGAGGTGGCCAAGACCGAAGGCTGCGCGTTCTTCGACACCTGGACCGCGATGGGCGGGGAAGGGGCGATGGAGCGCTGGTTCGAGGCCCGGCCGAGGTTGGTGAGCTCCGATCTACGGCACGCGACGCCGCAGGGCTACGCGATCCTCGGCAACGCGTACTACAAGGCGCTGCTCGAGGGCTTTGCGAGCTACATGGGACGCGCGAAGTGAGCGCGCTCAGTGCTTGGCGTTGAGGCTGGTCGAAGCCGTTGGCGGCAGCGTGGAGGGCTCGGCGAGCGGCGTGAAGCCGGCCATCAGCGCCGTGTGCAGGGCGTTGCCGAGCGCCTCGTAGCCCACGCGCGTGAAGTGCACGTAGTCGGGCGTGCCGAGCGGCGGCAGTGAATTGACCCAGCGCAACATCGACAGGCGCCCACCCATGAACGCCACCATGTCGAAGAACCCGCAGCCAAACTCCGCCGACAGCTTGCGCTGCGTCTCGACGATCTGGGCCGTGCGCGGTCGATCGACGAACGTGCCATCGGGGTTTTCGATCGGTCGATCGCTCGGGCCGACCAGCAGGCACGAGGCCTCGGGCACCACGTCCTGGATGCGTTCGAGCACCTTGCGTAGATCGCTCTCGTAGCGCTCGATGGGCTCGTCGTCGTCCCCCGATTCGTTCGTGCCGTAGGCGAGCACCACGAGGTCTGGTTTGCGCCGCTGCAAGTGTTCGCGGTAGAGCGCCTCGTTCCACAGCAAGTGGTAGCGCGCGCGGGCGCCTGGCACACCGAGGCTGTCGACGACCACGCCGGGCTTCGAGCGTTCGAGCACCATGCCGAAGACTTGCACCGGGCCATCGCCGGTCGCGCTGAGCTCGACCCGGTGTTGGCCGTCGCCGACGCTGTAGCGCTCGTAGCCTGCCTTGAAGTCGCGCGACTGCGTGGCCAGCGGTTTCCGCGGCGTGTCGTCGATGCTGACGCGCAGCTTGCCGCCACGCGGTTGCTTCAGGTACCAGAGCTCGAAGCTGTCGGCGTTGCCGGTCTGCTCGCCGTGAGGGCGCGTGGTGAAGCTGGCGTGCGCGCCCTTCTTCGAGCGCGGTGCGCTCAGGTACATGCCGCCCAGGCCGTAGCGATCTTCGATCGGCGACTTCGCCTTGACGTGGGTCGTCGTCCAGCCCGTGGCTGGTTCGAACGTGACGCCTGCGCTGCGGTAGCCGGAGACCGCGCGCAGCGGTTGCACGAAACCCACGCCGGCGTCGCCGAAGCGGGCTTGCAGCCTGCTGCGCACGATGTCCGTGTACAGGTCGGAGGCCGTGTGCGAGGCGCCGTAGACCACCACGCGCGCTTGTCGCTGCTCGCTGCCGATGCGCTCGAGCGCCGCGTAGAACGTATCGAGCGCGTGCCCGCTGCGATCTTCGATCGGCACGTTCACCACGAGTGGCGCGTTCGGATCGGTATCGGGCGGCATCACCGGGCGCAGCTCGCTGGTGGCCCCGCTGCCCATCGGCACTCGCTGTGGCGTCGGCTCTGGCTTCGTCGTCGTCGTCGGCGGCGCGGGCGGTGGCAACGTGCTGCGAGTCGCCGCCAGCGGTTTGGGCGTCGAGCTGCAGCCGTAGTGCCAGGCCAACAGCGTGAGCCCGAGCCCAGCAGCGCAAGCAAGCGTACGGGTTGCGCGCGTCACACCAGCCAAAACCTAAATCAGCGGGCGGCGCGAGGCCGCCGTGAACTGCCGGGTTCGCTCGCGCCGACGCATCGGCGGCTCAGCCGCTGCGACCTGCGCCACCACCCTGGCCTGCGCCACCCGGGGGGGCGCCCGGCATGCTGCAGAACTCGGTGATGAACATGCAGACTTTCGGCTGGCAATAGACCGTGCCCATGCCCCTCATCAGGCTCTGGCACGTCACGCCTTCAGGTGCCTCGCACATCGTGGTTGCGGTCGGCGGGCAATCACAGAGCTCGCCCTGCTCGCGGACGCCGTTGCCGCACTCGGGCTTGGGTTGGCCGAGCGTCGGGTCCGCCGGGTACTCGCCGGGCGGTGCCGCGGGGGCGCCCTCCGCGCACGCTACGGCGAACGAGAAGGCCAGTAAACACGTGGAAAGCCAGCCGAGCCGAGGGGACATGATTTCGTAGTTACTCCGAACCGGGGTTCTAGCGTGTGCAGAGCATGTACGCCAACGCCCGCGTGGCGCGACATGTGCGTCGCGGCGCTGGCGGTAGCGGCTAAGGTCAGGCAAGCGCGATAGAAAAGGCAAGTCCGATTGCGCAGAAAGCGAACGGCTGTGTAGTCGGGCACCCGTTCGAGCCTTGGAGCCCGGAAGGCTCGCGCCTCAGGGCGCGACCCTTCCTAATGTTTATCGGTCGCCGGCGCTCCGCGGCGGCTCCCTGCGCTAAGTGCCGGAAAGCTGCGTGCCGAGGTCAGCAAGTTCGCGGGCTTCCAGCTAGACTGACGTCCCGACTCGCGCATGAGAATCCTCTACATCGACATCGATACGCTGCGCGCCGATCACCTGGGCTGTTACGGCTATCACCGCGAGACCACTCCGAATATCGACGCGCTTGCGGCGCGCGGAGTGCGCTTCGCGGGCTGCTACGCCTCGGATGTGCCGTGCTTGCCCAGCCGGACGGCCTTGTTTTCTGGCCGCTTCGGGACACGCAACGGCGTGGTCGGCCACGGCGGCACGGCGGCCGAGCCGTTCGTCGAGGGCCCGCAGCGCGGCTTCTTCTCGCTGCTGGGCAAGACCGCCTGGCCGGTGCTCCTGCGCAAGCTGGGGCTGTACACGGCGACGATTTCGTCGTTCCCGGCGCGCCACAGCGCCTACCACTTTTGCGCCGGCTTCGACGAGGTGCGTAACCCCGGCAAGCTCGGGCTCGAGACCGCCGACGAAATCGCGCAGCTCGCCGAGCAGTGGCTCACGCGCAACGGCGCACGCGACAACTGGTTCTTGCATCTGCACTTGTGGGATCCGCACACGCCCTACCGCGCGCCGGAGTCGTACGGCGAACCGTTTGCGGCACAACCGCTGCCGGCATGGCTCAGCGAAGAAGTGCGCGCCGCGCATTTTTCTGGCGCAGGGCCCCACTCGGCGCAGGAAGCCGTGGGCTTCACAACCGACTATCCGTATGGCGCGTATCCGCGCCAGCCTCGCCAGATCGCAGACATGCAGGCGGTACGACAGTTGTTCGATGGATACGACACGGGTGTGCGCTATGCCGATGACTACGTGGGTCGCATACTCGCGCTGCTCACGCAGCTGGGCATCGCCGACGACACCGCGATCATGGTCTCCGCCGATCACGGCGAGACTCTGGGCGAGCTCAACGTCTACGGCGATCATCACACCGCCGATGAACACACAGCGCGCGTGCCGTGCATCTTGCGCTGGCCCGGGCTCGCACCGCGCGTGCAACACGCGTTGTGTTATCAGCTGGATGTCGCCGCGAGCATCGTCGAGTTGCTCGGTGGCAGCGTGCCCCCGCAATGGGACGGGTGCAGCTTTGCTCAGGCGCTGCGCGATGGGCGCGATGAAGGACGCAACGAGCTAGTGCTCACGCAGGGCGCATGGACGTGTCAGCGCGGTGTGCGTTGGAGCGACTACCTGTACATACGCACGTACCACGACGGCTATCACGGATATGACGCCGACCTCTTGTTCGACGTGGTGCGCGATCCGCACGAGCAACACGACCTCGCGCGCGAGCGACCCGACCTGGTCGCGGAAGGTCAGCAGCGGTTGGCGGCGTGGCACGCCGACGTCATGCAGCGTAGCTCGAGCGGCCGCGATCCGCTGGATACGGTGCTGCAAGAGGGTGGACCCTCACACACGCGAGGCAAGCTGCCCGCATATTTGGAACGTTTGCGAGCAACCAAGCGTGAGGACTGGGCCGAACGCCTGGAGCAGCGCCACGCCGCAGAGCTCGCGCGTTGAGAAGTCGGTTGGCCCGGACCCGGTCGCTTAGGTCACAGTGTTGTTCTAGGATGTGCGGCCGCTCGGTCACGAGAGCTGCGCTTCCCGTCCCGAGGAACCTACCTTTCGCTCACATGCAGCAACGCTCACGGATGGCTTTTGTCGTGTTGGCCTTGCCGCTGTGGGCGGCAGCGTGCTCGGTGCTGGTAGATCCGGAGTCGCTGGAGATCCGCTGCGAGATCGAGGGCGGCGATCAGGCGAAGGACCCGTGCCTGCCGATGGGTCAGCAGTGCATCAACAACGTCTGCCGCGACTGCGACGCAGACGCGCGCGAGTTGTGCAACGGCCGCGATGACGACTGCGACGGCGAGATCGACGAGGGCCACGACGCGGACAAAGACGGCTTCACCTGGTGCGGCGGCGGCAAGGTCGAGATGGCGGACTGCGTCGACACCGACGCCAAGATCCATCCGGGCGCGACCGCCGAGGACGGCACGGTCACCAAGCCGCCGAGCGAGGAGTGCGACGGCAAGGACAACGACTGCGACTCCAAGGTCGACGAGGACAGCCGCTGCGAGAGCATGAAGAAGAAGTGCCCCGAGACGCCGTGTCCTGAAGGTCAACGCTGTGACGTCGAGACCAACACCTGCATCGTGCCGCGCGAGGTCGGCAGCGGTTGCACCAACGACTCGGACTGCAAGGGTGGCTTCTGCCTGCGACCCAACATGTTCAACTTGCCCGTGGAGGAGCTGAAGGACAACCGTTGCGCGACCGCGTGTTGCTCGGACGCGGATTGCCACGACGCCGCGTCGAGTTGCTTGATCGTCACCTCGGGCGCGCGCCTATGCCTGCCCATGAACATCATCGGCGGTGGTGCAAAGAAAGCCGGCGAGCGCTGCCTGCGCAACTTGGACTGTGCCTCCGGCCTGTGCATGCGCAGCCTGATCAACAACGCTCCCATCTGTCACACGCGCTGCTCGAACTCCGAGGGATGTCCGAATCAGGAGTGCGTGCTCACTCCGGGAACGACCATGGAGCCGCGCATCTTCGTGTGCTCGGAGCCGCGTGGTTTCCAGGTGGGTGAGTCGTGCGGCCTGGGGATCGTCGGTTGTCGAACGGGTTACTGCAACGAAGATTCCGGGCTGTGCGGCGAAGCCTGCGGGCGCGACGACGATTGCGGCACGAACAACGTGTGCGCGTTCCGCGACGTGCGAACGCCGTTCAGCGCTGTCTCGCCTGCATCGGTGTGCGAGAAGCGCCCGGCGAATGCCGGCGACGCGGAGGGCGTCGAACCCCTGTGCTGCACCGATGCAGATTGCGGTAGCAACCAGCTGTGCGCGCCCAATCCGAGCGACCGATCGATGCAGTGGCACATGAGTTGTCGCGGCAAGTAGCCCCGAAATTGGGGCTGGCGAGGGGCGGCGGCGCCAGCTAGTTTTGGCGTTCATGCCCAGCGCCCCGCTGCTCCTGCTCGGTTTGTTGCTCGGTTGGTTGCCCGCCCAGACCCATCAGGCGGCCCGTTCTGCCAGTAAAGTCGTGATGGAGCGGCACGCGGACGCGTGCGAGAACCTGGACCCCGCGCAATGCTGCGCGCAAATGCTGGAGATCGCGGTCTTTCGCGCCACGGGCGACCAGCTGCCCAGCAAGACCAAGACGCCGGTCCGACTGAGCTGCGAGACCCCGGAGAAGGTGTTTCCGGAGACCTCGTGCCGCATGCTCGCGCTGGCGCGCGGCTTCGGTGCCAAGCAGGTCGATCAGCTGTGCGCGCCTTCCACGCTCGCCAAGCGCTGCAACGCCGACGACGGCTGCAAGCAGTGCGTGGAAGATCTGGACAAGCTGTCGTGGCGCTCGTCGCACCGCGCTTGCTACGCGCTCACCTACGTCGAGCGCGCGTCGCGCAATGGCGTGAAGGTCGTGAGCGTGACCAACGGCAAGCCCGCGACGGGGCCCGATGCAGTGTTGGTGCGGATGAAGCGCACCGAGCTACGCTGATTGGGCTTTCGGCTTGCGCGGCACCGAGTGCTCCCAGTCCGATAGCAGCGCGCGCAGCGCGGCGATGAACGCGAGCGGTTGATCGAGCAGCAAGTGGTGGTGTGCCTCCGGGATCTCCACCAGCGGCGCGTTGCGATCGAGCAGCTCGAACATGTACTCGCCGGTCTCGGGTGGAACGACGCGGCTGTGCTCGCCGCGCATCAACGCGATGCGGCAGCGCACGCTGGCCAGGTAGTCCGACATCAGATCGTTCGACATGCGCACGAACACCGTCGGATCGAACTTCCAGGTCACGCCACCGTCCGGCAGCTCGCGCAGCGAGTGCTCCGCGATGTAGTCGAGGATGTACGCGTTCTCGCACGGCTGCGCGGGCACCAGGCGGAAGTGACGCTTGGCCGTTGCGCGATCGGGGTAGACCTTCGGGTTACGGAACTCGGTGCCACGCCGCGCGCTGTCGCTCTCGGGGTCGGGCTTGCGCACCGGTGCATCGACGATGATCGCGCCGGCCAGTTGATCGCCGTAGACCGACGCCATGATGATCGAGACCATGCCCCCCATGCTGTGACCGACCACGATCGGCGGGCTGACGAAGTCGGTGGCTCGGATCACGCCGAGGAGCTCGTCGGCCCAGATGCGCCGCGGATACCCGCTGCGCCGCCCGCTGTCGCCGTGGCCGCTCAGATCGGGCGCGACCACGTAGTAGCGCTGGGAGAGCAGTGGCGCGAGGAAGCTCCACCAGTGCGCGTGGGCCGCGCCGCCGTGCACGAGCAGCAGTCCAGGGAGCTTCGGATCGCCCCAGGCGAGCGTGTGAATGGGAACGCCCTGTACGTCCACCACGGACTCCACGGGCGCTTGGGCGATGGCGTCGCGAAACCAGGAGGGTGCTGCTTCGGTCATTCAGACCGTTCTACCCCAAGAATCGGCCACTACGAAGCTCTTCCACGGCTCGCTGGACCTCTTCGCGGGTGTTCATCACGAACGGGCCGTAGCGCGCTACCGGCTCGCGCAGGGGCCGGCCTGCGAGCACCAACAAGCGCGCGCCGAGCACGGAGCTGCGGATGTGCAGCGCCCCTTCGCTACTCAATACAGCCAGCTTGCCTCGGCTGACTTGCGTCGCGCGCGACGAGCCCACCACCTGAACCTGACCATCGTAGACGTAGATACACGCGTTGTGTCCGAGCGGTAGCTCGATGCGCTGATCGGCTGCGGAGCCGAGGATCAGATCGAGGTACAGCGGGTCGACCGCGCTGTCGCGCACTGCGCCGACGACGCCCTGACACTCACCCGCGATCACGCGCACCTTGCTGAGCTGATCGAGCGCGAGCTCGGGGATCTCGCGCGCCCCAATGTCCTGGTAGCGCGGAGGACACAACTTGTCGCTGGCCGGCAGGTTCACCCAGAGCTGAAAGCCCCAGAGCGAGCCGCTGTCTTGGTGTGGCATTTCGGAGTGAATGATGCCGCGCCCGGCCGTCATCCACTGCACGCTGCCGCTCTCGAGCAAGCCATGATTTCCAACGTGATCGCGGTGCTCCATGCTTCCGGCCAGCATGTACGTGACGGTTTCGAGTCCGCGGTGTGGATGATCCGGAAAACCCGCAACGTAGTCGCTGCCCGCATCTGTGCGGAATTCATCGAGCAATAAGAACGGATCCAGGTCTTCCAGCGTCGGGGTGCCGATGACCCGCGACAGCCGGACTCCCGCCGCATCCGACAAGGCTTGGCCACGCACCAACTGCGTGACTTCGCGTGTAGTCAGAAGAGCATCGCTAAGCATACCGATGGTGTGCAGCGAGTAACGGCTCGATGCAAGCCCGCTCGTTGCGGCTTTCTTGGGGCGCCCGCGGTCGCATGTGTAGCATGGTCGCGCAGGATACGAAGTCCTGCGGGAGGCAGCGTGCATGGTGCAAACGAACGTTCAGCGCCGCGCAGTGCGACGCGCCGTACGAACCGAGTGTCAGGCGGTCGGGCTCACGGAGTTTAGGCTGTTCGGTAGTCGCGTGTTGGATCTGTCACCGCGCGGCATGCTCGTGCATTGCGAGCAGCCGGAAGACTCCCGCCTGATGGGCGGGACGCTTCCGATGACTATCGGTCGCGGGCGCTGCGCGGCGGCTCCCGTCTCATATGGCGATGACGTGGTCGTGAGCTTCAAGGCGCCGGGCGAGGGCAACCTGTGGCTCGACGCCGAGGCCGTGGTGGCGCGATTGGTTCAGGGTATGCGCTCCGCGGATCGCGGCGTTTGTGTCGGTTTGGACTTCACGTACTTCGAAAAGAGCGCGCGCCAAGAGTTGCTCGCGCGGCTCGCAGGGTTTCCGCCACCTCTGCCGCAGCGACGCTTGCGCACTGCGCGCGAGCGCGCGACCGGAAGGCTCGCGCCTGATGGGCGCGACCCTTCCGATGATTATCGGTCGCCGGCGCTGCGCGGCGGGTCCCAGCGCCAGCTGTGCGGGCTCGCGGGGAAGCCCGAGCCGATTCGCGAGGCGATTTCGAAGCCGGGGCTGATCTCGGTGATCGTGCAGGAGGTCGTGTCGCTCTGGGACGAGCCCGTGTTCCCACTGACTCGCACGCGGCGTGCCCCGCGCGGAGTGTTTCGAACCTGACATAAAGTCTTACTTGAGCGCGCGGCGGGCGTCGCGTGTGGCGTTTCGCAGCTCGGGTGACAAATCTGGCAACGCGGCCAGCTTGTCGAGCGAGAGCTTGGCCTCGTCGAGGCGATGCATGCGCCGCGCGAGGTACGCGCGGCGCCACCAGAACATGGGCTGCTTGGGATTGCGTTCGGTCGCCAGCGCGTAGTGGCGCAGTGCATCCGCGTTGCGGCCCAGCTCTTCCTCGACGTTGGCCAGGTTGTAGTAGTGCGTGGAGGATGGGCGCTCGGTCGGCAGGCGGGGCACGAAGGCCTGCGCGCTGAGCAACACGGCTAGCCCGATGAGCACATTGGGCACGGCCGCCGCCGGAAACTCGCCGCGCGCGCGGCGCAGGAGCGCATCCAGCGCAGGACCGGCCACGAACGCCAGCGGGATCAACAGCGGCGCGCGGTTCTGAGCCGAGGTAAACCACAACAGGTTGGCGATCAGCACGGCCAGCAAGAGGCCCAGCAGCATGCAGCACAGCGCGGCGTGCGCGAGCTCGTGGCGCGTCGCGAGCGCGCGCCGCGTGATCAACGTCAGGCCCAGCACGCCGAGACCGAGCACGATGCCGAACGGCAGGCCGATCGGGTGTGCCAGGCCGAGCAGCTCGCGCTCGCCGAACAGATCGTAGTCGCGCACGAAGGCGTGGTTACCGAACGTGCACCAGATCTTCTCCAGCTCGATCCACGACCAGGCCAGCGGCTTCTCGCGAATGAACGCGAACGCTCGCCGGTAGAGCTCCTCACCGATGGCGGCGTCGAGCTGCCGCGCGTCGCTCACCTGCAGCTGTAAGCGGCGGGCGAGCTCGCTGCGCTCGACCCAGACCGCTCCGGTGATCAGGCCACCGGCGTCGTTCCAGCGCCCGTTCGCGTACGGGTTGTTGCCGATGTAGAACGGGATGCCGCCGCCGTGGCTCGGCAATACGGTCGGTGCGCCCGTCACCACCAGGTTGCGCGTGGCCATGGGCAAGAGCGCCGCGCCTGCCCCTGCGAGCACCACCAGGAACAGCCACAGGCGCATCCACAGGCTGCGACGCGAGGCGGCGAACGCGGCCGCCAGCGCGCAGAACGGCAGGGCGATCAGCAGGTTGCCGCGCCCCAGCACGCACAGGCCCGCGCACAAGCCCAGCAGCAAGGCATTGAGCGCGTTCGGCCGGTTGGCCACGCGCGTGAACGCCCAGAGCGCCAGCATACAGGTCGCGTTGCCGAGCGAGACGCTCAGGTACTTGTTCTCGTAGAAGGCCACCACGGGCGTGGCCAGCAGCACTAACAGGCTGATCAGCCCGACGCGCGGGCCGAAGCAAGCGCGGGCAGCCAGGCCGAACGCGAGAAGTCCACCTGCTGCAGCCAACAGCTGCAGGGCCAGCCCGCCGACCACCGAGTCGGTGAGGCCGATGCCCGCAGAGAGCAGGTACGCGTACATGCCCTGCAGGTAGAAGGGTTCGGAGCCCCAGAACGGATGTGCGAGCAGATCGCGGGCCGCGCGCTCGTACAGCTGGCCGTCGGAGATCGTGACCAGCGCGAACGGATCGAGCTTGAGGTACGCGGCGTGGTAGACCGCGCGCTGCAGCAACAACGCGCCCAGGGGCAGCCACAGCCAGAGCGGGATGCTGCTGCCGAGCGGTTGCTGTGAGGCCTTGCCACCACTGGCGGCAGCGGAGTCGTTGGCCGGCGCGCGTCGAAGCGCACCACCAAAGCGCGAACCGGCTGGCTCGGGAGACGATTCCGGGGCGACGCGGTTCTTGTCCGGTCTCCACATGACGGGCAGGGTCAGCTCCTCTTGTCGAGCTTACGCCGCCGTGAGCTGCGAGGCGACGGCGGCAGCGGACGCGGGCTCGAACGGGTGAGCTCGTCCCACTTGGCGATCCGGGCGTCGTCGGGACCGACCATGTCCAACAGCGCGCGGCGGACGAAGATCACGTCGAGCGGTGGCCGGCGCACCTCGATCAGTCGCGCCAGGTCCACCAGATCCTTCGACCGAAAGAACAACATCTTGAATACGGCCAGAGACTCCGGCGACAGCACCCAGGTCTGGCGCTTGGCCAGCGTGACCCGCATGCGCTGCTTCAGGGCTTCGTCGTAGAAGGGCACACTCGGCACGAACACGTCCACGCGGTAGCTGCCGTGCGGCGCGGCGAACATCCCGCGCTCGCGCGCACCAAGTTGTGCCCGCTCGAGCTCGATCGCGACCCCGGACTCGCGCAGCAGCGCGACCGCCGCGGGCAGCTCGGCGTCGTCCACCCACAGGTTCAAGTCCACATCGGTCGTGGCGCGCGGCTCGGACCAGGCGCTCAGGGCGATCGCGCCGCCGAACGCGTACGGGATTTGCGAGGCTTCCAGGTGATCGATCAGCGAGACGACGACTTCGACGAGGCTCTCAAGCTGCGCGTGCACGACGCCCCTCGGCGCACAGTCGCAGCCAGGTCGCTTCGGCTTCGGCGGACAGCGGCACGCGGCGCTGCAACACCTCGGCGGCGTCCTGGCGGTGCTCCAGGATCGCCCGTGCCAGCTCGCAGGCCTGCACGAAGTGCGAGAGCCGCTCCTCGCTGCTCATCGCCCGCAACCGTTCGAGCTCGTCGGGTTCGGGGGACTCGAGCCACGGGGGGGCTGCTGACATGTCTGACAGCATAGCCGTATCCGGCAGCTCGGCCAAACCTCGGGGGAAGTGATGTCCGGATTGGCCTGAATCCTACGTCTGAGCAGGTAGTGGGTCCGGTTGGGGGGCCGGGCCCGCGTATTTTGCCGGGGCGGGAGGGCCATGGGCTGGCTTGAGAGCCGAGAGCGAGCACGAGCGAGACTTGACTGGCTGCGCCGGGGTGCGTGTCTGGTCGGCCTGTGCCTGTTGTTTGGGCAGAGTCCAGGGACCGACGCTTCCGACTCGCTTGCCGTGGTCCCGGCGCCGCTGGGCGCCGGCGTGGAGGACTGGCAGGCGCGCTTCGTCGCGACGCGTGACCCGCTCGCTGCGGTTCCGGATATCTCGGTCGAGATTCGGCCCTCGCTCGCGGTCCCGGGGGGCTGGCAGGTCCGCGTCCGTGAGCACGTCGCCAACGCGGAGCAGCCGTTCGTGCTGCAGGCGGACGCGGTGGAGCTGAGGCGCAGCGTAGCGTCGGAGTTCGACGGCGATGTTTGGCCTGAAGCGCTCACCCATCCCGATCCCGATGCGCTCGTGATTCCATTTGCGGCTTTCGGCGCGGAGGAGGCCGTGGATGTGCTCGAGGTGCCGGAGCATGGCGTGCGCCTTGCCCTCTACCAGGTCGTGAGCCATGGCGAAGTCTTGGGGCCTGCGGTGCGCTACTTGCGCGCGCAGACATCGGCTGACATCAGCGGAGCGGACGTGGCGCTGACGTTGCCGGTGGGGTGGCCGGCTGTCAGCCCGCCAGCATTTTGAGCCGCTCGCGATCGCGGATGACGAGCTGGCGTCCGTTGCGCTCGATGATGCCTTCGCGCGCCCACTCGCGCAGGCACTTGTTCACGGTCTCGCGCGTCGCTTGCACCATGTCGCCCAGCTCTTGCTGAGAGAGCCGAACGCGCAGCGCGATTTGGCGAGGCCCGAGCGGTACTCCGAACTGATCCGCCAGATCGACCAGGCGCTTTGCCAACCTCGACTTCACGTCCAGGAACGCGCTGTCTTGCGCCTGATCGGTCAGCCTGCGTACGCGCTTGGCCAGCACGGTCAGCAGCGTGGACGCGATGCTCGGCGAGCGTCGCAGCAGGTGCAGGAAGTCCGCGCGGCGGATCACCAGCAACTCGCAGGCTTCGAGCGAGGTGACCGTCGCCGAGCGCCCTGCGCCATCGAGCAGACCGATCTCGCCGAATACTTCGCCCGGCTGCATGAGATTCATCACGATCTCGCGTCCCTCCAGGTCGCACGCCGAGACCTTGAGGTGACCGCTCAGCACCACGTACAGATCCGCATCGGTCTCGCCTTGCCGCACGATCGCGCGGCGTGCGGGGAAGCGACGACGCTGCGCGATCTGTGCGACCAGGTCGAGCTCTGGTTCTGCCAGCTCGGTGAACAACCACACGCGACTCAGCAACGCGCGGCCATCGCCGAGGATGCGACCGACTGGCGCGCGGCTGTGCTCGAGCGCGGTGCTCTTCAACCAGCCCGCGGTCCGCAGCTCCGCGAGCGCGATTCCGAGCGCGTAGCGGTATTCCTGGCGTTCGCTCGCGAAGCTCTTGCTGAGCGCGTCACATTCGTGGACGGCCGCGTCCTGATCGACGGCATACAGGTGATAGAGCGCTTCGATCCGCGCGTGTGCTTCGGTATTCGTTTGGACGTGGGCGCGAGCGAGCGCCGACAGGTGCTGCCAGCGAGCCGGGTCCGCCGTTCGCAGCTGCTCGCGCAGCGCCAGGCGCGAGGCTTCGTGGACGTCGATCGCATCGGCCCCGCGCGCAGGAAACGCTTCGACGATCGCGAGGCCACGCAGCCCGCTGAAGACGCGCTCGATCTGGGCGCGGTTGGTCTCGAGCAACGCGGCCAGAAAGTCCGGATCGCACCAGTGCGGGATCGATGCCGCCAGCAGCGCGCGCTTGACCAGGTCGCGAAACTCCGCGGTCTCTTCCGGGTAGGCGAAGTCGACGGTGGCGAGCGAAAGCAGCGCCGGACTCGCGGGCTGCGCGAGGAGTGTCCGGAGCTGTTCGGCCAGATTCATCGCGCTCAACTCTTCGGTCCCAGCAGCTGGGCGAGCAAGCCGCTCTTGCCAGCGGCGTACTCGTGCAGCTCGCTGATGAGCTCGAGGGGGATATCGGGGCGGCGTTCTCGGCTGTACTCGAACCAGTCTTGGGCCGAGGGCGCGATCAGGCGCACGGGTTCTGCGCTGCACACGGCCCAGGTCTCGCCGTGCGGCATGGTCGTGGTCTGACCGGCGACTACCGTTCGTAGCCACGAGCTCGTGGGGTGAGCCAGCTTGGGGAGCAAGACCTCTCGGAGCCAGCGTTCCGCTTCGCCGGCCGCCTCGAAGGTGTCGAAGATCAGCAACGTCGGTTGCGCGCGTGCGCGGAGCGACGTGAGGATATGACTCAGCTGTTCGCAGCAGCTCTGCGCGCGCGGCGGCTCGACGACGCCGAGGTTTTCCGCGAACTCAGCCAACGCGCCTGCGAGGTGGGTCGAACCTTTGAAGTCCAACCGCCCGCCGTGCAAACCCGGCAGCTTGGATGCGTTGCGCAGCAGCTGCCTGGTGATGTGCGACTTGCCGGTTTCGCTCGGGCCGTGAATCGGGAGCAATCGAGCGGTCGATGATCGAGCTATCAAACCGGCGAACGCACGCTCGACCGCTCGATGGTTTGCCATCGGCCAATCGAGGACTTGCTCGGACTCAGGCCAACCGCGCGCGACGTGATCTTCAGTGCCCATCGATCGGGCTTCATGCTCTACACAATCTGTGGCTCAGCGCAACGAGATCCAATACCGACACTGGCTGACGCCATTTTCGGGATGGATCGACGTGCCCTCCAGGACTCCGCCGCACTTCTCGATCACGCGCTTCGACGCGGTATTGTCCTCATCGCACGTGATGAGGAGCTTACCTATGTCGCGTTCCAGCGCGCGTGGCAGTGCGAGCCGAAGCATGTGCGTCGCGATTCCGCGCCGGCGAAATTCCGGTACCACCACGTAGCCGATGTGGCCACCGCTCTTGTGCAGGACGTCGTTCAGGCGATGGCGGAGCATCAAGCGGCCGACGACCGCGCCGCCGATGAAGCCGTAGTACGTCGTGCTGGACACGTGCCCCTCGGGCAGGTTGTGGCCCTGTTCGAAGTCAGCAAGGCGCGCGAGATAGCCCGAGAACGAGAGCTCTGCGCTGAAGCTTCGAGCAAACGACGGGAACGCAGGCGTCGTCGCCCGGTGAGCTCGCAGGAACGCGTCCGCGTCCGATTCGGTGAGTGTTCGAAGAACTAGCACAAGCCTACCCATCGCACGAGGTGTGTGCGCGGGCCAGCGCTGATCTGCTTACCCGTCGTTAGCGGCGCGCGCGGCTCGTTGCACGGCGATGCACTCTTCTTCGCTGGGATGCCGTCCCAGCGCGCTGCGTGCCAGCTCGTAGGCCGCGCGCCTGCTCGGAGTGTCGCGTTCGTCCGTACGCCGGGACTTGGCCCAGCGCAGACCTACGGCCGCGAGCAAGGTTTCCTCACCACCCGCCATCCCACACCTCGTCGATCCCGTCCCCCTGGGATCCGTGCTTCGTTTCAACTATGTGACGAAAGCAGGCCAGCTGCTGTGACTCGCATCACAAGTTGGTCGTGTGGACAAATCAGCGCGGCGTGTGTGTCGACAGAAACTCTCGCACACGTGTCACCGTGGTGGGCAGCACTTCAGGATCCTTCCAGCGCTCGACGAGCTCGGCATGCGTGGCGAGCTCGGCGATCTCTCGCGACGTGGCGCTCGGATGGTAGATGTCGTTGCCCATCAGCACGAGCAGCGGCGTCGCGAGGCCGCGCACCGCGCTCTGATCGACGCTGAAGACGAACTCGCCGCCGTACATGCGCTCGCGAAATGCTTCGAACGCGCCGGGTTGCTCGGCGCGCTGGTTGGCCGCCCAGTCGTCGAACAGCTTGTAGAAGACCGCGCGGTTGTCGGGGCTGAGGCCGATCGATTGCTGCAACACGGCCGAGCTCACGCGCGCGGGTGCGGCGGCGATCAGCGCGAGCGCAAACGCGCCGCCGATGCAGCCGCCGAGCACGTGACAGCGTTCGATGCCGAGGTGATCGAGCAGCGCCAGGTGATCTTCGGTGTAGACGTGCCAGCCGTCGTCCGCACGGATGGGCGCGACCGACTTGCCCGCGTTGCGCTGATCCATCGCGATCACGCGAAACTGCGTCGCGAGCTCCTTCGTCGGATCGAACGGCGCCGTGCGATGCCAGAAGTCGATGCTCGAGCGCATGCCGCCCGGCGCGAACAGCAGCACCGGGAATCCCTGCCCGTATTCCTCGTAGTAGATCGATACGTCGCCACGCTCGAATGTCGGCATGGCGCGCACGGTCGCATCCAGTTGCGCACATCGCAAGCGCCGCAGCGGCCCCTGAAATCACTGCGCTTTTTGTCCCCGATCGGGATCAAATTGATAGCCAGAATTTTGTCTGGTATAGGGTTTTCATGCCTCGCACCCCTGCCGGCGAAACTCGCGAAAAGGTGTATCGCTTCATGCGTGAGCGGTTGCTCCTGGGCGAACCGCCGACCTTGCGCGAGATCCAGGACGAGTTCGGCTTTCGCGCCGTGGAGACTGCGCGCGAGCACCTGCAGGAGCTGGTGGGTGCCGGGAAGTTGGTGCAAGAGCCGGGGAGGGCGCGCGGCTATCGCTTGCCGGGTCGTAACACTGCGCCCGTGCAGCTGATCCCGATGTTGGGCCGCGTGCAAGCCGGTGTGCTGACCACGGCGGTCGAGGAGCTCGAGGGCTGGGTGCCGGTGCAGTCGCGGCACGCGATCGACTCGTTGTTCGCGCTGCGCGTGCGCGGCGAGAGCATGCTGGGCGCGGGCATCTTGCCCGGCGACATCGTGATCGTGAGCAAGGATGCGCCTGCCGCCAACGGCGACATCGTCGTGGCGCTGGTGGACGACGAGGCCACCGTCAAGCGCCTGCGCCGCGCGGCCGGGCGCCACGAGATAGAGCTGCACCCCGAGAATCCCGCGTTCGACGTGATCGTGCGCCGCGCGCAGGATGTTCTGCTGCTCGGCAAGGTGATCGAGGTCCGGCGTCAGCTCGACACGTGAGGGGTCATGGCGAACATGAAAAATTCGTCAGCGCTCGTGCGCGCTCCGCGCCTGGTCGCGCAAGCTGCGACGCAGCCACAGTTCGTCTTGTCCGAGTTGGCAGGTCGGCTGATCGAGCTGTCCGGCGACGGCGCCTCGGCCGTGCTCACGCTGGCCATGGGCCTGGTGCGGGACGCGCAGTCCGCGGCCGAGCCGGTGGCCTGGTTGTGCTCGGATCAGAGCTCGTTCTACCCACCCGATGCAGCTGAGAGCGGCGTGGACCTGGCTGCCTTGCTGGTCGTCCGCCCGAGCGTGCACGCGTCCACGCGTCCACTCTCGCAGCAGTTGGCCGGCGCGGCGGAGCGGTTGCTGCGCTCGGGTGCGTTTGGGCTCGTCGTGCTCGATCTGGGCGCGGACGCGCAGCTCTCTCAGTCCGCGCAGAGCCGGCTCCTCGGCTTGGCCCAGCGTCATCACGCGGCCGTGCTGTGCTTGACGCAAAAGGCCGAGAACACGCCGTCGCTCGGCTCGCTGGTGTCGCTGCGCGCGCAGGCGGTGCGCGTCTGGCTCGGCCAGGATCGCTTCGCCTGCGAGCTGCACGTGCACAAAGACAAACGTCGAGGACCCGTCTGGTCGGAACGCGAGGTGTACCGTGGACCGCTGGGCTTGCGTTAGTCTTCCGGCCTTGCCGCTGCAGCTGTTGACGCGCAGCCAGCGCGAGTTGCGCGATCTGCCGGCCGTCGTGGTCAGCGAGGACAAGCCGCAGGGCAAGGTGCTGTGGGCCAACGAGCACGCGTTTCGCGCGGGCGCCCTGCCGGGCTACAGCTACGCGGTCGCCTTGTCGCTCGTGCACGGCTTGCGCGCCGGCGTGATCTCGCAGGCCGAGATCGACTGCGCCAGCGCCGAGATCAAGGACGTGCTCTGGGAGTTTTCGCCCAAGCTCGAGGCCAGCGAGGAGGCCGGCGTGTTCTGGCTCGATGCCTCGGGCCTCGGCTCGCTGTACAGCTCGCTCGACGCCTGGGCCGGCGCCTTGCGGCAGCGCTTGCTGCAGCGCGGCTTCGGCGCCAGCGCGGTGGTCGGCTGGTCGCGCTTCGGCAGCTACGCCATGGCGCGTGCGATGCGCGAGCAGCGCGTGTTCGAGAGCGCCGAGGAAGAGCGCGCAGCAGTGGCGCGCGTGCCGCTGGCCTGTCTCGACATCGAGCCCGAGTTCCGCGACGTGCTGCGCAAGCTCGGCGTCCACGACATCGCGGGGCTCGTGCAGCTGCCCGCGAACGGGCTCTTGTTGCGCTTCGGCAAGACCGCACGGCGCTTGCACGAGCTGGCAGCCGGTGACCTGTTCAACTCCCCGCCGGCCGACGAGTGGCAGGCCCCGCTGCGCGAGCGCGCGCTGCTCGACGACGCCGAGCGCGACTCCACGCGCTTGTTGTTCGTGATCAAGCGCATGTTGGATGCCCTGCTGGTCCAGCTCGCGCGGCGCGCGCAGGCACTGGCAAGCTTGACGCTGACCTGCAAGCTGGATCGCAAGCAAGGCGTGTTCGGGCCCGACACGCTGCGACCCGCGGTGCCGAGCCTGGACGTGGTGCAGCTGATGGACCTGGTGCGCCTGCGGCTCGAGACCTGGACGCTCTCGACGGGCGTGATCGAGGTCGAGCTGGAGGCCGAGGCTGCAGCCACCAGCGTCGAGCAGCTGCGGGTGTTCGCGGAGCAACCCCGCCGCGACCTGGCGGCCGGCAACCGCGCCCTCGCGCGGCTGCGCGCCGAGCTGGGTGAGGCCGCTGTGGTGCGCGCGACGTTGTGTGAGGGGCAGCTGCCCGAAGCCTGCTTCAGCTGGCAGCCGATGAGCGAGCTGAAGTTGCCGCAGCCTCCGCAGCCGATAGCTGCGGATGTGCCGGAATTGCTGCAGCGCCGGCCGCTGATCCGCCGCATCCTGCGCAAGCCCGAGGTGCTGTCCGCGCCGGGCCGCCAGCTACGCAACGACGGCTGGTTGATCCGCGGCGCCGATCATGGCCCTGTCACGCACAGCGCAGGCCCGTACGTGGTCTCGGGCGGCTGGTGGGTGCGCGACGTGCACCGCGAGTATCAGTACATCATGACCCGCCGCGGCGAGCTGCTGTGGGTCTACCAGGACAAGCGCCGGCGCCGGCTGTTCATGCACGGAGAGTTCTCGTGACGCGCGCCTGCGTGCCGCTGTGGTGCAAGAGCAACTTCTCCTTCCTGGAGGGTGCGAGTCACCCCGAGGAGCTGATGGAAGAGGCCCAGCGCCTGGGTTTCTCCAGCCTGGCGATCACCGACCGCGACGGCGTCTACGGCGTGGTGCGCGCGCACGTGAAGGCCCGCGAGCTCGGGATGCACCTGATCGTCGGCTCGGAGCTGACGCTCGACGACGGCAGCACGTTGCTGGTGTTGGTGCGCGATCGCGCCGGCTACGCCAACCTGTGCCGGCTCGTGACCAGGGGCCGGCTGCGTCACGAAAAGGGCAGCTGCTCGGTGAGCTGGGACGAGGTCTGCGAGCACGCACCGGGGCTGATCGCGCTGTGGGGAGGGGCGCGCAGCCTGCTGGTCGACCCGACGCGGTTTCGGCCGGAGCTGGCGAACCGCCTGCGCGAGGCATTCGGCGATGGGTTGTACGCGCTGCTCGCGCGGCACAAGCACTGGAGCGAACCGCCCGCCGAGCTGCTGCTACGCGAGCGGGCCGCGCGTCACGGCTTGCCGCTGGTGGCTGCACACGAGGTGCTCTACCACATGCGCGTGCGCCGGCAGCTGCAGGACGTGCTGACCTGCATCCGCCACGGCACCACGCTCGGTGAGGCACACACCCGGCTCAAGCCCAACGCCGAGCACGAGCTCAAGAGCCCGCATGCGCTCGCGCAGCTGTTCGCGGACGAGCCCGCCGCGCTGGCGCGGAGCGCGGAGATCGCCGAGCGCTGTACGTTCGCGCTCGATCAGCTGCGCTATCGCTATCCCTCCGAGCGCCTGCCGGACGGCGCCAGCTCGATCGAGTGGCTGCGCACGCTGGCGTTCCAGGGCGCGCGCGGGCGCTACGCAGGTGAGCTGCCGGCAGACGTCGAGGCGCAGCTACAGCGCGAGCTGGAGGTGATCGAGAAGCTCGACTACGCCGGCTACTTCTTGACCATGTGGGAGATCGTCGAGTTCTGTCGCAAGCAAGGCATCTTGTGTCAGGGGCGCGGCTCGGCGGCCAACTCTGCAGTTTGTTATTGTCTGGGTGTCACGGCGGTCGACCCGGTGCGCATGGGGTTCTTGTTCGAGCGCTTCCTGTCGATGGAGCGCGCCGAGCCGCCCGACATCGACCTGGACATCGAGCACGAGCGTCGCGAAGAAGTGATCCAGCACGTCTACGCCAAGTACGGCCGCTCGCACGCGGCCATGGTGGCCAACGTGATCCGCTACCGCTCGCGCTCCGCTGTGCGCGACGTGGGCAAGGCGCTCGGCCTGCCCGAGACCGGACTGGATCGGTTCGCCAAGCTGATCTCGCACTGGGATCGCGCCGATCCCGACACCGCGCGCGTCGCCGGCTTCGAGCTGGACGTGCCTCTGCACGCGCACCTGATGGAGCTGTCCGAAGAGATCCTGGACTTCCCGCGCCACCTGTCGATCCACCCCGGCGGCTTTCTGCTCGGCCACGAGCCGGTCAGCGACTTGGTGCCGATCGAAAACGGTGCGATGGCCGATCGCACGGTCATTCAATGGGACAAGGACGACGTCGAAGCCATCGGCCTGTTCAAGGTGGACCTGCTCGGCCTGGGTGCCCTGACACAAATGCACATGTGCTTCGACATGTTGAAGGAGCGACGCGGCATCGAGCTGTCGATGGCCGAGATCCCTGCGCAAGACGAGCCGACATTCGAGATGATCCGTCAGGCGGACACCGTGGGCGTGTTTCAGATCGAGAGCCGCGCGCAGATGTCGATGTTGCCGCGGCTCTTGCCCAAGAACTTCTACGACCTGGTGGTGGAGGTCAGCATCGTGCGCCCGGGCCCGATCACCGGCGGTATGGTTCATCCGTACCTGCGCCGGCGCAATGGCCAGGAGCCGGTCGAATATCCACACGCCTGCCTCAAGCCGGTTCTGGAGAAGACGCTGGGCGTGCCGCTGTTCCAGGAGCAAGTCATGAAGCTGGCGATCGTCGCGGCCGACTACACGCCCGGCGAGTCGGATCAGCTGCGGCGCGACATGGCTGCCTGGCGCAAGACCGGGCGCATCGAATCGCACCGCGAACGCTTGCTGACGCGCATGCAGAGCAAGGGCATCTCGGCCGAGTTCGCTGAGCGCGTGTTCAAGCAGATCCTGGGCTTCGGCGAGTACGGCTTTCCGGAGAGCCACGCCGCGAGCTTCGCGCTGATCGCGTATGCCACGGCCTATCTGCGCACGCATTACCCGGCCGAGTTCTGCTGCTCGCTGCTCAACGCCCAGCCGATGGGCTTCTACTCGCCGGCCACGATCATCGACGACGCCAAGCGCCACGGTGTGGTGGTCCGGCCGATCGACGCGGTGTACAGCGCCTGGGATTGCACGCTGGAGGACCTCGGGCCAGGCGAGCTCGCCGTCCGCATCGGCCTGCGCTACGCGAAGGGACTGGGCAAGATCGACGGCGCCTGCATCGAAGAAGCGCGCAAGACAGGGCCGTTCGAGTCGTTGCCCGACTTCGTGCGCCGCACCGGCCTCTCCAGCAAGGCGCTCTCCATCCTGGCCGAGGCGGGCGCATTCGAGTGCTTCGTGCCGGCGCGACGCCGCGCGCTGTGGGAAGTCCGGGGCCTGTTGCGCGAACGCGAGGCCACGCTGCAAGTGACCTCGAGCATGCGTGCCGCGCGCTTCGCCGGCCTCACCCCGATCGAACAGATCGCCTGGGACTACCGCACCAGCTCGCACAGCACGCGCTCGCACCCGCTCGCGCTGATGCGCCGCCAGCTCACACAGAAAGGCCTACCCGACGCGCGCTCGCTCGCCCGCCTGAACGACGGCGCGCGCGTACGCTACGCCGGCCTCGTCATCTGCCGCCAACGCCCGGGCACGGCCTCGGGTGTCACCTTCATGACCCTCGAAGACGAAACCGGCTTCGCCAACCTCGTCCTGTGGAAGCGAGTCTTCGACTCCCACAACCTGCTGGCGCGCACCGCCTCCTTCATGGGCGTCACCGGCAAGCTCCAAAAACAAGACGGTGTCGTCCACATCGTCGTCGAAGAAGTCTGGCAACCCGAGCTCCCGGCCCCCACCGAAGTCGGCAGCCGCGACTTCCACTGACTGGAGGCAGAGGCAGAGGCAGAGGCAGAGGCAGAGGATTGAACAGGAAGCCTCATGAGCGGCGGACCGCTCACCGCCGGCAAGTGAAAATGGCAGATGCCCGGAGGTCGTGGCATGTGCCCTGCTCGACGAGGGCGGTCGCACCTCTGGCCCGTGGTCGGCTACGCCGCAAGATGCCCGAACTGCGTTTGGCTCTAGACGTTCTTGTCGAA
Organism: Polyangiales bacterium; assembly: GCA_035274465.1. Lineage (GTDB taxonomy): Bacteria > Myxococcota_A > Polyangia > Polyangiales > JAFGIB01 > JADGRF01. The sequence goes on from DATEOF010000268.1 coordinate 36,760, forward strand.
GAGCACCATCGCTGGATGCTGGTCGATCAGCTGGCTCGGTTCGACCACACCGCCCGTGATGTGGCTCGGTACGACGAACTGCTGGAGAAGCAGGTCGCCCCCTACGAAGAAAGTCTCGCGCTTTTGTGCACGATCGACGGGATTCAGCGCATCGCTGCGATCGAGATCTTTTCTGAAATCGGCCCTGACCTTGCAAGCTTTCCCTCGGCCGCACACTTCGCGTCTTGGGCGGGCACCTGTCCTGGACAGCACCAGAGTGCCGGAAAGTCGCTGTCGACACGCCGTCGCAAGGGCAATCCCTACCTGCAAAGCATCCTGGTGGAAGCCGTGCTCGCAGCCACGCGCAAAAAAGAACACGTATTTCGCCGACAAGTATCGGCGTCTCAAGAGCCGTCGCGGGTCGATGCGAGCCTTGTTCGCTATCGCTCACAAGCTCACCTGCGCGGTGCATCGCGTCCTGCAAACCGGGGAACTCTATCGCGACTTGGGCGGCGACTATCTCCCTCCACCGCTCACGCGCTTGCGAAGCGTCTCAAAAGCCTCGGCTACGACCAGCACAACGTCGCCGCGCTATTCGAACCGCGAGCCTCCTTGACCCCCACCCCTCAGCCTCAAGCCTGAGATCTCGACGGGTTGGTCAGTCATTTTCGTAGGAGGAGGAGGAGGAGGAGGAGGGGAAGACGGCAAGCGAGAATATTTGCTGCCGCGGGCTTGCATCGACCGCATTGCGAGCCCGCGGCAGCACAAAATCTCGTCTCGGCTTCCCGGCTTCCCGTGATCAATTCTTCAGGTGTGCGCGTGCTTCAGGTGTGCGCGTGCGTCAGCTGTGCAGCCTGCTTCAGGTGTGCGCGTGCTTTTTGATTTCGGCGCGGCCGAGTTGGTCGAGGTGGACTTCGTCGGGGCCGTCGGCGAAGCGGAGGGTGCGGAGGTTGGCCCAGGCTGCGGCGAGGAAGGTGTCCTGGGAGACGCCCATGCCGCCGTGGGCCTGCATCGCGCGATCGACCACGCGCAGCGCCATGCTGGGCGCGGCGACCTTGATCTCGGCGATCTCCGTGCGCGCTTGCTTGTTGCCGACCGTGTCCATCATGTAGGCCGCGTGGTAGGTCAAGAGGCGCGTCTGATCGATCTCGATGCGCGACTTGGCGATGTCCTGGCGAATCGAGCCCATCTCGGCCAGCTTCTTGCCGAACGCCGTGCGCTCCTGGACGCGCTTGCACATCAGCGCCAGCGCGCGCTCGGCCACGCCGATCGTGCGCATGCAGTGGTGGATGCGGCCGGGTCCGAGGCGGCCCTGGGCGATCTCGAAGCCGCGGCCTTCGCCGAGCAGGATGTTCGAGGCCGGCACGCGCACGTCGACGAACTCGATCTCGGCGTGGCCGTGCGGCGCGTGGTCGTAGCCGAACACGCTCAGCATGCGCTTGATGTTGACGCCCGGCGTGTCGCGCGCCACCAGGATCATCGACTGCTGCAGGTGCGTGTGCGCGTTCGGGTCGGTCTTGCCCATGAACACGAAGATCTTGCAGCGCGGATCGCCCGCACCGGACGACCACCACTTGCGGCCGTTGATCACGTAGTGGTCGCCGTCGCGCTCGATGCGCGAGCGGATGTTGGTGGCGTCCGAAGAAGCCACGTCCGGCTCGGTCATGCAGAACGCCGAGCGGATCTCACCGGCGAGCAGCGGCTTGAGCCACTTCTCCTTGTGCTCCGGCGTGCCGTAGCGCTCCAGCACCTCCATGTTGCCGGTGTCGGGCGCCGAGCAGTTACAGGCCTCGCCGGTCAGCGGGTAGTGGCCCATGACCTCGCACAGCGGCGCGTACTCGAGGTTGCTCAAGCCGGCCCCGTTCTGGCTCTCGGGCAAGAACAGGTTCCACAGGCCGCGCGCCTTGGCCTTCTTCTTCAGCTCTTCCATCACCGGCACGGGCGCCCAGCGATCCGCCGCCTTGTTGAGCTGGTCCGCGAACACGCGCTCGGCGGGTAGACACTCGGTCCTGGCGAACTCGAGCACCTTCGCATGCAGATCTTTCGCCTTGTTGGACATCTCGAACATAACGCGTCTTCCTTCCTGAGGTTTCAGCTGCGTCCCATGGTGATCACACACTTGCCGACGATCTCGCGCGCAACGATGGCGTGCAGGGCGTCTTTCGCCTGCTCGAGCGGGAAGCTGCGCGAGACGATCGGCGATAGTTTCTTGGCTTCGTACCACGCGAACATGGTCGCGAAGTTCTTGCGGTTGAGCTCGGGGTCGCGGCCCACGAACGCGCCCCAGAACACGCCCACCAGCGCGCAGCCCTTGAGCAGCACCAGGTTGGCGGGCACCTTGGGGATGTCGCCGCCGGCGAAACCGATCACCAGCGCGCGCCCGTTCCAGTTGATGCAGCGCAGCGAGTTCTCGAGCACGTCGCCGCCCACGGCGTCATAGATCACGTCGGCGCCTTTGCCGCCCGTCAACTCCTTGACCTTGTCCTTCCAGTTGGGCTCGGTCTTGTAGTTGATCACGTGCTCGACGCCGTAGTGCCGCGCCACGTGCGCCAGCTTCTCGTCGCTGCCCCCGGTGGCGATGATTTTGGCGCCGAGGTTCCGGCCGATGTCGATCGCCGAGGTCCCCACGCCACCCGAGGCGCCGTGCACCAGCAAGGTCTCGCCTGCCGCAAGCTGCCCGCGCTGGACGAGCGCGTGATAGCTCGTGCCGTACGTCATCGAGAACCCGGCGGCCGTCGCGTAGTCCATGCTGGCGGGCAGCGTCATGCAGGCGCCTGCGGCCGCGATCGCCTCGTCGGCGAAGCCGCCCGAGCCGATCATGGCCAGCACGCGCTCACCGACCTTCGGTGCGCTCACGTCCTTTGCGACCTCGATCACCTCGCCGGCGACCTCGGAGCCCGGAGCGAACGGGAAGGGCGGCTTGAACTGGTACTTCCCCTGGACCATCAGCACGTCGGGAAAGTTCACGCCGGCGGCATGCACCGCGATGCGAACTTGCCCGGACGCCAGAGGCTTCGGCGCCACCTCTTCGAGCACGAGGCTCTCGGGTGGGCCGAACGCCTTGCATAGCATCGCGCGCATCAGTAGTGGCTCAGGCGGGCGAAACGATCGCGGTGGTACGCGGCGTCACCGAAGCTCAGCTCGCAGACCCGCGCGCGCTTCATGAAGAAGCCGATCTCGTGTTCGTCGGTCATGCCGATGCCGGCGTGCATCTGGACGGCTTCGTTCGCGACGAGCACGTAGGCATCCGACGCGCGCGCCTTGGCCACGGAGACCAGCAAGCGTGCGTCCGGCGCATCCTCGTCGATGGCGCGGGCCGCGGCCATCACGGCCGAGCGCGCGAGCTCGATCTCGATGAACAGCTTGGCGGCGCGGTGCTTGAGCGCCTGGAACGTGCCGATCTGCACGTTGAACTGCTTGCGATCCTTCAGGTACTGCAGCGTGCGGTTGAACGCCTCGGTCATGCCGCCCAGCATCTCGCCGGCGAGCGCGACGGTCGCGCGATCGACCACGTTCTCGAGCAGCACGGCGCTCGCACCGAGCTTGCCGATCAAGGCGCTCGCCGGGACTTCCACGCCATCCAGCTCGAGCAGCGCAGTGTTCTGCGAGTCGATGCGGTACTGGCGCGTGACCTTCAGGTTGGGCGTGCCGGCCGGCACGATGAACAGGCTCACGCCTTCGCGCGCGTCGTCCGCGCCGGCAGAGCGAGCGCTCACCACGTACGCGTCGGCGAGTGCACCAGCCAGGACCTGCTGCTTCTGGCCGCGCAGCTTGTAGCCACCGCCGACGGCCTCCGCGCGCGTCTTGACGGAGCACACGTCGTAGCGGCTGCCGAGCTCCTGATAGGCGAGCGCGAGCACCTTCTCGCCCGCGATCGCCGGCGCGAGCCAGCTCTGACGCTGCGCCTCGCTGCCGCCCAGCGCCAGCGCCTGGCCGGCGAGGATCACCGAGGCGAGGTACGGCTCGGGAGCCAATCCCCGGCCGATGGCTTCGGTCACCAGGATGGCGCCCGCCAGGCCCATGCCCAGGCCGCCGTCTCGCTCCGCGAAGGGGATCGCCGTCCAGCCGAGCTCCGCCATCTGCTTGTACAGGCTGTCGGAGTAGCCGCGCTCGTCCTTCTGGTCGCGCAGCTTGCGCAGGCGCGACACCGGCGAGTGCTCGGCGATGAAAGCGCTCGCGGTCTTCGCGAGCATCGATTGGTCTTCGGTCAATGAAAGCTGCATCGTGGACTCGCCCTTCTCTCAGTCGCCCGGAAGCTCGAGCACTCGCTTCGCGATGATGTTGAGCTGCACCTCGCTGGTGCCGCCCTCGATGGTGTTGCCACGCGAACGCAGCCACTCGCGCGTCTTCTCGATCTCGCGATCGGTATAGCCCGGGCCTTCCCAGCCCAGTGCTTGCGGGCCGCGGATGCGCAGCATCAGCTCTTCGCGGCGCTGATTCAGCTCGGTGCCGTAGACCTTGAACAACGACGTCTCGGGGCCGGGCCGGTGCCCTGCTTTGATGTTGTCCGCGTTGCGCTGCACGGTCAGCAAGAAGCAGCGCTCGTCCATGCTGATCTGCGTGATCTGATCGCGCAGAATTGCGTCGGCGAGCGTGCCTTCCTTCGGGCCCACGTAATCGCGCGCCATCTCGGCGATCGGGTTCTTGCGCGGACCTTCGACGGGACTGCGCGCGCCCGTGCCGAACACGTTGGCGATCATCGTGCGCTCGTGGCCGAGCAGCGCCTTGGCCACCGTCCAGCCCTGGTTCACGCCGCTGATCACGTTCTTCACCTTGGCGCGGGCGTCGGTGAAGAAGGTTTCGGTGAACGGCGATGCACCGCTGATCAGCAAGATCGGCCGCACCTCGACGCCCGGGTTCGCCATGTCGATCAGCAGGAACGTGATGCCCGACTGCTTCTTGGCCGCGGGATCGGTCCGCACCAGCATGAACATCCAGTCGGACTTGTCGCCGTAGCTGGTCCAGATCTTCTGGCCGTTGATCACGTACTCGTCGCCGTCGAGGACCGCCGAGGTCTGCACGGAGGCAAGGTCCGAGCCCGCGTTGGGCTCCGAGTAACCCTGACACCAACGGATTTCTCCCTTGGTGATCTTGGTCAAGTGCTCACGTTTCTGCTCCTCGGTGCCGAACTGCAGCAGCGTCGGCCCGATCATCGTCAGACCGAAGCCGGTCAGCGGTGCGGGCAGACCCAGACGGGCCAACTCCTGGTTGAACACGCGGGCTTGCGCCGCATCCAGGCCGCCGCCGCCGTACTCCTTGGGCCAGGTCGGCGCTGTCAAGCCGCGCTCGGCGGCGATCGCACACCAGGCTTTCGACTTCGGATGCGGGAGCTCCGGCTTGCGACCTCCCCAGTACGCGTACCTGGGATCATTCAGGCCGCGCAGCTCTGCAGGCGCGTTCGCCTCGAGCCAGGCCCCGATCTCTTTACGAAAAGCCTCTAAATCCACCAGCCACCCTCCCGTACGATTCCCGACGCCTGGCGCTCATACCAACGAAGGTTCGCCCGGTCCAGCGCTTACATACGCTGCGTTAACGCAGTTCGAGGATGGCTGTTATGGGTTGTGACGCGGGGGGCCAATTACTTGGCACAGATCAATCCCAACTCGAGGAGTCCGGCTCGCAGCGCGGGCACGTCGCCCTGGAACTGCAACGCGCCCATGCCGACCGCGCGCGCGGCCTGACAGTTCTCGGCCCGGTCGTCCACGAACAAACACTCGGCCGGCGCGCGACCCAGCGCCCGGCACGCGCCCAGGTAGGCCTCGGCGGCCGGCTTGCGCACGCCCGTTTCGCAAGAGATGAAGCGCAGGTCGACGTAGCGGGACAGCTGCAAGCGCTCGTCGATCAGGCGGTACCAGGCCGGGTAGTTCGATAACGCGTACATCGCCACGTTACTGGCCTTGAGCTCGGCCAGCAGCGGCTCGATGCCGTCGATCCAGCCGTAGGCGTCGCGCACATGGCGCTTGAACGCGGGGCCATCGATCGGTGTGCCGTCGGCGAAGAACTGCTCGTACAGCGTCTGCTCGTCGACTTCGCCGAGCTCGAAGCGGCGCCAGGTCGTCGGGTGCTTCTTGCGCAGCAGCTCGTCGAAGGAAAGGCCGAAGAATCCTGCCATGTGTGTGAAAAAAGGATCACGCACCAGCGTGTCCATCACATCCCACAGAATGACGGACCCCATCTCGGCCTTCCTAGGAGTGTGTAGGGCGTAGCTTCGCCCCGCCTCGCTGGGTCTCTTCGCCGCCCGCTGCGTTGCTCGTCCTCGAAATAGTCATCGCTATTCCTCGTCCTCGCGCCTTGCGGGCGGCAAAGATCCGCGGCGCGATCCGGGACGAATCTACGCCCTACACACTCCTCGCAAACCTGCTCAGTTGAGCTTGCGGTAGACGCCCACGACGACTCCGAGGATCTGCGTCGAGCGCCAGTCGCTCTTGTTGATCACGATGTCGTTCATGGTGTCGTTGCCGGGCACCAGCCGCACGCGATCACTCTCGGGGTAGTAGTACTTGCAGGTGGCTTCCTCGCCGACCATCGCGACGATGATCTCGCCTTTGCGCGCTTCGAGCTGCTTGCGCACGAAGACGTAGTCGCCCGAGTGGATGCCGGCCTTGATCATCGACTCGCCGTTGACGCGCAGGCCGAACACGTCTTGGCCGGACGCCCCGAGCAGCATGCGATCGATGCGCACGCTGTCCTCCGCGTTCTCGATGGCTTCTGTAAGCGAACCAGCCGCGACGCGGCCGAGGATCGGAATCTCGATCATGTCCTCGTGGAGCGCGTGGCCGTTGGTGTGTTTGCCGTTGACGTTCAGCTCGGTGACCGTCGCGCCGTTCGAGTGGCCGTTGTCGCCCAGCATGGTGGGCCGAAGCGCGCGCGACTTCATGTCTTCGCGAGTCAGGTAGCCCTTGCGCTCGAGCGCGCGCAGATGGTCGTTGACGCCATTGGTGCTGCGGATCCCCATGAAGTTCCCGATCTCACGCAAGGTCGGCGGATAACCGCGCTCGCTGATCGAGCTTTGAATGTACTGCAGAACCATCTCTTGTCGTTGCGTCAGCTTTTGCACTTTTGGATCCCTTCCGAAGACGGCGGACCTCGCATGCCTAAACGGACATCCACTGTGCACGCGAATAGGTAAGACAGGTGATTACAGAACGTGCGACCAGATGTCAAATTCTGTGACGTCGCTGTTGCTGAAAGGCGCGGAGAACCGTTCTAGGGGGGGTTGAGACCCCTCCCAGGGTCAGCCTGGGCGCCGCTCGCCCGCAGACTTCAGGCGCGAAGCGAGCACTTCCAGGGGATTCCAGCCGAGCAGTCCGGTCACGCTGGCGACGTGCATGATCTGCTCGCGAGCGTAACGTGCGGCAGGTTGCAAGGACGACAGAAAATCCAGGCCTCCGAGATAGTGGCTGGTTTTCCGTGCTGTCGCGCGAAGCGCGTCGGCGGCGAGCGCCACGTGAACGTAGGGCGGCGAGGGGTCGATGATGATCTCGCGCAGCGCGACGGCCTTCGCCCACGCGCCCGGCTCCGGGCTGCGCAGCAGGCGCTCGAAGCGCTCGCGCTGCGCGTAGATGCCGATATGCACGGGCGCCACCGCGTCGCTCACGGCGCGACTGACCGCTCGGTGATCGCGCCGGTAATCCCCGCCGAGCGGTCCGGCCACGTCCAACACGTACTCCGGGCCGGCGACGAGATCGATTTCACCGGCGCGCTTGCGCAGGAGCAGCGCGGTCCAAGGCACCGAGTCCTCCCAGAGCACGGCGAGCAGCGCGCGTTCATCGGGCAACACCGTGTCGACAGCGCGGGCGAGCACCGCGGGGCTGGGCAACGGCAGCTGGCGCCGCTCCGGCCAGAAGTACAGCGTGCCCTCGCGCTCGAGCTCGCGCGCCGCGCTCAGCAGCCCCAGCCACTGCACAGCGTAGTCTTCGCTGCCCAGTACGCGCGGGACCGCACGCTCGGTGAGCTCCTCGATCGCGCCCATGCGCAAGACGATCGCGCGCGGCGCACCGACGCGTTCGCACAAGGCCGGTAGCTGCGCGCGGCCGGTGTACTCCGCGATCGGGATCGGTCCGCGCTGCGTGACGAACGCGGCGCACGCCGCGTCCAGCGCGTCGACGACCACCACGAGCGTGCCGCGATTGGCTCCGCTGGTCTCCTCGACGCTGGCGCCGAACAGCGACAACAGGCGCGCCCACGCCTGCGAGTCGAAACCGGTCACGCGTAACTCGGCGCTCAGCATGGCGGCTCGCTCCGGCGTGCCGAGGGCGGCTTCCGCCGCGAGGCCGTGTTGTTGGTGCGTTCGCACAGCAGCATGCGGCACGAGTTGCCGCTCATCGGCACGCGCACGCTCTGCTGGCCCTCGAAGCGCTCGTCGGTGATGGCGTCGACCAACGCCATCGGCTCGGGCAACTGGATCTCGCACTGCACGAAGCGCGCGGCGCGCTGGATCGCGAACATCACCCGCGGCCCGGAGTCGTCTTCGTGGACGGTGGTCTCGACGCCCTGGCTGGCGCTGAAGCGCGGCTCGAACTCGAGCAGCTTGATCAAGTCGCGCGCCAGGGCATCGGCGCCCTCGGCGTCGCCGGTGCACAGCCGCGCCTTGTCGGGCGCGGTGAACTCGAACGCGTTGAAGCGCTCGTCGAGCGACGGCAGCCGCGGGCCGTAGATGACCTGGCCGCCGTTGGCTGCAAAGGCGCGCAGGCGCTGCCAGCGCACGCGCTGCGCGAACTCGTAGCTCGGGGTGATCAGCACCTTGAGCTCGGCGAGGCAGGCCTCGTCGGCGTCGCTCTCCACGAACACGTACGGCAGCTCGGCGCGCGCGAGGGCTTCGGCCACGCGCGCGATGAAGCTCGAGTACTCGGTCTGGATCGGCTGCGCGAAGCCGAGCGGTGACTGGTGACAGGCGGCGGTCGCGCCGCTGCCGGCGAGCGACAGGAGCGAAGGGCTGAACGCACCCAGCGTGTGCATGGAGCGCGCCAGGTCGCGGTACTCCTTGGGGATCATGATGCCGATGGCGACGCGCCGGCGCAGCGTGTGGAACTCGCAGCGTTGCAGGCCGGCGAACATGCGGCGCAGGCTCGGCGCGAGCTCGCGGTCGCGGCCGTGCTCGTCGAACGGCGCGCCGTACCAGCGGTCGCGATCGACCGCCATGTACAGGTTCAGGCCGCGCAGTCCGTAGGCGAACGCACAGAGCGTGGTCTGCAGCGAGTCGCCCTCCGTGCGCAGCGCGAACCAGGGTGGGGCCCCCATGCCCATCTCGGGCGAGAACGGGCAGCGCACCGAGCCGACCATGTGCAGCGTGCGGTCGCGCACGTGATCGAGGTGCGTGCGCAGGTGGTAGTAGTCGAGGCCGTTGGCGTCGACGATTTGGTCCAGCCGCGCGAGGCTGGTAGGCAGGCCCGCTTCGCCCATCGGCACGTTGTGAACCGTGGGCAGCTCGCCGAAGCTGCGCAGCAGCGCGTCGCGCATGCGTTCGAGGGCGCTGGCGATCAGCTCTTCGTGGAACTCCATGAAGTCGAGGGAGCGCCGCGCGCTCTCGAGGTCAGCCGGGACGGTGGACGGCGGCGTGACCTCGCCCCAGTTGGCATGCGCGCTGGCGTAGGCCTGGTTCAGGCTCTCGATCTGACCGTAGCGCTGGCGCAGCTGCGTCGCGTACTTGGTCTGCGCGTCGGGGTGGTGGTCCTGGTCGTAGGGCGCGTCGCGGAAATAAAAGCTCGCCTCGTTGTCGACCTGCATCAGCACCACGGGGCCGGCGGGCCAGACGCGCGGCCGCACCACCTCGGCGACCTTCTGGAACCAGCGCTCGGTTTCGGCCAGAAACCGTTCGCTCGCGTACGACGGCACGGGGAACATCTTGGGTGGTGCGATGAACGGCAGCGGCTGGCCGCGCGGTGAGCGCGCCTGACACTCGGGGTCGAACACGATGCGCCGCGGCAGCCCGAAGTACGTCAGCTCGGCGTTGATGTTCGGGCCGGGGCGCACGAACGCGTACAAGCCGAGCGAGTGCGCCGTCTCCAGGAAACGCGCCAGGTTCTTGCTCGGGTCGTGCTCGCCGAAGTCGAAGCTACCGTCGGCGAGCTCGTGCACGCCCCACGGGACGTAGGTCTCGACGATCGTGCAGCCGAGCGACTTGACCGCCTCGAGCGCGGCGCGCCACGAGTTCGGCGACAAGCGGAAATAATGCACGGCACCCGCGTGGAGCGGCACGACGTGCTTGCCCAGGTGCAGCGAGCAACCGACCAGGCTCGGCGTGGCGGCGGCCTCGGGGGGCGCCGACGCGCGCGCGGAAATACGCGTTCGAGCCCGCACGGTCACATCACTCCTCCGTGCGCGGTCCTCGAGCCCAGTTCGCGTCGAGCGTGTTGGTTCGGCATCGGGCCGGGGAGGATACCTCCGAATCACGACACTGCACGCAAACCTTTTGCGTGCAGCACACATGTTCTACGGTTGCGAGCGTGGCTGCTTTCTTGGTCGCACTCGGCGGCGCGCTCGGCACGCTGATGCGCTATGGCGCGAACGTGGCGTTGGCCGAGCGCTTCGGCACGGGCTTTCCGTACGCGACGTTCGCAGTCAACGCGCTGGGCTCCTGTGCGCTCGCACTGCTGAGCCAAGTCCTCGCCGGCCAGACTTTGTGGGGTGTGCCACTCGGTTTGATCGTGGGCACGGGTGTGCTCGGCGGCTTCACCACCTATTCGTCGTTCAATCTCGAAACCTTCCGGATGCTCCAGCAAGGCCAGACGTCGCTCGCCGTGTTCTATGTCGGCCTCACGTTCGTGAGCTGCCTGGCGCTCGCCGCGCTCGGCTGGGCCATCGGCGTGCGCCTGATGCGCTGATCAGGCGGCGGCAGAGAGCGCGTGTTGCTGCTGCTGCGACTCGTCGCCCAGCTCCACGCGTTCGATCGTCGCACCGAGTCGGATCAAGACGCGCTCGAGCGACCAGTGCTGCGGGTCCGGGTTGGCACCTGCCAGCGCATCCGCGACCGTCAGCCGATGGTCCGGGCGGCGCCACTTGTCGAAGCACAACCCGAGCAGGTCCTTGCGCCACATGCGGTCGGCCTCGGCGGCCGTGACGAGCGCGCGGAACTCCTCGCGCTCGAACACGATCACGTCAGCCAGCGAGCGCTCCGGACACAGGGCCTCGGCACCGTGATCGTGGCTCGAGCGCGTGGTGAGCTGGACCCGGGCCGGGGCGCCTTCGATCGCCAGCCAGAGCGTGACGGGCAACGGCAGGTCCGGCACGAGCTCTGCAGGCAGGTTGAGTAGCGGAGCCCTGGGATCGGCCGAGGGCGGTTCGAACGGCGACAGCGGGAAGGTCTTGCGTGGGTTACGCATGATAGCTGCTCCTTTGTTCAGTATAGGGAGGTAAGTTCGAACCGCAAGCCCTGATTTTCTCAGGGGCTGCATTTTTTCGGGTCTGGGCTCAATCGGGCCGGCCGCGTCCCAACGCCAGGGTCGCGGCCATCACGCCGGTCCACACGGCCGCCACCCCAAACAGCGCGCCGCCGTACGCCGCGTAGCCCCGCGCGACCAGCAGCGCGCCGGCCAGTACCAGCGCCGCCACCACCAGCCCGCTGAAGATGCGCTTCCCGAGCCGCTCGGTCGCGCGCATCAAGCTGGTCTGCCGGACATCCACGCTCATGCGGCCGTGCCGCAGGTCTTCGAGGATGTCTTCGGCGCGCGCGGGAAACTCGGTCGCTGCGTTCGCGAAGCGCGTGGCGATGTGCAGCATGTCGCTGGTCAAGCGCTCGGGCGAGTAGCGATAGCCGACGATCTCCGTGAAGTACGGGCGCATCTCCTCGACGATGTCGAGCGCGGGATAAATCTGGCGCGCGATGCCTTCGACGGTCATCACGGCCTTGCCGACCATCAGCAAATCGGGCGGCGTCTCCATGCCGTAGCGCAGCGACGCGTTCGCCAGATCGCGGATCAGATCCGAAAACGGCACGTCGCCCAGGCGCCGGCCCAGGTACTTGTCCGAGAGCCGCGCGACCTCGGCCTCGAACGCCATGCGGTCGACCTTCTTGGTGGGCTTGCCGATCGAGTACAGCGCGTCGGCGATCGCGCGCGAGTCGCGCGTGCCGGCGGCGACCACCAGGTCCACCAGTCGGTCGCGCAGGCGCGGGCTCAACCGGCCGACCAGCCCGAGATCCACCAGGCCCAGGATCGGCGCCTCCGGGCTGCCGAGGATCAGGATGTTGCCCGGGTGCGGATCCGCGTGAAAGAAGCCGTGCTCGAACACCATCTTCACGACGATCTGCACTGCGTTCTTGGCGATGCGCTCGGCGCTCGCGCCGTGCTGGACCGCGTCGAAGATGTTTTCGCCTTCGAAGTAGCCCATCGTGATCGCCTTGCGCGACGAGTACTCGCGGTACACGCGCGGGAAGCGCACGGTCGGCAGATCGGCGAAGTTGTGCGCGAAGCGCTCGGCGTTGTCGGCCTCTTGCGCGAAGTCGAGCTCGGCGCGGATCGCGCGATCGAATTCCTCGACCAGTCGCACCGGCCGGTACACGCCGGTCTCCGGCACGCTGCGCTCGAGCACGCGCGCGAACCAGTACAACAGATCGATGTCGCGATCGATCGTCGGACCCACGCTGGGTCGTTGCACCTTGACCACGACGGCCGCTTCGCCGTCGTCGCTGCGTAACATCGCGTGATACACTTGGCCGATCGACGCCGAAGCCAGGGGTCGCTCGTCGAAGCTGCTGAAGATCTCGGGGATGGTCGCACCGAGCTCGCGTTCAATCTCGGGCTTCATCTCGGCGAACGGCAGCGGCGGCACGTCGTCCTGCAGCCTCTTCAGCTCCTCGATCATGTCGGCGGGCAACAGATCGGGCCGCGTCGAGAGCAGCTGCCCGAGCTTCACGAACGAAGGCCCCAGCTCCTCCAGCACACGCCGCGCTCGCACCGCCAGCCTGGGCTCGCTGGACTCCGCGTTCTTGCCGGGCACGAGGCTGGCCAACCCCGTGCGCGTGAGCAGCTCACCGAAGCCGTGGCGCGCGAGGACACCCGCGATCTCTCGCAGCCGCCCCAGGTCGCGCACGGTATCGAGCAAGAAAGCCATCGACGCCTAGGTAGCAGGCCGCGAGCGAAACGTCTCGTTTCTATGGCTTCGGTGCAGTCGTCGGCGGTGAGACCGGACCGCTGGGCGTCGGCGTGCTGATCAACGGCGGATTTGCCGGCGGCACCGCGGTCTGCGTGCCGCTCCCAGCTGCAACCGGCGCGGTCGCCGCAGCCAGCGCCTTGCAGTCCGGCGCGACTTTGATCTTGCGCGTGGTGTCGTTGAACATACCCGGCACCGGGTTGCCGTTGGCGTCCTGCAGCGTGAGCTGCAGCGTGTGTTCGCCGGCGGGGAGGTTCTCGACGTAGTGCGGCGTGAAGGCCACGATGTCGCCGCTGACGTTCGAGTCGATCACGTAGTGCACGCGGCTGTCGGTCGGGCTGAGCTTGGTGTTGCTCACGTAGAAGTCGAGCAACACGCGGTTGCCCGCGTCGGCGCAACCCTTCGGTCGGCTGTAGGTCAGCAGCGGCGCCTTGGGATCGAGCTTGAAGTCGGTCGACTTCGATTTGTAATGGAACACGCTGATCGCGAACGCGCCTAGTTCCTTGACTGACTCGTGGTGTCCTCGGCCCGGAAAGGCGCGCAGCACGTGCGTGCCTTCACTCAGCGGATGACCGAGCTCTTGTTGCACCAGCGCGGCGAGATCCAGCGGCTTACTCACGTCGCGGACGGCGATGTACGGCTCGTTGTCGACGATCAGATGAATGTGATTGCCGTCGGGGCTGAGTCCCCAGTTCTTGACGTCGAGCGCGACCTCGACCTTGTCGGTCTTGACCAGCTGACCGTCCTTCGGCGCGCGCAGCTTGACCGTGGGCGCCGCACCCTCGAGCGGGGTGTTCTCGGCGGCGACGACCTGTACCGGAGGTGGGGGCGGAGTCGGCTCGGCCACCGTGGCCCGGGGAGGTTCGGGCGGGGTCGCCGCGCCGCTGGATGCCGCTGCCGGCGGCGCCTCCATCGGGGGGTACTCGGGAGGGGGTTCGGACTGGGTCGCACAAGCCCCTACAAGCCCCAGGGCCAGCATTCCCGATGCCCAACTCGAAACGATCCGCTCGAACGACGGCATGGTCCACTCTCCGTGTGGGAATTACGCGCGTGATATCGCAGGGCGCTTCTACACGGCAATGGCCAACACGGTGGCATTTTTACCGGTGCGAAACATTCACGAAATGTTCGCCCGGTACGTCAATCGTACACCTCTGCGCCCGGGAGAGCTCACATGAAGAAAGTCGAAGCCATCATCAAACCCTTCAAGCTCGACGAGGTCAAAGACGCCCTCGGCGAAATCGGAATCCAAGGCATGACCGTGAGCGAGGTCAAAGGGTTCGGTCGTACCGGTGGCAAGAAAGAGGTCTACCGCGGCTCGGCGTACGTGGTTGATTTCGTACCCAAAGTTAAGATCGAGTTGGTGGTCTCGGACACTCAAGTGAGCCAGGTCATCGAGTCCATCGAGAAGACTGCGAAGACCGGCCGCATCGGTGACGGAAAGATCTTCGTCGTCGAGGTCGAAGAAGCGGTACGTATCCGCACCGGCGAGCGCGGCGAAGACGCGGTCTGACCCCGACGCGGGCAGCGGCGCGAGCGCGGTTCGACTGCGCCGCCGCACGTAAAGGTTCCCGCCGGAGCGGGTGGCTCCAATGGCGGGTAGACATGGAGACAGTGCATGGCAATCAAAGCTGAGTACATCTGGGTCGATGGTACGGAGCCGACCAGAAAGCTGAGGTCCAAGACGAAGATTCTTCCTGGGCCGATCAGCGACGTGAAACAAGCTCCCGAGTGGGGCTTCGACGGCTCCAGCACGAACCAAGCCGAGGGTCACGCGTCGGACTGCATCATGAGGCCCGTCTTCATGTGCCCCGACCCGATCCGCGGTGGCGACAACGTGCTGGTCATGACCGAGGTGTTCACGGCGGATGGTAAGCCCCATCCGACCAACACACGCTCACTGCTGCGAGCAGTCGCCGAGAAGTACGCCGCACATGAGCCGTGGTTCGGCATGGAGCAGGAGTACACGTTCTTCAAGGGCAACAGGCCGCTCGGTTGGCCGGAGCAGGGTTATCCGGCGCCGCAGGGTCCGTTCTACTGTGGCGTGGGCGCCGACGAGGTGTTCGGCCGCCCGATCGTCGAGAAGCACATGGATGCCTGCATCGCTGCCGGGCTGAAGTTTGCTGGTATCAACGCAGAGGTCATGCCCGGCCAGTGGGAGTTCCAGATCGGGCCCGCGGGAGCACTCGAGGTCGGCGATCACCTGCACCTCGCGCGCTGGTTGTTGTACCGCACGGGCGAGGAGTACGGGGTCAACGCGTCGCTCGATCCAAAGCCGGTCAAGGGCGATTGGAACGGCGCGGGTTGCCACACGAACTACTCGACCAAGACGATGCGCGAAGATGGCGGCATCAAGGCGATCATGGCAGCGTGTGAAAAGTTCCGCGGCCGCGCCGACTTGCACGTCGCCAACTACGGGTTCGGCATCGAAGAGCGCCTCACCGGCAAACACGAGACCGCGTCTTACAAGACCTTCTTGTACGGCGTCGGTAACCGCGGCGCGTCGATCCGCATCCCGCTGCACGTCGAGCAGCAAGGGAAGGGCTACCTCGAGGACCGCCGGCCGTGCGCCAACTGCGATCCCTACGTGGTCGCTCGCTTGATCATCGAGACCTCCTGCGGCTGAACGGCTGCTCGGTGTCCAATGCGGCCCTCGTCTGGAACACGGACGAGGGCCGTCGTCTTTTAGCGCGCAGGGGAGATGCGCGCGCACCTGGGCCGACAGCAGACGGTGTTTGACGCACCTTTGGCGCCTCGGCTATCGTGCCCCGCCATTTGATTCGAACGAGATCACGCCGTGGGGGTGGCTCTGCGCGGCACGGTTCAATATGCTTCCAAGTCCGTCTCGCGTCGCCGCAACGTCTCTGCTGGTCTTGCCACGTAAGGGTCTGAGCCGCGCGTTGGGGCGCGTCGCGCGGGTCCCAGCGCCGCGGCCCCTGTTGCGAGGAACGATTCGAGCGTACTGCGCGGCCTACAACATCGATCTCTCCGAGTACGAAGTGCCTGAAGCCGGTTTCGAGACATTCGATGCCTTCTTCACCCGGCGGCTGAAGCCGGGTTCCCGACCGCTGGATCCGGATCCGGGAGCGCTGCTGTCTCCCGCGGATGGTCGCCTCGAGGACGCGGGGGTGATCGAGGTCGGATCGACGTTGCGTATCAAAGGCCGCAACTACACCGTCGCCGAGTTGCTAGACGATCGTCTCGCTTCGAGCCTGTACGCGGGCGGCCAGTTCGCGGTCGTGTACCTCTCCCCGCGCGACTACCACCGCGTGCACACGCCGGTGACCGGCGAGGTTCGACTGCTCCGGCACATCGACGGCACCCTCTTTCCCGTGAATGCCATTGGTTTGCGCCATGTCCCGCGCCTGTTCGCGCGCAACGAGCGCGTGGTGATCGAGCAGCAGAGTCCACTGCACGGGCCGATCGCCAGCGTGATGGTGGGGGCGATCGGTGTGGGTCGGATCAGCGTCAGCTTCGATGCCGAGTTGGTGACGAATGACGGGCGGCTGGCGCGCGAGGTATCGTACCCGCCAGGCCAAGGTCCGACGCTCGCGCGCGGCGATGAGCTCGGGATCTTCCACCTGGGCTCGACGGTGATCGTGTTCGCCGGTCCAGCCTCGGGTCTGTCCTTGGTCAAACGTCCGGGCGATCACGTTCGAGTCGGCGAAGCGCTCTGGCGCCGACAACGGGGTGCGAGCACGGTGGTGTCGTGAGCGACGAGATGGGAACTCATGGACAAGGAGGACGTCGTCGCCGCAGCATACGTAGGCTGACTCGGCGCACGATCCCATTGCCTACCGAGACCACAGTCGCTGCTTCCGGAATCGCCGACCCAGGTGCGGAGTCGTCCTCCCCCATGTATGCGGCCGGCGAACCCAGCTCCCGGCCTATGTATGCGGCCGGCGAGCAGAGCTCCCGGCCTGTGTCTGCGGCCGGCGAGCAGAGCTCCCGGCCTGTGCCTCCCGTTCAGGAAGAGCTGGTGCTGACCGGGCCGCCGCCGGCGCCCGAGATCGAGATCACCACCGAAGAGTCCGACGCGCCGCCGTCGGCTGCAGACGGTGTGGCCAGTAGCCTGTCCGAGCTCCGGCTACCAGACAGCCAGCCCGCGGACGCCGCAGCTGCCAGCGCCGAAGAGCCACCGCCCGAGTTGCTCGACGACGAGCCGGCCACCAACCCCAAGCTCAGCTTCATTCCGCTGCCGACCCACGGGGCGCCGGATCAGCAGGCCGCGCGCGAACCCAAGAGTGATCCACCTGCGGCGGTCGACGAGTCCGAGCTCGAACCGGCCGAAACCCCGGAGGTGGCTGCCAAGTCCGACGCCGCGAGCCAGGCAGCCGAGCCTGCAGCTGAGAGCAGCAGCGACGAGAGCGCGAGTGAGGACGTGGTGCTCGAATCGGGCCCGCCGCCGCGCCGCATGGACAGCGACGCACCGACCCGCCCACGCATCGAGCTGTCGGCCGAGATGGCGCTGGCCGCAGGCCGCGTGACCTCGCTCGAGCTCCCGCCCGTGGAGCTCGTGAAAAAAGCTACCGAGAAGGCTGTGGAGCAGGCCGCCGCCGAGGCGAGCGCGCGAGCGTTGGAGGAAGCTCCGCGACGTGGATCCAAGGTGCCCCCGGCGGGCGAGCCGCGCATGATCTCGAGCCTGACCGGGCGCCGCTCGAGCATTCCCGTCGCGGCCGATGACGACGAGTCCTTGCGGCCTGCCGTGGTGGTGACACGCTCGAAGATCATCAGCGATCGTCCGCCCAAGCTGTCCGACTCCGAACCCGCGCCGATGCTGCCGTCGATGCGGCCCAGCCGGCGGCCTCAGGGCGACGAGTTCGAGACGCTCGACATCGAAGACGTCGAGGCGCCGCTGCAGTTGGGTGAGGGTGAAGGTGGTGCGGGCGCCGACTCGGTCGCGTCCAAGGCTCCGCCGCCGCCTCCGCAGTTCAAGCGAATGGCGGCACCGGCCGCGCCGCGCAAGCAGGCCGAGCAGCCGGCGCCCGTCGCGGCAGCTCCTGCGCCGCCCAAGGTCCCGCCCCCTCC
>DATEOF010000269.1:0-12903 GCA_035274465.1 Polyangiales bacterium
GGCGGCGCGGCCGCGCCCCACCCCGACACCGGCGGCGATAGCGACGACGCGGGCGTGACTTCGCAGGCGGGCGCGGGTGGTACGCCGGCAGCTGGTAGCGGCGGCGCTCCCGCGACGCGCACGGACCTGGATACCGTGCTCTGCGACGGAATGCCCGGGATCACGTTCGCTGCGGTGATGACGCTGGGTGGTCAACCGAACATCGGCTCACCCATGATGGCCGAGAACGGATACCGCTACTTGCTGGTGGAAGGCACGTGCCGCTTCTGGATCCAAGCCGGCCGCCTCGAGCGGGTGAGGACCGGACAGCTGAGCCCGGCGCAGTTGCAGCGGCTGCGCGAAGCGTTTCAGATGCAGCGCTGGCAACAGCTGGTGGGCAACTACCCCGCGCTCGGGTTCGACACGCCCGGCTACTTCTACGCGCTCGGCCGAGGCAAGCTCTCCGAATCCTGCGGACGCTGGGGAGACGCTGGTGGCTGCATCCAGTTCGGCATGGGCAGTCCGGTGATGGTCGGCGAGAACTTCAGCTGGTTACACAGCGCATTTCTGCAGGTGAGCAACGAGCTCGCAGGATCGGGCGCGCCGGCGATGGGCGATGTCCGTTACATGCTCGTCGAGGGCATGGCGACGATCGTCGAGCCATCGGCGTGGAGCAATCCATCCACCTGGCCGCTCGGAGACGCGAAGGCCGTCGCGATGTCCGAGACCGAGGCGAGTCAGGTGTACGTACCCGGAAGCGGCCGGCTCGCGCGAGGTGCCGATGCCGACAAGTTGCACGAGGCCTGGCGCGCATTTCTGAGCTACGAGAAGACCGGCCGCACCCCCGACATGCCTGCCTCGGGCTCGCTGGCGATCCCCATCGTGGCCGGCGGCGCGCGCTATCAGCTGTTCATTCGCGACAGCATTCCGCTCGAAGACGCGCGCGGCTTGATCGCGTTCTGAACGCGCTTACCAGCGATCCGGTGAGCTGACCGTGAAGAATCGCGGCTTGTAGGCCTGGGCATTCTTCCAGTAATCCGCCTCGAAGTGGATGGTGTTCCAGTCGATCCCGATCAGCAGGGTCGAAGCGCCGGAGGGCTGCAGCTCCGGATGCAGCGTCGGGCAATACGTGTAGATCGGCACGGAGTAGGCTGGATTGCTGACGTTACCTGCAGACGTCGACTGGCCCGCGACGACGAGTGCATGGGTGAACGTCGTGCTCTTCTGCGAGGGCGACTGGAACTGCGGATCGTCGGTCGATGTCCGCACGGCGCCAAACGCTCCGGTAGCCTCGTAGCCGTTGTCGCGATGCGTGGCCACCAGGTAGCCATTGGCCGCGCGCACGGATCGGAAGACGTGAGAGTTGATCTGCTCGGCCGAGGCTTGATTCGGCTTCCAGCCGCTACTCGAGTAGTAGGAAAGATTCCAGCTCCCGAGAAACCCCCAATCGATCAGGCTGGCAGCGACCTTCGATACGTAGCTCTTGCCGGCATCATCCGAACCGTAGATGTAGATCGTGTCGCCCAGGTTGATGATCGAGTTGTTCCAGTGAATCTTCTTCGTCGCATCGTATGGCAGTTGAGCCACTCCGGTGCTGCGCGTGAGCGTGCCGTCCTGGTTCTCGGTGAACTTGACCAGGTAGCCCCCGCCATTGAACTTGCCGCTCGTGCCATCTGCGAGTAGCGCGTAGACGGCTCCGTTGGCCTCCGTGAGATCCATGCCCCACAAGTGCGTGTTGGCTGGGCTCGGTACGGCTTCGCTGGTGGCCGTCGCGGGCGCAACGACGTCCGCTCCGAACCAGATATAGCGCACGATGGAGTTGTTCACGGCACCGGGACTGTGAGCGATATAGGTCCCGGCGCCCTTCCCGCCCCCGTCCATCTGCTCATCCATCGTCATCGTGTCGCCGTGGATGAAGTAGATCTGATGATTTCCGGTGGTGCGTATCGAGTTCGTTTGATCGCCTCCGGACCAGTGCGTGTTGTGCTCGTTCTGGAACGCGCTCGTCCAACCGTCTGCTGTGGTCGGTTCGGCCGCCGCCGTGCCAGTCGTCAACAGGCTGAACACTCCGAGGAGCGCAGCCCAGTGTCGCCATGTCGTCATCTTCACGCCTCGCCGAGATTTGCCGCGGGTGCCACCCCGGCACTCGCCTGTGGATAGAGCACAGGGCACGGCAAGCGTTGCAGCGAATCCGCTGCTACCCGAGCTGGTGGGCGCGCCTCAGGCCACGTTGCGGAGCTTGGGCAGCACTGCGTTGGGCGCGGCCTGGCGCATCGCGGCCAAGAAGCGGTCCATGTCCGAGTAGCTTCGCATCTGGGCGCCAGCCCCACTGAACATGGCGATCAGTGACAGAGCCATGTCTATGAGCTTCGACTGCACGAGGAAGTGTGCGGCCGTATCTTGCCGGTGTTTCTTCGCCCACTCTGCCCAGCTGTCGCGGGCTGCTCCGGTCAGGCGTGTGGCCTCGAGCAAGTTGACGAAGAGGACCATTCGCCCGTGCGCAGCGATCTCGGCCTCCAGCGCTTCCGCGAACTCGGGGACGAAGACCTGGACGCCGCTGCCGGTGGTAGTGCTGTACGCGACGCCAGGGCCGAGGACGCGCATGGTGACGACGAACGCGCCCACGCTCCATTGCATCGTTCCGTCGACCAGCCTCTGCATGCTCACGCTCGAAGACGCCATGAACACCAAGATTAGCGAGGTGTTCTCGACGCTTCAACGTGGTTGCAGGTATGGTTCGCGCCACGTGCGCGTGGTGTGCCCTTTATGTTGCACATGTCGTCGCGCCGCCGCGGAGCCGGGGGCGCGATGGCACGCACGCGGACCTCGTTGTGAGCTCCGTACGCCACACGAAAAAGCGCTGATATGGTGTCGCTGTGCAGCTTTCGCCAAACGCACATAGTGGTCGACCGCAGTCTCGAATGAGGTCATCACACCAGCTGTACACCGCGGCTCCGATCCGGTAACGCATGTCGGATGGCACGAGTTCTTTCGTCCGCTGCGCTTGCCGCTCGAGGCACACGAGCTGAGCGCCGAGACGGTCCTCCACCTGAGCGATCTCGACGAGATCCGTGCGGCACTGGAACGTGTGGTGCCGGACCTCGAATGGCGTGACGAGCGGCACGCCAAGGCCACGGTGGACGGTCGGTTGCTCGAGTTCCGGCTGCCACGGCGCGAGGTCGACACCTTGAGCCTGCGTTGCTCGCTGCGCGCGGACCACACCGATCTCGTGCAGGGCTTCTGCGACACGCTCGGCTGGCTCGCGTTCGACGAACAGCCGATGTGCTACCAGCCGCACCGCCCTCCAATGCACTGCTGAGAAGCGACCCAAAGCCCTCCTCGCCGCTGATGGCTGCGCCTGCGGGCGGCGCCCGCGCAGGACTACAAAAGCAGTTGAAAGCCGGACCACGCGAGACTACACGTGTAGTCATGATATCCAAACGGTCTTGTGGCTCGTCGTGCTGTCTATCTCGGGCGCTTGTGCCAGCGCTGCTCCGCGGCCGGCGTTCGCTTCGGCACCGCTCGCCAGCGCGCGCGATCGCGCACGCGTACGAGCTATCGGACCTGCGCGTCGCGATAGGCCGTGGGGGTCATGCCGGTCCAGCGCTTGAACGCGCGGGAAAAGGCGGATGCCGTTCGGAAGCCGAGCGCATAGGCCGTATCCTGAATCTGTTGCCGGGGATCTTTCAGGCGATGCTTGGCCTGTGCAGCGCGCGCTCGATCGAGCAGGGCGCTGAACTGCACCTGTTCCTCGAGCAGCCGGCGCCGCAGCGAGCGCGTGCTGACGCCCAGGTCGCGTGCGACCTTCGCGAGCGTGGGGCGCGCGAGCTCGGCCTGCGCCTCCAGCCAACGCTCGACGCACTCGGCCGTCGACATCTGTCCACTGGATCGAGCCAACAGAAACTCTGCGCGAGCCAGAAGGTAACTGCGCAGCTCGGTTTCATGACAGTGAGGCGCGCGATCGAGCCAGGAGCGGGGGAGCTTCAGCCCCGTGAACTCATGTGAGAAGCGTTCGGACCCACCGAAGAAACGAGTGTACTCGGCGTGGTACGCCGGCCTGGGATGCGGGAAGAACACTCGTACCGGAAGCGCGTCGGCACCGATGAAGCGGCGAACGAGCCGCAGCATGGAGGTGGTCGAGAACTCGGCCGTCATGCGGCTCTCCAGGGTGTCGCGCTCCGGAAGATCCAGTCGAATCGTGGCGAATTCGCCGTGCTCCACGAGCTGCAGTGGTGATCCCTGGGTGACGATGCGCACGTAACGCAAGGTCATTGCGAGCGCCTCGCGCAGGCTGTTGCTGTGCTCGGTGAGGTGCCCGAGCACGTCGAAGGTCCCGAGACTCATCTGCTCGCCGAGGTGCAATCCCAAGGCCGGATCGCCCGAGAGCTCGTAGGCCACGCGTACGGCGCGCCGGTAGTCGTCGATCGGGATGCGCCCCTGCAGCTCCTCGAGTTGACCGGTGTCGATCGAAGCTTGGTCAAGGAAGTGCTGGCGTGTGGCTCCCGCGCGCTCGACTGCTACCGAGAGCATGCGCACCAACGCAATCGACACACTCGTCACGGCCACCGGTGGAGCGGTTATAGCAAGCGCTCACGCTCGGTCCACAGCAACCAAAGGCTCGACGTCCACAGGTGGCGCTGGCGCAGCCGCAGCTGTCAGCGGCGCCTCCCTCAGCGTGGGGCTGTCCCCTGGTGGCCAAACTCTGCGTTTCGTTGGCCAACATCAGAAGATATCGAGCCAATGGTCATGGCCGACTGGTTCCACCCGCTGGAAGCGAGGTCCGTCATGTCTGTTCACACCCATCGATCGAGCGTCACGCGTCACGCGATCGCCTACGCGGCCATCCCGATTCTAGGATCGCTGCTTGCGAGCTGCTCGAGTGATTCGGCACCCTCGATGACTTCGTCCATGGCCACCGCGGGCGCTTCTGCCACTCCGGCTTCCACCGATACCGCGCAGCCGCCGTCGACACCGACCAGCACGCAGCCGCAGGCTGGGAGTCCGTCGGCGCCGGCAACTACCGGCATGGGCAAGCCCATGACCATGACCACGCCACCGATGGGCGGCGATGTCATGACCCCGACGGGTCAAGCCGGATCGGGTTCGATGATGAACGAGAAACCCGGCGAGCCACCTCCGATGAAGGATTGCACGCCGGTCGCGTGGGACAATCCGGGCAAAGTCGGAGCGGTCACACTCAAAGAGATTCCAGCCGATGCGGGCGAGAAGATGCGCCCATTCGAGTCGATCAAGCCGCTCAAAGACTACGACTACGAGTGGAAAGAGTTCTTGTTCACGAGCACATCACCCGCGTACACCTCGCGGCTGATGGTGAAGAAGCCGCGCGACCCCGCGAAGTTCAGCGGAACGGTGTTCGTCGAGTGGTACAACGTGTCGGGCGGCATCGACTTTGCGGTGCTGTGGGCGAACTCGTGGGAGTACTTCATGCGCGAAGGACACGTCTTCGTCGGCGTCTCCGCGCAATCGGGCGGCGCACAAGCACTGAAGTCGATGGCCGACGCGAAGCGCTACGCCGAGGTCAACCTCACGAACGACAGCATCGCCAACACCGTGTTCTCACAGGCGGGCGCTGCGATCAAACTGCAGACGGAGACCTTGCTCGGGCCGTGCATGCCGGTGAAGGCGCTGATCGCCGGTGGGCAGTCACAGTCGTCTGCGCGGCTCGGCCCGTACCTGAACACCACGCAACCGAAAGACAAGGTGTTCGACGGCATGTTCCTGCACTCCGGCTCCGAGCCTTCGTCGAACAACCCTGCGATTCCGACCTTCGTCGTCTTCACGATGAGTGAAGGCAACGGTCGCCTCATGGATGGAACCAACATGGTCGAGTGGATGGTCGCAGGCGCCACACACAACGACGCTCGCGTCACGCAACGCGGCTCGGAGATCGGCGAAGTCGTCGGCGTGCCGAACATCGAGTGCGCGAATCCGCTCAACGAATATCCCTCGTACCGCGTGTACAACGCGGCGCTCGATCACCTGCACCACTGGGTGCGCGAAGGAAAGAAGCCGCCCGCGGGAATGCCGTTCCAGATGCGCGGAAGCCAGCTCGCGACCGACGAACACATGAATGCACTCGGTGGCATCCGAACCGCGGACATCGATGTCCCGATCTCGACGCACGGCTTCAACAACGGACCCAAGACACCTGGCGATTTCGTCGCCGTGCTGGCGTGCGGTCTCGGCGGCGAGGAGATCCCATTCACGCCGCAGAAGCTGATGTCGCTCTATCCGACGCACGACGACTACGTGACGAAGTACACGGCCGCGGCGGACAAGGCAGTGCAAGGCGGCTATTGGTTGAAGGAAGACCGCGACGAAGCCGTGAAAATTGCCCAGGCTGCGCCCATTCCGAAGTGATCGAGCTTCGTACCGCGGTTGCAGGGCATGGTGCGCGCGAAGAGGCGCGACGGGCCGGGCCGCGATGTGCGATGCTTGCGCGCGATGAATTATTGGACCCGGTTTGGCGAGGCCTCTTCGGTCGATTGGTGTGAGCCCAATTATGTGCACTCGGCGTATGTGGCCGAGTGGTGGAATACACTATCGAGCTTGGCGATCGTCGGGCTTGGGATGTATGGGTTGTGGCAGGCCCTGCTGCGACGGCCGCTCGAGCTGCGGTTCGTGGTCGGGTTCGTCACGTTGGCGCTGGTGGGGTTCGGCTCGATGGCGTTTCATGGGACGCTCTTGCGCAGCGCGCAGGCGACTGACGAACTGCCGATGGTGTTCTCGGGTCTGAGCTATGTCTATGTGTTGCTGTGCAGACATGACCAGTCCCGCGCGCGATCGCCTTGGATCCTGCCCGTGCTCACCACCTACGGCGTGACGGTCGCGGTGAGCTACTTCGTCGTGCACCGCTACTTTCAGCTGTTCATGACTGCGTACGCGCTCATCATCGCCTATCTGACCGTGGCGACGGCGCACGTGGCGTTCCGGGAGGATGACCGACCGGAAATGCGCGCGTGGTTCGGCGCGTCGGTGGGCAGCTACGTCGGCGGCGTCGTGTTGCTTTGGTTGCCGGAGCACGTGTGGCTCAGCTGCGATCATCCGTTGCAGCGCCTGCAACTGCACGCGCTGTTTCATCTGACATCGGCCCTGGGCAGCTACGCCTGGCTGCGAATGATGATGCATCATCGCGACCGAACGCCACTGGCTGCAAGCGCAGGGCCGATCTTATGCGCTGATGAGATCGAGACCTGACGCGCCGAGTCAGCCGCTGGACGTGCCGCCGATTGCCTGATCCGTGTCAGCGTGGCTCGAATCCTGCGACAGATTCGCGAGGCAATCTCCGCCGAATACGCTTCTCGATCACCCGGAAGTGTCGTTCCTCCTGCTCTGCACAGATCAGTGAGATCGCCAGGCCAGTGCGCCCGGCCCGACCGGTGCGACCGATCCGGTGGATGTAGTCGTTGGGGGATCGTGGCAACTCGAAGTTGATCACAGCCGATAGCTCTTCGACGTCGATGCCTCGTGCGGCCAGATCTGTCGCGATCAAGACGCGGAGGTTGCCGGCGCGAAAGGCTTCGAGACGTCGGGTGCGCTCGTGCTGGCTCTTGTCGGCGTGGAAGACGGCCGCCTGAATCTCGGCTTGATTCAGCCTGACCACGAGCTTGTCCCCGGTCTTTCTGGCGCTGACGAATACGAGGACTCGACCGAGCTCACGCTGACGAAGGAGATGAATCAGCAGCGCGGTCTTGCGTACGGCGGCGACCTCATAGACGTGCTGCTCGATGTTGGGCTCGAAGGGCGCAGGCGCCGACCTCGCGCCCGGCTCTGCTACAGGCTCATCAGCAACGCCGATTTCAAGCGGATCGCGCAGGAGGACGCGAGCCAAGTCGCGAACCTGCGGCGAGAACGTGGCGGAGAAGAGTAGATTCTGGCGACGTGCGGGCAAGCGCGATACGACCTGCACCAGCTCGTCCATGAACTCAGGGCCGAGCAGCCGGTCGCCCTCATCGAGTACGAGCGTTTGCAGGGTCGCGAACTCGATCGCTCCGCGGCGATGGAGGTCGAGCAGCCGGCCGGGAGTCGCCACCACGATATCCGCGCCGCCGCGTAGCGCCATCATCTGAGGATTGACCGAACCGCCGCCGTGAGCAGCAACGAGCTTGATCCTCCGTCGCAGAGGGCGCGCGAAGCCGCTCAGCACATCCGCCGTCTGCAGCACCAGTTCGCGGGTCGGGGCAACCACGAGCATCGAGACCGGATTGCCGCGTTCGCTTCGCGCGCGAGTGTGCTCGTCGAGCCGTTGCAGGAGCGGCAGCCCGAACGCAGCGGTCTTGCCGGACCCTGTTTCGGCACGCGCCAGGACATCGCGGCCTGCCAATACTGCAGCGATCACGGCTTGTTGCACCGGCGTGGGCCGCTCGAAGCCCGCCTGCGCGACGGCCCGCTGTAGCTCCGCGCGAAGGCCCAACAGACCGAACGGATTCTGGTGCACGGAATCGAGTTCTGAAGGAGCGTCGTCAGTCATGGTTCGAGCGGCGCTCCCAACCTAGAACAAATCACCGATTCAACGCCATCATTTCGGGGTAATGGTAGACCTGCGATTTCGTCGGCGTGTCCAGTGACGTTGCGATCATGGCCTTCGCGATCTGCTCGACGGTGATCGACCTGTATTTCGCGGGCGTCACGAACGAGAACGCGGGGAGCACTTTCTCGAGAAGCCACGGTGTGTGTTGTGAGCCGATGATCATCGCCGGGCGGAAGATGCTCGCGACAGCCGGACCGCGCTCCTTCACTGCTTCCTCGGACTCGCCCTTCACACGGGCGTAGCGCGCCATCCCCGCGGCACCTGATCCCGTGACCGCCGCGATGGGATCAGCACCTGCAGCGGACATGAACGCCAGGTGCTTCACTCGCCCCGATGCCTTCAGCCC
The DNA here is from genome assembly GCA_035274465.1 of Polyangiales bacterium. GTDB lineage: Bacteria > Myxococcota_A > Polyangia > Polyangiales > JAFGIB01 > JADGRF01. The sequence continues at coordinate 8,877 of DATEOF010000269.1, forward strand.
TCCCGCAAAGGCCGCATTCAAACGCACGTCGACCGCGCGATGCTCGTCGATCGTGAGCTTCGCCGTACCGGCCCCGACGCCCAACACACTCAATCCGACCACGTCGCCTTCGAGCGCACGAATCACCCGCGTAGCTACGGCTTCCAGACCGGCTGGATCCATCGCAGGCACGAGCGTCTCGCGCAGCTCGACACCCGCATCACGTGCCATCGCGACCTGATCGGGCTGCGAACGACGCGCCAGGGTCACGATGGGGTTGAATGATCCATTGCGAATCAGTGCCTTGATCAGCGCGTTGCCGACCGATCCCGATGCACCGAGAACCACAGCCGCTTGCGTGCTCGACATGATGTGCCTTGGCCGGACGATAGCACTTCACACCGAGATCAGCTGCGAACCCTGCTTGTTGTGCGAGCGCCACTCTTTTCGCGGCGAAGCACGGCCTGGTGAACGAGATATGGGGTAAACGCCTCATGACGCGATCCACCGCGGCCGCTTAGCGTGGAGCGCATGAAGACCGAAACCAAGACAGTTCGCGCCAACGGTATCGACATCCACTACATCGAGCGAGGAAGCGGCACGCCGCTCGTTCTGCTGCATGGCGGGATGGTCACGACCAACCCCACTTGGACCGGCCACCCGCTCGCCTACGGATCGCACCTGGAGGCGTTCGCAGAGCATTTTCGAGTCATTGCGCCGGACACGCGCGGCGCCGGCCGCACGCGGCACGTGACGGGGTCTGTCGCCTTCGACGTGCTCGCGGACGACGTGCTCGGATTGATCGACGCGTTGCAACTACATCGGCCAAAGCTGTGTGGCTTCAGTGAGGGCGGCACGACGGCCACGATCGCCGGGATCCGCAGGCCGGGTGCCGTAGGTGCGATCGTGAACGACGCTGGGTACGACCTCTTCAACCCGGAATCGCCTTCATTTGCTATGATGCGCCAGATGCTCGGCGGCACGGCCGATGCCCGGGAGGCAAACCCCGAGGCGATGCGGCGAGCGTTCGATGCCAGCGAGCAGATGCGCGCGACGTTTCGGCTGATGCAAGCAGATCAGGACGACGCACAGGGAGCGGGACACTGGAAGAAGTATCTGCACCTCGCCTACGACCGCCTGTCGCGCAGGCTGGCCTACGGGTTCGGCGACCTGCGTGCGATCGCTGCGCCGACGCTGATCCTCGTCGGCGACCGCGATCAGTTCTGCACTCCGGAAGAGGGCGTGGCTGCGTTCCGCGCGCTCGAGCGGGGCGAGCTGGCGATCATGCCGAACACCGGGCACGTGATCACGGAGGCCAAGGTACGCGCATCGATCGAATTCCTGCGCAGGTCCGCGTGATCCGACTCGGGCTCGCCGCTCGCTAATCGGCCAGGAGATCCACGACGTTCGAATCGATCTGAGTCAGGTCCGGCGCATTGGAACTAACGCCAGTGTCAGTGACGCGGAACGTCTTCGCGTCAATGGTGAGAGTCAGAACGTCACCTTTCGGCGCCGATACCCCAGGCGGGCGCGACCCCGTCCTCTCGGTCGTAAAAGGCCCGCCTGTCATCTCCACGACATACACGGGCACATGATCTTCGACGATGGCACCGCTGACGACGTGCTCGGCCACCTGATGGTCGGCGGACGCCACCGCAATCATCGTGCGCGGCGAAGAAACCCCGGCAGCCGCCGAAGCCTGCAAGGCCAATTCGCGAAGCTTGGCGCGCACGCTCGGGTCTCCCAAGCTCCCCGTATCGGCAGCGCAAGAAGTCCCGAGGAACATCATCACGCCAACGAGACGAGACAGATGCTTACTGTTCACGGTGTCCTCCCCGCTCCGCATGCATGCGAACCCACAGGCTCAGGTTGACACATCGGAGCCACGCACGGATCTCATCAAGCAACTCTCATGCCGCAGTTACGTACAGACAGATAGCACGCGGTGCAGGGATTCGCGCCAGCCTTGTTACTCCTCCGATCGCTGCCTACCGAGTAGACCTCAAGACATCGAGAAAGGTCGACTCACGTGAAGATCGGAATCATCGGCGCGGGCGGCATGGGAAGAACACTGGCGCGACACTGCGCCAGGCTGGGACACGAGGTCGCAATTGCGAGCCCGAGGGGGCCGCACAAGGTCACGGCGTTTGCGGCAGACGCCGGGGCGAAAGCGGTTGCTGTCGAAGATGCTGTGCGGAGCGAAGACCTGGTTGTCCTGGCGATTCCGACGAAGCTCGTGCCGGAGCTGCCACGCGAGCTCTTTGCGAGCATGCCGAGCAGGGTGATCGTCATCGACCTCGGCAACTACCATCCGGAGTTGCGCGATGGCCAAATCGAACCGATCGAGCGAGGCCTCCTGGACAGCCAATGGGTCGAGCAGATGCTCGGTCATCCGGTAGTGAAGGCATTCAACAACATCTTTGCGAAAAGCCTACTCGAAAAGGGCACACCGAAGGGAACGCCGGGCCGAATAGCGTTACCGGTCGCGGCAGATGCGACCGAGGCCCGGTCGGTGGTGCTCAGCCTGGTCGACGCACTCGGTTTCGACCCGATCGATGCGGGGACCTTGGCTGAGTCGTGGAGACAAGCGACGGGAACACCGGCCTACTGCAAGGACCTCGATGCGCCGGCAATGCGGCGCGCGCTAGCCGAGGCGGAACGAGGTCGTGTCGCCGAGTACCGCGCGGCAGAGGAAGCCAGAATCAGAAGAGCTGCCAGCGGCACCCCTACTTCGTGAAGACGACGAAGCTGCCAGTGACCGGACCTCGCGTGAGGGCATCGTGCCTCCCTGAGCATGGCGGGCGGCAACATGTCCAGCGTCTTCTCGCGACGTTCAGTCCAGATCGTCAAGGTTCAAGAAGGTGTTGTCCGTGCCGGCGGCGTGACACGCGCCGTTGGAGTCGCAGAAGACGTCCCACAGAAACACGCTACGCGTCGTGATCACGCGCCGCGCCCAACGCGTGCCGTCGAAGCGCCAGACCAGCGGATGCGCCTCCCCGTCCTCGGCGGTCGCCCCCACTGCGTACACGCGATCGGGTCCGGCGCTCGCGACACCGAGCAGTGCGTCGTGCGGCGCTTCCTTCAAGACCTGCCAGTGGTCCTCGGACCAGCGCAAGATCGCGCCCGGCCCAGTCTTGCCGCGACCTTGATCGTCACCGCTGACTGCGAACAGCGTGTCCCCCTCGGCCCAAATGTCGTTGGGCGCGTCCGGCGGCTGCTCGTCGAGCGACGTGAACGCGTCGCCGCTGGAGTGCGCGATCGCGCCGTCCTGACCGAGTACCCACAGATTCGATCGCGCGCTGCCGGTGACCACACGCGGGGCTTCGATCGGCAGCGGCTCGTCCACCCAGCCGTCGCCGTCGAAGAAGTGCGCGACCCCGGCATCGAACACCGCGGGTCGATCGACCCCGGCGGCCCAGACGATCCGTCCTTGCTTCTCGAGCTGCGTCAGCTCGTGAGTCTGTGGATCCAAACGGTGTACGCCGCCGAGAGCTGCAACGTACAGCTCGCGCTCGGTCGCCCAGAGCTGCGTGACACCTCCCAGCGATTCAGAGTTTGTGAGCGTCTTCCAGGCCCCGCGTTCGAAGCGGCGCACGACCCCGCGCTCGGTCAAGTCGGTATAACCACCGACGAACAGGCTCGAACCCGCACCCGCGAGCGCGGCATTCACGACATAGCAACCGCCGCAACCCACGTCGGGCGCGCTCAGCTCGATGTCGGGCGCCGGCTCATCGAGCGACGCGCAAGCAGGAACGGCGAGCACGGCGACAAGCAACAGCAGCGTGATGCGCATGGTCGCCCCTACTATCGCACGACCGCCTGCAGGCGAACCGCCCGGGAGTCGGGCCTAGAGCTCTGGCGAAGCCGAGATCCCGCCAGATGACGCCGAGGCGGACATTTGCCCACGAACTCCCGTTGGGACGCCGAGCACGGAGCGAAGCCGTGCGAACGGCGCGCCCATCCGAGATCGTGCCACATCACGCCGAGGCAGGGATTTGCCCACGAACTCCGTTGGGACGCCGAGCACGGAGCGAAGCCGTGCGAACGG
>DATEOF010000270.1:0-21623 GCA_035274465.1 Polyangiales bacterium
GTCGCCATGGCTGCACCGCAGCAGCAAATGGCACCCGCACCCATCCCGCCGCCCGCACCCGTCGCGGCCCCGCGGCCGATGGACGCGGCAGCCTGGACCGCCAGGGCGAAAGAGCTGCGCGCGGCCAAGGCGTCCGGCGCCGATTGCGCCGCGCAGCTCAAAGCGAGCGGCGCGAACGCCAAGCAGGCAGCCGCTGCGCTGCGCGACGCGGGCTACTCCAAGGCCGACATCGGCGAAGGCGTCAAGGCCTACGGCATCACCGCGCCGGGCGACGTGGCGACCAACCTGCGCTTCACGTTCACGCCGCCGGAGATCGTCGGCATCCTCAAGGCGAGCTTCAACACCGGCACCCCGGAGTTGGTGGCCGCGCTCGCGCACGCCAAGTACAAGCTCGGCGAGAGCGCACAGGCGCTGCAGAAGAACGGCGTCGAAGCCAGCGAGATCGCGGCGGCGTTCGCCAAGTCCGGCAGCACGCCCGAGCAGATCGTCGAGGCGCTCGGCCAGGCGGGCTATCCGCCGGACAAGCTCGTGGCCGCGCTCAAGACCGCGGGAGTGCCGAGTCTCGACATCGCCGCGGCCCTCAAGGCGCGCAAGCTCGAGCCGGCGCAGGTCGCCAGCGCGCTGCGCGACGGCAAGGTGTTCGCGGGAGATCTCGCGAAGGACCTCAAGGCCAAGGGCCAGAGCTACGATCAGATCGCGGTCTCGCTCAAAGACATCGGCTTCGATGCGGCGAACATCCTGCGCGGCCTGAAGGTCGCTGGTGCCGACGCCACTGCCACGGCCAGCGCGCTCAAGGCCATCGGCACCAAGCCGGCCGAGATGGTGACGCTGCTGCAGCAGCAGAAGGTCAGCGACGCCGACATCGGCAAGGCGCTCGCCGAGAGCAAGCTCACCGAAGCCCAGATGGTCGAGGCACTGACGGCGGCCAAGTTCAACTGGAAGCAGATCTCCGCGGTGATGATCGGCGCCAAGTTCCCGCCCAAGAACGTCGCCACCGCCGCTGCGGCCAAGGGCGTCGCACCGGGCGATCTCGCGACTGCATTCAGCGAAGCCGGCGTCTCCACGCAAGACTCGGTGGCCGCGCTGCTGGCGGCCAAGTACAAGCCGGCGGAGATCGCCATCGGCATGAAGGCCGGCGGCAGCGATCCGGCCGCAATCGTGACCGGCCTCAAGGCCAGCGCGGTCAAGCGCCCCGAGATCCTCGCCTCGCTGCGCAAGCTGAAGATCAGCGACGAGGAAGTGGTCAAGGCGCTCAAGGGCGGCGGCTACACCGCGCAGATGATCGTGGAGGATCTGCGGAGCGAAGGCGCCACGCCGCAGAAGCTCGCGGTCACGCTCAAGAGCGCCGGTTACAGCTGCACCGACGTGGCGAAGGGCTTCAGCAAGACCAAGAGCGCCGAGATTGCCACTGCGCTCAAGGACGCCAAGTGCCAGCCAGTCGAGATCGGCGTGGCCCTTTCAGAATCGGGCACGCCGCGCAAGGAGATCGCGGGCGCGCTGAAGCAGATCGGCAGCGACCGCACGTTCATCGCCAAGGCGCTCAAGCAACTCGGGGCGCCGCCGAGCGAGATCGCCGACAGCATGAAGCGTTCGAACTACTCGCCGGGTGACGTGGCGCTCGCGCTGCGCTTGAACGAAGTGCCGGTGGATGAAACCAGCGCCGCGCTGGCCTCCGCCAAGTTCTCGAAGGAAGAGATCCCGGCCGCGCTCAACTACGCGGGCTACAAGAAGAAGTAGGGGGCTGCCCCCCAATCAGACGGGCAGCGTCTCGAGCAGCTCGCTCGCCAGCGCGATCGAGGCTGCTCGGCGCGCCCCGTGCAGCGAGCGAAACAGCTGCTGCGCCTCGATCGCGGGCCAGTCCGGCGGCAACAGGTGCAGCGGCACGCGCGGGTCCTCGCGGATGATTCGCAGCCACTGCGTGCTCAGCCGAAGCGTGATCACCAGCGCATCGGCCGCAGGATCCGCGCCGCTCCAGGCGGCAGTGAACGAGCGGTAGCGCTCGGCCAGCGTGTCCAGGTCGAAGGTCTCGCGGATCACCGCGGCCGCGTCGGTCGGCGCGATCGGCTGGATATGGAACGCGCGGACGTGGGCGTCGAGGCCGAGCTCGTCGACGATCGGCGTGACGTCAACCTCGGCCGGCGCCAACCACGCGCCGTTCTGCAGCGGCCCAAAGCCCGCCCAGGTCAGCCGCGACCGCAGGTCGTAGCGCTTGCGTCGCCACGACTCGGGCATCGAGAACGTCAGCAGCGTCCAGCGGTCCACCTGCGCGTCGTTGACCGCTCCGATCTCCCAGATGCGGCGCCGGCCGTCCTCGAGGATCGCGATGCAGCGCGGCGTCATGGCGAAGTACATGTTGCGACCGCTGCGCTTGCCGCTGAGCAGGCCCCGGCGAGCCATGCGCAGCAGCGTGGAGCGCGTCGCGTGCTCGGTGATGCCCAGCCGGCGCAGCACCTCGATGAAGCTGCCCGAGAACACCGCCGGCGGAAGGCTCGCGCCTGATGGGCGCGACCCTTCCGATGACAATCGGTCGCCGGCGCTGCGCGGCGGCTCCCCACGCTCCAGCACGTGCTCGGCGAGCAGCGCGAAGACCACCGATTGTGGGCGCAACCAGCTCTGCTGCTCACCCGAGAGTGAGCCCGGCCGCATGTCCTCGGTTCTGGCCATGTTTGCAACAGGTTAGTGGCTGGGCGGCGAGCGGTCCACACATGTCGTTCGGCATCTCGTTGACGGCCGACAAAGAAACGCTTAGCGTCCACGCAGCTCGCGGGTGCGGGCAGACAGGGGTGTCATGCGGGCCGCAGTAGCGATGCGTGTGGACGAGCGGGATCCGATCTCGGCGCTGGAGCTGAAAGACGGCTGGCCGACGCCCGAGCCCGGGCCGAACCAGGTGCGCATCCGCGTCGCCGCCAGCACGGTCAACAACCACGACCTCTGGACGCTGCGCGGCGGCCACGGCCCCGCCAGCTCGCCGAAGATCCTGGGCTGCGACATCGTCGGCTGGGATCCGGCGGGCCGCGAAGTGATGGTGACGGGAGCGTTCGGCGACCCTGACGCTGGCGGCGGCGACGAGACGTTCGACCCGCAGCGCGCGTTGATCTCCGAGGTGCTGCCCGGCGCGTTCGCCGAGTACACGATCGTGCCGGCGCGCAACGTGATCCCGAAGCCCAGCTGGCTGAGCTTCCACGAGGCAGCGTGCCTGAACGTCGCGTGGTCCACGACCTACCGCATGCTGTTCACGCGCGCGCAGGCGCAGCCGGGCGAGCGCGTGCTCGTGCAAGGTGCGGGCGGCGGCGTGGCCACCGCGGCGATCAGCATGGCGCGCGCCGCGGGGCTGTACGTGATCGTGACGAGTCGCTCCGAGGCCAAGCGCGCACGCGCAATCGAGCTCGGCGCACACGAAGCCCACGCCAGCGGCCAGCGGCTGCGCGAGCCGGTGGATCTGGTCGTGGACACCGTGGGCGCAGCCACCTGGCAGCACAGCCTGCGCTCGCTCAAGCCCGGTGGACGCATCGTGACCGCAGGCGCCACGACCGGCTCGGACATGCCGTTCGACCTGCCGCGCGTGTTCTTCCGCCAGCTGTCGATCATCGGCTCGACCTCGGCCACGCGCTCCGAGACCTTGCGCATGCTGAGCTTCATGCAGGCCGCGGCGCTGCGCCCCGTGATCGATTCAGCCTACCCACTCGAGCGCATCCACGACGCATTCCGTCGCGTCCAGGCGCCCGATCTGTTCGGCAACGTGGTGATCGAGATCAACGCCAGCTGAAGGATCGTATCGATGCTCACCCTCGCAGATCCGCTGGAGCACGCCTGCCGCATCCACGCCGAGCGGCTGGCCGCAATCGACGGCGAGCGGCGCCTGACCTACGCAGAGCTCCACCGCCGCTCGCACCAGCTGGGCAGCGGCCTGCGACAGCTGGGCGTGAAGCCCGGGGAGCGCGTCGCGCTGCTGTCCGCCAACAGCCACCGCTACATCGAGGCGTTCTTCGGCGTCCCGTCGCACGGCATGATCCTCGTGCCGCTCAACACGCGCCTCGCCCAGCCCGAGCTGCTGGCGATCCTGCGCGACTGCCAGCCGCGCGTGCTGATCAGCGATCGCGATCCAGGGCCGCTGGCAGCTGCAGTCGAGCGCATGATCACCATCCCCGAGGGCTACGAGTCGCTGCTCTCGGCGGCGCCGGCATCGCCGCGGCCCCAGGTCGCCGAGAGCGACGTGGCCGTGCTGTTCTACACCGGCGGCACGACCGGCTTGCCCAAGGGCGTGATGCTCACGCACCGGAATCTCATCTCCAACGCCTTCCACAAGACCGTGGCCTGTTCTCTTCGCGAGGACGAGGTGTTCCTGGCCGCGCCGGCGATGTTCCACGTGGCCGGCGTGGCACCGCTGGTGTCGCTGGTGTGGCTCGGTGCGCGCTCGGTGATCCTGCCCAGCTTCGACCCCGAACGTTGCCTGGACGCGATCCAGAACGAGCGCGTGACGCTGATGATCCCCGTGCCGACCATGCTCGGCACGATGATCGCGTCGCAGCGCCTGCGCCCGCGCGATCTTTCCAGCCTGCGCATGGTGGGCCACGCCGGCTCGCCGATCGCGCGCGAGCTGATCGAGGCTGCCAGCCGCACCTTCGCCAACGCCGAGCTGGCGCAGTTCTACGGCGCGACCGAGACCTCGTCGGTGGTGACCGTGCTGCGGAACGAGCAGCGTACGATCGGCACCGCGCGGCTCGGCTCGGCCGGGCACGCGACCCCCGGTGTGGCGGTGCGCGTGGTCGACGCGACCGACGACGACTGCGCGCCCGGCGAGGTCGGCGAGATCCTGGTGCGCGGCCCGAACGTGACCGTCGGCTACTGGAACAACCCGGATGCGACCTCCGCCGCTCTGCGCGGCGGCTGGTACCACACCGGCGACCTGGGCAGCCTGGACGAGAGCGGGCACCTGTTCGTGGTCGATCGGCTCAAGGACATGATCGTGTCGGGCGCCGAGAACGTGTACTCGATCGAGGTCGAGGACGTGTTGCACCGCCACCCGGCCGTGGTGGAGGCAGCCGTGTTCGGCGTGCCGGATGCGACCTGGGGCGAGGCGGTGCACGCGATCGTGGTGCTGTCGCCGGGCGCTGCAGCCGTCAGCGGCGACGAGCTGCGCGAGCACTGCCGCAAGGCCATCGCGGGCTACAAGGTCCCGAAGCAGATCGAGATCCAGCTCGAACCGCTGCCCAAGTCCGGGCCCGGCAAGATCCTGAAACGCGTGCTGCGCGACCGCTATTGGCCGGCAGCGAATCCAGGGAGGCGATGATGGGCGCACGGCGTGGCCACGAATTTCTGGAAGGCTTGCGCGACTCGCGCGAGGTCTGGCTGGGCAGTAAACGCATCGACGTCGCCGAGCACCCGGCCTTCGCCGGCTCGCGCTCAGGGCTGGCCGGCTACTTCGACTGGCAGCACCAGCACGCGGACAAGTGCCTGATGCGCGACGCCGAGAGCGGCGAGCTGATCTCGGTCAGCCACATCATCCCGCGCTCGCGCGACGACCTGCACCGGCGGGCCCAGGCGCTCGAGTGTCTGGCGCGCTACTCGGTGGGTGCGCTCGGCCGCACGCCGGACTACGTCAACGTGACCACGGCGGGTTTCGCCGGCAGGCCGGACGTGTTCGGCAAGAATGGCAACACGCGCGCGGTGGCCGCGCTGCAACGCTTCCAGCGCGAGGTGGCGCTGAAGGATCTGGCGCTTACCCACACCATCGTGCATCCGGTGGTGGACAAGACGGTCGACGACATCAGCGGCCAGAACGGCGAGCTGGCGCTGAAGATCGTGCGCCGGACCGACCGCGGCATCGTGGTGCGCGGCGCGCGCATCCTGGCCACCCTGGGCCCGTTCGCCGACGAGCTGTTCGTGTACCCCGGCCAGCCGCTGCCGAAGAACGCGGACCCCGGCTTCGCCCTGGCCTTCTCGGTGCCGATGGCCACCCGGGGCCTGATCACGATCTGTCGCGATCACTACGGCATGCCCGGCGCCAGCGTGGATCGGCCGTTCTCGAGCCGCTTCGACGAGCAAGACGCCTTCATCGTCTTCGACGACGTCGAGGTGCCCTGGGATCGCGTGTTCATCGACGGCGACATCGACATCTACAACAAGATCATGGGCAGCGGCTGGACCGGCAACGTCATGCAGCAGACGTCGATCCGCGCCGCGGTCAAGCTCGAGTTCGCCTACGAGCTCGCGACGCGCATGGTCGAGGCGCAGAACGCCGGCGGTCGCAGCGAGAACCAGCAGATGCTGGGCGAGATCTGGTGCTACAGCGCGCAGGTGCGCGCGTCGCTGCGAGCGGCGGAGGCAGACGCGCACGAATACGGCGCCGGCACGTGGTTCTGCGACGATCGGCCGTACCGCGCGCTGCGCTCGCTCGTGCCGGGCTGGATGGCACGCAGCAACGAGATCTTGAAGTTGCTCGGCGCGCACAACCTGCTGGCGACGCCCGAAGCCGCAGCCTTCGAGCAGCCCGAGCTGCGCGCCACGCTCGAGCGCTACTTGCCGGGCTCGCGCGGCATGCCGGCGCAGGAACGCGCACAGCTCTTTCGGACTGCCTGGGACTTCGTGGGCTCGGCGCTCGGCAGCCGCAACGAGCTCTATGAGCGCTTCTACCTGGCCAGCGTGTCGCGCACGCTCGGCCTCAATCACATGCTCGCCCAGCGCGAGCAGGCGTGGACCGCCGTTCCGGAGTTCATCCAACGGAGCAAGACATGACCACTGTCGCAGGCGTGGAGGTCGAAACCAGGCACTGGATCGGCGGCGAGCCGAGCAGCTCGGGCACGCGCACGTTCGCCGTGTTCTCACCGATCGACGGCGCGCCGCTGTGCGAAGTGGCTGCCGCCGGTGCGAGTGAAGTCGATCAAGCCGTGCGCGCGGCGCGTGCCGCGTTCCCGAGCTGGGCCGCGCTCGGTCCGGCGGGCCGCGGCGCAATCCTGGAGCGCTTCGCCCAGGCGTTGCTCGCGCGCAAGGACCAGCTGAGTGCGGTCGAGACGGCCGACAACGGCTCGCTCTTGATCGCGAACCAGAAGCGCATCGTCGATCGCGCCGCGCACAACATCAGCTACTTCGCCAGCTACGCACAGAAGCTCGCGCACCCGCCGATCTTCAGCGGCGAGGTACGGAACGACGTGCGCTACGAGCCGGCGGGCGTGACCGCGCTGATCACGCCCTGGAACGCACCGCTGATGCTCTCGACCTGGAAGGTCGGACCGGCGCTCGCCGCAGGCAACACCGTCGTGCTCAAGCCACCGGAGTGGGCGCCGCTGTCGTGCTCGCTGCTCGCGCAGATCGCGAACGAGGCGGGCGTGCCGAAGGGCGTGCTCAACGTCGTACAGGGCATGGGCGCCGAGGCCGGACAGGCCTTGATCGAGCACCCGGACGTCGATCGCATCAGCTTCACGGGTTCGACCGCGACCGGGCGCCTGGTCGCGGCGGCGGCGGCGAAGAACCTCACGCCCATCAGCCTGGAGCTCGGCGGCAAGTCGCCGTTCGTGGTCTTCGCCGACGCCGATCTCGACGATGCGGCGAACAACGTGGCCGCGCAGTTCAACAACGCCGGTCAAGTCTGCCTGGCAGGCACACGCGTGCTCGTGGAAGCGAGCGTCGAGGCCGAGTTCCGGGAGCGCGTGCTCAAGGCGGCGCAGCTGTTCACCGTCGGCGACCCGCGCCAGAAAGGCGTGCGCGTGGGCCCGCTGATCCACCCGCGGCAACTCGAGCGCGTCTCGGGCTTCGTGTCGCGCGCGCTGGCTGCCGGTGCGCGCCCGCTGCTCGGCGGCGCGCCGCACTCGCTCGGCGGGCTGTACTACCAGCCGACCATCCTCACCGACGTGGCCCCCGACGCCGAGATCGTGAAGAACGAGGTGTTCGGTCCGGTGCTGACCTGGCAGACGTTCACGGACGAGGCTGATTTACTCCGGGAGGCCAACGGAACGGACTACGGCCTGGCCGCGATGCTCTACACTCGCGATCCGGCGCGCGCGCAGCGGATGGCGGCAGGGCTGGTCGCGGGCACCGTCTGGCTCAACTGCTTCTTCGTGCGCGAGCTCGGTGCGCCGTTCGGCGGAGCGCGCAACTCGGGCGTGGGCCGCGAGGGCGGCAGCTGGAGCTTCGACTTCTTCTGCGACGTGAAGAACGTCGCGACCAAGTACGGCTCGCTTGCCGACGGCACGCCGTTGAAAGCGGCAGGGGCAGGCAGCCATGGCTGAGATCGTCGCGGCAGCCGTCGTGGCGCACCAGCCGATGGTGATGGTGCCCGAGAAGGTGCGCATCGAGCTGGGCGGCACCGGCGCGGACACCACGCTGATCGAGCCCGGCTATCGGCTGCTGCGCGAGAAGTTCGCCGCGCTGGACGTCGACACGCTGGTGATCTTCGACACGCACTGGTTCACCACCACCGAGCACGTGATCGCGGGCGCCGCGACCTTCAAGGGCCTGTACACCAGCGACGAGATGCCGCGGAACATCTGCGACCTGCCCTACGACTACCCGGGCGCGCCCGAGCTCGCGGCGCTCTGGCACCAGGTCGGCAAGGAGCGCGGACTGTTCACGGTCAACGTGAACACGCCCTCATTGCCGCGGCACTACCCGACCATCAACCTCGTGCACCACCTGCGCACGCGCGAGAAGATCCTGTCCTGCGGCATCGTGCAGACGGCATCGGCGGGCTATTACCTCGCGATCGGCGAGGCGCTGGCCGAGGCCGTGCGGCGCCTGCCCCGGGGCCGCATCGCGCTGCTGGGCAGCGGCGGCATGAGCCACGAATTCTGGCCGCTGGACGTGATCCGCCAGCACTTCGCCTACGACTCCTCGCACGTGATCTCGGGCGAGGCGCGCGCGTTCGACGCGCAGATCCTGGAACGCTGGAAGGCGGGCGATCACGCGGCGGTGATCGAGCTGTACCCCGAGTACCGGGAGCGCTTTCACCCCGAGGGGCGCTTCGCGCACTACCTGATGGCGGTCGGCGCGATCGGCGGCGCTGCCTGTCGCACGCGCGGCGAGCAGCTGTCGGCCTACGAGAACGCCGTTGGCACGGGCCAGGTTCACATGTTTTTCGACACCACGAAGGAGATCCGCTCATGAGCTTGCAAGGCTGGACACTTCCCCAGTCGCCCACCGGTCGCTCCTCGATCGTCGCGCCGCCGCCGTGGCACTACTCCGGCGAGATCATCGCGGTGGACTTCAATGCGCCGCCCGAGGCCGTGGCCGCGCTGTTGCCGCAGGGCCTGTCGCCCACGCCCGACGGAGCGGCGAGCGTGGTGTTCGCCGACTGGTGCTCGTCGAGCGACCACGACGAGCGCGTGCTGGCCGATCCGGCGGTCGGGCAGTACCGCGAGGCCTACGTGGTCCTGCATGCGGTGCGCGGCGACAAGAAGGTCGGCCGCGTGCCGTTCATCTGGGTCGACAGCGAGCTGTCGCTGCTGCGCGGGCAGATCCAGGGCTTTCCGAAGAAGCTGGGACAGATCGCCATGACCCGACCGATCGCGCTCGGCCGCGGCGGCGTGCGCAAGGAAGAAGGCTCCCACTTCGCGGCCCACGCCAGCAGCCATGGGCGGCGTGTGCTGAGCCTGGGCGTGCGACTCGAGACGAAGACCGAACGGTTTCCCAAGGCGGCGACCCTGCCGCTGGTGCACACGCGGCTGTTCCCGTCGATAGATCGGGCGGAGCCCGCGGTGCACGAGCTGCAGCTCGGCACGATCGCCAACTTCGAGTGCGGCACCATCTACACCGGCTCGGCCAAACTCGAGCTCGGCACCACCGAGTACGAGGAGCTCGCTCCGCTCGGGCCCGTGCGCGTCGGCGCGGGCTACGTGTTCTCGATGGCGTTCTCGGTGCTGGGTGGAAAGGTGGAACCGCTGTGAGCGTGCTGGATGGCCCACGCGTGGAGACACGCCGCATCTTGCACGAGGGGCGCGCGCAGTCGGCGCGCTTCGAGGACGGGCGCCTCGTGCTCGAGAGCGGTGCCGTCGTCGCGGAGGACGCCGCGACCTACCTGGCGCCGGTCGAGGCGCGCACGATCGTCTGCGTGCACCTCAATTACCGCTCGCGCGCGGTCGAGTTCGGTCGCGCGCTCGAGGGCGAGCACCCGACGTATTTCTTGAAGCCAGCGGCGGCGTTGCAGGGCCAACGCGGCAAGCTGGTCTGCCCGGCGGATTGCCGGCTGCTCAACTACGAAGGCGAGATCGCCGCGGTGGTCGGGCGCACCATGCGCAATGTTCGCGCCGAGGACGTCTGGGATCACCTGGCGGGCTTCAGCTGCGCGAATGACGTCGGCGCGCACGACTTCCGCGACACCGACAGCGGCTCGATGCTGCGCGTGAAGGGCCAGGACGGCTTTTGCCCGATCGGCCCGGGCCTCGTGCGCGGCATCGACATCCGCAAGTCCGTGCTGCGAACGTTCGTCAATGGCGTGAAGGTCCAGGAAGGCGCCGTGGCCGAGATGGTCTGGGGCATCGACGTGTTGTTCGCCGATCTGACGCGACACCTCACCTTCCACCCCGGCGACGTGGTGCTCACCGGCACGCCCTGGCACTCACGGCCGATGTTCGAGGGTGATGTGGTCGCAGTCGAGGTCGACGGCATCGGGCGGCTGGAGAACACGGTCGTGAGCGGCCCCGCGCCGGACAACCGGCACGGCTTCCCGGCCAACGTGACCAAGACCAGCCTGGGCGTGGCGCTCGGCTCGGACTACCACGCGCTCAAGCGCCCGGGCGAGCCACCCACACCCGAGCAGTATCGCGCCGCGCGCAGCGAGCTGATCGCCCGCAACATGGCGCGCGGCCCGCAGCCACCAGCTGCACGACCGGAGGCAAGCAGATGAACCCGCGTAAAATCCCCCGCGCCGAGCAGGTCGGCAGCCTGAAGCGCTCGCCGCAGCTGATAGCCGCGAACGAAGCGCTCTACGCACCAGGTCACGTGGCGATCGAGGCACAGGAGCGCGCTCGCGGCATGGACGCGCTCTACGCGATCGCCGAGGTCGACACGCGCCGCGTCGTGCAGCGCCAGATCGAGCTCGGCCTGGACGTGGTCAGCGACGGCGAGTTCCGGCGCTACATGTTCTTGAACTCGCTGTTCGACGGCATCACCGGCTTCTCGAGCGAGGTGGCCAAGGCGCGCTTCAAGGCCGCCGACGGCACGATCATCGAGTGGAACATGCAGTACGTGACCGATCGCCTGCAGCAGGTGGACAGCCCGGCAGCGCGCGAGGCCGCGTTCATGTCGAGCGTCACCGATCGGCTGTACAAGGTGACGTTCCCGGCCGGCTCGTTCCTCGCCCTACCCGGCAACTACAAGGCCGAGATCAACGGCCACGCCTACCGCTCGCACCGCGAGCTGGTCGAGCACGTGGTGGCGATCGAGAAGCGCATGATCGCCGACGCGGTGGCGGCCGGTTGCCGCTACGTGCAGCTGGACTTCCCGGTCTACCCCTTCCTGTGCGACCCGGACTGGCGCGCGCGGCTCGAGCGCAACGGCCACGATCTGCGCGAGACGCTCGAGCTCGCGGCCTGGGCCGACCGCGAGGTGATAGCCGACCTGCCCGATCACGTGCGCACGGGCATCCACGTCTGCCGCGGGAACAACCAGTCGCGGCACGTCGCGGAAGGTCCACTCGACGCGGTGGCCGAGACGCTGTTCTCGCTGCCCTACGACTCGTTCCTGATCGAGTGGGAGGACAAGCAGCGCATGGGCGATTACTCGGCACTGCGCCACGTTCCCCAGGGCGACTCGGTGGTCGTGCTCGGGATCGTGAGCTCCAAGCACGCGGGCCTCGAGACGCAGGACCAGCTCCTGCGCGAGCTCGATGAAGCGGCGCGCTACCTGCCCGCCGAACGGCTCGCACTCTCGCCACAGTGCGGCTTCGCCAGCACGCTCAAGGGAAACCTCGTCAGCGAGGACGACCAGTGGCGCAAGTTGGGCTTGGTCGCCGAGACCGCCCGGCGCTACTGGGGCTGAGGCGTCACGCCGAGGCGGCGCGGCGGCTGCCCATGCGGCCGCTGCGGCCTCGGCGCACGCGGCCGCGATGGGCGGCTTGATTGCTGCCGGCCTGGCTACACGAGAGGCCAGGGCGCTGCGTGTTCTCGCGGCGGCGTTTCGGGCCCAGGCCGATCGTCGGACGTGCAGCTTGACCCGTGGGGCGCAGCGAGATCGATTGCGCGACCGGGCGCTCCAGCCAAGCACAGATCACCTGGCTGCGGAGCTCGTCAGCTGCGTTCCAGTGACTCACCACGTCGTGGATGAAGCGCAGCTTCTCGGTGACCTTGGCGCAGAGCACGAACGGGTACGGATCGATCAGCCCCATGCTGCGGTTGAGGCTGTTGAGCGCGATCGTCACCGGTATCCAACCCGCCAGCAGATCGTCGAAGTCTTCGAAGTCCAGCGCGGGCGCGGACATGGAGATCTCGTCCGCCGAAACGCCGTCTGCTTTGGGCCGCAGCACCACACCGTAGCTGCGCGCCGTGTCCAGGGTGTCGACGATGTGGAGGTAGTGGGCCCAGGTCTCGGCCCAATCTTCCCACGGATGCATGGTGGCGTAGGCGCTCACGAACTTCTGCGGCCAACCCGCAGGCGCGCCCTTGCTGTAGTGGCGCTCGACCGCCTGCGCGTAGTCCAACCGCTCGTCGCCGAACAGCCGACGATAGACCGACAACCATGGGCCGTCCTTGACCAAGCGATCCCAGTAGTAGTGTCCGATCTCGTGCCGGAAGTGTCCGAGCACGGTGCGATAGCCCTCGCCGAGCTGCTTGCGCAGCTTCTCGCGGAAGGGATCGTCGGCCTCGGCGATGTTGATGGTGATCAGCCCGTCGCTGTGGCCTGTGAACACCTTGTGCTTGCCGTCCGGGCTGTCGCGGCGAAACGAGAACATCAGGCCGTTCTTGGGCCTTTGTTTCCGGGAGTCGATCGGCAGGCGCAGCTCGCGCAGGCCGAAGAGCAAGCGCCGTTTACAGCGCTCGAGTGACTGCCAGGCCTCCAGCGCCGATGCGTCGGACAAATCGGGGATGACATCGTTCAGGCGACAGGCCTGGCACAGGGGCTCCTGCTCGGCCGCCGCCACGGCCGAATTGCACACGCCGTAGGCGGCGCTGTTCGCGCACAGGCGATACTCGCCCGCGATCTGGGGCGCGAGCGAGCGGTACAGGGTTGGACCGTCGTGATCGCCGGAATCGATCGGCTCGATCGCCGTGATCAGCCCGTGATCGGGGAAATACGCCAGAGTGTAGCCGCAATGCGTACAGCGCACGTTCTCGAAGAACACGACGCTGCAGCAGCTGGAACACGTGAAGTTTCTCATGACCGATGTGCCAGCTGCGGATCTTCCTACGCGCGCATGTGCAGTGATCGTGCCGGGCGCGGTCTCGCTATATTCGACGAAGAACCGCCGTACGTCGAGGCGTATTGCGACTTCCGCCAATGCTGTGTGGTCCCAATGTGCTCGATGTAGGCCGGAAACGGCGCCGATTTGTTGCAGCTGACGGCGGAGCGTGGTGGGGCCAGATCGGGCCATTTGCGTATCGCGAGCCTCGAGGGTTCACCGAAAACGTCTTGCCGCCATCAGCTGCATTGAAACACGTTCTACTGCCGCTGACAGCGGCAGCCAACCAACCGCACCACGCACGTGTGCCGGTGCACGCACCCGAACCCCGCGCCTGACGGACACGGAGCATGTCCGGCGCGGGCAGCGAGCACGCGTAAGGGGAGGCAATTGCTTCCCTCACGCTGAAACAACCCAACCAACCGCTATAAGGTTGCTACAAGTTTAAGTAGTCATTCGGAATGCGTGCAATTTCTACGCATTAGCCCGCCGCTTCCAGCTGCGAGCTGCGGCGACAACCCCAAAATTTCTTGTATATAGCCTGCATGACAGCAGCCTTGGAGAGCTACTACTCGGTTCGTGTGTTGGAGCCGTTCAGGCGCGCGATAGCCGGCCTCCCCGGTGATCATCAGGCCAAGTTCGACGCCATCGACCTCGAACCGGACGGCCGGTTGGCCGCGGGAGTTGCACACGCGATGCTGACCGCCTGGGTCGAGCGGACGCGAGATCCGGATCTCGGATTGCGCGCGGGCCGCATGGTGTGCGCGGGATCCTTCGGCGTGGTCGATCACGCCATGCGCTCGGCGCCCACGCTGCGCGCAGCAATCGAGACTGCCAGCCGCTTTTCCCGCCTGGTCAGCGACACGATCGAGCCCGCGCTCCAGCCGCTCAGCAACGAGTTGGTGCTGTTGCGCGTGCAGCGAGCGAGCGACTGGCCACGCGCGGCGGGCGACTACACGCTGAGCGCCTGGTTCTACAACCACCTGCGCGCCCCGCTGACCGACGACTCGGTGCGAGGTGTCTGGTTCGCCCACGAATCGCCGGCTGACGCGCTGGCCTACGAAGAGACTTTTGGCCAGGTGAGCTTGCGCTTTGACGCGCCATGCTACGGCTTCGTGCTGCGGCGTGACGCGCTGGAGCTACCGCTGATCGGCCGCGACGCCGGCTTGCACGCGCTGCTCTGCGCGCACGCCCAGGTCCGCTGCGCCGACCTCGGCCGCACCCAGCGCGTGGTCGGCCGTGTGCGTCGCTTGATGCTCGACGCGCTTCCACGCGGCAACCCGAGCGTGCAGGACATCGCCATGCAGCTCGGCATGAGTCAGCGCACGCTTTTCCGGCGCCTCCACGCCGAAGGCAGCTCGTTCGGCGACGAGCTCGAGCGCCTGCGCCGACAGCTCGCCCTCGAGTACGTGGCGACCGGCGAGCTGCCGTTCGCCGAGATCGCCACGCTGCTCGGCTTCTCCCACGTCGCCGGCTTCCACCGGGCGTTCAAGCGCTGGACGCGCGAGACGCCGGGCAAGTACCGGCGCGCTCAGAGCGGTGCGCGCGTGCCGGCGGCCGCTTCTCCGGGTTGAT
The DNA here is from genome assembly GCA_035274465.1 of Polyangiales bacterium. Lineage (GTDB taxonomy): Bacteria > Myxococcota_A > Polyangia > Polyangiales > JAFGIB01 > JADGRF01. Next base: position 14,903 of record DATEOF010000270.1, read on the forward strand.
CAGCGCGTCGCGAGAGCCTGGTCTCCCGAGATCGACACGCCAGACTGCACGGCATCCTCGGCCAGGGTCTCGACCCTGGTCGCGGTCTCGCCATCGCGGATGGTCACGCTGATGGTCTTGCTCATGTGGAGCGGCTCGTTCACCAGCCGCACGTTGTGCGTGCCAGCGGACAGCCGCAGCCGAAACTGAGGCGTATTGCCCATGAACTCGCCGTCGACGAGGACGCGCGCCCAGGGCCGGCTGTTGATCTGCAGCAAACCCGTCTTGCCGCCGTCAGCTGCAGGCCCCGGATCGCGGGCCACCTTGAGCTCGTCTGCGCTCAGATCGCTCGCCGTGCGCTGGCGACGAGCCGCGCGCCGCGCGGACGCACGCGACGTCGACCGGCGCACTGGAGCTGGCTCCACCACCGCGACGCTGGGAGTCGGAAAGCTGTTCGCCGCCGGCAGCTGCCGCAGCTCGACCTCGGGCAGACCGAGCGTTTGACCCGGCTCGAGCTCCGCGGGTAAGCCCGTGGTGTAGTAGCCCGCGAGCCGCAGCTCGATCGCGTGCAGCCCCGGCGCGAGGTTCGGCACGCGCGCGGGCGTGACCAGCCCCGTGTCGGTACCGTCGACGATGATCTCCGCTCCGGCAGGACGGCTGGTGAGCGACAGGCCCGTGTCCTCGACGCGCGGCGGAGCCAGATCGATCGGCGCGCTGGCGGTCACCGGCGCGACCTCGGTCGCACCGCTCGCGACCAGGCGCATGGCGACGCACGCCGCCACGGCAGCGAACACGCCTGCGCCCCAGAAGACCATGCCGGGCGAGCGGCGAGCCGCCACCGGCATTTCGAGCTCGGAGGGTGCCAGCGATTCGTACGTCCTCACGGCGCGACGCGGCCCGGACTTCGCCGCCGTCGGCTGCGACTGTTCCGCGAACGAGTTGGCGGGCGTCGGCTCGCGAAACGACCCGCGCAACGCTGGCCGCCGCGAGGTCGTGGCTGCCGAGCTGCGCGCGGGCGGCTCTGCGCCGAACAGCTCTTCGGCCAGGTTGCGAGCGTTCGCCGCATCTCGGGGCAGCTGAGGGCGCGGCGCCGCAGCGTCTTTGGGCAGAGGCCAAGCGCTCGGGCGCGCGAGCGCGGGCTTCAGTCGAGGGCCTCGCAGCGGCAGGGTCTCCGAGCCGACGCGCTTGTCGCTGCGCGGCTGCGCGCGCAACGCGAAGCCCGACACGGGATCGGCAGCGCGCTCGCGCTTCTTCTTCGCTGCGGCCAGCGCGGGCTGACCGCTAGGCATGCCGCGAGCAGTGCTCGCCTCGTCGCGTGAGAAGTGTATGCCCTGCGGCTTCGGCGCGGCACGCACTGCAGCTTCGGTCTCGGGGTCGATGCGATGCGTCAGCTCTGCGGATTCGTCCCACTCGAGCTCGCTACCGTCATCGGCTGCAGGCCGGTCATACGACGTGGTGAGCTCGAGCGCCCAGTCCGGCGCTGGCTCGGACTCCGGTGCATGCCAGGGAGCGAGGCGGTCGAAGTCGAGCGCTTCGGTGAGCTCGCGGTCGTCGTCCCAGCCTGGATCCTCGGTGGTGGAGGCGTCGGGATGAGGCAAACGAGTCGTCTCCTCCACGTCGATCTCTGCGAGAGCAGGGATCAGCGCGCCCATGTGCTGCGGCTTCATGAGGTCGGTGCGCTCCGACTCGTCTCGCCACAGCGCGTTGAGCGCAGCCAACGCTTCGGTTTCGAACTCATCGCCTTGTGTCTCGTTCAAGGCTCGATCGACTACACCCGCCGAGTCACGACGCATGAACACCTCGATTCCTTTTCTGGCACGCAAGGATGACGAAGCGCGTGCAGCTCAGCGCCGAAAACGACAGCGCGTGGCTCACCGGGCTACGCTGTCGCAGCTGTCGTGTGACGTCAAGGTGCTAACCGCCACTCTCGCTTGCGTGAACACATTCGTGTTGCTGACAGTAACTAACATGCACACATGTATGACTCGAAGCGTCCGCCGCCGTTAGCTTCGGTAAGTGTTCGCCGCCATTGGCGTCTGCCGGCGCACGCTGCACGACCGCGAGCAGAGGCTCGAGTAATCGAGGCGCCCCGCGCAGGCCGCGAAAAAGCGCGCTTTGCTCGGCATGCTAGGGTCCGCCCAGGAATATGGCCCTGATTGTCCCCCGCCTCGTGGCTACTGATCTCGACGGAACCCTGGTCCGCACGGACGGCACTGTCAGCGAACGCAGCCGCGCGGTGCTGCGCGAGCTGGCGCGGCGCGACGTGCACGTGGTGCTCGTGACCGGACGGCCCTTTCGTCGCGTACGCAAGCTTGCCGCGGAGCTGCAGCTGGCGGGCGTCGCCATCTGCGCGAACGGCGCGCTGCTCTACGACCTCGAGAGCGACGCGGTGCTCGAGCACACGCAACTGAGCGCCGAGGTCGCGCGGACGTTGATCAAGGAGCTGCGCGCGAGTCTGCCGGAGATTTGTTTCGCCGTGGAGAGCGGCACGGCGATCGGTCGCGAGCCTGCGTACGCGGTGCGGCGCGCCATCCAGGAAGGGATCCAGAGCGAGCTCGCGCACGCGGTCCAAATCGGCGACGCCATCGAGCTCACCGCGCAAGGCGCCAGCAAGTTGATCGCGCGCCACCCTCACTTGCCGATCGAAGAGTTCTTCGCCAGGGCGTCGGCGATCGTCCAGGACCGCGCCTCGATCACGCACGCGGGCTCGCCCTTCATCGAGATCGCAGCCGCCGGCGTGACCAAGGCCTGGGCGCTCGCCGCGCACTGCGCGAAGCTGGCGATCGAGCCCAGCCAGGTGATCGCGTTCGGAGACATGCCGAACGACCTGCCGATGCTCGAGTGGGCCGGCCAGGGCATCGCGGTCGCCAACGCGCATCCGAGCGTGCTCGCGGCCGCGAGCGCCGTCACCGCGTCGAACGACGAGGACGGCGTCGCGGCTCACCTCGAACGCTACCTGGCTTGAACGCAGCAGATGGCGCCGGTGGCAGGGAACGTGTCCGTGCTCTGGACCACGTACGTGTACTGTTCCTCGTCCGGCCTGCACATCGGCGCGGGCCCGGTGGGGTAGACGACGCGGCCCGCTACCGCCGCGCAGTCGAGCTCGGTGCAGGCACCTTCGTGCAGGATGGCGATGCCGTAGAAGTGGGCGTCGCAAGTGTTGCTGTACAAGCGATGGTCGCAACCGCACACCGGGTTGAACTCGCGCGTGCAGAAGTCCGGCGTTTGCTGGCAGACGCCGTGCGCGTCCGCGACCTTGCCGTCGCAGCCCTGGCCGCCCGCGGAGGTCTCGTAGTTGCAGAACTCGGCGTCGTCACAGCGCTGGTTGGCACCGCAGCTCGGACCGGGAGGCCGGGCCATACAGCACACCACGTTGTCGACGCCGCCACTGACGGCCCAGCTCTGCTCGTTCGGCAAGCACTCGGGGACGTTGGCCCCCGTGCCGTAGAGCGGATGGCCGCCCGCCTGCTCGCACTCGTCCACGGTGCACAGGCTGTCGTGCTTGACCGAGGCACCGGCGCCGTGCGCCGCGCACTCGTTGCCGTAGGTGCGATTGTCGCAACCACAGACCGGAGCGTAGATCGCCGGGCAGAAATTGCTGCGCTCCTGGCACACGCCGCCGCGGTCGTTCGCGCCGCACTCGGCGTCGGGCGCAAAGTTGCAGAACTCGTCGCCACGACACTCGACGCCGCCGCGCGTCCCGCAACGACCCTGGCCGGACATCCCGGCGCTGCCGCCCGTTCCGCCGCCACCAGCCGCACCGCCCTCACCACCACCACCACCACTACCACCACCGCCGGACGCGCCGCCCGCTCCGCCGCCACCAGCTGCACCACCCTCGCCACCTGAGCCCCCGCTACCAGCGCCGCCCTGACCGCCGGACCCGCCGCCGCCGCCAACACCACCTTCGCCCCCGCCTCCCGCAGCGCCACCGCTACCCTCCTCGGATCCACCCGCACCCGCACCCGAGCTGCCTGCTCGACCACCCTCGCCACCACCAGCGAGCCGCCCGCCCGCGCCACCTTCACCCGCGCCACCTTCACCCGCGCCGGCCTTACCTGCTCCGCCGCCGGCCTTGCCCGCGGCCCCGCCAGCCTTGCCCCCCGCGCCGGATTCACCGGTACCGCCGCTGCCAGCTGCACCGCTCGCACCGCTCGCGCCCGCCTCGCCCTCGCCGGAAACACCGCCGTTACCCGCAACCTCGGGTTGGGTCGAACCGCTGTCGCCGGCCTCGGCGCCCGAGTCCTTGCCCGCGTCCTTGTCGGTCTCGACGCCGCCCGTGTGCTTACCCGGGTTCTTGTCGTCGTCGCACGCGGCGGCCGCGAGCAGTGCGAACAGCGCGAACGAACAAAGCGCGAACAAACGTGGTTCTTGTTGCAATTTCATCATGCACAAGCCTCTACGAAGTGTGGGGGAGCACTAGCGAAACGTGTCGCTGCTGGCAAGCGAACGCACTCGAGTTAAGCATCGCGATCGCATACGCCACGCACACGCGCAGTAAGCGAACACACCGCCAACGCCGAGCGAACTTGCGCCGAGCTGACCCAGCTGCTAGTTCCTGCCTCGAGGCTCGCAGGGGCGCCTTACCCGCCCAAAGCCACCGCACCCTGCAACACGCTTTCCGGCAGTCCGGCAGTACCACACGCAAACGTCACCTTGAGGGCCGCAACAGCGCGGGAATGGCCCGAACCAAGAGGAGCGATTGCGGGCCATGGACTCAGCACGAAAACCTTCATCCGCGACCGTACGCATCAAGCACTACGCGCGCATCCTGCAGCGACGCGCGCGCGACGCCGAACCCGATGCGCTGAGCAGGCTGCGCGCATTGCGCGAATTCGCCGGCGCCGAACCGGAGCACATCAGTCGCAGCGTACGGCGCGAGCACTGCCTGACCGCGGGCGCGCTCCAGCTCGGCTTCCAGAGCTGGCGCCATGCCCTCGAGGTGCTGGACGGTGAGAACGAAGACTTCGGGACGCTGCTCTACCCGAGCAGTTGTATGGGTCACTGGAACATCTGGAGCGCGCACTATCCCGAGGCGCGCGAGATCCGTGCAGCTCACGGCGGCTATCTGCTGGCGTACCGGCGCCAGTTCCTGATCGTCGATCGCGACTACATCGACTCGCTCGGGCTGGATCCCGACCATCCGGCCTGGAACGAGATGGGGCGAGATTGGCCACAGCCTCTCGACCGCGGGGCGCGCGCGCAGCTCTACCATCGTTTGGTGCAAAACGCCCTGGTGATCCAGGACACGCACGAGCGCTGACGCCACAGCTACGAAGCATGCACAGCCGCCGCCGATCGCTGCAGCCTGGGCGATCGGCGGTCGGTGCGCATGTCTTTCCTTGCACGGGCGCGCCGCCCGTCAGCGGAGGAAATCGAGATGATCAAGATCAGAAGCGTCTGCCTCGCGCTCGCCGCCGGAGCGCTGGCCGTTTTCGCGGGCTGTTCGTCGAACGAGGAAAGCGAGTATGCGCAGCCGGCCGCCAGCCAGGGCGATGAGGCCACGCCGCCGGAGTCGAACACGAGCACCATGCCCAGCAGCACGAGCACGAACACGAGCGGGGTCTCGGCAGCGCCGACGACTGCCAGTACGGGCATGGACGCCGAGTCTCTGCGCGATTCGCAGATCATGGAGGTGTTGAAGTCGGTCGACCAAGCCGAGATCGACCAGGCGACCTTGGCCATGAACCGCGCGAAAGATCCGCGCGTGAAGACGTTCGCGGAGCGCATGATCGATCAGCACTCGCGCGCTCTCAAGGAAGGTGCGGCGTTCATGCGCACGGCGAACATCTCTCCCGAGGACAGTACGCTGGCCGGTCAACTCCAAACCAAGACCAGTCAGGCGTTGCAAACCCAGCGCGGCATCGACAACTCGATGTTCGACAGCACGTACATGGCAGCACAGGTCAAGCAGCACCAGGAAGTCCTGGATCTGCTCGACAAGCGCTTGATCCCGAGCGCAGATAACGCCGACTTGAAGGCGTCGCTCAAGGACACGCGCGCGATGGTCTCCAACCACCTGACTGAAGCGCAGAGCGTGTTGAGCAACCTGCAACGGTAGGCAGGACGAGCCGAGGCCGCCCGCCGCCCTTAGCGGCGGGCGCAGCTCTCTCACCGCAGCTGCACGCAGCGATTGTTAGACGATCCGAAACACTGAGATCTCACGGTCGCCAGGTTAGAGCGTGCATGCTGCGGCTCAGCTCAACCATCCCGGCCAGGATGGTTCAATGCGCACGCCAAGCTCGGCGATTTAATGCTCGTGTGCCGATTGGAAGCTTGTGCGCGTCCGCACGCCGGTCTAGAAGAAACGTAACTTCGTGTGCTCGGGAGCCAACGATTTCGTTACGTTCGCCGCGCGAACGCACGATGCGTTTCGCACCGTCTCCTGTCGGGGACGCTGGCGTCGAAGGGGAAGCGGACATGAGTAGCAGATCATGGCAACGCCTCATCGGAGTCGTTTGCCTGTTGGGATGTAGCGCGTGTGGTGGAGATGAACCGGGTTCGTCCTCGGGATCCGACACCATGGCGGGAAGCGGTGCCGCTGCGACGACTGCGCCGGCACCGCGCGGTAATTCATCTGGCATGGGCGGCGCAGGCGCTGGCGGTACGGCGGGCGGCGCGGCCGGGCGGGTCGCACCCGTCAAGGGCGACCTGGCCAAAGGAGTCGCGACCCTCATGCCGATCGCTCCAGCCCCGGCGGGCATGGGCGGCTCGGCGGGCGGGGGCGCGCCTGCCTGCGCGG
>DATEOF010000271.1:0-12551 GCA_035274465.1 Polyangiales bacterium
GCCTCCTCAACGTAGTGTTCAACTACGCCTCGTCGGCGCGCGTGCGCCCAGGACCCCGCAAAACGCGCGAATCCATCGAAGTTTGAAACTGTTCGGCGCTCTCGCGCGCCTCGTTCGATCCTTCGTGCGCGGTGGACGCCGAGCGCAACGCTTGGTACATGCGCCCGCACCCATGGGATACGCATCGCTCCGCGATTGCGCGCACGATCTCGAAGGCCACGGACATCTGATCCGGATCGACGCCGAGGTCGATCCGCGGCTCGAACTGGCCGAGATCCAGCGACGCGCGTACGCCGCGGGCGCACCCGCGCTGTTGTTCACGCGCGTCCGAGGCACCAGCTTTCCGGTGCTGGCCAACCTGTTCGGCACCCTGCCGCGCGCGCGCTTCGTGTTTCGCGATGCGCTGCGCGGTGTGGCGCGGCTGATCGAGCTCAAGGTCGATCCCTCGCGCGCGATCAAACAGCCGCTGCGCTACCTCGGCGTGCCCTGGACGGCGCTCGGCATGCTGCCGAAGCCCGCCTGGTCCGAGGTGCCGGTGCTCGAGCACCAGACGAAGATCAGCGCGCTGCCGCAGATCGTCTGCTGGCCGGACGACGGCGGCGCGTTCATCACGCTGCCCGAGGTCTACACCGAGGATCCGGATGCGCCGGGGCCGATGCGCTCGAACCTCGGCATGTATCGCATCCAGCTCTCGGGTGGACGCTACGCGCCCGAGCGCGAGATCGGACTGCACTACCAGCTGCACCGCGGCATCGGCGTGCATCACAGCGCCGCGCTCCGCCGCTCGGAGCGGCTGCCGGTGCACGTCTACGTCGGTGGCCCGCCCGCGTTGACCTTGTCTGCGGTCATGCCGCTGCCGGAAGGCCTGCCCGAGTTGTTGTTCGCGGGCGCGCTCAATCGCCGCGGCATGCGCCTGCATCGTTCGGACAGCCACGCCCTGCCGATCCTCGCGGACGCTGACTTTTGCATCACCGGCTACGTCGAGCCCGGCCGCACGCTGCCCGAGGGACCGTTCGGCGATCACCTGGGCTACTACAGCCTGGCGCACGAGTTCCCCGTGCTGCAGGTCGAGCGCGTCTATCACCGGCAGGGCGCGATCTGGCCGTTCACGGTGGTGGGCCGTCCGCCACAGGAAGACACCACGTTCGGCGCGCTGATCCACGAGATCACGGGTCCAGTGGTGCCGACGCTGGTGCCTGGGCTGCGCGCGGTGAACGCCGTGGATGCGGCCGGAGTGCACCCGCTGCTGCTCGCGATCGGCAGCGAGCGCTACGCACCGTATTCGAGCGACGACAGCCCCGCGGAGCTGTTGACGCAGGCCAACGCGATCTTGGGGCTGAACCAGATGTCGCTGGCGAAGGTGCTGATGATCGTGGATCAGGCCGGCGATCCGGAGCTCGACATCCACGACATCGCGGCGTTCCTGCGGCACCTGCTCGAGCGCTTCGAGCCGCGGAGAGACCTACACTTTCAGACCGAGACGACGATCGACACGCTCGACTACAGCGGTGCGGGTTTGCATCGCGGGTCGAAGCTGGTGATCGCGGCGCGCGGGAAGAAGCGGCGCGAGCTGCCGACCGAGTTGCCGCGGGGCTTCACGCTGCCGGCCGGCTTCAGTGAGCCGCGCGTGTGTTTGCCAGGGGTGCTGGCGGTGAAGGGGCCGGCGTACGCCGCAGGGGCGGATGGGTACGACGACTTCGTCGAGCGGCTGGCGGCGCAGTTGCCGGTGGATCATCCGCTGTGCGCGTTTCCGTGGGTGACCGTGTGCGATGACAGTGAGTTTTGCGCTCGGACGCTCAACAACTGGTTGTGGGTGACGTTTACGCGGATGAATCCGGCGGTGGATGTGCACGGGGTGGGCGCGTCGGTGCGGCACAAGCACTGGGGCGCGAGGGGATCGCTGCTTGTGGATGCACGGCGGAAGCCGGGGCACGCGCCGGCGTTGATCGAGGATCCGAAGGTGACTGCGCGCGTGGATGCTCTCGCGGCGAAGGGTGGCCCGTTGCACGGGATCTTCTAAGTGCACCGCCACGCAGGAAGCTGATGTCGTTGTCGGTTCCTTGTCCCTTGTTTTTTGTTCCTTGTTTCAGTTCTTCATTCCCCCGTCCTGACGCGGGGAACGAGCGGCAACTTCGAACGGAAACAAGGAACAAAAAAACAAGGGACAAAAAACAAGGGACAAGGGACCGGGGAACTCGCCTGGGGAGTTACGGGGCCAAGCCACTTCGACGCGTGCGCATCGGATACGACCCGAGCAGCTTGAAAAACGTCGTCTGCTGCTCCACCCCCGCAAGCGCCTCTCTCACCTTCGGCTCGGCCTTGTTCCCCTCGAAATCCACGTAAAACAAGTACTCCCACGGCGTCTCCGGCCGCGGCCGCGACTCGAGCTTGGTCAGGTTGAGATCGGCGTCCGCCAGGATGTTCAAACACCTGACCAACGCACCGCGCTCGTGCTTCGTCGTGAAGATCAGCGACGTCTTGCACGCTTCACCCACCGCAAAATCCCGCGGCGCCGGCGCAACCACGACGAACCGCGTGTAATTGAACTCCTGGTTCGCGATCGCGCGACTCAGCACCGACAACCCATACAGCTGCCCCGCACGCTCGCTCGCCACAGCGGCTTGGCTCGGATCCGCTTCGTCCCGCACCTTCGTCACCGACATCGCCGTGTCCGTGAACGCTTGCACCGCGCAGTTCGGCATCGCGCCCAAAGCCTCGCTGCACTGCGCGAGCGCCTGCGGATGCGAGAACACCCGGCGAATGTTCTCCAGCTTGCTGCCCGGCAATCCCAACAAGCAGTGCTGCACGCGCAACACTTCCTCGCCGATCAGGTGCAAATCCATCCGCGCCAGCAAGTCGTACGCCTCGTTGATCGAGCCGGCCGTCGTGTTCTCGATCGGCTGCATCGCGTACTGCACCTCGCCTTTCGCCACCGCCGCCAGCAACCCTGCGAAACTTTCGTAGCCACGGGTGACTGGTACGATGCTCTGCGCTGCGAAGTGTTGTTCGGCCGCGATCTGACTGTACGCGCCGTCGGTACCTTGATAACCGACCAAAACTTGCCTGGGTTCGCTCACTCGCAATCTGCTCCTGTATGCGCCGCCCGCATGCATCGCACAGATGCGCCCGTCTCGCCAGCGCGCAGGGTTGTGTGATCATCGACGGTCGTGAACCTGCTGATCCGCAACTTCTTGAAGGGCTGCCTGGTGCTGGTGCCGGCATTCGGCACCGCGTACGTGTTGTGGTGGCTGTTCACGACGGTCGACAGCATCCTGATGCTGCCGATCCCCGGGCTCGGCTTCGTCGTGACCGTGTCGCTGATCGTGCTGGTCGGCTCGATCGCTTCGAACGTGGTCGGCAAGCGCTTCTTCCTGGCCGTCGAGCGCGTCCTGCTCGGCGTGCCGTTCGTGCGCCTGGTGTACACCTCGCTGCGCGACGTGCTCAGCGTGTTCGTGGGACAGAACAAGCGCTTCAACCGGCCGGTCATGGTGTCCCTGGGCGAGGAACCCGCGGCCAAGCTGCTGGGTTTCGTGACCCGCGAGGACCTCGACGCCCTCGGGCTGCGCGAGCACGTGGCCGTGTACTTACCCCAAGCGGTGAGCTTCTCGGGCAACCTGCTGCTGGTCCCGAAGGAGCGCGTGACACCGCTCGAGATCGCCAACGCCGAGCTGATGGCCTTCGTCGTCTCCGGCGGCGTCGTATTGGGCGCGGAGGCGCGTTCGTACACGGATCCACCCAGCAAACAGTGAAACTGCTGCTAAGCTGCCCGCGGCAGGAGGTCGCGTGCTGAACCTCGAGAGATTGTGGGCGGAGCCGAGGCACGTGGTGGTGATCGCGGGGGGCGCAGTGAGCGGCTCGGAGGCCGCTGCAGTCTGCGCAGAACGTGGAGTCCTCACCTTCGTGTTCGAACAGAACGTGCGTCCCTACGGCAAGATCGAAGACGGTCTGCCGCGCTGGCACGACAAGCTGCGCGCGCAGGAATACGAACGCATCGACGAGAACCTCACGCGGCCCGACGTGCTGTACGTGCCGCGCACCTTGATCGGGCGCGACCTGCCGTTTTCGGAGCTGCACGGCCAGGCCGGGGTGTCGGCGCTGCTCCTGGCCAACGGTGCCTGGCGCGATCGGCCGCTCGGCATCGATGCCGCTGAGCGCTGCATCGGCCGCGGCTTCGTCTATCAGAACCCGTTCGTCTACTGGTTCAACCACTCCGAGGATCACCACTACGACGGGCCGGCGTACTCGGTGATCGACGACGCGATCGTGGTCGGCGGCGGCCTGGCGTCGGTGGACGTGATCAAGATCTTGAACATCGAGCTCTACCGCGGAGCGCTCGCCGATCGCGGCATCCACGTGCCGGTGGTCCACATGGAGCACATGGGCATTCCCAAGACGCTGGCCGAGCACAAGCTCACCCCCGCGGATCTCGGCATCAAGGGCGCCACGCTCTACTACCGGCGGCGCGTGCGCGACATGCCGGTCGCGTTTCCGAAGGATGACTCGCCCGAGCAGCGCGCCAAGACCGAGACCGTGCGCGAGAAGATGATCGGCATCCTGGCGCAGAAGTACCTGGTGCGCGTGCGCGACTGTCACGCGCCGGTGGCCGCGCTGATCGAAGGCGATCGCATGGTCGGGTTGCGCTTCCGCAAGACCGAGCTGGTCGATGGCAAGCTCCGCGAGCTGCCGGACAGCGACTACGACGTGCGCAGCCCGCTGACCGTGAGCTCGATCGGCAGCGTGCCCGAGTCGATGCCCGGCGTGCCGACCAAGGGCGAGCTCTACGACTACGCGGATTGGTCGACCGGCGAGCTGCGCGGGTTGCGCGGCGTCTACGGCCTGGGCAACGTGCTGACCGGCAAGGGCAACATCAAGGACAGCCGCGAGAACGCGCGCGAAGTCTCGCAGCGCACGCTCGAGGCGTACGTCGGCATCAACAATTCGGTGCCGGCAGAGCAAGTGGTCGAGGAGGTCCACGCGCAGCGTCGGGCCGCGGCCGAGCGCGTCGTCGACGATGCGCTGCGCGTGAAGCCCGCGACGCCGGCACAGATCCGGGCGCTGCTCGAGCGCGTACAGGCGCGCTGGCGCGAAGTCGGGTATACGGGTGACTACCGCGCCTGGATAGCGGCTCACCCGGCGAGTTGATGGGAATACAGGTTGGTCAGGTCCTCCGGCAAACCGCGCTGCGCGCGCCCGAGCGGGTCGCGCTCGTGGACCTCGGCGACCCGGGCAGTGCACGCCGCGAGCTGACCTACGCGGAGCTGGACGCGCTCGCGCTGCGCGTGGCCGCGCGGCTCTCGGCGGCCGGCGTCGAGCCCGGGGATCGGGTGGGATTGTTGGCCGAGAACTCTGCCGAGTGCACGGCGGCGTGGTTCGGCATCGTCTACGCCGGGGCTGCGGTGGTGCCGCTGCACGTGCTGTCCGCGGCGCCCGAGCTGGCGACGCGCGTCGGCCACGCGCGCTGCAAGGTGTTGTTGCACGACACGCCTCGCACGGAGCTGGCCCGCGAGGCGGGTGCGCCGCAGGTCCTGTCACTGGCCGAGATCACCGCGGCTGGCAGCGGCATGAGCTTGCCCGGCCATCCGCAGCTGGGAGCTGCGGCCATGGTGCTCTACACCTCGGGCACGACGGGTGCGCCGAAGGGTGCCGTGATCAGCCACGCGTCGCTCTTGCTCCACACCAGCGTGCTCGCCCAGCGCATGCTGGGCTTGGCTGCGGACTCGGTGGTGTTGTGCGTGCTGCCGCTCTCGCACAGCTACGGCTGCCGCATGGCCTTGCTGGCGCCGCTGTTCGCGCAGGCGCGCATCGTGATGCTTCCGCGCTTCGCCGCGGCGCGCTCGCTCGCGGCCATGCAGGAAGAGCGCGTGACCTGGGCGCCCGTGGTGCCCACGATGCTGGCCGCCTGGGCGGAATGTCCTGCCGCTCCAGGCGGCGAGCGGCCCGCGGCGCTGCGCTGGGTACTCTCGGCGGGCGCGCCGCTGGGCGACGAGGTGGCGCGCCGGGCCGAGGCGCGCCTGGGAGTCGAAGTCCGTCAGGGCTACGGCATGACCGAGGCCACGTTCTCGGCCATCAACGCCCCGCCCGACGAGCGCGTGTTCGGTTCGGTGGGCCGTTCGGTGTGGGGTGTGGAACTACGCATCGTCGACTCCGAGTTGCGCGACGTCACGCCGGGCGAAACCGGCGAGGTGCTCGTGCGCGGCCACAACCTGATGACTCACTACCTCGACGACCTGGAAGCCAACACCAAGCTGACCGGCGATGGCTTCCTGCGTAGCGGTGACATCGGCCGGCTGGATGACGCCGGGCGGCTGTACGTGGTCGATCGCATCAAGGACCTGATCATCCGCGGTGGCTACAACGTGTACCCCGCCGAGGTAGAGTCCGCGCTCGCCGAGCATCCGAGTGTGGTCGAGGTCGCCGTCGTGGGGCAGCCGGACGACTACTACGGCGAGGAGGTCGTCGCCGTGGCGGTGCTGCGAGAAGCCTGCGAGGCATCCGCCCTGGCGGCGTTTGCCGACGCGCGTCTGGGCAAGATGCGTCGGCCGCGTTACTACGCGTTCGTCGAGAGTTTGCCGCTCGGACCCTCGGGAAAGGTGCAGAAGCGTACGCTCCGCGAATGGATCGTCGCAGGCCGGCTCGCCTTGCACCCAGCGTCACCGTGATTCTCCGCCGCGAACTCGACAGTCGAGGGCCCGGCTGACATTCTTGATTGTTGGACGTCATGCGCATCGCTTACCTCGTCAGCCAGTATCCCGCGTCTTCCCACACGTTCATCCGACGCGAAATCGAGGCTTTACGCGCGCGTGGCTACGCCATCGATACGTTCAGCATCCGCGAGCCCAGTGCAGCTGAGCGCGGCGCGGCGGCCGACAAGGCGGCATTCGAATCGACCTTCTACGTCCTGCCGTTCGAGGCGTTGCGCCTCCTGCACTCGCACACCGAGGCGCTGGCGACGAAGCCGGTTCGCTACCTGAAGACCCTGGGTCTGGCGTTGAAGCACCGCGTACCCGGGGTGAAGGCATTCGCCTGGTCGCTCGCGCACTTTGCCGAGGCCATCGTGTTGGCGCAGGAGCTGCAGCGGCGCGACATCCGCCACGTGCACAACCACTTCGCGAACTCGGGCGCCAACGTCGGCCTGCTCGCCACGCGATTTCTGGGTTTGCCGTGGAGTCTGACTCTGCACGGAATATCCGAAACCGACTATCCGGCAGGCTTGTTGCTGGGTGCGAAGCTGGAAGCGGCGAACTTCGCGGCCTGTGTCTCGCACTTCGGCAGGGCGCAGGCCATGCGCACAGTATCTCCGGACCACTGGTCCAAGTTCATGATCGTGCGCTGCGCGCTGGACCTGAGCGCGCTGCCGCAACGTCAAGAAGCGCGACGCGAGCGGGTGCGGGTGGTGTGCGTCGGCCGGCTCTCGCCCGAGAAGGGCCACATCGGTTTGCTCGAGGCATTCGCAGCGGTGCGCAAGCGTGGCGACGATGCGGAGCTGGTGCTCGTGGGTGATGGGCCGGAGCGCGAGCGGATCGAGCGCTGTATCGCGGAGCTCGGGTTGGGCGGCTCGGTGGTGCTGCGCGGTCGGCTGTCGGAGCCCGACACGCTCGCGGAGATCGCGGGCAGCGATATTTTGGTGCTGGCTAGCTTCATGGAAGGCTTGCCCGTGGTGCTGATGGAAGCGATGGCGCTCGGGCTGCCTGTCGTCGCTCCGCGTGTGGCCGGTGTGCCTGAGCTGGTGCAGGACGGCGTGCACGGCTTCTTGTTCGCTCCTGCAGCTTGGGATGAGCTGGCGGAGGGGCTGCACAAGCTGCTGTCGGATGCCGGGCTGCGCGCACGGTTGAGCCAGGCGAACCGGGCTCGCATCGAGGCGGAGTTCGAGATCACCAAGGCCGTCGCGCCGCTCGAGCAGCGCTTCGGCGCTCCGTCGCCCAGCACTCCCGATCGCGGCGTGGTCGAACCGCATTCTCAGGTCACTGCCGAGCAAAGCACTAGCTGAGTCGTGCCTCGCGCTTCGGCATCTTGCGTCGCGCTTCGTCGCGCTTCGGACGCACGATGCAGAAGCGCGACGCCGAAACGCGACACCGACGCGCGACGTACTACGCCGTCAAGGTTTACGTTCCGTGCGCTCCCAACGCGTGTGCCGCCCGCGCGCGAAGAACGTGAAGTACAGTGGGATCTTCCACAGGACGTAGAAGGGGATCGCCGCCAAGTCGCGCGCGCGCACCAGGCTACGGCCGTGAACGAACCAGCCGAGCAACACGCCGCAGCCGAGCGCGGCGAGGTTGCCGAGGCTGATCAAGGCCGGGATGGCTGAGGCGCCCAGGAGGGTGGAGCCGGCTGTGAACAGCAGGCTGGCCAGGATCAGAGCGACCAGGAGAGAGAGGGGTGGCACCATCAGGTCGAGCGCCAGGGCGATCAGCTCCAGGCGCGCGCGGGCAATGCCCTGCAAGAGCAGCTTGGGCCCGTACTCGATCAGTGTCGCCAGGTGGCCGTGCTCCCAGCGCTTGCGCTGCGACTGCGCCGCCTGCGTCCGATCGGGGAGCGCGCTCGACACGCGCGCGTCCGGGCACAAGATCGGCGCGTGGCCCAACTGCGCGAGGGCCAGGCCCATCACCATGTCCTCGACCAGGTTGTCTTCGGTCGGCGGCGCCTTGCGGATCACCGTCCACGGGAATGCCATGCCCGTGCCCGTCAGCAGGCAGGGCAGGCCGAGCGCCGCGAGTCCGCGCGGGCGCACTCGATTCTTGACCAGGAATGCAAGCGCCGAGATGACCGCCTTGCCTTCCGGTCGCTCGGGCGGTTCGAGCACGTAGTCGGCCTGCACCGGCCGATCGCGATCGCGCGCCAGCTGAGCCAGTTGCGCCAAGCTGCCCGGGCTGACCTGGCAGTCGGCATCGACGATGATCACCACCTCGGGCGGATCTTGCGCCAGGTGCTCGAGGCCGAAGGCCAGGGCGTAGCCCTTGCCGCGGCGTTCGGGATCGTGACGCTCGATCACGGTCGCGCCGCTGCGAGCTGCGATCGCCGCCGTGTCGTCGCTGCAGTTGTCGGCGACCACGACCAGCCGATCGCTCGCGCCCAGCTGCGCGAGCAGACCCTCGAGCGTGCCTGTGATGCCCGAGCTCTCGTTGTGTGCCGGCACGAGCACCGCGAAGCGCGGGCCGCTGACGGCTGCAATCCGTGCCTTGCGCAGCGGCCACAGCGAGCCGAATAGACATTCGACGAAGAACACCGCACAGGGCAGGGCCGCGGCGCAGGCCACGGCGTAGCAGACGAGTTCGAGCAGGCTGAGCATCGAGCAGCGGGTTAGAGTCTAACCCCATCGCGACTCCCTTGGGCCGCCGAGTTGGTGTGGGGTGGCCTGTGGCAGCGCGAACCGGTGTACGCTGCCTCTGAGAGGGCCCGATGATCGAAGCACGCGCGGTACGTATTACAGGCAAGGGAGACGTGGATGTGTTGGGGCTCGGTACGCTGGCCGTACGCGACGCCGGGCCGCACGAGGTCCGGGTGCGCGTGGCCGCCGCCGGGCTGAATCGTGCGGACTTGCTGCAGCGCCGCGGCTTCTACCCCGCGCCGCCCGGTGTGCCCGCCGATGTGCCGGGCCTGGAGTACTCCGGTACGGTCGAGCAGGTGGGAGAGGGCGTGCGCGAGCTCGCCCCGGGCGATGCGGTGATGGGCATCGTCGGCGGCGGCGGCATGGCCACGCACGTGGTCGTGCCGGCGCGCGAGGCGATCCGCGTGCCCGCGGGCATGCCGCTGACAGAGGCAGCCGCGATCCCCGAAGTCTTCCTGACCGCCTACGATGCGCTGTTCGCGCAGGGTCGCCTGGCCGCAGGTCAGCTGGCGCTCGTGCACGCGATCGGCAGCGGCGTCGGTACGGCCGCGCTGCAGCTCGGGTGCTTGGCAGGTGCTACGATCGTAGGTACGTCGCGCAGCCAGGACAAACTCGATCGTTGCCGCGCGCTGGGCCTGCCGATCGGGCTCTGCGTGGAGAAGGCCGAGTTCGCCACGGCACTGCAGTCTGCCGCGGGTGGGCGCGGCTGCGACGTCATCCTGGACACGGTCGGCGCCGCGTACCTGAGCGAGAACATCAAGTCGCTCGCGACCTCGGGCAGGCTGGTGGTGGTAGGCTTGCTGGGCGGTGCCGGTGCCGAGTTGCCGCTGGGTCTGCTGCTGGCCAAGCGTGCGAGCGTCATCGGTACGGTGCTGCGCAGCCGTCCGCCCGAGGAGAAGGCCAAGCTGAGTCAGGATTTTGCGCGCGATATGCTGCCGCAGTTCGTCAGCGGTAAACTCAAGCCGGTGATGGACGTGGTCATGCCGATGAGCGAGGTACGCGCCGCACATCAGCGCATGGATGCGAACACGAACTTCGGGAAGATCGTATTGGCGTGGTGAGCGTGGCCACGATGAACAGGGCATGACGTCGACTGAACCCAAACCTGGCTCGGAAACCGACCGCGTCTTCTCGCAGCTCGCGGCCGACATCCTGCGCGGCAGCTACAAGCCGGGCGTGCAGCTGCCGGACGAGCAGGCGCTGAGCGATCGGTTGAAGGTCGGGCGCCCGAGGGTGCGCGCGGCTTTCAAGCGGCTGTCGCGTCTCGGCTTGGTGGAGATCTCACCCGAGGGCACGAAGGTGCTCGACTATCGCGAGCGCGCCGGGCTGGACTTGCTCGAGCTCCTGGCCGGGCACCTGAGCGGCGGCGCCGACACCGCCGCGTTTTGGCTGGCGCTGCTCGAAGTGCGGGCGAACATCAACGTCGACGTGGCGCGGCTGTGTGCGCAGCGGGCCAACCGCGCCACGCGCCAGGAGATCCAGGCACTCTCGCAGCAAATGCGCGCAGCGACCGACGAGGCGACGCTGTACTCGCTGCAGCTGCGCTTCTGGCGCGCAGTGCAGGAGGGCTCGAACAACGTGGTCCACCGCCTGGTGTTCAACAGCATGTTGAAGGCGGTGTTGGCGATGGG
Source organism: Polyangiales bacterium (assembly GCA_035274465.1). Classification (GTDB taxonomy): domain Bacteria; phylum Myxococcota_A; class Polyangia; order Polyangiales; family JAFGIB01; genus JADGRF01. The sequence continues at coordinate 10,957 of DATEOF010000271.1, forward strand.
CGTGCAGGCGCAAGCCTGGGGTGCGCGCGAAGCGCGGCGTGCAGGCTTTCACGTGGACATCGCCGATGCGATCGCAGCCGCCGACGCCGATCGCGCGGAGCAGTTGACGCGCGACGCCATGATCGCCGGGATGGAAGACTTTCGCCGCAGCGTGCGGACGTTGCGGACGGGCGATGTTTCGGAGAAGCGATCGCGAACGTTGCGCAATGCCACGAAGAAGTCGTGATGTGGTCTTCGCGTGTGGCGCCTCGCCACACGCGAATCGTAGAATGAGCGTGGTACATGCAGGGGATCCCACGTGTCCGAGCGGGCTTTCGACATCGTGTTGTTCGGCGCCACCGGCTTCACCGGTGAGCAGGTCGCACACTACCTGGCGGACGCGCGCTGCGAGCGCTTGCGCTGGGCCCTGGCCGGTCGGAATCGGGAGAAGCTCGAGCGGCTGAAGGCACAACTGGTGGGCCGACACGCTTCGCCAGCCGTGATGGTCGCGGAGGCGGGCGACTCCGAGTCGATGCACGCCCTGGTCAGCACCACGCGCGTGGTGATCACGACGGTGGGTCCGTACCTCGAGCACGGCGAGGCGCTGGTCGCGGCCTGCGCCGAGTACGGCACCGACTACGCCGATCTGAGCTGCGAGCCCGAGTTCTTGCGCCGCAGCAGCGAGCGCTACCACGCGCTGGCCGAGATCAGTCAGGCGAGGATCATCCACGCCTGCGGCTTCGACTCGATGTCGCACGATCTGGGCGCCTACTTCGCGGTCACGGCGCTGCGCCGGCGCCTGACGCTCGGCGAGCAGGACACGTTGCCGGTGGTGGTGCGCGGCGTCGGCGTGTCGGGTGGCAGCTTTCGCTCGCTGGTCGGGTTGCTCGGCAGGCTGCGTCGTTCGGCGGCGCGCGGCCTGCCGCTGATGGCTGCAGGTCGGCGCATCTCGGCGCTGCGCCAGCGCTTCGAGTATCGCAAGCCGCTGGGCATGTGGGTGATGCCGTTGCCCAGCGTCGACTCGCTGATCGTGGGGCGTTCGGCCCGCGCGCTCGACGTCTACGGGCCGAGCTTCCAGTACGGGCACTACCTCGGCTTGCGGCACCTGCTGCACGTGGTCAGGGCCGCGGCTGGTCTCGGCGCAGCCTTCGGCCTGTCGCGCTGGCAGCGCACGCGCAGCTGGCTGATCGAGCGCAATCCAGCGACCCGCGGCTGGTTTCGCGTCCTGTTCGAGGCCCAGGCCGGCGCGCACAGCTTGAGGGCAGTGGTGCGCGCCGGGGATGCGGACGAGCTCGAGAGCGCGAAGATGCTCGCCGAGACCGGCTTGTGCCTGGCGTTCGACCGCGTGCTGTTGCCTCGGAGGTTCGGCGTGCTCACGGCCGCCGTGGCGATGGGCGACGTGCTGGTCGCGCGATTGCAACGCGCCGGCATCGTGTTCGAAGTGCTCGCGTCCGCTTAGAGCGGCGAACGGTTTGAAACGCCGCGCCTTCGCGGTTTTGCGGGGCCCTGGACGCCCGCGCGCCTCCTCAAACGTAGCGTCACGACTACCGCCCCGTCGGCCCGCGTGCGCCCAGGACTGCCAAACGCGCGAATCCATCGCCGTTTCAAACCGTTCG
>DATEOF010000272.1:0-2148 GCA_035274465.1 Polyangiales bacterium
GCTGCTGTGGCGCGTCAGCGGCCGGCGGCTGCTGGACCGCGGCGCTCGTCGGCGCGGGGCTCGAGCCGTCCGCCAGGTGCTGGAGCTGGGCCACGAAGTTGTCCACCCCACCGTGCGCGTCGATCCACAGGAAGCTGCCACCCGCGAGCATGGCGAGCATGATCAGGATGCCCAGCAGCAGCGGCGCGCGGCGCTTGGGCACCCGCACCGCGCGACCCTCGTAGTCCGGGTCCGCGCCATCGAGCTTGAGGCGCAGGCTCGGCTTGGACACCTCGAGCGGCCGAGAACCGGGCTGGGGTGCGCGCGAGCTCGGCGACTGGGGCGCCTCGGCCTGATGCGTGATCGCGAACCCGTCGGCGACCGTGCGGCCACGCGGGGGTGGGGGCGGGCTGCGCACGGCATGCGGCTCGACGTTCACGCGGCTCTGCTCGGCGGGTGGATATCCAGCCGGAACCGGCTTCGAGCGGGCAGGTGGGTCATTGTGCACGCTGACCGGCGAAAGACCCTTCGGCGTGAGGCTACGCTCCTGTCCCGGGCGCGAGCCGCCGGGCAGGTTGCCGCTCAAACCGGCGCCGCGCGGCGCCTGTCCGCTGCCGCCTGATCTGCCGGGGCCCATGCCCGTCGGCGTATCGCGTCTCCTGCCGCGTTCGTCACTCATGTCGACTGCTTGCGCTCACGAAGGTTCTGGAAGAGGCCTGAGCTTAGCGCACTGACGCGCCAGAGGCCCCAATTAGTCGCAACTGCGCGCCAGTTTCGGCTGTGGTACACAACTTCCTATGTTCCGCCGAGGCTTGTTCCTTCCGTTGGTCTGCGCAGCCGTAGCCGCGGCGTCCGCGTCCGCGCACGCCGACGCGCGTTCGCCATGGGCTGAGTCGCGGCCCGAAGACTTGAGCATCAAGTTGGTGACGTTCGGACCCGGCGACGACGTCTACAACTTCTTCGGCCACAACGCGCTCGTGGTGGAGGACACCGCGCGGCACATGGCCGGCCTGTACAACTTCGGCATGTTCAGCTTCGGCCCGGAGATGTTGCCCAGCTACATGAAGGGCAAGCTCACGTTCTGGGTGGCCGAGACGCCGGTGCGCGCGACCTACACGCATTACATGCGCATGAATCGCTCGATCCACGTCCAGGAGCTCGATCTCGCCCCCGCCGCGCGTGTCGAGATGGCCGCTGCGCTGGCGAACAAGGCGCTCCCGGAGAACCGCGAGTACCTCTACGACCACTACCACGACAACTGTTCGACTCGGCTGCGCGACCTGATCGATCGTGCAATCGGCGGCCAGCTGCACGCCGCGCTCGATCACCCGGCGCGCTACACGTACCGCGGCCACACCATGCGCATGACGCAGAAGTCTCCGCTGGTCGCGTTCGCGCTGGTGTTCTGGATGAACGATCACCAGGAGCGCGCGCTCAAGCAGTGGGACGAGACCTTCCTGCCCTCCGAGCTGGAGCAGCAGGTGGCCCGCGCGCATTACAAGAACGCCTCGGGTGCCGACGTGCCGCTGGTGGCTGCGAGCTACTCGGTGTTCGAAGCGCGCCGTCCGCCGATCGTGGAGGTGCCGACCATGGGTTGGCCGTGGTCGCTGCTGTTCGGCTGCGTCAGCGGCGGGTTGCTGTGGCTGACCGCGCTGTGGTGGAAGCGCGCGAACAGCAAGCTGGCGCGGGCGCTGTTCGGCCTGCAGCACGCGGCGTGGGGGACGCTGTTCGGCATCCTCGGTACCGCAGGTTTCCTGATGTGGGCGTTCACGGAGCACACCGTCACCTATCGCAACGAAAACATGTGGCTGGCGAACCCGCTGACGCTGCTCTGGCTGCCGCTCGGCATCGGCATCGCGTTCGGCTCCGAACGCGCGCGCAACATCGCGCGCTATGTGTTTTACACTCTGGCCGGCATGTCGATGCTCGGGCTCGTGCTCAAGCTGCTACCCAACTTCGACCAGGACACGTCGCTCACCATGACCTTATTGATTCCACTGAACCTGGGCGGCGCGCTGGCCCACCGCGCGCTGCAGCGCGTCGGCAGCGAAGTCGCGGCGCCCGTCGCCGCCGAGCGCCCACTGGAGTCGCGCGCGTGAGGGCGCTGGCCTGGCAAGCGGCTGAAGTGCTGGTGCCTGCCTCGAGCGATCCGCCGCGCTCCGCGCTCAA
>DATEOF010000273.1:0-13211 GCA_035274465.1 Polyangiales bacterium
AAGTCGAAGCCCTTGCCGTTGAGCATCGAGCGATTGAGGTAGAACGCCGGATCGCCCGAGGCATCCTTGCCCGAGAACGGGATCGGCGAGCCGATCGAGCAGTCCGAACCTGAGCAGTCCACGAACACGTCCTTGGGGAACGGCACCGGAGCGCAGGTCACGCCGCTCGCGCCCTGCACCGTGACCGAGAGCTTGTTCGCCGACATGCGCTGGTTCAACGGCACGTCTTCGAAGATCGCCACCGAACCGTTCACCTTGCTGCTGCGCTTGGTGGTGGTGTTCACGATCAGCTCGACCTCGCGGCCATCCCCGGCATCGGTCGAGATCTCGACGTCGACCGTGAAGTCTTCGGAGCCCTTCGGGCACGAGTCCCCGCCGCCGAGCGTCAAGCGATCCGAGTCCGGAACGCGCGGGTTGATCCAGGTCACGCTGGCGCAAGCAGGATTGACCGAGATCGTGGTCTCGCTCGACTCGACTTTGCCCGCGATCGCCTTGAGCTTGTGCTTGCCGGATTCCAGCGTCACGCCCTTGAACACCGCTGCGCCGTTGACATCGGGGCTCACGGGAGAGCCGACGACCTCACCGTCGATCGACAGCGCGATGTCGTCCGCACCGTCCACCGAGTAGGCCTTGACCGTGACATTGATCTGCAGGCCCTCGGCCTCTTGATCGATGTCGTCGCCAAACGCGATGCCCTGGCCGTCGCGAGGCGACTCGATCACCAGCGTCTTGAGCGTGTACGAGTACTCGTCCGAGCCCACCGCGCCGGTGGCCGTGTTGATCGTGAAGGTGTGAGGGCCGGGCGGCAGCGTCGGCGTGTCGAACACCACCCGCCCGCCGTCTTCGACCTTGCTGAAGTACGTCGCAGCCTCTCCGGCGATCACCAGCAGCATGGGTGTGCCGCTGCGGATGCTCGTGGTCTGCGCGCGCACTTCCACCTGCACACCTGGCATGTTGGGGTCGATGTCGTCGGCGATCGTGAGCTCGGCCTTGTCGTCCGGTTCGACCAACGTGATGCGGGCGCGTCGATCGGCGCTGCTGCCGCAGCCCGCCGCGATCAAGGCGGCAAGTACCGCCGTGACCTGTGTTCGCCCCAAGCCCAAATGCCAAGTCATCGTGCCTCCGTTAACTCGCGCGCTCATTACTCGAAGGGATGCGCTCCAGGCTCGGTTTTTTACGGCCAGGGCGACGGATTTGTATCAGCTGACCGGGACGGGCTGCCATGTCCGGAGCCGGTGAGGACGTGTTAGAGCGCGTCCACCCTAGTCGCGCCGCGAGCGCGTGATCTTCGACGTTCACCTGATCCTGCAACTGCTGAAAGGTGTGATCTCCCAGCGCGCGGTAGGGGCCCGAGGCTGCCGCAGCGCCTGGCTGCGGTTGAACCCGCGCTGCGTGCCCAGTGCTGACCTCGTAGTTCAGCGCGGCGGCGTGACACGCGCCGGGATACGGACCGAGTGCATCGCCGGCTTGCACCAAGGCAGCGGCGTAGCAGCGCTGACAGAACGGGCGCAGATCGCATTCGCGGCAGCCGTGCAAGTGTGACCAGGTCAGCTCGCGCAACGCGAGCATGCGCTCGTTGCCGGCGCGCGCCGCGCCCACGCCCTCGCGCAGCGCGTGTCCGAGGTCGAACTCGAGCATGGTGCATGGGCGTAGCTCGCCGTCGGGCTCGATGTGGATCGACGTCCCCGCACCGCACGGCGCGGCGCTGAGTGGTCGCGCGGGCTTCGTGCCGCACTCGGGCGCGGGACGCAGCTCGCGCAGCAGCTCGACGCGCCCACGGTCACTCGGCTCGAAGGTCTCCGGCGAGCGATCGCCACCCATGCGCGGCATGAGCTCGGCGGCGCTCAGCGAGTATTCGACGCCCAGCTCCTGAGCGAGCTGCGCATACGCCGCATACTCGCCTTCGTTGACCGACATGACAGGCGTCTTGATCGTCACCGGCACCTTGGCGTCGACCAAATTCCGCACGCCCGCCAGCGTGCGATCGAACGAGCCGCGTACGCCGGTGACGAAGTCATGCACGTCGGCGCGGGTCGAGTACAAGCTGATCTCGACGTTCTGCATCGCGTGTCGTCCCAGGGCTTGTGCCAGCTCGCGCGTCATGGTCAGGCCGTTCGTGAACAACCGCAGCGCAAAACCCTTGCTGCGCGCGTACCCGACGATCTGCAGAAAGTCGCTGCGCAGAGTGGCCTCGCCGCCCGACAGCGTGAGCAACAGCACGCCGAGCTCGGCCAGCTGGTCGATCACCCCGCACAGCTGCTCGGTGCTCATTTCGCCGCGTAGACCCTGCACCTGGTAGCAGTGCACGCAGACTTCGTTGCAGCGGTCGCTGATCTCGATGCCGGCGGTCAGCGGCACGCGCCATTCTTCCGAGAGCCGCGCGAGCATCACGCGCGCGTCCGAGTGCTTCGCCAGGCTCACCGTGCCTCCGGCTCGAGGCTGAGCGCTCCGGCCCGGCCGAGCTCGGCGACGAAGCGCTCGACGTCCGACCGCGCGATGTCCGTATCGATCTCGAACTCGCGTACGATCGATGCGACGATCCCGCTCACCGGCGTCGAACCGTCGCACAGCTCGAACACGCGCGCGCCGACCTCATTCAGCCGGTGTAGCTCGCGCCGGTCGATCACCATGAGCAAGGCCTCGCCGCCGACGACGCGAAAGGCGGTGCGCTCCGCACGGCAAGGCATGGCGTTAGACGAGAGCATGCTGTTCACCTCGCTGCTGGAGCAGGGCCACATGAGAGGAGCCGAGCACGGTGTGCAGCTCGGCCACGGGTACGCGTGCGAGCAGCGCCTGGGCGACGTCGAGCCGGCGCTGCTCGGCTAGTTCACTGGTGTCGGTAACCTGCGTCGACTCGCGCAGCGCAAACAGCGCACTTGCAGCCGTGAGCGGCTTTATTTGTGGTCGGTCGTGCGCCTGGCGGATGCGGTAGATCGCGCCGAGCGGCAGCTCGCGACGCGCGCTGTGCGACGCTGCGACCTGCATGCCCCCTGGCAAGCTCCACGCGCGGTACCTTCCATCCTGGCAACTGACGGCCACTCGGTCGTAAGCGAACACGGCAGCGCCGCGCGCGAGCAGCACCGCCGTCGACTTGCCCGCGCCGCTCGGCCCGATGAACAGCACCGCGCGGTCGTCGAGCTCGATCGCAGCCGCGTGCAAGCTGAGGCCGCCCTGACGTTCGTTGATCGCCGCGGCCAGTCCGAGTACCAGCGCACCTGCGGCGGTCTTCGCGATGCGCGCGCGAGCGCGGTAGCGCCCGGGCCCGATCGGTATCAGCTCGACGCGAAACTCTTCGCTCGAGACGTGCGTGCTGGCGGCGCCTTGCTCGGTCGAGATGATGCGCGGAGGCCCGTCGGGCAGCGCAGCATCCAGCTCGACCTCACAGATCACCTGCGCGATGGCCGGCACTGCCGCTACATCCGAGACGAGCCGTTCGCACTCGGCCGGCAACTGCCAACGCACCTCGCGCGCGGCTAGCACCGTGAAGGCCACGCCGCCAAAGGCAAATCGAGCGTGTGTGCCGTACGACGAGCGGGGGAGATCAAGCATCGCGGCGTCTACCCCGGTGCGGACACATCCCCCTTGTGTTGCGCCGGCGTCATCACTCATTCAGGTGGTGTGACGATAACGCAACTGCGGTCTCAAAGCAGTACAGTGTCCGAAACATCCATGGCCGGTTGGGCCACCACGCTTCGGGTCTCGTCGTCGCGCTGCACTGCCAGCTCGTACAGCTGCTGCAACAAGCCCGGGTGCTCGCGGATGGCTTCCTCGAACTGCTCGCGGGTCAGCTCGAGCGCGATCGTGGTATGCACCGCAACTACATCTGCGGTCGCCGGCCGGCGCAACACCAGCGAGATCTCTCCCACCACGTCGCCAGGCCCGAGCTGCGCGAGCACGACCCGATCGCCTTCGACGTCGGTGCCGCGCACCTCGACGCCGCCGCTCGCGATCAAGAACAGCTTGCCGGCTTGCTCGCCGTGTCGGACCAGCACGGCACCGAGCAAGAAGGTCTGTGTCCTGAAGCGCGAGATCAGCTCGGGGCGCTTGGCCGGCGCCACCGCCGACAGGATGCGGGAGTGCCGGATCAGGTTGCCGACCATGCGCTGGTGGCAAAACTCGCCCAACGCGCGGCCGATGCTGGGCTCGCGCGCAGCGAGCGCCTCGAGGCTGGCCCGCGGCGCGGCGAACACCTGCGCCGGCTCGACCGCGACCACCGAAGCCGCGCGCGGCGCGTGACTCACCAGCGCCATCTCACCAAACAGCGCGCCCGGACCGAGCACGGCGAGCACAGTCGGACCTTCATCGCCTTCGCGGACCACGTTCAGCACGCCGCGGGCGAGCAGGAAGGCTTCGACGCCGTCCTCCCCCTGTTGCACGACGTAGCCCCCGGCCGGAAACTCGCGCGGCTGCAGGGCGAGCAGCAGCTTCTGGAGCAACGGCGGCGCCAGCTCGCTGAACAGCGGCAGGGTCGGCAGCGTCGCGTCGTCCGGGATCTTGTCGCGCATGCCCAGGGCCTTCGACAGCACCTTCTCGGCCGCGTCGAGCAGGGCATCGCCGCTGGCGTTGGCGAACAGCGCGGCGACCGGTACGTCGACCGGGAGCGGCGGAGGGGCCGGCGACGCTGCGCCGAGCCTCGGGCTACCTCGACCGAAGGCGTCGGCGATGCTCTTGGTCAGCGGCTCGACGGCCACCCCGGCTTCGCCGGCGAGCTGAGCGGCGAGGCACGCCGAGGGTAGATCGCCGCGGTGGATGAAACGCGTGACGAGCTCACTCGCAGCCTGACCCGCGGCTACCTGACGCTGGCCATCCAGCAACAGTCGCGCGACCAGCCAGGCTGCGCTCGCGTCCTCGGGAGTCGCCGAAAGTATCGAGGCTGCCAACTGCAACGCGGCCGGGTGTTGTTGCGCGAGCCGAGCGGCGTGCGCGCGATCCAGTGGTGATACTCCGCGGGACGTAGCGTTCGAGTCACTCATATGCCCCTCGCTTGACACGGCACGAGAAACTGCACGACGCGCGGCGAATTGTTGTAGCGACCCTATTCTGGGAGTCGCAGAAGGATTCTATGGGAGGACGAAAACGGCCATCCAGGTCTTTCGCCGCAATCAAAACGAATCGTGTGCGGGTGTGTGAACCTGTAGTCGAGCCGACAAATGATACCTATCCACCGATGTTGACTTGCAAATTGTGCGTAAGAAATCCGCGAGTTGCATAACATCATCCACAGCAGATCCCCACGCGGGCGCAAGGCCGTGGTTAAGACCGGAAGCTTTTGATTTCACTGCGCACCCGGGTCGGAAAACAGAAACTCAGCAAGCTCGTCTCGATGCCTAGCTGCATCACGTTGGCCTAGGTCAATCAGGGCGCGAGCGAAGTCGCCGTCGAACATCACGTAGCTCGCGAGGTCCGCATCGGCCCCCTCCCCCACGTCCAACAGTCGCAACGCGGTGTGACCGAGCAAGCGGCTGAGTCGCGGCCGGTGGTTTCGGAGATGCTGGGACGCGAGCAGGCCGATGTCCATGCTCGGATGTATCACGAAGGTTTTGATTCTTCGGCGCGGCGGCCGGCCGTGCGCGGCCGCGATCGACTGCATGCGCGCGGGGAAGTCGGCGCCGCCCGCCTCGTAGGCGTCCGACAGAACCTCGTTGATCAGGCGCAGCTCCTCCAAGTCGTGCTCGATATGGTCGAGCATCAGAGCGTCGAGCGCCTTGCCGAGCAGAAACGACGCGCCCGGCATGTGCCCCAGCGGAATGCTGGTCTCGCGCCGGGGCGTGGTCACGCCGATCACGAACATGCGGTCGACACCCATTTGGATGGCGGGCGCGGTAGGCGTGTTCAAGCGGATACCACCGTCGCAGTAGTAGTCATTACCGATACGCACCGGTGGAAAGACCAGCGGCATCGCGGCGGAGGCGAGCACGTGCTGGGGCAGGATATGCGTCGCCAGCACGCCGATGCGCGTACCGCCGCGCGGTAGATCGACGCCCTTGGCGCGATCGACGTAGAGCGTCGAGCGGCCTGTGCGTACGTTGGTCGCGCTGACGGTCAGCGCTTGCACGCGGTTGCTGCGAAGGTTGCGCGCGAGCTGGCGCCACGGAATCCGGTAGCTGATCAGTCGCGCGAGCGGCCGCGAGTCGAACAGCCCCGAGGGCATGCCGCCGCCGAGCCACAGTCGATAGAGCCGCGGCAAATGCCGCAGATCCAGCCGCATGACATCGGAGAGCGCTTGCTCGAGCCAGACGTTCGCGAGCAGGCGCATGCCGGCCACCGGATCGTTGGCGGTCGCGGCGAGCGCCGTGCCGTTGACCGCACCGACGCTCGTGCCGCTGATCACGTCGAAGGTAGGTGCGTGTCCGAAGTGGCGCGTGAACTCTCCGTAGAGATATGTCAACACGCCCACTTCGTATGAGCCGCGCGCCCCACCCCCCGACATCACGATGCCTGTTGTCATTGCCAACGCCGGCTGCGATCGCGCGCTACCGAACTACTCCATCGTTGTCGAGGGGGTGCCTCATGTCCTTCTATGGTTGCACACGCATACGTACGACTGCCAGAGACTTGGCACACTGGCCTGCTGTGACCAGCAGCATCGAAATCGTGCAACGCATCACATGGCTCGCGTAAACTTCGAGACATGATTCCCTTGTCTCGCCCCGTGCTCGGCGCGGAGGAGGTGAGCGCGATCGCAGCGGTCCTCGCGACCGGGCGCTTGGTGCAAGGAGAACAGGTCGCGGCATTCGAGCGCGCCGTGGCCGAGCGTCTGGGCCGGAAGCACGCGCTCGCAGTCGCCAACGGCACCGCGGCGTTGCGCGTAGCACTGGAAGCACTGGGGGTGAGCGCCGGCGATCGAGTGCTGGTCCCCGACCTCACTTGGCCAAGTCCTGCACATGCAGTGCTCGAGCTCGGCGCCGTACCGGTGCTGGTCGACGTGGATGAGCACGAATGGAACGTGACGCCGCGCAGCCTGGCGACACTGGAGCCGAGCGTGCTACGCGGCCTGCGCGCGGCGATCGCGATCGATCAGTTCGGCTATCCGGCGCGCGCGCGCGAGCTCGAACGCATGCTCCCCGGCGTGCCACTTCTGGTGGACGCCGCCTGCAGCCTGGGCAGCTACACGGGTGAGGTGCCGTGCGGTGCGCTCGGTGCTATCGCCACCCACAGCTTCCACCCGCGCAAGCTGCTCACCACCGGTGAAGGTGGCATGTGTCTCACGGACGACCCCGAGCTCGCCGCGCGCATCGCCGAGCTGCGCAACCACGGCCAGCGTGCTCCCGGCAACTTCGCGCGCGGCTCCGGCAATCATCGATTGTCGGAGATGGCCGCGGCGATGGGCCTCGTCCAGCTGTCGCGCCTGTCGGGCATGGTCGAAGCGCGGGCGCGGCTCGCGGCGCGCTACGAGAGCGCGCTCGGCGAGCTCTCGATCCAGCGCTGCGCACCGGGCGCGCGGCCCAACTACCAGACGTTCGGTGTGTTGCTGCCCGCAGGCGTGGATCGCGATCAAACGGTCGCCGCGCTGCGGGCGCGCGAAGTCGAATCGGGCAGGCTCAGCTACGCCTTGCACAGCCTGCCGCAGTTCGCGGCGCAGGCGCGCGATGCCCAGGCGCGCGGCCAACGCTTCGATCAATCCAGTGCACTGGCGGAACGTGGCATCGCGCTCCCGCTCTGGCCGGGATTGAGCGACGCGGACCAGGATCGAGTGATCGATGCGCTGCGCGCCGTGCTGCGCGAAAGGAACTGAGATGGCTGGCGAGGTGATCCTCGAGGTCTCGGGGCTGAAGAAGACGTTCCAGCTCGGGCTGCTGCGCAAACGCGTCGAAGCCGTGCGCGACGTCAGCTTCGAGGTCCGGCGCGGGGAGGTGTTCGGGTTCGTCGGCCCGAATGGTGCGGGCAAGACGACCTCGATCAAGATGATGCTGCAGCTCATCTTCCCCAGCGCCGGCCAGGTCAAGCTCTTCGGCACCTCCACGTTCGATCCCGAAGCCCGGCGACGGCTCGGCTACTTGCCCGAGAACCCGTACATCTACGCCTACCTCAAGCCACTCGAGTTCCTCGACCTGTGCGGGCGGTTGACCTCCATGCCCAGCGCTCGACGCAAGGCGCGCTCCGAAGAGCTGGTGCACAAGCTCGGCATCGGTCACGCGCTCGATCGGCCGATCGGCAAGTTCAGCAAGGGCATGATGCAACGCCTCGGCTTTTGTCAGGCGCTGTTGCACGAGCCCGAGCTGTTGATCCTCGACGAGCCGTTCAGCGGCCTCGATCCGATCGGCCGCAAGGACATCCGCGATCTGATGCTCGAGCAAAAGGCGAAGGGCACGACCCTGCTCCTCACCACCCACGTGCTGTCGGACGTCGAGACCCTCAGCGAACGCGTGGCCATCGTGCGTCAGGGCAAGATCGTCGCGTACGGTGCGCTCGACGACCTGCTGCGGCCGGAAGTCCGCCGCGTCGAAGTCGAGCTCAGCCACGTGAGCCCGGAGCTGCGCACGCAGCTCGAGAAGGCCACCACCCAGGTACGCGACCTCGACGAGCAGATCACGCTCGCGGTCGTGGAAGGCGACGAAGGCCTCCCCGAGCTACTCAAGCTCTGCCTCGGCGCAGGCGCGCGGGTCCTGGCCGTCACTCCTCATCGAGAGACACTCGAAGATTTGTTCGTGCGCAAAGCCGTTTCAGAAAGTACATGAGTGATATGGCAGCCGAGCGTGTCTCTCCCCAAGAAGCCCTGCAACTGATGCGCGAACAAGGCTACATCTACGTCGACGTTCGCAGCCCGACCGAGTTCGCGCTCGGCCATCCCGAAGGCGCGATGAACGTCCCCTGGTTGGACAACCCGGACTTCCTCGGCGACATGAAACGTGCTTTCGCCAAACAGGCCAAGATCATCGTTGGCTGCCGAACCAACAACCGCTCGGCCAAAGCAGCCGCCGCCCTGCGCGGCGCCGGCTACCTCGACGTCCGCGAACAAACCGCAGGCATGGCAGGTACCCGCGACGCATTCGGAGGCGTGGTCGAGCGAGGCTGGGAGGAGCTGGGGCTGCCGATCAGCCGCGAGTAGTCGAGGTAGTCTAGCGCAGCACACGCACGCCGAGCGCGCGGAACGGGGCGTTCCGATACGATCACGCGCAGATGAGAGTCTTGGTCGTGGCGGACGGGACGCGTGGGGATGTTCAGCCGATGACCGTGCTCGCGCTGCAGTTGCTGCACGAAGGTCATCAGGTCACGTTCGCCGGGCCGCCTTCGTTTCGCGCGTTCGTCGAGGCCAAGGGGCTCCTGTTCAGCCCACTGCCCTTCGATACCGAGGCGGTGATCAAGGCGAACCCGGCGATGGCGACCGGCGGTTTTTGGCCGGCGTTGTTCGCGGTGCCGAGGTTGTTCAAGAGCACGACCGAGGGACAACTGAGCGTGCTGCCCGAGCTCGCGAAGCAGGCGGATTTCGTGTTGGTCGGGGGCGTGCACGCCGGGGTCCCGAGCTCCGCGGAGTATGCAGGCATTCCGTGGCGCTGGGTGCTCTACACGTCGATCATGTATCCGTCGACCTCGCACCCGCCGATGACCGCGGGCGTGGGCCGCGCGCCGCGCTTCGTGAACTGGTTCTTGTGGCAACTGACGCGCTTGTTCATCAACCTGGTGTTTCGCGCGCCCATCAACCGGCATCGCGCGCGGCTCGGGCTGCCGCGCGTGGGCGACATCACGACGCACATCCTGTGCCGCAACCCGATCTTGGCGATGGAGCCCGAGCTCGCGCCGCTGCCACCCGAGTGGCCCGATGCCGACGTCATCGGGTACCTCGATCCAGGTGATGGCGATCCGCTGCCGGCCGAGATCGAGGCATTCCTCGAGCGTGGACCTGCGCCGATCTACATCGGGTTCGGCAGCATGCCGGACGTCGATCCGCGCGTGACCACACTCCTCTTCGTCGAAGCCACGCGGCGCGCCGGCGTGCGCGCAGTGATCTCTCGCGGCTGGGCCGACTTCGGTGGGGAGCAGCTGCCCGAGCACTGCATCGCCGTCGGGCCGGTGTCGCACCCACGCCTCTTCCCGCACATGGCGGCCATCGTGCACCACGGCGGCGCGGGCACGACCGCGGCCGCGGCGCGCGCAGGCAAGCCGCAGTTGATCGTGCCGCACGTCGCCGATCAGTTCTTCTTCGGCAACCTGGTGCACGAGATCGGCGTGGGCGTGAGGCCGTTGCGCCGCCCTCAGCTGCAGGTCGAAGTGCTCACCGCGCGGCTGCGCAGCTTGCTCGAGGATGCCGCGATGCGTGAGCGCGCAGCAGAGCTGGGGGAGAAGATTCGGGCGCGGCCGCGGCCGGAGAACTTGTCGCGGTTGTTGGTGCAACGGGCGGGGGCGTCGTTGCCGGTGTTGCCGGTGGGTCGGAGAGTCTCGATCGCCCCGCCTCCACGTTAGGTGTTCGAGATCCCAGCACTAGCCACACGTCAAATCCGCCCGACACTTCGCTCCCTCGCTGCAATCCCCATCCCGCGTGCACGACGTCAACCCGGCGATCGTCACGCTGCGCTCGACCTTGGATTCCACCCTGAACGCCACGTCCCCTGCGTGCCCCAGCCCCACGCGCGTGAGGATGATCGTCGGAAACCCCGCGATCCCCAGCTCGAGCAACTGTGTCACCAGCGCCGCCGGCAGCTGCGCACCGCCCGTGTCCGGCAAGTCGCACTCGATCATACCCTTCGACCCGCCGTGGTGGCTGATGTCGAGCTTCAGCTGGACGCGCGAGTCGTCGGTCGCCTGCGCCGCATCCCAGCTCAGCTCGAGCGCGCGGTCCGGCTCCAGCAGCAGCTCGCCACCACCTACCTCGAGCGGCGCGATGCCTCTCGCGCGGATCGTGAAGCTCGCCGCTTGCAGCTGCAGGCTATCGCCCGCCTCGAACGCGAGATACGGCAGCTTGATCCCCCCGGCCGGTTGGTACGCGCCCGCGATCGGATCCATCGAGAACTCCAGCGCACCCGCCGTCGTCCGCACCCCCAGCACGCGCACGCGGCCAGCGCTGCGCGCGCTCGGGTAGTCCTGGCACACGCCATCTTCGACGCACGCCGCGCTACCGCCGCACGACATCTCGCAAAACGGCGTGCGCGGTGTGAGCAGCCGGCAATCTCCCTCCTCTGCCGCCAGCTCCCAGATGATCCGCGCCGGCGTTGGCCCGTCGTACAGCTTGCCGAGCAGCGCGGTGTGGCCCGCCGGGTCGGCGTCGCTCGGGGCGATCAGGCTGATGTTGAAACTGCCGTTCAACGCCTCGCCGCCGTCAGCAGCAGCCTCCGGCGCCGCCGCCGAACACGCCGCCAGCCACAGACACACGAGCCCGCGCGCGCTCATGGCGTCAACGCGAAGCAGTAGATGGCCCCGTAGCCACCACCCGAGCCGACCGTCGGCATGTCCGCGTGCGGCGGCCCGTCCTGCACCAGGTTCACCCCGGGCGCACAACCTGCTTCGTCGAGCGCAGACATCCAGTTCGCGCCGCTACCGCCACCTTCCGGCCCACCGGCCATCATCATTCCGGGTCCCTTCGGGCCGCCGGATTCACCCCGCATCACGAAGCCTCCATCGCCCATGATGTCGGGCGGCGGCTTGACCACCGCGTCGCTCGCCATGCGATCCCAGGAGTGTCCGACGTGCGGCCTACCCTCGCTCGCCGGATCGCCGACCGCGCTTGTCCAGTCCTTGCAGGTCGCCATCGCGTTGTACAGCTTGCCCTGGGCGTTCGTGCCCGTGAGGATGTCGTGGTTGTCGACCGACGGTTGATCCGGATCGGGCTTCTGGTTGGGCACGCCGTCTTCATTCGGAAAGTCGTGCGCGATCACGCTGTCCGCACCGGCCGGTCGCTCGTGCATCAGATCGGCCTTCGTCAGCGCAAACACGCGGCCGAGTCGGTCGTACCAGGGACCCTCGCCGATGCGATCGATCGCGTCGACCTGCTTGCCGTCCTCGCCCGCCGTGGCGCTGAGAAACGCTCGCCAGCCCTTGCCGGCCGACCCGGGCAGGCTGCGCTCGGCGACCTCGCTGCAGATCTTGTCCGCACCGCGCAGGCCCGCGCCCGTACCGCTCTCGCCGTAGCGAAGATCGCCGCCGAAGCCCGCTTCGTTGTCCGACAGGGCCTGCAGCGCGCGAAAACTCGCGACGAAGAAGCTGAAGCGATCCGTCCCGTCTGCACCCGCGTCAGACGCCGGCGACTCCGAGCTACAGGCCGCGAGGCACGCGGCCAACACCGTTATCCATTTCCTGCTTCGCATACAGCTCCTTTACGGTTGCGTGACCTCGAGGCCTATCGTCCATGCAGCTCCTGGCGGCGCCGGTAGCCGCGGCGCCAGGTTCTCGAGCGCGCGTTCGAGGCAGGTCTGCACCTCCGGCGCGCCCGGCACCGACACGCTGGGCTGTAGCTTGCCGCCGGCCCCCACCTGCAGGCCGATGCGCGCGTGCATCGGCGCGCCTGCCGCCCGCTGGTAGCAGGCGCGTACCTCGGGTGCCTGGTCGATCAGCTCGGGCAGCCTGGCTTCGGGTGGTGGAACCGGCAACGCGTGCCCGAAGAAGGCAGGCGCGGGATGGCCCGGCAGCACGCCCTGGCCGCGCGCGTGGAACACGCCGAACGGCCGCGCGGGCAGCGACCAGGCGATGCAGGTGCTCGCAGCCAGCGTGGCGAGGGCGATGGCTGCCGCCGCAGCCGACAGCGGCCAAAGCGAGAGCGGTCGCGTGGGCGCTGGCTCGGTGATCAGCGCGATGCGCCGCGCCAGCGCGCTGTCATCGATCGCGGTCGACGCGGGCTTCTCGCCGAAGTGCGCGTGGGCAGCGATGTCCACGAGCAGCGATGCGTAGGCACGCGCGCCGGACTGCGCCACGCGGGCGTCCACCGCGATCTCGCGCGCCAGCAGCGCTTCGCGCGCGACCTTCCTGGCCGTGGGGTGGCCACCGAGCAAGATCTGCATGCTCGCGACCAGGGCTGCGAACCGCGTGTCGCCGCGACGTACGTGCTCGAGCTCGTGCTCGACCACCAGCTCGAGCGCCGCACGATCGAGCGACTGCACCAGCTCGTTCGGC
Organism: Polyangiales bacterium; assembly: GCA_035274465.1. GTDB lineage: Bacteria > Myxococcota_A > Polyangia > Polyangiales > JAFGIB01 > JADGRF01. The sequence continues at coordinate 13,042 of DATEOF010000273.1, forward strand.
AGCACGATCCTGGCCGCCCCGAGCCCGGTCGCGAACGGGATCGCGCACTGCGAGGACAGCGCGAGCTCGGGCGGAGCGATGCCGAGCCCCGCCGCGCGCACTCGCACGAGCTCCTGCAGCTCGGCGGGCGCGAGCGTCGTACGCGCCAGGAGCCGCGAGAGCGCGCGTGC
>DATEOF010000274.1:0-3542 GCA_035274465.1 Polyangiales bacterium
CGGTCCGCGAGCGCCCGCCATGCCAGCGGCGCCGAGCGTCCCGGCCACACCCGGAGCACCTGCGCCGCCGCCCGCCGGGACAGGTCCGATGCCGCCCCCAGCTGCACCGCCCGGCAGGGCTCCGCGACCCGCGGCTGGAGCTGCTATGCCGGCGACAGAGTTGGCTCCTGCCTGCGGCACGCTCTGGCCACCGGCTCCCGCAGAGACGACCGGCATGCGGCCGCTGTCGTCATCCGCCGGGCTGCACGACCACCCGAGCACACCCAACAACACCAGCCCCAGGTGGGGCAGCCCAATCCTCGTTCGGAACATCGCTCGCCTTCGAATGACAGTGCCGCTACGAGCGACCTAGGTGTCACGTCGACGCGAGCGCCGCAAGTGCGCAGACGTGCGCACTTGCTTCAGGTCGGGTTCATGCACTTCGTGTACTGGTCGCGCTCGCTATTGCAGGCCGACGTCGGGGTGGGTTCGCCGGCCTCACAGGTCATATTCGTGGCGTTGCTGCGGTAGCTGCACTCGACCAGGCTGCGGTAGTACCGGCCGCAGGTGGTTTCGTCGGCCTTCGCCTTGCACGACGACACGCACGAATCCGAGCCGCAGCCGAGCGCGCCCGCCAGCCAGCAGAAGCCGTCGCATGCGTGATTGCGACGAGCGACGCAGTCGGCCACCTGCGCGGCCGCCGGTCCGCAGGGCGCGACCGTGGGGATGTCGCCATTGCACGTGAGGTTCTGGCCCCAGCACGAGACGAGCTGCGTGTAGTAGATGTTGCAGATCGCATCGCTGAAGGACTTCTGCTCGTCGAGACAGGTGGTCAGGCACTGGTCGCCCGCCGGGGCACACTTGCCCGCGGCCTTTTCGCAGAACCTACGACACGGCGCCTTCTGGTTGCAGGTGCTGAGCGCCTGGCTCTCGGTGACGCACGTGGACTTCTGCTGCGGATAGCCCGAGACGCACGTGTAGCCGCCGGATGCCAGGCAGGCGTACTGCGCGGTTTGTTCCTCGAGGCAGTAGCCGTAGTTCTGCTCGTCGATAATCAGGCACTGCGCGCGGCACTGGTCGAGGCTGCCGGTGTTCATCGGGCACGACGCATTGAGCCGCGCCTCGCAGTTCTTCATGCAGGCTTCCTCGAGCTCGGGAGAGTCCGGCACGCCACCGCTGCCGCTCTTGCCTGCGGAACCCCCGCTGCCGGCGCCGCCGCTACCAGCTGCAGACCCCGCTTCGGAGCCGCCACCCATCGAGTCCTCCGGATCGACGCACTGCTTGTCGACGCAGATTCGATCGCCCTTGCATTGGTCGTCGGTGGTGCAGCCCTCGCCGGGGGCGCTCGGCGAATCGCCGCCACACGCCAAGCACAACAGTGAGATCACGAGAACATGGGTGGTTCGATGAGACAAATGCGCAGCCCTCCCGCAATCATCAGCTTACGGGCTAGCCGTGTAGGCGCTGCAGGCCGGCGTGTGGCGCAAACGTCTACAACGCCTTCTGCTACTCGAACAGCGCGCGGACGCCGATGGTAGGCAGGATGGGCAGCGCCGGCACGCGGTCGCGCTCGGTGAAGTTGTAAGAGTAGCGCCAGCCCTCACTGTTGCGGGCGTTGTAGACATTCATGATGTCGAGGAACACGCTGCCTTTGATGCGATCGCCGAGGGTGAAGGCGCGGTCGATTCGAATGTCCAGCGCGTGATAGGTGGGCAGGCGCGTGCGTGCGCCTCGGGAGTTGGGGTCGAAGTTGTCGTCGTCCGCGTCGAAGCTGGTATCGCCGTCGGGCGCGAGCAGATCACTCACGGGGCGGCCGGTGGCGAAGGTGAAGCGCCCGCCGAACGTCCAGCCGGCGACCGCGTAGCTGAGCGCGAGGTTCAGCACGTGGGTCTGGTCGAAGGCGAACACGACCGTGCGGCCGCCCTCGAGGAAGCGTTCGCTGCGGCTGAGCGTGTACGACAACCAGCCGAAGAATCCGCGTTCGGCGCGCCGCCGCAGCAAGAGCTCGAAGCCGTAGGCGCGACCCTCGCCGTCGGATTGGAAGAACGGGCGCGAGGGGTTGCCGTTCTCGTCCAGCGCCAGCTGTCCGCTGCTGCGGGTGATCTGCCACATGCGGCTGTAGAACAGCGTGGAGTCGATCTCGAGCGCCGCTGGCAGCGTCAGCTCCGTGCCGACCGAGTTCTGCCAGCTGCGCAGCGGCTTGAGGTCAGGGTTCGCGGCGCCGCGCGTGACCTGGAACGGGATGGGCGGTTCGGCGAACAAGCCGCTCGCCGCCTTCAGCTTCAGGCGCTTGCTCAGCGCCACGCGTACCACGCCGCGCGGATCGAAGCTCCAGTTCGAGATGTTGCCGTAGCGGTAGTAGTTGGCGCGCAGGCCGCCCGCGAGCTCGAGCGGGCCGACGCGCCACACCTGCTCCAGATATGGCGCGAACACCATCTGCAGGATCTCGTCCGAGACCTCGAGCGCTTCGCCATCCGAACCCGGCGAGGGGATGGCCGGAAGCTCGCCGAAGCTCGGCACGCTACCCGTGACGTCGATCTTGTACACGCTGATCTCGCTGCCGAAGGTGGTCACGAGATCGGGCGTGATCGACAGGATGAACTCGAGTCGTTCGCCCAGACGAAGTGCACTGGTGTTCGTGCCGAGGTTGGAGTCGCCCGTGCTCTGGCCCGTCAGGTCGATCGAGCTCGGTCCGAACGTGCCGGACCAGCGCACGCTCAGCTTGCGGCTCGGATTCCACTCGATGCCGGCGATGATCTGGTCGAAGTCGTAGGCGAGGCCCTGTGAGGCGCTGCCCATGGTCGAACCCGCGCCGAGATCCTGCGCCGCGTTCAGGCTGTCGCGCGAACCGAAGAAGAACAGCGAGAAGCGCAGCTTGGGGTTGAAGCGATAGTCGAGGCGCAACTGATAGTCCGTGTAGGCGAGGGCGACGTCGTCGGTGATCAGTGGCAGCAGTAGCTCGTAGTAGCTGCGGCGAAAGGCCAGGGCGACGCTGCCTTTGCCGTGGTCGAACGGGATGATGGCCAGCGCGCTCGCGCGCAGCAGATCGACCTCCGCCTCCAGCCGCAGGCGATCGGCGGGTGGCGGCGCGGTGCGGAGCGAGATGATGCCCGCGCTGTACTGGCCGAAGCGCACGGGGTAGCCGCCGGGGTAGAAGTCGAGCTGGTCGACCAGGCGCGAGGAGATGATCGCGGGGCCCGCGCCCAGGTGATAGAGCAGCGGCACCGCGAAGCCATCGACGAAGAAGCCGGTGTTCTGGAAGCTGGCGCCGCGCACCAGGAAGAAGCCCAGGCCGAACGGGCTGCGCACCACACCTGGCAGCGTCGCGACCACTCGCAACGGCTCGCCGAAGGTCCCGGGGATCATCGTCAGCTCGTTTCCAGTGAGCTTGACCCGGCTGGCAGCTCCCGGCTGCGGCCGCTCGACCTGCGCGCGCGCTCCGTACTCGTCCGTTGGGGGAGGTGGTGACGGCGGCGCGGCCTCGGCGCTCGCCGCCGGCGCGCCGGGTAGAGGCCGTTCCTCGGGCACGCCGGCGTCCTCGTCTGCAGCCGCTGGCGGCACTG
>DATEOF010000275.1:0-4924 GCA_035274465.1 Polyangiales bacterium
TGGAGGAGCGCGCGCTGCTCGCGAGCTGGAACGATACCGGCAGGCCCTTGCCCGAGGAACGAGCCACGATCCACGGCGCGTTCGAGGCGCAGTGCGCGCGCACGCCCGAGTGCACGGCCGTGATCTTCGAGGGCCGCGAGCTCAGCTACGCGCAGCTGAACACGCTCGCCGAGCGCCTGGCCGCGCGTCTGTGCGCCGAGGGCGTGACGCGCGACAGCTTGGTGGGCGTGTTCGTCGAGCGTGGTCTGTCCTTGCTGATCGCTACGCTCGGCATCTGGAAGGCGGGCGGCGCGTACCTGCCGCTCGATCCCGGCTACCCGGCCGAGCGCCTGCGCTTCATGCGCGAAGACTCGGGCGCCAGGCTGATCGTCAGCGAAGCCGCGCTCGCGGAGCAATGGCCCACCGACGTGAAGGTGATCGACGTGGTGCAGTCGTCCGGCGAGGGCAGCCCGCCCGACAGCCGCGGCTCGGACCTGGCCTACGTGATCTACACCTCGGGCTCGACCGGCAAGCCGAAGGGCGTGATGGTCGAGCATCGCCAGGTGCTCAACTTCTTCGCGGGCATGGACGAGGTCGTGCCTCACGATCAGCCGAACCCGGTGTGGCTGAGCGTGACCAGCCTGTCGTTCGACATCTCGGTGCTCGAGCTGTTCTGGACGCTGGCGCGCGGCTTTACGCTCGTGATCTACCGCGACCGCGCGCGCGATCTGGCCGAGCCGATCTCGCGCACCATGCCGGCGCTGCGCGCACGCGGCTGGCGTGCGCTCGACTTCAGCTTGTTCTTGTGGGGCGCGCAGGACACGCGCAGCGATCAAACCTATCGCTTGATGCTCGAGGCCGCGCGCTTCGGCGACCGGCATGGCTTCGCTGCCATCTGGACACCCGAGCGGCACTTCCACGCCTTCGGCGGGCCGTATCCCAACCCATCGGTCACCGGCGCGGCCCTGGCGGCGATCACGCAGCGCCTGCAGATCCGCGCCGGCAGCTGCGTGGTGCCGCTGCATCACCCGGCGCGCGTCAGCGAAGAGTGGGCGGTCGTGGACAACCTCTCGAACGGTCGCGTGGGCATCTCGTTCGCCTCCGGCTGGCAGCCCGACGACTTCCTGCTGCGGCCGGAGAGCTATCGCGAGAACAAGCGCGTGATGCTCGAGCAGATCGAGCAGGTCCGGAGGCTGTGGCGCGGCGAGGAGCTGAGCTTCCCCGGGCCGCTCGGCAACCCCGTGCAAGTGCGCACGCAGCCGCGGCCGATCCAGGCCGAGCTGCCGTTCTGGCTCACCGCGGCGGGCAGCCCGGACACCTTTGTGCTCGCGGGCAAGCTCGGCGCCAACCTGCTCACGCACCTGCTCGGCCAATCGCTGGACGAGCTCACGGACAAGATCGCCAGCTACCGCCGCGCGCGCGCCGCTGCCGGCTTCGACCCGGACACCGGCGTGGTCACGCTGATGCTGCACACGTTCATCGGCAGCTCGGTCGCAGAGGTGCGGGCGCTCGTGCGCGAACCGATGAAGCAGTACCTGAAGAGCTCGGTGCACCTGATCAAGAACTTCGCCTGGGCGTTTCCGGCATTCAAACGTCCGGCGGGACAGGGCGCTGCGCCCGATGCGATCGACATCGCGGGCCTCAGCGCCGAGGAGCTCGACGCGGTGCTCGAGTTCGCCTTCGAGCGCTACTTCGAGACCAGCGGTCTGTTCGGCACACCGGAGAGCTGCCTGCCGATGCTCGAGCGCTTGCAGGCGATCGGCGTGGACGACGTGGCCTGCCTGATCGACTTCGGCGTACCGACCGAGCAGGTGCTGGCCGGTCTCGAACAGCTCGACGAGCTGCGGGCGCGTGCGGCGCGTCCGGTCCCGCAGCCGATAGCGGCAGATGGCGATGCGCTGTCGCTGGCCGAGCAGATCGCGCGCTACCATGTCACGCACCTGCAGTGCACGCCCTCGCTCTTGCGCCTGGCCCGCGGCGATGACGCCGGACGCGCGGCGATCGACGGCGTGCCGCACCTGTTCGTGGGCGGCGAGGCCTTCCCTGCGGATCTCGCCGTGGAGCTGGCCGGCCACGCGGGCAGCGTGACCAACATGTACGGACCCACGGAGACGACCGTCTGGTCTGCCACGCATCGCCTCTCGGGTGTGCGCGAGGACGTCCCGCTCGGCCGCCCGATCGCCAACACGCGCCTGCACGTGCTCGACGCGCAGCAGCGACCGCTGCCGATCGGTGTGCCCGGCGAGCTATACATCGCGGGCGCCGGCGTCGTGCGCGGCTACCACGGCCGACCCGAGCTGACCGACGAGCGCTTCGTGCCGGATCCGTTTGCCGCGGACGGCGGCAGGATGTACCGCACCGGCGATCTCGTGCGCTGGTCGGCGAGCGGTGTGCTCGAGTTCCTGGGCCGGCTCGATCAACAGGTGAAGGTGCGCGGGCACCGCATCGAGCTCGGCGAGATCGAGGCGCTGCTGCTGCGCCAGCCGGGCGTGCGCGAAGCCGCGGTGATCGCCCGGGGCGACACGCTGGTCGCGTACTTCTCGGGCGAGGCCGGCGAGGCTCGTTTGCGCGAGGCCGCGCGCGCCAGCTTGCCCGAGTTCATGCTGCCCGGCGCGTTCGTGCAGCTGCCCGAGCTGCCGCACACGCCCAACGGCAAGCTCGATCGCAAGGCGTTGCCCGCACCCGAGGCGCTGGTCGCGCCCAAGCGTGCGTTCACGGCGCCCGAGAACGAGCTCGAGGGCAAGGTCGCCGCGCTCTGGTGCCAGGTGCTCGGCGTCTCGCAGGTCGGCGTCCAAGACAACTTCTTCGACATCGGCGGGCACTCGCTGCTGGTGGTCAAGCTGCACCGCCTGCTGCGCGCCGAGCTCGCGCCCGAGCTGGCGCTGACCGATGTGTATCGCTTCCCGACCGTGCGCGCGCTGGTCGGTCAGATCGCGGGCGGTGGCGACAACGCAGCGGTCGAACAGGCACAGGATCGCGCGGCGCTGCGGCTCGAGCGACTGTCGGCGCGACGCGATCTGGCCCAGCGCCGGCGGCCCAGGTGATGCATGTCCAGCGATACTGATATCGCGATCGTCGGCATGGCACTGCGCGTCCCGGGCGCGAACGATCCCGAGGCGTTCTGGCTCAACGTGCGCGCGGGCGTCGAGTCGGTGCGGCAGTACGGCGAGAGCGAGCTGCGCGAAGCGGGTGTGTCGGCCGCAGAGCTCGCCGATCCGCACTACGTGCGCGCGGGCGCGCCGCTCTCGGGCATGGAGCAGTTCGACGCGGAGTTCTTCGGCTTCGGGCCGCAAGAGGCCGCGATCATGGATCCGCAGCATCGCCAGTTCCTGGAGTGCAGCTGGGAGGCGCTCGAGCGCGCGGGGCACGTGCCTTCGCGCTTCGCTGGATCGATCGGCGTGTTCGCGGGTTGCGGCATGGGCAGCTACTTCGCGTACAACATCCTGAGCCAGCAGAAGCTGCTCGACTCGGTGGGCCTGTTCTTGCTGCGCCATACCGGAAACGACAAGGATTTCTTGGCCACGCGCCTGGCGTATTGCCTGGACCTGCGCGGGCCGAGCCTGAACGTGCAGACCGCCTGCTCGACGTCGCTCGTGGCCACGCACCTCGCTTGCCAGAGCTTGCTCAGCGGCGAGTGCGATCTGGCGCTGGCAGGCGGCGTGACCATCGAGCTGCCGCACGGCCACGGCTACGTCTATCGATCGGGCGAGATCCTCTCGCCGGACGGCCACTGCCGGCCCTTCGATCACCGCGCGCAAGGCACGCTGTTCGGCAGCGGCGTGGGTGTGATCGTACTGCGCCGGCTGGCAGATGCCGTGGCGGACGGCGATCCGATCGTGGCCGTGATCAAGGGTTCGGCGGTCAACAACGACGGGGCACGCAAGGTCGGCTACCTCGCGCCGAGCGTCGACGGCCAGGCCGCGGCCGTGACCGAGGCGCTCGGCATCGCTGGCGTGAGCGCCGACAGCCTGGGCTACATCGAGTGTCACGGCACGGGCACGGCGATGGGTGATCCGATCGAGGTCGCCGCGCTCACGCAGGCGTTCGCGCCGACCACGCAGCGGCGCGGCTACTGCGCGCTGGGCTCGATCAAGAGCAACATCGGTCACCTGGATACGGCTGCAGGTGTGGTCGGATTGATCAAGGCGGCGCAAGCGCTGCAACAGGCCGAGTTGCCGCCGAGCTTGAACTACGAGCAGCCGAACCCGGCGATCGCGTTCGCGGACACGCCCTTCTACGTCAACGTAACGTTGCAGCCCTGGGCCGCGGGATCCGGGCCGCGCCGTGCTGCGGTGAACTCGCTCGGCGTGGGTGGGACCAACGCGTTCGTGGTGCTGGAGGAAGCGCCGCCGTCAGCGGCCAGCTCGCGGCCACCGGCAGAGGTTCCGCGCGTGTTGCTCCTGTCCGCGCGCAACCGCCGCTCGCTGGCCGAGCAGCGCAAGCGTTTGGCAGCCTGGTGGCGCGATCGGCCCGAGCTCGGTCTGGACGACGTGGCGCACACGTTGTTCGAGGCGCGCGAGCACTTCGCGCAGCGCTCGGTGTTGGTGGCGGCGAGTCGCGAACAAGCGCTGGAGCTGCTCGAGCAGACTGAGAGCACGCGCGTCTACACGCACACGCAACGCGCTCAACCTTCGCTCGTGTTCATGTTCCCTGGCGGCGGGGCGCAGTACCCGCGCATGGGCGCCGGGCTCTACGCCAGCGATCCGTTGTTTCGCCAGCACATGGAGAAGGGGCTCAGCCTGGCGCGCAGCGCGCACGGCCTCGGCCTGCGCGAGCTGTGGCTGCCCGCGCCGAGCGAGCTCGCGCAGGCCGCGTCGATGACGCAGTTGGTCCCCCCGAAGTCGAGGCGGTTCGCGATGCGACCGGCGACGACGTTGCCGAGGAGACCCGGAAAGGTCGCCTCCTGCCACGGCACGTAGTGCGCCGCGATGCGCTCGCAGGCCGA
>DATEOF010000276.1:0-25269 GCA_035274465.1 Polyangiales bacterium
CGCGCCGCTCGCCTGTGGCCCGCTCACCACCGCGCGCCGCAGCGTGGCCACCGCCTGCATCGCCTCGGCGTTGGCCACGAAGCGCGGCGGAACCGGCGCCTTCGCGCCGTCGGCAGACACCGCCAGCGCGCTCGTGACCTCGCCGATCCGGCCGCGCGGGCGCGCGAACATCGGATAGGTGGAGAGCGGGAAGTCGTCGGCGTCCAAGCTCTGAGTAGCCGGATAGCCGACCGAGAGCAGGACTATGACACTCACACCATAGGCGTAGGCGCGGCCGCTCACTTCGGTGGCATCCGCAGCGCGCCGTCGAGGCGCACCGTTTCCCCGTTCAAATAGGCGTTTTCCACCATGTGCACTGCCAGCTTCGCGAAGTCCGCGGGTTGGCCGAGGCGCGCGGGGAACGGGATCCCGGCGGCCAGCGCTTGCGTCTGCTCCGCTGGCAAGAGCGCCAACATGGGCGTGTGAAACGTGCCCGGCGCGATCGTCAGCACGCGGATCCCGGCCTTCGAGAGATCGCGCGCGGCGGGCAAGGTCATGCCGACCACTCCGGCCTTGGAGGCGGCGTAGGCGATCTGGCCGATCTGTCCGTCGTACGCCGCGATCGACGCGGTGTTGATCACGACGCCGCGCTCAGCGTCGGCGAGCGGCGGCTGCTTGGTCATCGCTGCGGCGGCGAGCCGCAGCACGTTGAACGTCCCCACCAGGTTGACCGCCAGCACGGTGTTGAACACGGCGAGGTCATGGGCCACGCCCTCCTTGTTTACTGTGCGCTGTGCCCAGCCGATGCCGGCACAGCTCACGGCGATCCGCAGTGGCCCCATCTGCTCGGCCTTCGCGATCGCCGATTGCACCTCAAGCTCCGAAGTTACATCGGTTTTGGCGAAGGCTGCCGCTGCGCCGAGCTCCTTCGCCAGCGCTGCTCCGCGCGCTTCGTCGCGGTCGAGGATCAGCACCTTGGCGCCTCGCTCCACGAGCTGCCGCACCGTCGCTTCGCCCAAGCCCGAAGCTCCACCCGTCACCACCGCCACTGCGCCTTCGATCTGCATGAGCACTCTCCTGTCTGTGACGTCGTTCGATATCACGACACGCGCGCGGACGATCTGCCGCCAGCCACGCAACGCGCACGCGCGACGGGTTGCGACGCAGAATTTGGGGCCCACGTTGTTGACACTGCGGTCCAGTTGGGGAACCTACTGTTGCGTTCCAGAGCGCTTGTGCTATTGACCGCGCCATTGTCGGATCGAGTTCGGAGGTGAGTGAATTGAACACAAGGGGTCGACATCTACTCGTTGAGTACACGGGCTGCGACGCGTCGGTACTGGATGACCTCAAACGAATCGAAGCGCTGATGAATCAGGCCGCCAAAGCAGCCCGCACCAACATCGTCGCGTCCGTCTTTCAACCATTCGAGCCTCAGGGAGTGACCGGTGTGGTCGTGGTCGAAGAGTCCCATCTCTCGATCCACACCTGGCCGGAACATGGGTACGCCGCCGTCGACTTCTTCACTTGTGGAGAAGCGATTCCCGAGATGGCCCACCGAGTGTTGTCGGAAGGCCTTCGCGCGGAGCGAGCCGAGGTCATTTTCGTGGACCGAGGCATTTCTCACACCGGTCCGAGCATGCGCATGCGAAGCCACTCCACCGAACACTACGGGGAGCGGGCGTACGAGCGCGCGTCGGAACACGCTGACATCCGGGTCTCCGAGACCTTGATGGCGGCGCATCGCTCCTAACCAGAAGCCGGACAGCTTCTCCCCTTCGAGATTTCGCATCTCGACCCGCTCAGGCTACGCGGGCGAGGTGTTGGTTCACGTTTTCCCCATGATCCGTGCGGGTGAGAACGTTGAATGTGACGCGCGACTCCGGGTCGTTTCGGCTCGGAGCCGCGCCTATTTAAGTTTCGGCTGTTTCCGCGAGGGAGTTTCCCATGGCGCTTTGGTTCGACGAAACGTACGAGGGCAAGATCCGCTTCGGGCTCCGGCTCAAGCGCAGCCTGTACCACGGTCGTAGCGAATATCAGTCGGTAGACGTGGTCGAGACCGAAGAGTTCGGTCGCGCGCTGGCGCTCGAAGACGCCTGGATGACCAGCGAGCGCGACGAGGCGCACTACCACGAGATGATCGTGCATCCCGCGTTGACCACAGCCCCGCGCATCCGGCGCGTGCTGGTGATCGGCGGCGGCGACGGCGGCACCGTGCGCGAAGTGCTGCGGTATCCGCAGGTCGAGCAGGTGATGATGGTCGAGCTCGACAAGCTCGTCGTCGACGTTTGCAAGGAGCACCTGCCGAGCTTTGGTGTGCCGTGGAACGATCCGCGCCTGTCGCTGCGCTTCGGAGACGGCATCGCCTATCTCAAGGAGTACAGCGGCGAGCCGTACGACGTGATCCTGATCGACGGCTCCGATCCGGTGGGCCCTGCCGAGGGCCTCTACGCCAGTCCGTTCTACGAGAGCGCCAAGCGCTGTCTCGCGAAGGATGGCGTGCTGGTCTCGCAGACCGAGTCGCCGATCGCCATGGCCGAGCACTTCGCCCGCATCGTGAAGACTCTGCGCACGTCGTTCGCGCGCGCCGAGCCGTACTTCGTGCCGATCCCGCTCTATCCGAGCGGCATGTGGAGCTTCACCTTCGCGTCCGACTCGATCGAGCCGAGCGCCTTCGATCCGGCGCGCGTCTCGAAGATCGAGGCCGGTGCGCGCTACTACAACCGCGACATCCACCGCGCTGCGTTCGCGCAGCCGAGCTTCGTGCGCGCGCTGCTAAGTCGCTAGCTGCGGGCTTCGACGCTGCAGGATCCCGTCGATCGCATCCAGTAGCGTCTTGCTGTCGTAGGGCTTTGAGATCAGCTGCAGACCGCGCTCGCGAAGGAACGCCCCGGGCAGCATGTCGCCCGAGTAGCCGCTCGAGAAGATCGCGGGCAGGCCAGGATGGAGCTCCTGGACGCGCTCGTAACACTCCTTGCCACCCATTTCGGGCATGACCGCGTCGAGCACCATCAGGTCGAACGGCTCGTGGCTACCCGTCACCGCGCGCAGCGCCTGCACGCCGTTTTCGGCCTCGACCACGGCGTGGCCGGCGCGCCGCAGCAGGTTGCCGATCAGGCGGCGCACCATCGGCTCGTCTTCGGCCACCAGGATCCGACCGCGCGCCGGCGACCCGCGTACGGCCGAGGCGGCGGCTTCGCTGCGCGGGCTGGCGGCCACCTCGGGCAGGTAGAGCGTGAACACCGCGCCTTCGCCGAGCTTGCTGTCCACGGTCACGAAGCCCTGATGCTGGGTCACGATACCATGCACCATCGACAGCCCGAGCCCGGTGCCCTTGCCGGTCGGCTTGGTGGTGAAGAAGGGCTCGAACACGCGCGGCAGATCCGCCTCGGCGATGCCTCGACCGTCGTCGGCTACCGTGAGCACGAGGTATTTGCCCGGTGGCACGAGCGCCGCGCTCCCGGTGTCCTGCAGCGTGCGCCGTGACAGCTGCACGCGGATCATGCCCGGTCGATCGCCGATGGCGTCGCGCGCGTTCACGCACAGGTTCATGATCACCTGCTCGAGCAGCCCCGGGTCGGCCATCACCCAGGCGTCCGAGTCGCGCACGTTGAGCTCGAGCCGGATCGACGCCGGGATCAATCGACTCAGCAAGCGCACCGCGCTGGTCGTGAACTCCGCCGCGCGCACCGCACGCGGCGAGTGCGGCTGGCGGCGCGCGAACGCCAGCAACTGCCGGGTCAGCTCCGCCGCGCGCCGCGACGCCGTCTCGATCTCGTCCAGCTCGCGGCGCGTCTGGTCGTGCTGGCCGCTCCGCGCAAACTCGCGCGCGGCTTCGAGGTGCAGCCGCATGACCATGATCATGTTGTTGAAGTCGTGGGCGACACCGCCGGCCAGCTGACCGATGCTCTCCATCTTCTGCGCCTGGGACAACCGCAGCTCGAGGGCGCGGCGATGCGCCTCGGCCGCGCGCTGTTCGGTGACATCCGTCGTCACCATCAACGCCCGCGGATTGCTGTCGACGGGCGGCAAGGGCAGCACGCGGGTGACGTACGAGCGACCGGTTTGCGCGCCGCGCATGTCCAGGCTGGCGAAGCAACCCGAGTCGATCGCGCGCTCCACGCTCTGGATCAGCAGCGGCTGGTCCTCTGCGATCACCCAGTCATCGATGCGCTGGCCCAGCAGCTGCTCGCGCGGCACCGGCACGCCGACCGGATCGCGGTTGACGTACTGGCAGCGCCGCTCGCGGTCGAGGATGATCACGAAGTCGGGGCTGGACTCGGTGAGCATGCGAAAGCGAGCCTCGCTCTCGCGCAGTGCGTCTTCCGCCTTGTGTCGCTGCGTGACGTCTGTCGACAGCAAGAGCGCGTACTCCGCGCCGCGCTCGTCCGGCGGCAGCGGCACCACGCGCACGCCGTACCAGGTCTCCATCTCGCCTTCGCCGTAGCCGCGCGCCTCGTAGTAGCCGACCTGCTGGCTGGTGAAGGCGCGTTCGACGTGTTCCCTGACGTGCGCTCGCGAGCTGCCGTGACAGAAGCTCTCGATCGTGTGGCCGATGACGTGCGCGCGATCGAGTGTTTGGTCCAGACGGTTGACCCAGACGTGACGATGTTCGCGATCGATCACCACCGCGTAGAAGGGCAGGTGGCCCACGATCTGGCGCAGGCGAGCTTCGCTGAGTGGCTCGGCCTGAATGTCTCCGTGGTCCGGCACGCTGGCGACGCTAGCATGCCGCTGGCTTCTCCGACTATTACGGTCGTGTTGCTTCGTACTCCCGTAGACACACGAATTTAGGCCATTTTTCGTGAAGCCGCAGCCGTTAGCGGAGTGTGCAATGGCTGGCCTGACCAGGCTTTGCTACTGTGGCTTTGCTAACCAGGTTGGAGAGCCGAACATGGCGACGAGTTGGCCAGTACGCCTGGCGCTGGCGTGGATGCTGATCGGCTCGTCGGCGCACTGTTCCAGCACGCCTGCAGCGCACGGCGGGACCGCGGGGCGCCCAGCCGCGGACCGTGGCGCGCCGGGCAGCTGGTGGCGGCCGAAGCCGGGGACGAGCTGGCAATGGCAGCTCAGCGGCAAGCTCGACAGCAGCTTCGACGTGGCAGTCTACGACATCGACATGTTCGAGACCTCGCGCGCGCAGGTAGACATGCTGCACCGCGCTGGCCGCAAGGTGATCTGCTACATCGACACGGCCTACGAGCCGCAGCGGCCAGACTCGAAGCAGCTCGAGCCGTTTCGCGGCAATCCGATCGATGGCTGGCCCGGCCAATACTGGCTGGACGTCCGGGAGCCCGCGGTGCTCGAGGTCATGCGCTCGCGCATCGAGCAGGCACAGAGCAAGGGGTGCGATGCGATCGAGGCAGACGACGTCGACGCGCGCAGCAACGATCCGGGCTTTCCGATCCGCGCCGCCGATCAGCAGGCGTTCATCCGCGCGCTCGCCGACGCCGCACACGCGCACGGGCTCGGCTTCGGGCTCAAGAACGACCTCGAGGAGATCGACGCATTGCTGGAGGTCTCCGACTTCGCGATCAACGAGGAGTGTTTCGAGTACGACGAGTGCGACGCGCTGTCAGCGTTCGTGCGCGCTGGCAAGGCAGTGTTCCAAGTCGAGTACAGTGACGACGATCTCGACGGCAAGGCCGCGAAGGTTTGCCCGCGCGCCAACCAGTTGAATTTCGACACACTGATCAAGCACCTGGATCTCGATCCGCCACGCAAGGCTTGCCGCTGAGGGACGGTTGCCCGCCTGGCATGCCGAGTGCAGTATCGGCCGGACCATGCGTAGTCCTGCTCGTTTCTGGCTCACCCTGACACAATGGGCGCTGCTCGCCGGCTGCTCTGGGCACTTGCCACTGGACATCAACGGCAGCGCTCCGGATCACGAGGGGCTTCCCGTGGAGTTCGCCGGCAGCGGCGCTGCTGGCCGCGGCGTGCGCGCGGGTGAGGGTGTGGCTGGCGGCTCGCCGCGCACCACGCCGGGCCGTTCTGGCGCCGGCGGCCCCGCTCTTCCACAGCCCTCGTCAGTCTGCGGCAACGGGAAGATCGAGTCGCCGTGGGAGTCGTGCGAGCGCACGAACCTGAACGGCGCCGACTGCAGGAGCCTCGGTTATAACGGCGGCGGCGTGTTGCTCTGCAACCCGGCCACCTGCTTCTACGACACGATCATGTGCCGCATGGCACCCATCGATTCGGGCGGTGGCCCCGGCTTCGCGGACGCTGGCAGCGAAGACGCGGGCTGAATCACGCGCTCGGCTGCGAGCCCACCAGCTCGCGGTAGATCCGGCAGCGCACCATCAACTCGCTGTGCTTGCCGGTGTCCACGACCTTGCCGCGGTCCAGCACGACGATGCGGTCTGCGTCGCGCACCGTGCTCAGCCGGTGGGCGATCACGATGCGCGTGCAGCGCAGGGCGGCGAGGTTCGCGTGGACCTTCCGTTCGTTGATCGTGTCGAGCTGGCTGGTGGCCTCGTCCAGCACGACCACGCTGGGCTCGCGCAGGATCGCGCGCGCCAGGCACAGGCGCTGGCGTTGGCCGCCGGAGAGCGAGCCGCCCCCGTCGCTCAGCACGCTGTCGTAGGCCAGCGGGAGGGCAGAGACGTCCTCGTGGATCTCGGCCAGGCGCGCCGCGTGGATCACACGATCGAGCGGCACGCTGGCGTCGAACAGCGAGAGGTTGTCGCGGATCGATGACGCGAGCAGCCGCGTGTCCTGCGTGACCATGCCCAGGCGGTTGCGCAGGCTGCTCGGATCCCAGAGCTTGGAGTCGCGGCCCTCGAACGCAATGCTGCCGGCGGCCGGCGCGTACAGGCCCGCGAGCAAGCGCGCGAGCGTGGACTTTCCCGAGCCCGAGGGACCCACGACGGCCACGAACTCGCCGGGGCGAACGCTCAGGCTGACCTGCGTGAGCACGTTCGGGCTGAGCGGATCGTAGGCGAAGCTCACGTCGTTCAGCTCGATCGCACCGCGCGACTCCGGCAACGCCGCGCTGCCCTCGATGCGGCGCTCGGGCGCCGTGTCCAGGATGTCCTCGAGCCGCGCGAAGTAGCTGCGCAGGGTCTGCAGCTGGGTCCACATGCCGACCAGCGCGCCGATCGGGGTGAGGAAGGCCGAGCCGACCGAGATCAGCGCCAGCATCGCGCCGGTTCCGAGCGAGCCGTTCAGCACCAGGTAGGCGCCGCTGAGCAGCAGCGCCACGGGACCCGCGAAGCCGAGTGCCGAGGTCAGTGTGCCGACCTGCGCGCTCAAGCGGCCGCGGTCGAGGCTGGTGTTGAGCACGTCGACGTAGAGATCCGCCCAGCGCTCGGCCACGCGTGCCTCGGCGCCCATCGACTTGATCGGTTCGATCGCGGCCAGCGCCTCGACCTGGGCGCTCGACAGCTTCGCCTGCGCCACCAGCTGCTCCGACATCAGCTCGGCGTTGCGGCGGCCGCTGGACAGCACGATCAGCGACTGGACGAACGCCACGCCCAACGCGATCGCAGCCAACGGCGGCGCGAGCACGATCAGCACGATGAAGTACACCAGCGCCATGCTGCCATCCAGGACCGCGCTCAACGCGGCCGAGGTGAGCAGCTCGCGGATCTGGCCGCTGCTGGAGAGGCGGAGCATCAGATCGCCGGTCGCACGCTGCTGGAAGAAGGCGAACGGCAGCGACAACACGTGCTCGTTCAGCTCGACCGTCATCTGCGCGTCCATGTACGTGCGCAGGTGCAAGAGCAGGTGCGAGCGCACGTAGTTGGTCAGGAACTGCACGCTCAGCACGAGCAACGCTCCGGCAGCCAACAGCTGCAGGAGCTCGCGGTCCTGGCGCGGCACGATCTTGTCGATCGTCAGCCCGACCGCCAGCGGCGCACACAGCGCGACCAGCTGCAGGATGGCCGAGAGCACGAGCACGCGCGGCCAGTAGCCCGGTGCGGCGCCCAGCCAGCGCAAGTAACGCGTCCAGCGCGCGCTGCGCGTGGGCTGACTCGCCGCGCTGGCTTGCAGCAGCTCGGGCGTGGGCTCGCAGACCAGCGCCACGCCGGTGCAGCGCTGGGCCAGGTCGGACCAGCTGATGCGGCGCGGACCGCTGGCCGGGTCGACGATGCGGGCGCCGCGCCGATCGACCGACTCGAGCACCACGAAGTGGTTCATCTCCCAGTGCAGGATCGAGCCCGGCGGCAGGTAGCGCAGCTGCTCGAGCTCCAGCTTGACGCCGCGCGCCCGCAGCCCGAAGCGGCGGGCAGCGTCGACCAGCTGGCGAGCACTGACGCCCTGGGCGGCGCCGCCGACGGCTGCGCGCACGCTGGCCAGCTGCACGGTCTTGCCGTAGTAGCCGAGCACCATGGTCAGGCAGGCGGGGCCGCAGTCCGAGGCGCTCAGCTGGTTGATCAGCGGCACGCGCCCGCGCTTGCCGGAGAGCCGGGCGAAGGCAGCCACGCGCGACAGGCCCGGGCCGGGATCGTTGGCTGGCGGCTCCTCGGGGAGTCGGCGGGCCTCGGAGCTCTCAGAAGACATCGGACAGCGCCTCCCGTAAGCCCGGCAGCCAGGCGAACAACAACGGCTCGCGGTCGACGGCGACCTCGGCGCGCGCCAGCATGCCGTGGTGCAGGCGGTAGTTGGTGCCCTGGGCGTTGAGCTCGGGCGAAGCCAGGCGCGCGTGGACCAGCACGATCGGCCCCTGCACCTCGAAGCTGCCGGCCAGCTCGGTGCCGACCACGCGCAGCGCCTCGCGCGGGCCCAGCACCTGCTCGTCCACGCGATCGATCTGGAGCTGCAGGTGCGTGCGCTCGAAGCCGTCGACGCGCAGCGACAGCGGCATGCCCGGCTTGAGGCGCGGGCGGTCTGGCCCGGGCAAGAGCGCGGTGATCTCCGCGCCGTGCGGCTCGGCCTGCAGGGCCAGGAGCGGTGTGCCCGCTTCGATCAACTGGCCGGCGCGCACGCGCAGGTCGGCGATCTTGCCGTCGCGGGTCGCGCGCAGCACGCTGCGCTCGATCGCGGTCTCGGCCAGCTCACGGCGCGAACGTAGCGCCAGCAGCTCTTGCCGCGCGCCGCGATCTTCCGGGTTGCGCATGAGCAGCACCAGCTGGTCGTCCAGCTCGCGCTCGACGGAGCGCAGCTCGGCGCTCTCGCTCGGCGCACCCAGGCGCACCAGCACGTCGCCGGAGTGGACCTGCTGGCCGACGTGCACGAGGATCTCCGAGACCACGCCGGCCCGCGTCGCCGTGACTTCGTGGCGTTGCTCGAGCATGACCACCGCTGGACCGGTGGCGTAGTTGCTGACCTCGGCCGTGCACAGGAACGACAGGCCGAGCGCGGCGAGCGCGAACACCAGCCAGTACACCGCGCGCAGCAAGGCCGGGGTGATGTGCAGCACGTCACCGCGCAGCCCTCCGCGGCGGTGGAACTCGAGGGCTTGCTCGCGGAACAAGCTGTTCATGGGCGTTGCTCCGCGTAGACGCGCACGCGCAAGCCGGGCACCAGGCCGCGGCTGCCGGCGAGCTCCGCGTCGAGCGCGGCGCGCGCGAAGCCCAGGCCTGCGGCGGCGTCCAGCTCGGGCTCGCGGCTGCTCAAGGTCGCCGTCAGCGGCAACGATTGATCGGGTGCGGTCAGCATGACCTTCGTGCCGAGGGTGAGCTCCGCGTGCTCGGCTGCCGGCACCGCAAAGCGTACGAAACGCGCGTCGTCCACCACGCGCAGCAGCGTGCTGCCGGCGTTGACGAAGTCACCCGGATCGACCAGCCGGCTGGCCAGCACACCGTCGAACGGCGCGCGGATCAGCTGGGTGTCGGCGCGCGCGATCTCGCGGCGCAGCATGGCGCGCTGCAAGGCGCTGGTAGCGCGCAGCTTGGCCAACTCGGCTTCGGCGCGGCGCGCATCGGAGCGTGCGGTCAGCACGTCGCCGGAGGCGTAGGCCGCGCCGGCGTGCTCCATGCGATCGGCCTTGGCGACCGCGTTCTCGAGCACCAGCTCTGCGGCGCGCTCGGCCGAGCGATCTTGTGCGTACTGCGCGCGGGCCATGCCGGAGACGCCGAGCACCGAGACGGCGCTCAGCTGCAACAACGGATCGCCGCGGCGCACGCGCGCGCCGGGTTCCACGAACACGTGGACCACCTGGCCCGGCAGCTCGGCTGCGATGTCGGCATCCTGGCCGGCGACGATTACGCCGAGCCAGCCTTTGGTAGTTTGCCCCGCAAACGGCTCTGCCAGCCCGGGGTCATGCTGCGCTCCGAGAGCGGCCGCAGCCACTGGCTTCGGCTCGCGCAGCGCGATCAGCCAGGCTGCGCCGGCGAGGAGCGGCAGCAAGCCGAGCACGACGAACAGCCGATCGGGCCTCATCGTGCCCCCGTGTTAGAAGCGCCGCCGCACGCGCCTGGAACCGCGAGAGGCGCGTGCGGCGAACGCATGTGACTCAGCCGAAATCGAACAGCTGGCCGACCTTCGTGAGCGCGCCGCCCAACCGAGTCAGCAACTCGCCGGCCGTGCCGAGCGTGTCGGAGAGGGCTTTCCCTACGAGCTTGAACGGGTTCGCCACGCTCACCTTGCCCAGCGGGCCTTCGACGCTCAGGCCCTCGCCATCCACGTTGATGCTGAAGGTCACGCCACCGGTGACCTGCTCCAACTCCGCGTCGCTCACTGTCTGAAACTGTGCACTCATATGTTTTCTCCGTGTTGTTTCCCATCTGCCACTCGCCGCTTGCGTCGAGTGAACAATCAAATCGCGCAACTGACCCCTGCATGGCCTGCTGTGAATTCATGCGCACCGCAGTCAATTCCGTTGCGCCCAATGGCCGTGCGCGAAGCACAAATTCGGACAGAGGCGGGAGAATCGACTTCGACATCTGCGACCTCACTCACACCGGTCGCGCCGCGCACACGTCGTGTCGCACACGCCGCTACGGCACAGCTGATCCGCCGCGCAGGGTTCGCCGATATCGGCGATGCGATGACAGATCGCGCTCTGGTCGTCGCCGACGACGCAGATGTGTCGCGCGGCGCAATCATCACCGAGCACACACGCTTCGCCGTCGACGGGGAGGGCTACACAGGTGCCCGTGACCGTGACCTCGGCGGCGTTGCAATATGTATCGATCGGACATTGAGTGGGCAGCGCGAGGCGACAGGTTTCGCCCTTCTTGACTGCGGCCTGACACTTGAAGCCCGCGCCGCCGTCGTAAGCACAGCTCAGACCCTCTTTGCATAACGTGCCACCGGGCATGCAAGGCGCGTTGAGTGCGCCTGCCTGTATGCTGGCGTTGGTCTGACAGGTGCCGGGTATTTGGTCGCTGCTGCCCATGCAGCTGAGGCCGAGCGCGCAGATCTTGCCGCTGTTGCCGGCACAGTGGTCGCCCTGCTTGGCAGGAGCCGCGCAGTGGCCGTTCGTGCAGAGCAGGCCGCTTTGACACTCGGCGTCGCGCTCGCAGTCGGCGTCGACCTCGCGCGTCGGTTCGCAGTGGCGCGGACACTCGGCACCGATCGGGCAGAAGTGCTCGCTCACACAGTCGATGTCCAACGAGCAAATCTCGCCTTCGTCTTGCTGACCGGCGATCGCGGCCTGACAGCTGGCTGGCAGGCGTTCGGCGTGCACGGCACAGCCGAGCGCCCGCGTGTCCTTGTAACAAGTCTCGAGCTTGCCGGCGTCGAGCTTCACCGTGCCGGCTTTGATCGACGCGTCCAGCGAACCGAGATCGTCCTGCTGGAAGCTCTCGGTATAGCGCTGCTTGCAGTCTTCGCGACCGGTGAGCGCGGCCAGCTTCGCCGCCCCGACGCACTTCTCGAGCGCGTCGCAGATGGCCGCTGCTAGACCGCGGGCGATCGAGTCGCGATCGGCCTTGGGCGGCTCGCTCGAGCCCCCGCTGCCACCGGTGCCACCGTGGCCACTGCTCCCGGAGCTGCCACCGCTGCCGCCTCCGCCCATGCCGCCCTTGCCCGCAGCTGGGGGCTGCGGAGCCTTGCTGCCGCCGTTAGCGGCAGGTGCGCCCGCCCGACCGCCGCTGCCTCCCTTGGAGGGTTGTCCATCAGTGCCAGCGTCGGCTTCGTCAGTGGTCGAGGCGTCGACCTCTCCTGCGTCCGGCGTGATCACGCGGCGCTTGGACGGGCTCTTCTTGGTCGGCTCCGAGTTGCTGCAGGCGCCAAGGGCGACCAGCGCGCACAGCGCAGAGCGGAGAAGGGTGTGAGAATTGAAGATCGAGAGATTCATCTGCTGCGTTAATGCGAACTGACTTCGCAGTTGGTTCGTAGGTGCAGGCACCTCAGCGAAATAGCTCACAGCCAGCTCACCAACTTCGAACTGCGTCGGCGATCTAGCTGGTACGATTGAGCAATTTACGGCGGGACGTCCGGGGCCGCAGCGCGTGGCTGCGGCCGCTCACGGAGGCGGAGATTGATCCTCGTTGCACAAGTCGAGCGGTGCCTCGCACTCCTTGCGCAATCGACACTCTCCGCAAGCGCCTCCGCTCCAGACGTGCTCATAGAGCGCTTGTACTGCATCGAGCCAGATCTCGTCTTCAGTAACGACGCCGAGCTCGAAGTTGCGCCGATGTTCGCCCTTCGCTCCGAGTCCAGCGCCCGTCCAGTTGGCGCTGCCGAAGTACAAACGTATGCCGTCGACGATCACCGTCTTCATGTGTACGCGGGGGCACATTCGTAGTCGCAGGCCGCCCTTCCACAAGCGCGGGTAGCGATCGAGCGCATCGCGAAAAGCTCGTGAGGGTAGCCGAGCGTGCAAGATGCGTAGCTCCACGCCGCGCTCCGCAAGCTCGTTCATGACCTCGAGCACCGAACGGAAGTTGCGCTTGCTGCGAGTTCGGCTGCGCCCGGGTCGCACGCGCTCATCCGCCACCATCAGCTCCTTCAAGTTGGCGGTCGCAATCCAGATACTGCGCTGCGCGCTCGCCAATGGCTCGATGATCGACTCGTAGTGTCCCTTGCCGCTGATCAGCGACACCGAGACGGGCCGGCTGGGCAGTGCGAAATCCATGGCGCCGCGCGAGCCTAGCGCGGGCCCTCGTGCTTCAGCCAATTTCTGGGCGTGTTCGCACTACTGCTCCCAATCGTTCGCCGGCCCTCGCTTGTCCCGCGCCGCCCTGCGGTTTCGCGGTCACCTTGAAGGGGGAGTGACCCCGTCGGCGGTGCCCGCAAAACCGCAGAACTGCGCGGTCCTGCGCGATCATCCAACGAACGATTGGGAGCAGTAGTGCTAGCCTGGACCACATGGATGAGACGGTTTGGCGCCCGAGTGCGGAGTGGATCGAACGCGCACACGTCACTCGGCTGATGCGCTCGCTCGGCTACCAGGTGGATCCAAGCTCGCCGGCGCACGAGCAACAGGTACGGGAGTTCGTGCAGCGCAGCTGCCAGGACATCGAGTGGTTCTGGAACGCCGCGCTGCGCGACTTCGGGCTGTTGTGGGATCAGCCCTATCACACGCTGCTCGATCGCTCGCGCGGGCCCGCCTACGCGGATTGGTTTCAGGGCGGCCGCGCCAACATCGTGCGCAACTGCATCGACCGCCACGCCCAGTCCGAGCTGCGCGACGTCCTGGCGCTGATCTCGGAGAGCGAAGACGGCCAGGTGCGGCGCTGGACGTTCGCCGAGCTCGAGCGCGAGGTCTCGCGCCTGGGCAACGTGCTGCTCGAGCTCGGGGTGAAGGCCGGTGACCGTGTCGCCAGCTACATGCCGATGCTCGGCGACGTGGCGATCGCGATGTTCGCGGCGCACAAGATCGGCGCGGTGTTCGTGCCGATCTTCTCGGGCTACGCGCCGCCCTCGGTGCGCGAGCGGCTCGAGGATGGCGAGGTCGTGCTGGTGTTCACGAGCGACGTCGCGCTGCGACGCGGCAAGAGCTTCCCGCTCAAGGCCGAGCTCGATCGTGCGATCGATGGCCTCGCCTGCGTGCGCCACGTGTTGGTGCAGCGGCGCGCAACCGGCGAGGGCGCGACCTGCCCGATGCGCGAGGGGCGCGATCTCTACTGGCAGGATGCCGTCGCGCGCGCCTCGGACCGATGCGCCACCGTGTCGCTGCCTGCGCTCGCGCCGGCGTTGATGCTCTACACCAGCGGCACGACGGGCAAGCCCAAAGGCACGATCCACACGCACGCCGGCTGTCTCGCGCAGATGGGCAAGGAGCTCGCCTACAACTTCGACCTGCGCCCGCGCGACGTGTTCTTCTGGTTCACGGACATCGGCTGGATGATGGGCCCGTGGGAATTGATCGGCGGCCTGATGCACGGCGCCACCATGGTCATGCTGGAAGGCGCTCCCGACTATCCGGCGCCCGATCGGCTGTGGCGCACGGTCGAGGCGCACTCGGTCAACACGCTCGGCGTCAGCCCCACTGCCGTGCGGATGTTGATGCGCGCCGGAGATGAGCACGTCGACAAGTACGCGCTGCCCAGCCTGCGCATGCTCGGCAGCACGGGGGAGCCCTGGGATCCCGAGAGCTACCTCTGGTACTTCCAGAAGGTCGGCAAGGGCCGCTGTCCCGTGATCAACATCAGCGGTGGCACCGACATCGCAGGTTGCTTCCTGGCTCCGCTGCCGGTCCTGCCGCTGCGAGCGGCGACGCTGCAGAGCCCGGCCCTGGGCATGGCGGTCGACGTGTTCGACGAGTCGGGCAAGAGCCTGGTCGGGGAGGTCGGCTACCTGGTCTGCAAGCAGCCGGCGCCGTCCATGACGCGCTCGTTGTGGAAGAACGACGCCAAGTACCTCGAGACCTATTGGAGCAAGTTCCCGAACGTCTGGAACCACGGCGACTGGGCCATGGTGGACGCCGACGGCTACTGGTACCTGTTCGGTCGCGCGGACGACACGCTCAAGATCGCGGGCCGGCGCGTGGGTCCCGGGGAGATCGAGGCCGCATTAATAGAGCACCCTGCCGTGAGTGAAGCGGCGGCGGTCGGCGTGCCGGACGCGCTCAAGGGTACCGAGGTGGTGTGCTTCGCGGTCCTGCACCCGGGCTTCCAGCCCTCGGAGGGGCTGCGCGACGAGCTGGTGCGCTGCGTGGTCGAGGCCCTGGGCAAGGTGGACCGCCCCAAGGCGGTGTATTTCGTGGAGGATTTGCCGAAGACCCGCAGTGCGAAGATCGTGAGGCGGTTGGTCCAGAAGCGGTTCCTGAACGAGCCGGACCTGGGGGACTTGTCGAGCATCGCCAACCCCGATGCCCTGGAAGCCATCGGCCGGGCGAGGTAGGGCAGAGGGTCCCCAGGTGGATTTTTTTTGGGGGTAGGTGTATGCGTGCAGGCCCCCCGCTACTTTCGGAGCCGCAATGACGCATCCATCCACGCCTCGTGAAGATGGCACCCCTCACTCCAACGTGACCGAGCTGCGTCCGCGGACCGCTGCCGTGGTGCCTCCGAGCCACGAGGAGGGGGTCGAGTTCTCGCCCGACAAGCAGGCGGCGCTCGACTACCACGCGCTCGGTCGGCCCGGGAAGCTGGAGGTCGTTCCGACCAAGCCCACCCGCACGCAGCGCGAGTTGTCGCTGGCGTACTCGCCGGGTGTGGCCGAGCCGTGCCGCGAGATCGCCAAGGACCAGAGCCTGGTGAATCGTTACACTGGCCGCCGGAACCTGGTGGCGGTGGTGAGCAACGGCACCGCGGTGCTGGGGCTCGGCGACATCGGTCCGTACGCGGCCAAGCCGGTGATGGAGGGCAAGGCGGTGCTGTTCAAGCGCTTCGCCGACATCGACGTGTTCGACATCGAGGTCGACGCGCGCGACCCCGAGCGCTTGATCGAGACGGTCGCCGCGCTCGAGCCGACGTTCGGCGGCATCAACCTCGAGGACATCAAGGCGCCCGAGTGTTTCATCGTCGAGAAGGCGCTCAAGCGCCGCATGGCGATCCCGGTCTTCCACGACGACCAGCACGGCACCGCGATCATCACGGCCGCGGCGCTCGTGAACGCGGCGGAGATGCAAGGTCGCACGCTCAGCTCGCTGGACGTGGTGTGCGTGGGTGCGGGCGCTTCGGCGATCGCCTGCATGGAGCTGTGGGTGAAGCTCGGCGTCGATCGCGAGCGCATCACCATGACCGACTCGCGCGGCATCATCCGCGACGGCCGGGCGGGCGTGGATCCGTACAAGGCCACGTTCTCGCGCGCCGCGAACGACCCGCGCAAGACGCTCGCCGACGCGCTCAAGGGCGCAGATGTGCTCATCGGGCTGTCTTCGGGTGGTCGCATCCCGAGCGAGATGCTCAAGGGCATGGCCAAGAACCCGATCATCTTCGTGCTCGCGAACCCGGATCCCGAGATCCCGTACGACGAGTGCGTGCGCGTGCGGCCCGACGCGATCGTCGCCACCGGGCGCAGTGACTTTCCGAACCAGGTCAACAACGTGCTCGGCTTCCCGTTCATCTTCCGCGGCGCGCTCGACGTCGCGGCCACCTCGATCAACGAGGAGATGAAGCTGGCGGCGGCAAAGGCGCTGGCCGAGCTCGCGCGTGAGCCGGTCCCCGCAGGCGTGATGGAGGCCTACGGCGGCGAGGAGCTCGCCTACGGGCCGCGCTACATCATCCCCAAGCCCGTCGATCCGCGCGCGTTGCCCTGGGTTTCTACCGCGGTCGCGCAGGCCGCGATCGACAGCGGCTCGGCGCAGGAGCCGCTCGACATGATCGCCTACCGCGCGCGGCTGGAGCGCAAAGCCGGCTTGTAGTCTACGCTTCGTGGCATGCGCAGTACCGACGCGCTGATCATCGGCGGTGGCATCGCTGGATTGACCACCGCGCTCGTGCTCGCCCAGCGCGGTCAGCGTGTCTGTCTGCTGGAGCGTGAAGCGCGCCTCGCCAGCCAGGCGTCGGGCAACAACGCGGCGATCTTTCGTCCGCTCGAGCACGACTTGGACAGCGCGGTGCTGCCGCGCCGCAGCCGTCAGCTGCTGGATGAGTGGCTCGGCCCCGGTCTGTTGGATGTTTCCGGCTTGTTGCTGGTCAGTGATCAGGCTCCCGAGGTGCAGAGCCTGGGCGCGCTAGCCGAGGCGGCCGGCGTCGCGCACGAGCTGCTCGATCGGCAGCAGCTGCGCGAGCTCGCACCGTCGCTCGAGGGTGGGGACGCGCAGCACGGCTTGTGGCTGCGCGAAGGTGGCGTGCTCGACGTACCGGCGCTGACCGCGGCGCTGGCCGACCGTGCGCGTGCGCTCGGCGCCGACCTCAGGACGGGCGTCTCGGTACAGGCGCTGGACGTGCAGCAGGGTCGCGTCACCGGTGTGGTGCAGCGAGACGGCACGCGCCTGCAGGCGGGTTGTGTGGTCGCGGCGGGAGGCGCCTGGAATGCACGGCTGGCGGAGGCGAGCGGTGCGCCGTTACCGCTCGAGCCGTTGCGCCGGCACCTGGTGGAGCTGCAGCCATCAGCGGAGTTCGCGCCCGAGCCCGTGGTCTGGCGCCTCGAGGACGAGGTCTACTATCGCAAGCACCCGGCGGGTGTCCTGGCGTCCCCGTGCGATGAGAATCTCGCGCAGCCAGGAGCGGCGGCGGACGCGGATCCGCGCGAGTTGGATCGCTTGCAGGTGAAGCTGCAGCGGCTCGCGCCGGGACTCGCGAGCGCCGAGCGACGTCGCGCCTGGGCGTGCCTGCGGACGTTTGCCAGTGATCGCGAGTTGGTGCTCGGCGAGGATCCGCGACTGCGCGGCTTGCATTGGTTTGCCGGATTGGGAGGTCGCGGGATGAGCGTTGCGCCGGCTGCGGCGGAGCTCTTGGTCGCAGGCATCGCGGGTGAATCACGCTCGCAACTCGCGGCATTCCTCACACCTGCGCGTTTGTTACAGCGTCCAACTTCGGCTGACCGGACGGCCTAAATGTCCGCAAACTTTGGACATCTTGTTGCTGGATCCGGGAAGCTCAAGTAGAAGCGATGCGGCTGTAAGGAATTCCCGGAAGGCTGGCGGATGGACGCAGAAGCGCGGATCGAACGAACCGAACAGGAAGTCATCAAGGCCAGCAATCAGTACGCGCACGAGATCCGCGCGCGCAGTTGGTTCCATCTCGTGACGACGTTCGCGGGGATGATCGGCTGTCAGACTTTCGCCGCGCTCGCTTCGCCCTGGTGGCTGCGCACGTGTTTGAGCGTGGTCGCCGGCCTCTTCACGGTACGTGCGTTCATCGTCTATCACGACTTCAAGCACGGCTCGATCCTGCGCGGTTCGAAGCCGGCCAAGCTGTTCCTGGACGCGTTCGGTCTCTACGTCCTGACACCCTCCACGGTTTGGACACAGACTCACAACTATCACCACGCCCACACGGCGAAGATAGTCGGCTCGCATGTCGGGTCCTACCCGATGCTGACTACCGCGCTCTGGGAGAAGTGCACGCCGGGTCAGCGCGTGATGTATCGCGTGATCCGCCACCCGCTGAATATCCTGTTCGGCTACTTCACCGTGTTCATGTACGGCTTCTGCCTGTCGGCGTTCATCCGCAACCCGCGCAAGAACCTCGATTCGCTGGCGGCGTTGTTCGTGCAGCTGGGCATGATCGCGCTGCTCTGGTTCGCGTTCGGTTTCGAGGTGATGTTCTACGGCCTGGTCCTTCCACAGACCGTCGCGCACGCGCTCGGCGCGTACCTGTTCTACGCGCAGCACAACTTCCCCGACGCGCACGTGCAGCCGCGCGAGAGTTGGACCTTCGTGCGCGCGTCGCTCGAGTCGTCGAGCTACATGGAGGTCGGGCCGGTGATGCGCTACTTCACCGGCAACATCGGCTTCCACCACGTCCACCACTTGAATCACCGCATCCCGTTCTACCGCCTGCCCGAAGCCATGGCGGCGATCCCGGAGCTGCGCGATCCGCACGGTGCGACCTCGCTCTCGCTGCGCGAGATCAGGGCCTGCTTTCGGCTCAAGCTATGGGACCCCGACCAGAACCGCATGGTGCCGTTTCCGTGAGCGGCTGCTAGCGTAGTAGTCGTGAACCGACTGCTACCGCTGTTCGTGCTGCTGGCCGCCCTCGGTTGCAGCAAGGCCGAGCCGCGCCAGGCCCCAGCTGCGTCCGCGCCGACGTCGCCGGGCAGCGTGGTGTTTCGCGGCATGTGCGACGCCTCGGGCGCGGTGGTTCTGAGCGACACGCGCTTCGCAGTGGCCGACGACGAAGACAACGTGCTGCGCGTGTACGACAGCGTGCGCGGTGGAGCGCCGCTGGCGTCGATCGACGTCTCGCCTGCGCTCGAGCTGCCGATCAAGAAGAAGACGCCGGAGGCCGACATCGAGGCAGCCACGCGCGTGGGCGACCGCGCGCTGTGGCTCACGTCGCACGGCCTGCGCAGCTCGGGGAAGCTCGACGCCTCGCGCTTTCGCTTCTTCGCGACCACGGCGCCCAGCGCGGGCACGAGCCTGACGCCGGTCGGCAGCCCCTACCACGCGCTGCTCGATGATCTGCTGAGTGCACCGCAGCTGGCGCGCTTCGAGCTGTCGGCCGCGGCCAAGCTTGCGCCCAAGGCGCCAGGCGGCCTGAACCTGGAGGGCATGACCCGGCGCACCGACGGCAACTCGGTGTGGATCGGCTTTCGCAACCCGCGCCCGGAGCACAAGGCGCTGGTGGTGCCGCTGCTCAATCCGCTGGCCGTCGTCGCGGGCGCGCGTGCCGAGCTGGGTGAGCCACTGCTGCTCGAGCTGCGCGGCCTGGGCATCCGCTCGCTGTCGTTGTGGCGCGGTCAATATCTGATCATCGCCGGGGCCGTCGCGGACGAAGCCGACTCGCGGTTGTTTCGCTGGGATGGTCGCGCGAGCGTCCCGCAAGAGTTGCCCGTGGATCTGCACGGCTGGAACCCGGAAGCGTTCGTGTCGCGCGACGAGCAGGAGCAGGTGCTCTTGCTGAGCGACGATGGCTCGGTCGAGATCGACGGCCAGCCCTGCAAGAAGCTTCGCGACCCGGCCAAGAAGCAGTTCCGGGGCGTCTGGGTGCGCCTGGCGGGCTGAGGCTCCAGCGCTGGGGATCTCGACAGGCCAGCGCTCGCGTGCGACGAGTTGAGTGGTCCGTCATGAACCACCACGGCTCGACGACGCAGATCGAGGCTCCGGCTGTCGTGCAGCCACTGGTGGTCCAGCGGCCGTGGCGCGCGCTTTTGCTATCGCTGCTGCTGATGGCGGCGCTGACGGCGATCAAGCTGGTGTGGGCGAAGCAGATCGGCAACCCGCCATCGTACTTGCTCTACTTCGCCGGAATCCTGGTCGGAGCTTGGTACGGCGGCCTGCGCATCGGGTTGCTGGTCACCGGCCTGTCGGCGCTGATCGCCAACGTGTTCTTCGTGGGATCGAGCGCTGCGCCGCTGCAGTCTGCGCCCGGGTTGTTCCGCCTGGTCAGCTTCCTGGCGGAGGGCGGGACGATCAGCGTGCTGGCGGCGTACGCGCAGCAGGGTCGCGCGCGCGCTGCGGATGCCGCGCAGCGCGCCGAGCTGTCACTGGCCAAGTTGCGCAGCGTCCTCGGTGCGGTCGCCGATGGCATCACCGTGCAGGACGCCGACGGTCGCTTGATCTACGCCAACGGGCCCGCGGCCGCGCTGGTCGGGTTTTCTTCGGCTGACGAGCTGCTGCAGGCCAACCCGCAGCAGATCTTGCAGCGCTTCGAGCTGTTCGGCGCCGACGGCCGGGCGTTCCCGCCCTCCGAGTTGCCGGGGCGCACGGTGCTGCGCGGCGAACCCGCGGCAGAGCGCTTGATCCGCTTCCACGTGCGCGCGACGGGCGAGGATCGCTGGGCGCAGGTGAACGCCAACCCCGTCTGTTTGGCCGGCACGGCGGCGCCGTTCGCGGTCAACGTGTTTCGGGACGTGACTGCCCAGCGCGCGCAGCAGGAAGAGCTGCGCTTGAGCCGCGAGTGGTTCGCCACGGCGCTGCGCAGCATCGGCGATGCGGTGATCGCCACGGATGCCGCGGGACACGTGACCTTCATGAATCCGCAGGCGGAGCTGTTGACGCGCTGGAGCAACCAGGCGGCGGACGGTCGGCCGCTCGAGGAGGTGTTTCGCATCGTCGGCGAGCAGGACCGCAAGCTGCTCTTGACGCGTGACGGCAGGGAGCTCGCGATCGACGACAGCGCCGCGCCGATCCGCAATCGCGAGGGCGAGCTGGTCGGCACCGTGCTGGTGTTTCGCGACGTCTCGACCAAGCGCGCGGACGAGCGCCGGCGCACGTTCATCGCCAGCGCGACGGCGGAGCTGGCGTCGTCACTCGACTACAACAGCACGCTGATCGGGTTGGCGCGGCTCGCGGTCCCGGACATGGCCGACTTCTGCGCGGTGGAGATCCAAGAGGCCGGCAGCTGGCGGCGGCTGGCGGTCGAGCACGTCGATCCCGCGCGGCTCGAACAGCTGCGCGAGCTCGAGCAGCGCGATCCCGACGATCCGAGCCGCTCCTCGCTGCGCACGGACGTGCTGTCTTGCGGCGACGCGGTGTTCTTGCCCGAGATGCGCGACTCGACTTTGGCCACAGCACCCGAGGCACGCGCGCACCTCGAATCGCTGCGGGCGATCGGCCTCGGCTCGTTCATCGGCGTGCCGCTGCACGTGCACGGCGAGCTGATCGGCGTGATCAGCCTCGCGCTCTCGAGCGGCAAGCGCGGCTACCAGTCCGAGGATCTGCAGCTCGCGATTGAGCTCGCGGATCGTGCGGGGCTGGCGGTGGCGAACGCGCGTCTGTTCGCGAAGGTCGAGGACGCGCGAGCGGAGTCCGAGCAAGCCAATCGCGCGAAAGACGAGTTCCTGGCCATGCTCGGGCACGAGCTCCGGAACCCGCTCGCCCCGATCGTGACCGCGCTGCAGCTCATGAAGCTGCGAGCGGCGGACGTATTCGAGAAGGAGCGCTCGATCGTCGAACGTCAGGTGCGGCACATGGTCACGCTGGTCGATGACCTGCTCGATGTCTCGCGCATCACGCGCGGCAAGATCGAGCTGAATCGAGAGCCGGTCGAGCTGGCAGGCGTGGTGTACAAGGCGCTCGAGCTGGCGGGGCCGCTGATCGAGCAACGCCAGCACACGGTCGACGTGGCGGTCAACGGCGCGCTGCGTGTGTTGGGTGATCCGGTGCGGCTCGCGCAGGTGATCTCCAACCTGTTGACCAACGCCGCCAAGTACACGCCACCGCGCGGGCACATCTGGATCGCGGCCGGTGTGCGGGGCGGCGAGGTCACGCTCACGGTTCGCGATGACGGTGTGGGCATCGAACCCGATCTGTTGCCGCGCATGTTCGACTTGTTCGTGCAGGGTGGCCAGGCGCTCGATCGTTCCCAGGGCGGGCTGGGTCTGGGGTTGACGATCGTGCGCAGCGTGGTCGAGCTGCACGGCGGCCGCGTGGTCGCGCGCAGCGCAGGTCGCGGCAAGGGCAGCGAATTCAGCGTGAGCTTGCCGCTGCTGGCCGGCGCGGACGCGGGCGAGTCCGCCGTGGAAGCGCGCTGGCAGCCGGCAGCCACCAGGGGCCAGGGCGCGCGCATCTTGATCGTCGACGACAACCAGGACGCGCTGGCGCTGCTCTCCGAGGCGCTCCAGCTCGTGGGCTACGAGACGCACGAAGCCGAAGACGCCGCCGGTGCGTTGGCCAAGGCGGAGTCGATCAAGCCGCAGCTCGCGCTGCTGGACATCGGACTGCCGGTGATGAACGGCTACGAGCTCGCCCGGCGCCTCCGCGCCATCCCGGGTCTCGAGCAGATCAAGCTCGCCGCGCTCACCGGCTACGGCCAGCCCGCGGACCGAGAGCTCACGCGCGAGGCCGGCTTCGACGAACACCTGGTCAAGCCCATCGCCATCGAACGCGTCCAACAAGTCGTGGCGCGGCTATTGCTCGCCGAGTGAGAACTTCCCGCCGCGCAGCCAGGCTGCCGTGGCGAACACGAGCGAGGCGAGGCCGATGGACAGGGCCGCGGCGACGCCGGCGTCGATGATTCCGCGCCAGGGCTCGGGCAGGGCGCGGACGATCAGCACGGCGAGCACGATCAGGATCACCGATAGCCAGGCTCGCCGCTGTGAGCTGCGATGGGCTTGCACCAGGCAGAGCACGTAGAGTGGCGCGATCAGCCAGCCGCGCAGGCTCTGCGGGGCGGCGCTGAGCTGGGCCGCGCGCGCGACCACGTGCGGAACGAAGCGGCCGTGCAGCGCGCGATAGCCTTCGGCGTAGGCGAACAGCGCGACGCTGGCACCGAGCAGCCAGGTCTCGCGGGCGTCGAGCTCGCCGTGCAGGGTCGTGTGGGCGCGCACGCCGAGCCGGTAGATGGCCTCGACGAAGGTCACGCCGACGACGAAGATGCCGAAGACACCAGCCGCCCAAGGCGACACCCGCACCAGCCCGAACGCGGGCGGTTGGGAAGGGCAGTCTGCGGACGGGGGCTCCAGCATGCGGGGACGAATACTCAGCCTAGCATCCATAGGCTCACGAGCATGGAGCCTGCCATGGCGTAATCCGCCACGCTGTGATCGGCTTCATGTACGTGTTCAGCGCACGCGCAGGCGAAAGCCGGGGCAGTTGAGCTCGGTCATGCGTTCGGGCTCGCGCACGCCCTGCTCCCGCATGAAGGCGTCGCCCGCAGCTAGCAGCTGCGCGCCCTCGCTACCGCCCAGCAGCTGGCCCAGGCGCCGCCGTGTGGCCGCGCCGTGCATGCCCACCTCGGCTGCGTCGAAGATCTCGAGCGCGCGGCGCAGCTCACGCAGCATCTCGGCTTCCTGACCCAGGTGGGCCGCGAGCGCGGCTGCCAGCATCGCGCCCATGCCGACCGAACGCGAGAGGCCGCGACGCGCGAGCGTGTGGATCGACTCGCGCAGCGCAGCCAACAGCGGCGCGCGGTAGCCGTAGGAGACGTCAGGGCTTCCCAGCGCCGCCGCCGCACAGCGACCGCGATGCGTGGCGTAGCCGAGCGCGCCGGTCAGCGCGGTGCGCGAGATCAACAGCTGCTGTGCCGACTCGTGTTGAGCGGCGAAGCGGTCGAAGCCGCGCGCGGGCTCGCCGGCGTAGACCGCCAGCAGCGCCTCGGCGTACAGCAACAAGAAGCCGGGCCAGCCGGGATCGGAGCACGTGCTCCACAGCGCGCGCGCCTCTTCGAGCTTCTGGCGATAGCCCGCGACGTCGTCGCTGACCAACCAGGCCGGCATGCCGGCGAAGCCGCTGAACATGGTCGCGGCCCAGACGCGGCGCCGGCGCGCGGCTTGATCCTGCAGGCCGGGCGTACTGCGAGCGATGTCGGCGTAGTCGCCGGCGTACAGCGCGCTCAGCTGATCGTAGACGTTGACCGAATCGATCTCCCACTCGACGCCCGTGCACTCGCGCAGGGCCTTGCGCGCGCGGTCGAGGTGCCCGCGCGCTTGCCGACAGCGCTCGTGGTGATAGGCGTCCGTGCCCTGCATCAGCGCGGCCAGGCCGATCAGCTCGGGCCGTCCGTCGCGTCGTGCCAGCTCGATGGTGCGCGCGAGCATCTCCGCCACGCGCGGGCTCTCCGGGTCGATCAGGCCCTGGTTGTTGGCACAGAAGCCCAGCGCTCGCACGCGGTCGGCGTCGTCTCCGCGCTCGAGCGCACACAGCAGGTACAGCGCCGAGGCGCTCGCGGCGTGGACGGGCATGTAGCCGGTGAGGCCGGTGACCGCGGTGCGCAGCGTGCGCAGGCGCAGCGCGTCGCGGCGGCTGACGCTCGGTGGCGCCGGACGATCGAGCGCGCGCAGCCGCAACTTCAGCCGCGACCAGCCCAGCGAGAGCAGCGCACCACCGGCGCCCACCGGCAGCTCGATGCCCAGCGGCTCGCACACCGCGCGGAGCAGCTCGGTGCCGCGATCGAGCTGGCCGGTGTGCAGCAGCTGCTCCGCCGCTCTGCGCTGCAGGTCGAGGCTCTCGTCGCCGCTGGTCAGCTGAGAGGCCTCGCGGTACGCCGCAGCAGCCTCGGCGCCGCGCCCCGTGTTCTCGAGCGCACTGCCCAGGCGAGACAACAGATCGCGCCGCGCGTCACCGCTGGCCGAGCTCAGCTGCAGCGCGCGCTGATAGAGCTGGGCGGCGTGATCGAACGCCAGCGCCGCGGAGGCCTGCGCCGCGGCGACCGCCGCGTGCTCGGCGGCAGCCACGGGTTCACCGGCGCCTTCCAGGCAACGGCTGAGCAGCTCGGGCTCGTCGCGGGGCGAGAGCGCGCGCGCCAGACCTTTGTGAAGCTCGGTGCGCTCGTCCTCGGAGAGTGCGCCCACCACACGTTCGCGCACGCGGTCGTGGTAGCACTCGATCAGCTTGCCGCTCGGGCTCTCGCTGCCGC
This sequence comes from Polyangiales bacterium, assembly GCA_035274465.1. Classification (GTDB taxonomy): domain Bacteria; phylum Myxococcota_A; class Polyangia; order Polyangiales; family JAFGIB01; genus JADGRF01. The sequence goes on from DATEOF010000276.1 coordinate 25,158, forward strand.
GCACCAGGTGTGCGTCGCGCAGCGTGTCCAGATCCGCGCGCGCCGCGGCGCTGGCGTTCAGCACGACGTCGATCGACATCGGGCGGCCGGCGAGCGCCAGCGCCTGGAGCAA
>DATEOF010000277.1:0-3702 GCA_035274465.1 Polyangiales bacterium
GCTGGCGAGCGCCGACGTGTTCGTCAGTGCCTCGGCCTACGAGTCGTATGGCATCGCGATCGCCGAGGCGCTGGCAGCCGGTCTGCCCGTGGTGACCTGGGCGCGCGGCGGCGTGTGGGAGTTTCTGGAGCCAGGACGCAACGCGCTGCGCGTCGCGCCGGGCGATCGAGCCGGTTTGGCCCGCGCGCTCGATCGCCTGTGCCGCGAACCGCGCCTGCTCGCGCGCCTGCGCCGTGGCGCAGCACAAAGTAAATTGCCCAGCTGGGACGACTCCGCCGCGCAGCTGGAAGCTCTCTTGCCCTCGAGGCGCGCGCGTGCAGCTTAGGGCGGCATACGGCATCGCGCGCTCGCTCGCGGTGTACTACGGGCAACCGTGGAAAGCGCGGCGGCGGCGCGAGCTCTACCGCGAGTTCATCTCGCCCGGCGATCTGTGCTTCGACGTCGGCGCGCACGTGGGCAACCGCGTCGCCAGCTGGCTCGAGCTCGGCGCGCGCGTGCTGGCTGTCGAGCCTCAGCCCGACTTGATGGCGGTGCTGCGTCTGCTCTACGGCCGGCACGAGCGAGTCACGCTGCGCGAGTGCGCGTTGGCCGAGGCACCGGGCGTGCGCTCCATCCACATCAGCAGCGCCACGCCGACCGTCTCGAGCTTGTCGTCCGACTGGATGTCCGAGGTGCAACGCGACCCTCGCTTTGCGGACGTGCGCTGGGACCGCAGCTGCGAGGTGCAGGTGGAGACGCTGGACGGGTTGATCGCGCAGCACGGCAAGCCGGCGTTCTGCAAGATCGACGTCGAAGGCTACGAGCTCCCGGTGCTCGCGGGGCTCTCGCAGCCACTGGCTGCCGTGTCGTTCGAATACATCCCCGTCGCCATGGAACGCGCGCTCGCCTGCGTCCGACGCCTGGGGTTGCTCGGCGACTACGAATTTCGCGCGTCCGAGGTCGAGAGCATGCGCTGGGCGACCGATTGGCTCGGTCCCAGGACGATCGGCGAGTGGCTGCGCAAGTTACCGCTTTCGGCGGGATCCGGCGACGTGTACGCACGCTTGACTCCATGTGCGTCTAGCCCTCCCGCCTGATCGGGCCTCGGCTCGTGATACTCTCTGTCTTTGTCGGACGTGGGAGAGACGAGTGCTCGGACCGCTGAGCGAATTTCTCGAGGCCGAACAAGAAGCGGAATCCTGGGCAGACTTCTCGGCCATCGAGCGGGTGGGCGACGACGTCGAGATTCTCCTCAACGTCGGCTTCGACTCGGGCAGCGTCAGCACCTGGAAGGTGAGCTGCGGCGGGGCGCGCGACTTCTGGTTGGTGCACGGCATCGACATCCGCATCTACGCCGAGGACCACCCCGCGGCGCGCCAGTACACCGATGACCAGGTCGATCTGTTCTTCCGCGGTGCCTGCGGCGACGCGGCGCGGGTGGTCGGCAAGCTCTGGCACGCGCACCGCAACGAGGTGCAGCACTGGATCGGATTCGAGCGCTACCTGAACGTGGTTCCGTCTCTCGCAGGCCTCCTGTCGGGTGAATACGGCAAGCTGGCGTCCGGCCCGTTGTTCCTGATCGAACGCTACGCCGAGGTACTCGACCAGGAGCGGCTCTCCCCGAGCATCGTGGGTGCGCATCCGGCCATGCGGCTGCGCGACGGAGTCTGGGAGCCACAGACTGCCATGCTGTACTTCGTGCAGCTCGGCCCGTGCTGCGTGATCGCCGAGCGCTTCGACTCGCGGCGGGTGGATGCGGCCAAGCCGCGCGGCCGGCCGGACCGAGGCACGCGCTGAGCTGCCGCCACTGGCTGCGGCAAACAGGGGCTGGCGCGAGCTACCGAGTGTTTGTCGCGGGCTGCCATGGTCGCCTGTTGCGCCGGGGTGTACGGCCAGAGCTTCCACCCGGAGGATCCAAGTGCTCGTCGCAGCTGACCATCCGTACCGTTCCGCTGATCCGACCGTCCCCGAGGCCGCAGAAGGCACGGCCACCGAACCTCGCCTGAGCACGCTCCTGCTGCAGCTGGCGCTCGGCCTGCTCGAGGAGCGCGGCGCGGACGCCCAGGCGCTGCTCGCGCGCTGCGGCGCGCGGGAATTTCCGCCCGGCGATCCAGCGCTGCGCGTGCCGACTTCGACGTTGACGGCCGTGTTGGATGTCGCCGCCGCGCAACTCGGCGATGACAACATCGGGCTGCACGCAGGTCAGCGCGCCGATGCAGGGCGGCTCGGGATCCTCGGCTTGCTTTCGCACAGCGCGCCCAGTCTGCGCGCGCTCTCGCCCGTGTTGCGGAGGTTCAGCCGCTTGCTGCACGACGAGTGCGTGATCGGGCTCGACGAGCGCGACGGTTCGGCCCTGGTCACCTACCGGTCATCGGAGGACGGACACCGCCAGTCCGCCGAGCTGGTGATCGCTGCCTTCGTCACGCTGGCGCGGCGGACCTGGCCGGGCTTCGCGCTGCGCGAGGTGCTGTTCATGCACGCAGCTCCCAGCGGCAGCGACGAGCTGGCCGCGTTCTTCGGTGTCCCGCTACGCTTCGGCGCGCGCCACAACGGCTTCGTGTGTGCGATCGAGCAGCTCGACCGGCCCGCGCCGAGTGCCGATCCCGGGCTGCACGCGCTGCTGGTCGAGCATGCCGAGCGATTGCTCGGTGCCAGCGACTTCGTGGGCTCGGTGCGGCACGCGGTCGCGCGCGGTTTGCTGCTCGGCCACTCGGGGGCACCCTGGGTTGCGGCCGAATTGGGCGTGTCGCTGCGTACGCTGCACCGGCGTCTGCAGGCACAACGCGCGGGATTCTCGGAAATCCTGGATGCGGAGCGGGACCGCCGCGCGCAGCAATACCTACTTCAGGGTCAGTCGATCGCGGTGATCGCCAAGCGGCTGGGCTTCGCGAGCGCTGGCGCGTTTCGCAAAGCGTTTCGTCGCTGGACGGCTACCACACCGTCGGAATTCCGGCAGCGTGGGCGAACCGTCGAGGCGGACCCCGTCTTGAGCTGAAACGCTGTTGTGTAGCGGCAGCCGCGTGTGTATCTCGCAGCAGAGGCTGTCTTATGCTTCGTGTCGTTTGGCTTGCGAGTTGCTTCGCCGGGGTTTGCGCGTGCGCGCCTTCGCTCGACGTGAGCCTCGAGCAGCACAGCTGCTCGCCCGAAGGTCGTTGCCTGGCCGGTTACGAGTGTTCGCCCGAGCACATCTGCGTGCGCTCCGGTGAGAGCGTGCGTGAGGACGACGCCAGCGTCGACGTCGATGCGGCGCCTGCACCTGCGGGAAAGGAGGCGATCGCGACTCCGCCGGTGAGTGGCGTCGGCGGCAGCCCGCGCGTTCCGGTCCAGGGCGCGCCGGCTCCGCGCGCTGGTTCGCCTGCAGCTGGTAGCGGCGGTGTCGCGGGAGTAGATCCTGTCGCTGGCGGCGTCGCGGTTGCTGGCGCGTCTGGCGTCGGTGGCGCGGCGGGTACGAAGGCGCCAGCGGGCGGCAGCAGCGGGGTGGCGGGAGCTCCGCGCGCTGGCTCGCCTGCGGCTGGTAGCAGCGGTGCAGCCGCAGGTCGCGGCGGTGCGCCTGCAGCTGGTAGCGGCGGCGACGCGGGCGGCCGCGCTGAAGCGCCGAAGGGTAGCCGGTTGGAAGAGACCTTCGTCGTGCGCGCAGGCGAGACGTTTGATGGCAAAGGCATGCGCTACACCGCGGGTTCGGCGATCGGTGACGGCAGCCAAGACGAAGATCAAAAGCCGATG
>DATEOF010000278.1:0-15970 GCA_035274465.1 Polyangiales bacterium
GTCACGCAAGACTCGCTTCCGGCTGGTGACCTCTCCTTGGCCGGGCAGGGTTCGAACCTGCAAGGTTCCTCAGATGGTTTCTCCTGCTGCTATTGCATTGGGTTCCTCCATCTCCGAGGCTTTCCTGACGCACGGAAGCGAGATTTGTTTTGCTGCCGCGCACTTGCACCGACCGGTGTTGCGAGCCCGCGGCAGCACGAATCTGATCTCACTTCCCGGCTTCCCGACTTCCTGTAAATTTTTTCTCTGATCTTTGGCGCTCCTCGGCGCTCTTCGGCGGCTTGGCGGTAGCTCTCGAACTAGAGCCCGCGCAAGACGCGCTCGCTTTCCTCGCGGAGATCTGGCTCGGCATCGACCGCGGCCTGCGCGGCAGCCTTGGCTTGGTTGCGTTTGCCCAGCGCTACCAGCACTCGCGCACGCGTCAGTTGGATGTCGCCGACCTCCGGGTGGCCCAGGGCCAGCGCTCGATCGAGCTCGGTCAGGGCGTCCGCGGGGCGGCCGGTGGAGGCGTAGGCTCGGCCGAGGTGCCAGTGCAACGCTGGGTTGGCCGGGTCGACGTACATGGCGCTTTCACCTGCGCGCACGACGTCCGGCCAGGCTTCGCGCTTGGTGAGCAGCGCGACGTAGGCCGCGTGGATGGCTCGGTCGTGTTGGTCGAGTTGGGCCAGCGCGCTGACGGCTCGCAATGCCAGGCTCTCGTCCTTCTGCTTGCCCGCGAGCTCGAGCATGTTTTGCCAGGCCTCGGGGCGATCGGGGTCGAGCTTGATGGCGGCATCGAGCTCGGCCAGCGCAGCTGTCGGCTGCGAGTGGGCGAGCGCGGCGTGGAAGAGCAGCATGCGCAGCAGGTAGCCGTCGGCGCCGCTGGCCAGGATCGCGCGGAGGTGGCCTTCGGCGCCGGCCGCGTCGCCTCGCTCGAGCGCGACGCGCGCCAGGGCGAAGTTGGCCAGGCGATGTTGGGGCGAGATGCGCAGCGCGCGCTGCGCAGCCTCGGCTGCAGCATCGAAGTTGGATGCGATGGTCTCGGCGAGCGCGAGGCCGGCCTGGGCGTCGGCGTCGGCCGGTGCTTGCTTGGCGCGCGCGCGGGTTTGCACCAGGTCGCGGTAGGGACCGAAGTCGACCTGGAACTCCGCGACGAAGCGCGAGAGGCGTTGCGCCAACTGCGTGCGGAAGTCGCGATCGAGATCGGCGAGTGACAGGCCGAGTGCATTCTGCGCGACTTGCGCCGAGCTTTGGCCTTCGCCCCACAGCCGCAACATGCTGCGCACGCGCTCGATGCCGAAGCGCTCGACCAGGTACTTCACCGCGGAATATGCCGTGTAATAAGCGGTCATCATGTCGCGCGGCGTACGCGCGCGCGTGAACACACGGTTCATGGTGTCGAGGCCCGGCAGTCGTTCCGAGCGCAGGGCGTCGTACAGCAGCGGGTCGTCTTCGCGCTTCCACTCCGGGCGCGCGAGCGTGGTCTCGTACTCCGCCAGGCCTTCCGTGAACCAGCGCGGCACCCGGCCCTTGCTCAGCTGCAAGTGGAAGACGTGCGAGAGCTCGTGCCAGACGATCTGGCCCCAGTTGTAGGGCGCCGCGCGCGGCGACAGGCCGGTCACGACTTTGCCGAAGCACACGCCCTGCACGCCGATGCTGGGTAAGCCGGTCGTCCGCACCGAAAACTGCACTTGATCCGCATAGAGCTCGATGTGCAGCGGCCCTTCCGGCGTGAACGCGTAGCGCTTGCGCAGCTCGCCGTAGGCGCGCTGCAGCAGCGGCACCAGGTACGGTTCGAGCACGGGCCGCTCGGCCTTGTACAGGCGGATCTCGAACGGCTTGCTGGCGAAGCTGACGTAGTCCTGGGCGATCGCCTTCTCGTACAGGTTGAGCGTATTGAACACCTGCACGTTGAACTGATCGCGCTCCCACGCCGCGCGCAGCGCTTCGAGCCCGGCGCGCTCCTCGCCCATGCGCAGCAGGTTCAGCCCCAGCGTCGCGCGCGCCTGGGCGTCCTCCGGATCGATGCCGAGCGCCTCGCGCGCGAGTTGCACCAGCTCCGGATAGCGGTGCTCCCATTCGGCGTACTCCGCGATGATCGTGTACATCCGGCTGTAGCCCGGGCTCAACGCCAGCACCGCGCGCTTGGCCTTGCCGAAGCCCGCGCTGTCCGCCGCCAGAAAGCGCACGGCCGCGCGCATCGACAGCGCTTCCAGGTCGTTCGGGTTCACCGACAGCGCGCGATCCAGCGCCGCGTCCGCCGCGGTCAGCTCCATGTTGCGCAGCGCCATGCCCGCGCGCGTGACGTAGGCGATCACCAGGTTCGGGTTCACGGCCAGCGCGCGCTCGAGCGCTCGGTCGGCCTCGTCGAAGTCCATCGACTGCATCAGTTGCAGCCGCGCCATCAGCACGTGCCCCAGCGCGTGGTTCGGGTTGTGCTCCAGGGCTTCCAGCACACTCTCGGCGGCGTGCTTCTGGTCGTACTTCTCGAGGAACATCTGCGCCCACTCGAGCTGCGTGTCGGCGCGCGTGCGGTCGAGCAACGCGGCTTCGCGGTACACCTGGTTGGCCAGCTGAAACTTGCCGAGTCGCTGCGCGGCCAGTGCCACACCGAGCAGCGCGGGTGGCCGCGTGGCCGCGCGTTGTTCGTAGGCGCGCAGCAACTCCTCGAGTAGCGGCAGGGCTTCGGCCTTGCGACCGCGATCGATCAACAGGGCACCCAGCTTGGCGCGCGCGCGAAAGGCCAGCGGCTCCGGCGAGATCTCGCGGTACGCACGCTCGGCCTCGTCGAGTAACCCCTGCGCCAGGAGCGCATCGCCGCGCAGCGTACCCGCAGCCACGCGCTGCGAGGCGTCCGCAGCAGCCTGCTGCGCGCGCTCGGCCGCCTCGGAGTAGCGCCCGGTCTCGATCAGCAAGCGCGCGAGCAACGTCTGGGACTCCGCGCTGCTGCCGGCGCGAAGCTCGCGCTCGGCCCGCGCGTACTCACCCTGCGCGAGCAGCCGGCGCGATGTCTGTGCGTGCGCCGACGCGCACACGAGCCAACAACCGACCGCTGCGAGCAGCACTCGAGCGCGTTCCATCGACTGACCATAGCGCCGCGCATGCCGCGCAGCGACGTTCTCGAGTTAGGGCGTACAGCGCGTCGCGTTGCCACCCGAGATGTTTGCGCAGCCCAGGCCGAGCAGCGTGTCCTGCACGCCACATATGCCCTCCGGCCGGCAACAGCCTTCCAGCGGGATGAAGCTCGCGATCGTCGCACCGGGGCAGCTCGGGTTGGGGGTGCCGGGTGCCTCGAGCTCGAGGCATTCGCCGACTCCGAGCGTCTCGACCATCATGCCGCACAGCCCCGCGGACGTGCAGCAGCTGGTCGCTCCAACCAGGCTGGCGATACCGCCGACGACTGGACACATGCCACAGCGCGGTGCGCTGCTTCCTGCAGCACCTTGTCCGCCGCGGCCCCCTTGCCCACCGCGGCCGCCCTGTCCGCCGCGACCGCCCTGTCCGCCGCGACCGCCTTGCCCAGCACGACCGCCCTGTCCGCCGCGGCCGGCCTCGACTGAGGCATCGATGTCTTCGCCTTCATCGATCGCGGCATCGCCGGATCTCAGGAGGTCGTGGGACTTGGTGCACGCTGTGGGGCTGATCAGCAGCACGAGGACGCACAGCCAGCGACTGCACGACATGACGGAGCTCCCGGCGCAAAACCTTCGAGTCCACAGTCTACAACACTCGATGTCAGTACGCTCTCGAACGCGAGCGATCTAACTGCTGCGCCACGCAACTCACACGGCGTGACGCAGTTTGAGCTCGAGGTACCGGTTCACCGTCGCCACCGCGAGCTCGGAGGCCGACGCCTCGACCAGGCCGATACCCGCCCGACTCAGACGCAGCTTGACGCCTGCGCGCTCGGCCAGCACGTCGGCCGCCGCGGCCCTGCGGTAAGCGTCGGCCGCGCTGGTCACCTGCGCACTCGCCAGCGCAACCGCGGCAGGATCGGTCAGCGTCACGCATAAAGGCACGTGTTTCCCGCGCAACTGCGGCGCGGCAGCTACCAGCGGCAGGGCCTGCGAGTCGTCCAATAGATCACTGAACAACACGAACAGCGCACGCCGCGGCACACGCGTGCGCACGAACTGAGCCAGGCGCTTGAAGTCGACGTAGGTCGGACGCGCCTCCACTGCGAACAGTGCGTCCAAGATGCGCCCATACTGCCCGCGCCCGTGACCGGGCGGCACGTAGCTGAGCACCTGGTCGGCAAATACCAGCAGGCCCACCCGGTCCGAAGCGCGCAGCGCCACCCAAGCCAGCAGCAGCGCGGCGTGGATGGCGTGGTCGAGCTTGGTCAAGTCGTCCAGGCGCGTGGCCATCAAGCGCCCCGCGTCGAGCGCGAGCAGGACGGTCTGACTCTGCTCCTGGCCGTGCAACCGCGTGATCGGCCGGCGACGTTTGGCCGAAGCCTTCCAGTCGAGATCACGAAACGGATCGCCCGGCACGTACTCGCGCAGCTCCTCGAACTGTCCCGAGCCGCCGTGTTTACGCCGGTTGTGCACGCCGACGCTGTGCAGCGTCCCGAGCCGCGCGGCGAGCTCGTAGCGGCGCGGTCCGCGCAGGTTGGGATAGACGCGCACCTCGGCTGCGGCCGGGACCGAGCACAGCCGCGCGCCGAGCCCGGCGCGGCCCTCCAGCCGCAGGTGCAGATCGCCGAACGCAAACTGGCCACGCCGCTCGCTGCAGACCTCGTAGGTCAGCGTGCGGCGCGCGTGAGGCGGCAGATCGAACGCGAGCTCGCTCTGATCCACGCGCAGCTCCGCCGGATGATCGTCGCGCAGCGTGCCACGCACGCGCACCCCGGTCGGGTTGTGCAGCTTGAGCAACACGCGCTGCGGCACGCCGAGCAGCACGCGCTGATCGATCACGCGCTCGACCACCGGCACGCGCCTGTGCAGCGCGCGGGCGTCCAGGAAGGCCAGCAGCAGCAGCGCCAGATCGCAGGCGAGGCCGGTCAGCGCGCCCTGCTCGCCCAGCACGAATAGCGGCAGCGTCGGCAGGACCATCAGCGCCAGTCGGCTGCCGGGGATGATGCGCGCTCGCGTCATCGCGGGACTTCGACCGAGGTGGCGATGCGCTCCATCACCTCGAGCGTGGTCTGGCCGTCGAGCTCGACCTCGGGCGCGAGGACCAGGCGATGGCAAGTGACCGGACCGAGCATGCGCCGCACATCGTCGGGCGTGACGAAGCCGCGACCCGAAAACAACGCCGCCCAGCGCGACGCCACGAGCAAGTGCACGCCCGCGCGTGGCCCCGCGCCGAGCATGATCATCGGCGAGCTGCGCGTGGCGCGCATCAGATCGCGGATGTAGCCGCGCACGTGGGTCTCGATCCGCACCTGCGCCGCGATCTCGCGCGCCGCCCGCAGCTGCTGGCGCGTCAACACCGGCCGGATCACCGACACATCGCCACCCGAAGGGTCCACGCTCACTCGCGCCAGGATCTGATCTTCTTCCTCCGGCGTGGGATAGCCCACGCGCACCTTGAACAAGAAGCGGTCGAGCTGCGCTTCGGGCAGCGGGTAGGTGCCTTCGTGCTCGACCGGGTTCTGCGTGGCGAACACGCTGAAGTGCTCGGACAGCGCATGGCGCTGGCCATCGATCGACACCTGCCGCTCCTGCATCGCCTCGAGCAGGGCGCTCTGGGTCTTGGCCGGCGCGCGGTTGATCTCGTCGGCCAGCAGCACCTCGGTGAAGATCGGCCCGCGCGTCAGGCGAAACTGCCCCGCCTGCAGATCGAATACGTGGGTACCCACGATGTCGCTCGGCATCAGGTCGGGCGTGAATTGAATGCGTCCGAATTCCAGGCCCACAGCTGCAGCTAGCGCCCGCACCATCAGCGTCTTGGCGGTTCCCGGCACCCCCTCGAGGAGCACGTGGCCCTGGGCGAACAGCCCGATCAGCAGGCCCTCGAGCGCCTGCTCCTGCCCTACCACCACTTCGGCGACCTCGCGCAGCAGCGCGCGCTTGAGCTGATCGAACTCGGCGAGCTGGCCTTCGTCCATCGGGGGCGCCAGCGTAACCTACAATGGGCGCGGCGTGCGCCGACTACAAAATTTCTTTCCGAAGCGCGGGCTTCCTGGGATCCTGGCCGGCGAGCCGTGCGACCCCCACACAGGAGTCCCATGTCCGACGTCGACGTCATCCAGAGCGAGCGCACCGAGCGCGCGAGTGACGGCCAACGCCTGCACGCGTACGAGTGGAGCTCGCGAGCGAACGACCCGAACCAAGGCGCGCTGATAGTCTTGATGCACGGCTACGCCGAACACGCCGGACGCTACCGCGAGTTCGCCGAGTACCTGGTGCGGGCCGGCCACGTCGTACACGCGTTCGACGCGCGCGGCCACGGGCAGAGCGGCGGCCAGCGCGGGCACATCGAGACCTACGACCGCTACGTCGAGGACTACTACGACTTCGCGCAGGGCCTGAAGCAACGCTTCCCGAACCGGCCGCTGATCCTGTTCGGCCACTCCAACGGCGGCTTGATCGCGCTGCGCACGCTGCAAAGCAAGCCGCGCCTGGCCGATGGCGTGATCGTGACCAGTCCGCTGCTCGCCCTGCAGCAGGCTCATTTGCCGCTACCTGTCTGGTTCGCCGCGATCATCGCGCGCGTCGCGGGCCGCTTTCCCGCACCCAACGGGCTCAAGACCCAGGAGCTCACGCACGACTCGCGCAAGCTCGAACAACACAAGCGAGACCGCTTGAACCACATGTGGTCGACGCCGCGCTGGTACGTCAGCGTGCACGACGCCATGAACCACGCCTTCGCCAACATCGAAAGCCTGCGCCTGCCGGTGCTGGTGCTGGCAGCCGAACGCGACCCGATCGTCGTCCCGGACGCCGTCCAGCGCTTCTACCAGGCCATCCCGAGCACCGACAAAGAGCTGATCGTGGTGCGCGACTCGCTCCACGAGATCCTGAACGAAGTCGGCCGCGAAGAAAGCTACCGCCGCATCGGCGCCTGGCTCGCCGCCCGCTGGAAGACCAGCGCAGCGGCGTAGAGGTAGCCACTCCCAGCAGCTCGCGCTACATTGGGCTCCATGAGCTCCTCGCAATCTGCTCGCGGACGCGCTGCAGTTACCGCCGCAAGATCGATTGGCGCTGGCGTCGAAGCTGCTGGATAGCGTCGAAGGTACGAACGAGACCGATTGGGATAGCTCATGGCTCGCGGAGCTCGATCGACGCGCCGCGAACGCAGCGGAACAATCTGAAGACTGGGCCACGGTTCGCGCTCGTCTCTTGAACGAACTTCGCTCGAAGTGAGGCGGATCGTCATCCATCCCGCAGCGGAGCTCGAGCTTCGCGCCGCGTTCTCGAGATCGATCGCACGCTCGAGACGCTAGCCGAGGAAGCGCACCGTGCCCCCGTCTGGCGTTCGGGCAGTCGTACCAAAGACGCTCGTGCACCGCTTCCCGTATGCCGTGTTCTTCACCCACGATCCCGACCACCTCTACGTACTCGCGATCGCGCACCGAAGACGCAAGCCCGGCTACTGGCTGAAACGCAGCCGTTAGAATCGTCAGCCCCGAGGATAACGCTCGTCTTGCTCGCGGAGTTCGGCCTCGAAGGCGCGCAGGGGGTGGCGTTCTGCCGTCAACTCGCCGACGTCCCAGGGCTCGTAGGCGTTGTCGATGTTGGAGAGGCCGGTCGCTCGTAGCTCGGGGTAGTGGCGGAGCAGGACCGTTTTGTAGGTCACGTCGTCCACCCATTCGATGCCTTCGGGGGTGTAGACCTGTTCGTTGTAGTCGTCCGTGAAGAAGCGGTCGGCTTCCAGGCGGCGCGAAGCGTTCAGGATGAAGATTTCGAACAGGGTCTCACCGAAGCCGAAGCCGGTGGGGCGGTGGGCTTCGGCGAGGTTGCCGACCAGCAGGTCGATGTCTTCGATGCTGGCGTACACGCTCTGCAGCAACTGGATGGTGGTCGGATCGGGCGTGAGATCTTCGAACTTGTGGATGGGCTTCATGCCCAGCTGGCGCCGGAACTGGTTGTAGCGAGGCACGCCGCGTTCGCGATCGCGCAGCACGTCGACCGCGGCGAGGTCGTAGAACCCCGCGCCCGGGATGCTGAGGTTTTGCAGCGTCTCTGGGAAGTTGTTGAGCACCAGCTGGCCCGGGTGCTGGCGGCCGAACGAGTAGAACAGGTCGGCCATCGAGTAACGCTGGCTGACTTCGTGTGACGCCGCTTGCCGCAGCTGCGCGAGCGGCATGTTCTCGGCTGGCATCGGCTCGCCGACTCGATACAGGCCGACCTGGTCTGGCAGGAGCGAGTGCAGGCGGTAGACCGAGAGGAACTCGCGGGTCAGCGCGTACGGCACTCCGTGGTTGTTCGTGGCGTTGCCGACGATGCCGCCCGCCACCGGATCCGCGATGTTGATGCGCGCGACCGTCTTGCGCTCGCGGCGCGTGTTCAGGAGGTTGGTCAAGAACCCGTACCAGTTGGCGTTCATGGCCGCATGCAGCGCGCGGTTGGGCAGGATGGCCGGCGTCCACTCGACCGTGTGCAGCTTGGCCATGACCGCGGCGTTGATCAGCCGCGACACGTCGAACAGGCGCTGGTCCGACCAGCTCGGGTAGCGCGCCCCGAGCATGTCGCAGATGGCATTGTGCTCGCGCGCGAACAGCGTATGCAGCATGCTCAGGCCGAGCCACCAGTTGCGGCGAAAGCCGGTGCGCTCGACGCCGTCAGCGGCGAGCGGAAGATTGCCGGTGCCTGGGTCGAGCAGCAGCTTGCCGCCTCGCATGCTGCGCAGCGAGAGGTTGGTGGCGGCATCGCTGCCGTAGAGCTGCGAACCATCCCACCAGCTCGTGACCTCGTTGATGTGCGTGTCCGCGAAGTCGCCGGGGCGGCGCGTGGGATCGGTCTGCGTGCGGCGCACCAGCATGTGCGTCTGGCACAGCAGCCGGCGCGCGGGATCGCTCTCGTCGAGCGGGATGCGGTACGGCGGCGCGACCTTGGCAGGCGCCGGGTCGCCGTAGCTCACCCAGTCGTGCGTCATGAACTGGATCCACGAGGCCGCACTCAGGTTCAGGAACGGGATCGACTTGAAGCCCTGGTTGCGCGTCAGCAGCACGCGGCTGACGGTGCGCGGGTTGGGCGTGAGCAGGCGATCGGTCTCTCCGGCCGTGCGCGCAGGGTCGGTATTGAAGCCGAAGCGGGTGTTGGCGGCGCCGGCCAGCGGGTCCTGCAGATCGTTCCAGCTGCCGTCGGCGCTGCGCGCGCTGCGCGCGAAGTCCGGGGGCGAGCTGGTCGCCGGACAGAAGCCCACGCGCTCGCCTCTCGTGTAGGCGCCGAATAACTGCTCGCGGTTCAGCCGCTCACGGCGGCTGGCCAGCATCAAGGTCGCGCGCAGCAGGCTGTGCGTGTACCACGAGGTCCAGATGCGCGGTCCCCCCGGCTCGCGGAAGAACTTGGTGGCGAGCTGCAGGCCTTCACCCAGCTTCTTGCCGGCCAGCTCACCGACGACGCGCAATGCGAAGCGCACGGCCGAACCCGACGCCGGCTCCGGCAAGCGCTCGGCCGCACCACGGCCCGGCTGCGGTCCGCCGAGCAGCTGCTCGCGGTCGAACTCGCTCGGCGCCGGCACGGGTCTCTGCACGTCGGCCGCAGCGTTGGCGAGCGCGCGGGTCAACAAGCCTTGCAGCTCGGAGCTGCTTTGACCGCGAGCCTGGGCGGTGCGCAGGAACTCTGCCGCTCGGAAGTAGTCTTCCTCGCGGAAGTACGCCGCCCCCAGCAGCGCTTCGCGCACGCCACTCGAATCTTCGTAGCCCTCGAGCAGCTCGATTGCGCGATCCAGCTCGTCGCTCTCGAGCAGCTTGCGAGCCGCGGCCTCTTGTGTGTCGACGTTGCCGGCAACGCCAGCTTGCACCTGTGCCATCGTGTCCTCCCATGCCGCGCGTAAAGCCCCCCTTACGCGGACAGTCAGACTAGGCGATCTCACACGCCACAGGAATCACGCTGTGCAGTACCTCACAACTAAAGTCGATCACCCTGACACCAACTGCCCACGTAGGTAGCTTCCCACCGCCGCCAATAGCTTCAGGCGTAAACACCGCGATATTCCGCGGACAAGAGCTCGGCGATCATCCCGCCCAGCGCTCGGGCCACGTGCGCACGACTGCCGTCGTGCCGCGCGCACAGCTCCTCCGCCCGCACTCCCGCGCCCACTCGCAACACCACTCGCGCGGGCTGCAGCGTGCGCTCGGCGAGCCCCATCAGGCGCTCGGTGCCTTCGATGCCGATCGGCACGAGCCACGTCCCCGGCCGCTCGCAATAGCGCGCCACCGCAGGCAAAAGCGCCTGCAGCGTGCCATCCCGGCTGCGCGAGCCCTCCGGAAACAACAGCAGCGCATCGCCCGCATCCAGGCGCTCGAACGCGCAGGCGATCGTCTGCTGCGCGATGCGCGCCACGTCGCGCGGCCGCATGCGGGCTTCCCCCGACGCCACCTGCGCGCTCTGGGCGGTCTTGATCGTGCCGAAGCACAGGCTGGAGAAGCGCTTCCAGGGCTCGGAGTACACCTTGGGCCCCGCCACGGCCGTGAGCCGCCGGCACAACCCGTCCAGTCCCGCGCGATGGAACATGACCTCCATCACATTCGCGTCGGAGTAAGACAGGTGGTTAGGCAGCAGGATCGCACTCCGGCCGTCGAGCTCCCGCAGGTGCTCGACTCCCTCGATATGTGAATCGGCGGTGAGGGTCGCGTCGGCGAGCAGATATTGGACACTGCGCGCCAGCTCGATCGGCGCGTGGTAGCCGAACGCATAGTCCTCGCTGCTCACCCGCGTCAGCACCTGTTCGAGCTCGCCCTGGCTCGCCCGTTCCAGCAGGGCGGAGAGCGCGTCGGTGACACGGCTGCGATCCGCTTCGGACACCGAGGCCAACAATTCCTGCAGCGTGTGCGCGAGCAGCGCGCGCATGTCTCTGACCGCAACTGCCTGGTCCATCACCTCCACACTACCCTCAACTCGCACCCCGCGCACACTGAAAGCTATTTTGGCCGGCAAACGCGGCGTCCGAGTGGGCGCTCTTGCGCAGCGACACTCACGCAGAGCGTGCGACATCTCGACTGACGATCATCCAATGTTTCTCTGGTTCGAGGTATGGGAACATCGAGCTGTGAATCGGGAGGCCCCACTCGAACAGGTCGGTGCGCTGATTGCGGGCCGCTACCAGGTCGAGGAGCTGCTCGGCCGCGGAGGGATGGCGGCAGTCTACCGAGTTCTAGACACGCGCAGTGGCGATCGCGTTGCCCTCAAGCGTGGCTGGTCGAAGGACAAAGACAAACTGCAGCGCAATGCCTCACTGCTCGAGCGTGAGTATCACACGCTGGCACAGCTGGCTCATCCGCGCATCATCGCAGTCTACGACTATGGCCTGGATGAGCGTGGTCCTTACTACACCATGGAGCTGCTGGACGGCGCAGACATGGAGAGCGCCGGCCGTCTGCCCTGGAAGCAGGCCTGCGCGGTGCTGCGCGACGTGGCCTCTTCGCTGGCCATCCTGCACTCACGCGGCCTGGTGCACCGCGACGTCTCCTCTCGCAACGTTCGCTACAGCTCCAATGGCTACGTGAAGCTGTTGGACTTCGGCGCGATGACGTCGACCGGCGTGGCCAAAGACATCGTCGGTACGCCGCGCTTCATGGCACCCGAGATGCTGGTCATGCAGACGCTGGATGCGCGCACGGACCTGTTCGCCCTCGGCGCGCTGGGCTACTTCCTGCTGACCGCGCGCGATGCGTATCCGGCGCGACGCATGTCCGATCTGCGCGATGTCTGGCGCTCCCGGCCGCAAGCGCCCGCGCGCATCGTCGAAGACGTCCCTGCGCCGCTGAGCGCCCTGATCATGCGCCTGCTGGCGATCGACCGCAGCGGCCGGCCGCAGAACGCCGCCGAGGTGATCGAACAGCTGATCACGCTGGCGGGCCTGCCGCGCGAGAACGAGGCGGAGATCACGCGCGCCTACCTGACCGCGCCGACGCTGGTCGGACGCGACCTGGCGCTGGTCGAGCTGCGGCGCCGCATCCTGTCGCTGGTGCGCGGCGACGGCGGCGTCCTGCTGGTGCGCGGCGAAGCAGGCTCCGGCCGCTCACGGCTGCTAGACGCTTGCGCACTCGAGGCCAAGTTGCTCGGCCCGGCGGTGATCCGCGTCGACGCGCGCGACGGCAGCAGCGGCGACTGGGGCGTGGCCCGCGCGGTGGCGCGACAGCTGGTGGGACAGTTCCCGCGCCAGGCGCTCGAAGGCATGCGCCTGTCGCGCGAGGTGCTCGGCCACGTGATCGAGGACCTGCGCGACGAGGTGACGCAGACCGCCAGTGGCGTGGATCGCAGCCTGCTGATCCGCGAGCTGCGCGACTTCGTGCTGTCGCTATCGCGGGCGCAGCGGCTGCTCCTGGTCGTGGACGACGCCGACCGCATCGACGAGCCGTCGATGGCCTGGCTGGCTGCGCTCGGGCACAAGGCCGATCGCAACCCGATCTTGCTGGTGGTGTCGAGCGAGCGCGAGCAGCGACCCGCGACCGCGGCCACGCTGCGGCTGCTGCAAGCGCTGGCGCAGACGATCGAGCTCAGCAACCTGGCACCCGACGAGACCGAGGCGCTGCTGCGCTCGGTATTCGGCGACGTGCGCAACCTGCCGCTGTGCGCGGCGCGGATCCACGGCCTGTCGCGCGGAAATCCGCGGGCCACACTCGAGCTGGCGCAGCACCTGGTGGACACGGCGCGCGCGCGTTACGAGGCCGGCAGCTGGGTGCTGCCGAATGTGCTCGACGAGGCCGACCTGCCCGCCTCGCTCACCGCGTCGCTGTCGGCGCGCTTGACCGAGCTCAGCGACGACGCGCGCGAGCTGCTGGACGCGCTGGTGCTCGCCGACGGCGACATGCTGTCGATCTCCGACTACCGCGACGTGACCTCGCACGCCGACACGCGTCGCCTGTTCGCCGCGCTGGATGAGCTCGCGAGCTCGCGCATCGTGGTGCTCGACGGCGAGCGCTGCGATCTCTCGCAACGCAGCTTCCTCTCCGTGGTGCAGCAGGTGATGCCGGAGGAGCGGCGCAAGCAGATCCACGGCCGGCTCGCGGACTCGCTGACCAGCAACGGCGGCGATGTGCTGCGGCGCGCCCATCACCTACTCGCAGCCGGCCGCGACCGCCGCGCGATCGAGCTGCTGTGCAGCGTGGATCTGGCGGCACGCATGCCGCCCGTGCACCTGCTCGCGACCGCCATCGACCGCGCCGAGCGGCTGGCGCTGCCGGCTGCCACGCGCCATCGCCTGCACATGGCGCTGTTGATCAACGCTCCGTTCGCGCTGGCCTCGGAGAGCTTCCGCAAGGTGGCGCCGATCGTGCTGCGCCAGCTGGATCACGACAGCGGCTTGTACCGCTATCGCCAGCTCGCGCACCTGCCCCAGAACGAGCGTCTCTCGCAGGCGCTCGCGCAGACCCATCAAGCCTACCTCGCCACGCCCGAGCACGAGCGCGTGCACTCGGTGATCGAGGCCATCGGCGAGCTGGTGCGCGTGTCTGGTTCACTTGCGGCCATGGCTGCGCCGGTGTTCGATCAAGAGCTGCTCGAGACGCTGCCGGACGTCGAGCCCCTGTTGGCCCTGTCGCCTGCGCTGCAAGTGGTCAGCAAGCTCGTGGACGGCGCGAAGAATTGGGTGCAGGGCAGCCTGCATCGATCCTGCGACACGTACGAAAAGATCCTGACGCGCATCGCCGAGCCCGATCACGCGGGCCTCGACGACGCGCAGTACGACCGCATCCGCCTCGGCCTCGACTACACGCTGGGTATGGTGGAGGGCGCCCAGGGCATCATGAAGGCGGAGCGCCGTGCGCAGCACATCGAGAATCACCGCGAGCTGCGCGTGAACGCCTGGCGCATCCGTTCGGTGCTGCAACTCGCCCTCGGCAACCCGGACGAGGCGCGCCGCTGCTCCCGCCGCGCGCAGCTGCTGCAAGCGCAGGAGGGTGTGCGCGAACGCTACCACGGCAGCTCGGCAGGCATGGAGCTGATCGGCTACGCGCGCCTGGGCGATCTGCTCGGCGTCAAGAGCGTGCTCGACTCGCTGGCCTCGCTGGCCGCAGAGCACCGCGGCTGGGTGCCGGCGGACTTTCTGGGTCGCGCGGTCTACGCCGAGCTCCAGCGCGATCCCCAGCTTGCCCTGCAGCTGTTAGAGGCGGCACTGGCGGCACTCAACGCCTTGCCCAGTCAGCCGTACTTCTCGTTCATCTCCGCGCGTCACCTGCACGTGCTGCGCGAGCTCGGCCACGGCGACCGCGCCTGCCTGCTCGCGCGCATCTACGTCGACCGCTGCCTCGCCGGGGGGCTCTTGTGGCACGACACGGGCGTCGCCGCAGCGCTGGCGCTGGCGCGCTTCGGTCAGCCGGACGAGGCGCTGCGGATCCTCGAGCAAGTGATCAGCGAGGCCGAAGCTGCCGGCAAGACCGGCTTCGCGCTCGGCGGGATCTACGAGACGCGCGCGCGCATCGCGCTGTGGATGAACGATCGGCCGAGCTTCGACGCGTACATGGACAAGTGCGCCGAGCTGCACGACCCGGACAGGTTCCCGGCGATGAGCTCGGCGCTGGCGCGCCTGGTCGACGAGGGCCGCCAGGGCGGGATCCTGCCGACGGAGGTCGCCTCGACCCTGCGGCATTCGTTCCGACCGTCGACCGTCGAGAGCGAGTACGAGACCATCCACAGCCGCATCGCCGAGTGCGTGGACCTGCCGGATCGCGCGCGCTGCGCGCTGACCCTTTTGCTGCAGAACACGATGAGCTCCTCCGGCTACCTGTACGGGATGAGCGACGACCGCAGCCTGCAGCTGCTGGCCTCACTGCCGGATCCACCTGCCGGAGACCTCGATCAGTGGATCACCCAGTACGCGCGCGACACGCTGGATGAAGAGGAGAGCGCCACCGGCAGCGCGAGCTCGAGCGTGACCGGCAGCGCGCGCCTGGCACCGCTGCGCTACGTCGATACCGAGGGCCGCTGGTTCGAGGCCGCGCTGTTGTTCGACGAGGGCGAGCGCGGGCGCGTGTTGGTGGCGGCACTGGTACTGCAAGTGGACGCGACGCACCGCACGATGCCCGCACCCGAGCTGAGAAACCGCATCGCGCGGGAATTGCTGGGACACGGGGATGCGCTGGGCTGGCGTTAGCTACTGAGGTCCGTCGCAGTACGTCGACACCACGAGCGTGACACTTTCGCCCGTCGTCGCGGCGCACGCCGCCGGACACAGACTGAGCTGCGTGCCCGTTGTCCCGTCGACGAAGTAGTAGCCCTCGGGCACCGCGTTGCACGCGCGCGGCCCCGCAACCTGCAACAGCCGGAACATGCCCAGTCCCAGCAGGATCTCCACGCGGGTAGCGTCGAGGGCGGCGCTCTCGTCGAAGTCGATCGTGCAGGGAATGGCCGTGGGTGTGACCGCTTCGAGCAGCGGGCCGAAGACCTCGCGCCAGTCGTCGACGCAGACCGAGATCTCTTCACCGCCCGATTGCTCGGCGAGCTCGAGGTACTGGCGGCCGATCGCGGCGGCGCCGCACACCGCGCGGGTGCGATCGGTCGGGTTCATACACTGCGCGCTCGCGCGCTCGCTGATACACGGCTGGCCGCCGACGTCGGGCGACGCCACGGCATGCACCGTGTAGGGCCGCCCGAGCAGCCGATCCAGCTCGCGCTTGAAGTCCTGGGCCGGCAGATCGCTGTCGTCGTCGGTGACGATCACGAAGTGCAGCGCGGCCTCCGGTCGAAGGAAGTCCGCGTAGCGCGGCCATTCTTCGAGCAATGCGTCCAGCGGCTCGTGCGAGCGCACGTCGCGCTGCACGAAGCGATAACGCTTCGGATCCGTCCCGAGCGGAGCCGGCACGATGTTGCTGGCAGTCACCATCACCAGCCGCACGTCGAAGTTGCGCGCCTCGGCGTCGCTCACGAACTGGTTCATGATC
>DATEOF010000279.1:0-9850 GCA_035274465.1 Polyangiales bacterium
TGACCACGTGCATTCGCCGCGGCCAGGCCGACTACGCAACACTACGCGCGCAGATCGCGCCCGAGCTGCGCGCGTTGGGCCCGCACGCAGAGCGGCTCGAGCACATCGATGCAGCGCTGCAGCTCGGCATTCAAGCCAAGCTGAGCGGCCTGTTCGAACGCCTGGTGCTGGCGTCGGAGCTGTCCTTCGAACACGCGTGCGTCGAGGCCTGCGCCACGCTCTCTGAAGACTTCAGCGCCAGCCAACTCGCGAGCTGGACCGGTCCGGAGGGCTGGCTCGTGCGCCACCGACAGCGCTGCGAGCGCATGCTGCTCGCATTTTGCGGGCACTTGCGGCGCGCGGCCGAAGGTCTGGTGCAGGCAGCCATCCACGCGGAGATCGCAGAATGAATCGACGATCGCTGCGCGAGTGGAGCGGTATGCTCGCGATCTTGCTGCCCGGCGCGGTCGCGGCCGTGGTGGTGGGGCGCGTGCTGCCGCTGTATTGGGGACACGATCGGCCTGCGACGCTGATCGTCGTCTCGATCGCCTGCGCGCTCGGCGTCGGTCTGTTCGAGTTGATCGCGCGTCAGGTGCGCGTCCGCGAGCTCGAGCGCGAGCTGTCCGCGCTGCCTTCGACGCCGCGAGAAGCGACGCTCGACATCGCCAGCTCACAGCTCGCGCCCCTGCTGCGCGCGCGCCTCGAACGCGCGCCGAGTCCTGCGTTGAGCGACGGCATCGCACCCTTCTTGAGCGGCTTGCTGGTCATGCTCGGCTTGCTCGGGACCCTGCTCGGGTTGTTTCAAACGGTGCACGGTGCGGGCGAAGCGCTCACGACCAGCGGCGATGTCGATGCGCTCCGTCGCAGCCTGCGCGCGCCGATCGATGGGCTGACGCGCAGCTTCGGCTGCTCGGCCGCGGGTATCAGCGCATCGGCCATGCTCGGCCTGGCGCTCGCGCTGGTGCGCCGGCGCGAAGCCCGCATGCTGCGCGCGGTCCAGGTGTACGCCGCGGGACCGCTGCGCTCGCTATCGCAGCAGGCGCGCCAGACCCGCGCGCTCGAACAACTCGTCGCTCAGAACAACGTGCTGCCTGCCGCGGTGAACGCGCTCGAGAAGGTGGCCGGCAAGCTCGGCGAGCTCTCCGGTCAGCTACTGGCGCAGCACCAGGCGATGCTGGCGAGCGTGCACGGCGAGTTCGCCAAGGCTGCCGTGGAGACGGGCCGCGCGATGCACGAACAGGTGTCGCCGCTCCTCGAGCAGCTCGCAGCTCGCAGCGGCGAGGCGCTATCCGCTCAGTCGAGCGCGCTGGCAGAGGTCGCGCGCGACGTGACGCGCGAGATCGAGCGCGACGCGCGGCAAAGGCGCGACGAGGCTGCCCAGTCGCTGGAGGCGATGCGAGCGCGGCTCGATGTGGCAGAGAACGCACGCGCGACGGCCCACGGCCGCGAGCTCGAGGCGTTGACCGGCCTGCACACGCGCACGCTGGCCGACAGCGAGCACCGCTGGGCAGAGCTGCTCGAACGTTTGGATCAGCAGCTCGAAGCGGCGCGCGCCGCAGAACAGGAACAGCTTCGGCGCCTGGACGCGCAGGCGGCCGACGCCCGGGAGCGCG
This sequence comes from Polyangiales bacterium, assembly GCA_035274465.1. Taxonomy (GTDB): domain Bacteria; phylum Myxococcota_A; class Polyangia; order Polyangiales; family JAFGIB01; genus JADGRF01. Next base: position 1,593 of record DATEOF010000279.1, read on the forward strand.
AGCGGGAGCAGATCGAGCAGCTCGAAGACCTGCGCGCTCGCGTGGGTTCGGAGCTCGAGCGACTGTCGGCGGGTCTCGGCGAGCAGCTCGAGCAGCGCCTGGCGAGCGAGCGCGAGCACGACGCGCGCGCCGAGCGCACAGCCACTCAGCTGGCCACGGCCAGTGCAGCGCTCGAGCAAGCCAGCACGAAGCAGCAGGCCGCACTCGAGCGCGTCGATCGCAGCGCGGATCTGTTCGACGCGGCGATCGCTCGCCAGGATCATGGCCTGCTCTCGCTGATCGAGCGCGTCGGCACGCTCCTGCCGCAGCTGACAGAGGCGGCGCAGACCGGTGCGTTCGAGACGTTGGCGCGCTTGCGCGAGCTCGGCGAGGCGCAGGCCACACGGCTCGTGCAGCTCGAGTCCACGCTCGCCGATGGGCGCGCAGCGCACGCGCGCGAGCTGGCCGAGCGCGTAACGGATCACGCGTGGGAGCTCGAGCAGCGACTCGAGAAGACGAGCGAGGCCGTGCAAGAGGCGTCCGCGATCTGGCAGGCCTCGAGCGCAGAGATGCAGGGCGTCGCGCAGCTGTTCGCAAGCAGCGTCGATCGCCAGCGCGAAGCCTCCGAGGCCTGGCTCGAGAGCCTCGGCGACGTGGAGGCGGCGGTGGAGCGCGCGGGCCAGCACGCGGCGAGCGATGCGCTCTCGGACCAACTCGCCTCCACGCAAGAGCTGTTCACGCGCCAGCTGCAGTTCCAGCGCGAGCTGCTCGAACAGCTTCGGGCGCTGCGCAGCGGCGGAAGCACTCGCTTCGCCAGCGGAGAACGCGATGTTTCAACCCGAGAGTGACGACGGCCAGAGCCTGCCGGTCTTCGCGGCATTCAGCGACTTGCTGGCCTGCGTGCTCGGCATCTTCGTGATGTTCTTCGTGTGGGTGGTGAGCTTCGAGGTCAACCTCGTCGGTGAGCTCGAGCGCGAGCGCGCCGAGCGCGTGTCTGCCACCGATCGCTTGCGCGAGCTGGAGTCGGCGCTGGCCGGACCCTTGAGCAAGGGGCTGATCACGTTCGTCGACGGCACGATCGGCATCCGCGGCAGCGTGCTCTTCGACCTCAACTCGGCGGAGCTGCGCGGCGGCGGCGGCGCATTGCTCCGCGAGCTCGCGCAGCCATTGGCGGCATACCTGCAGGCGCACGACGAGACGTTGATGGTCAGCGGCTACACCGACGACCTGCCGATCCGCGTCGGTCCACAGAGCATGTACCGCGACAACTGGGAGCTCAGCGTCCAGCGCTCGGTGACCGTCGTGCGCGCGCTGGTCGACGCGGGTGTGGCGCAGCACGCGCTGTTTGCCGCGGGCTTCGGCCAAAACCATCCCGTGGCGACCAACGACAGCGAGCCGAACCGCGCGAAGAACCGGCGCGTGGAGCTCCTGCCCGTGCCGAGGCCACAGCAGCGCGTGCTGCGCGCGAAGGCAGCCGGTGACCCAGGCTGAGCTCACCGGCATCGAGCGCGCGCTCTGCGAGCTCGAAGCACGCGGCGGGCGCGCGTTCGATCGCGCCGAGTGCCAGTGCGTGCGCGAGCTGCTCGGCCGCGCGAAGGCGCTCAACCCCCGGGCCGCGGCGTTGCTATTGCCGCGCGTGCGCGAGCGCCTGTCTCACTTGACCGAGCGCTTCGACACGCAGCGCGCACAGGCGAGCGAGCGCCTGTCTGCAGCCGAGCAAGTCCACGGTGTGCTGCCGCAGCTGCAAGCGGCTTTCGAACGGAGCGACCTCTCGCGCGTGAGGCGCGCGCTGCGAAGGCTGCGCAGCACCCCCGCGCGCCGGCGCAGGAACGACCGCGAGCGCTGCGCGAACCTGTATGAAACTGCGCTCGGAGAGCTCGCCGGCAGCTTCACCGTCGCACAGGCCGTCGACACCGTGCCGGAGCACTCGGGGCCGTACAACTCGCTGCGCATCGCCACGGAATTGCTGGCGTGCATCAGCGCTGTCTCACCGATCTACCTGACTGCACAGCTCAGTCGCCTGGAAGACCTTGGACGCATGCTCACGCTGCCCGGTCCGCCGGAACCTCCGCGGCCGAGCAAACCGCCATCGAGCAAACCGCCGCCGCGCAAGAGCGCGAGGCCGGCGAAGCGCCGCTCGTAGCTTCGGCGTAGTCCAACAGTCAGATGAACAATTGAGGTTGTGTTTGGCCGTATGGGATGATTAGAGTCGGCCGCCCCAGCTAGCTGGTCCTGACTCGGGTCGCGTTTTGTATCAACCACGACCCTTCACTGGCGGAGATATTCACTGTGAGAAGAGCCGCAACCCTCGTCCTCGCACTGGGAGCGGCGCCTGTCTTGGCGCACGCACAGTCAACCGATACGTACCCGGCCATCATCGTGGGCAGCGGCTACGGCGGCTCCATCGCCGCGTATAACCTCTCACGACGCAATATTCCGAACCTCGTGCTCGAACGCGGGCGTTGGTGGAAAGTCGAACAAACAGACGTCAATGCGACCTTCCCGACCGCAGCGACTGCGCTCAATCCGAAAGACAACGATCCCAACACGCAAAACGGTGACGCACGCGTGAGCTGGCGACGGCCGGTGTGTGGCGGCAATCTGTACACGACCTTTCCACCAGGTCCCGACAACTGCACGCCAACAACTGGTTTGCTCGAGCTCGTGAACGCCGGGCCTGCAGCTGGTGGCAGCATCGGTGACGCTGCTCCGAAGATCACCGCGACCGGTATCGCCGCCCTGACTGCGGCGGCCGTCGGTGGAGGCTCGGTCGTGAACAACGGCGTGACCTTCGCACCGACGAAGCTCACCTGGGACGTGGCGTATCCGCCCGCGGATCTGCCGCACATGCAGCAGGTCTGGAACGATCTCGACAACAAGTACTTCAAGCGCGCGCTCAACCGCCTCGGTGCCTCCGCGCCGCCCGCCGATGTGCTGGCGTCGGCGTACTACCAGGGCACCACCACGATGTACGGCTTCTTCGGCCAGCTGGGGTATCCCGAGCTCGACAAGAAGAACGCAGCGAGCGAGAACAATCACCGCAGCTACGCGCCCGTGATCGTCGACTGGGACGCCGTGCGCGACGAGATCGAAGGCGTGCGCGTGCCGTCCGTGATCAACGGCGAAGCCTGGTGGGGCATCAACAGCGGCGCCAAGAAGTCGCTCGACACCTCGGAGGCTTACCTGGGTCGTGCGGTCGCGACCGGCAATACGGAGGTCCGGCCGCTGCACACGGTGTCACAGATCCTCTACGACGCGACTAACAAGCTGTACTCGGTGACGGTCGTGCACACCGATGAGGCTTACAACACGCTCGAGACCCTCACATTCAAGACCCCGAACCTGATCATGGCCGCGGGCTCGCTCGGCACCACCAAGCTGCTCGTGCGCGCCAAGGCGAAGGGCGCGCTGCCGAACCTCAATAGCTACGTCGGCACGCGCTTCAGCAACAACGGCAACACGGGCGGCTTCGCGTTCGTGAAGTCTGCCACCGGACCTGCCAACGAGCTCAAGCAGGGCGGTCCTGCCGGCGTGAAGATCCTCGACACGAGCGTGCCGGGACAACCGGTCGCGCTCGAGAACCTGCCGCAGCCGCGGCCCGCGTTCTTCCAGGCCGTTCCACAGCTGCAGCCGTTCTATGGCGCGGTGGAGATCGTCGGCATCGGCGTGCCTTCGCAGACCGGTACGTTCACCTACAACGCGAGCACCGACACCGTCGAGCTGAACTGGCCCGCCGGCGCGGCTCACAACGTGTACCAGCGCTTCTACGACATCTGGTCGAAGTTCCCGGGCTTCTTCGTCCCGGGCACGGGTGCCCCGGTGTTCACCGAAGCGCAGGCGACTGCGTTCACGCTGCACCCGCTGGGCGGCGTGCCGCTGGGTCTCGCGACCGACATGAAGTGCGGCCTGCAGGGCTACGACGGCCTGTACGCAGTGGACGGCTCGATCGTTCCGGGCTCGGCTGCAGTCGCCAACCCGAGCGGTCTGATCGCCGCGCTCTCCGAACGCTGCATGAAAGAGATGAGCAACGACATCCGGAAGCGCGCGAAGGATGCGCGGAAAGCCGGCTTGATCACCAAGAAGGGCGATGCGCTCGACAAGTCGGTCGAGGTCGAGGACATCACGGACTGGTAGTCGCGCGAAGGCGATCGCAGATAGCCTCGTACCAGACGTGTGCCATGCGTTCGTAGCCGGCGGCGGTGGGATGAACACCGTCGCCGAGCTCCGTCTCTGGAAAGCCTGCGAACATGTCGACGAGCTCGACGTGCTCGTCGGAGCGGAGCTCCAGCACTGCATCCAGCGCGTCGTTGAAGGCGATGACGCCGCTCGCATGGGTCTCGAGCGGCGTGAGCTTGGCGACGACGACCAGCGCGTCGGGTAGCGCCTCGGTCAGCTGATCGATCAACTGGCCGAGCCGCTCGGGCGCATCGGCCTCGTCGTGCTCCTGCCCGATATCGTTGGTACCGGCCATCAACAGCACGATGTCGGGCGCCTCGGGCGAGGCGAGCAGCGGAACCAGCGGCATGAGCTGGTCGATGCGCAAGCCGCCGTGACCCTCGTGCTGCTGCGGGAAGCTGACGTCGTCGACCTGCTCGGGGCCGTTGCGCTGCGATCCCAGGAACGTGATCGATCGACCGGCTTCCAGCGCCTGGCGGAAGAGCTCGATGCGGTAGCCGCCCTCGTAGCCCATGCCGAAGGTGATCGAGTCCCCGAACGGGAGGATGCGCGACGGTCCGAGGCTCTCTGCAGCGCCGCGATCAGCCGCGATCACCGCGAACTGCAGCGATCCTTGTCCTTCGCCGCCACAGGCTGCCAGCCAGATCAGCGACGCGAACGACAACCAGCGTGACCAGCCTGGTACTTCCTGCGGCGTGACGTACTTCCTCGCCGCGTTGTAGTCGCACAATCGGGCCGCAGGTCAACGACGCCATCGTGGAACCCGATGTTGGCAGCAGTGCGGTCACCGCACTCAGTTCAAGTTGCTGCCTGGACCTTGGCGCGCGATGGTACGCGCCAGCGGGCCGGCGTGATGATGCACCATGCGCCAGGCATCGCCCTCCAACACGAACACGTTGGTGGCGGCCAGGTGCGCGGGCTGCTCGTCGTTGCCCTCGTAGCAAGTGAGGATCGCGGTGTCGCCGAGGATGTGAACCTGCGCGTGATCGGCGCGCATGACGAACGGCGCAGCACCGTTCAAGATCTGCGCCCAGCTCTCCATCACCGCCTCGCGTCCGAGGATCGCGGGCATGCCGGGATGCACGCACGAGATCGGCGCCTCCGCGGCCCACAGCCGCGACATGGCCGCGTAGTCGCCGGAGCTGAAGGCCCGGTAGAAGCTGGTGTTCGCGCTGTGGATAGCCGCCTCGACGGGGGTCAGTTTGGGCTTGGACACGGCGGCAAGCGTAGCATCGCTGGTGAGCAAGCCCACTTCGAGCTTGCGAGCCGGTGGCGTAGGCTATCCGGCATGCGCGACATCTACGAAGCCGTGTATCGGAGTCAGCCCGAAGAACATGCTTCGGCGGCTCTCAGCATCTCCGGTGCGGTGCCGGCCGACCTGAAGGGGACGTTCTTGCGCAACGGCCCGGGGCTGATGCAGCTGGGCGACGACGCGTACTTGAACTTCCTCGATGGCCACGCGCTGATCGTGGGCGTGACCTTCGCGGACGGGCGAGCGCGCTTTCGCTCGCGCTACGTGCGCACGCCGCTCTACGCAGCCGAAACGGCGCAGCACACGGTGCTCGCGCGCCGGCCGTTCACCAATCGACCGCAGCGCTGGACCAACTTGTTCGCGCTCAAGTTCGGGAACTCTGTGATGCACGACGTCTACGCCTGGGGCGACGGCGAGCAGCGTCGCGTGGTGGCGGGCAATGACTTCGGTCACTTCGCCCTGGACCCGCGCACGCTGGCCACGCTGGGACCCGAGACCTGGTCGGGCGCGGCGCCGGAAGGTAAGAGCGAGATGGGCCCGATGCCCTACCCCGATCCACACACCGGCCGCCTGATCGCCTGGCTCAAGCAGCCGGGAGGCCTGAAGCCCGACGCGCTCGCGTTCGTGGAGATCGACGCTGCCTTTCGCGTGGCGAAGCGCACGCCGTTTTGGCCGCTCGCAGCGGCGCCGGCGATCGTGCACGACCAGCGCGCGAGCGCAGGCTGGTACATCGCGACCGAGCAGGCCCTGCGCTTGAAGCCTGCGCAAGCCATCTGGGGCGCGAGCACCGCGTACGATGCGCTGGTTACGCCGCCGGGTGGCACCGCCACGCTGCTGCTCGCGTCGCGCAGCGATCCCACGGCGCTGATCCGCGTGCCCTTACCCGCGCCGATCCAGGTCGCCTTTCACATCCTGAATGCGTTCGATCAGGGCGCGCACGTGGTGGTCGACCTGGTCACGTACGGCGGACGCGTCGGCTTCGAAGCCGCTGCGCCGCGGCCGCTGCGCGAGCGCACGGGGCACGCGCCCAGCGACGGGCCACTGCCCACACCGGTGCGCTTCGTGGTCGATCCGGCGCGCGGCCAGGTCGTCGAGACACGCAAGCTGAGCGACCTGCCGGGAGAAGCACCGGAGGTCGCGGACAGCGTGATGGGCAAGCCGTACCGCTATGCGTACGTGCCCACTTCGAACGGCGCGGACTTGCCCGATCGGGGCGCGTACTTCTACTTCGGAGCGCTGGCGAAGCTCGACGTCGAGAGCGGCGCGAGTGAGGTCTGGAACGCGGGTTCGGATGCACTCGTATCGCCGTGTGCGTTCGTGCAGCGGCCGGCCGCGGCGAGCGAGGACGATGGCTGGCTACTGGCCTACGTGCTGCGGGAACCGAGCACGCAGGTAGTGATCCTGGATGCGAGGGCACTCACCCGAGGCCCCGTCGCGACACTCGACCTCGGCGTGCACCTACCGGGTACCAGCCACGTGCGCTGGGCCCCGGACGTGGCGCTGGACTGATGTACAATGAGTGGGGGACATGCCGCTCGTCATCGACCGCAAGAACCTGCCGATGCTGCAGCTGCGCTACGTCGGTGACTTCAGCGACGCCGAGCTCACCGAGTTCCTGCGTGAGCTGGACGAGGTGCTCAAGCTCCCGGGTCGAAAGGTCTGTGTGTTCGACTTGGCCAAAGCCACGACGGGTACACCTCGACAACGGCAGATCCAGGGGGCCTGGATCGCCAAGAACGAGGATGCGTTGGCGCGTGGTTTTGCCGCCGCTGCCATCGTCACGGAAAGCGCGATCATCCGCGGGGCCGTGACGGCGATCTTTTGGATCCGCCCGTTGCCCTTTCCAACACGCGTCGTGGCGACTCTCGAGGCGGCCGATGAATGGCTTGCACCCTACCGCGCGGCGCTGGGCTGAGCGCTCAGGCGTTCATGTGTCGAGTCATCGCCTGGGTGGCCGCTGCGATGATCGACTGAGGCGCGGTGCGCGGAGAGCCGCTGCGATGCGGCGGCGCGGGGTCATATTCGATGCCGAGTTGGATGGTCTGCGCGAGCTCGGCGCCGTAGATCCGATCGACCAGGCTGAGCGCCATGTCGATGCCTGCAGAGACACCGGCCGCGGTGACGACCTGGCCGTCGAACACGACTCGCTCCGAGCAGGGCTCGGCGCCGAATTCGCGCAGCCCAGACAGCGCCAGCCAGTGGCTGGTGGCGCGCTTGCCACGCAACAAGCCTGCCGCTGCCAGCAGCAGCGAGCCGGTGCACACGGAGGCGACCCAGCGGGCGCGCGGGCCATGTTCACGCAGCCAGCCGATGAGCTCCGGATCCGAGAGCGGCACGTTCGGCCGACCCGTGCCCGGAACCACGATCAGCTCCGAGTCAGTCAACTCGGCCAGAGCATGCTCCGCGACGATGCTCATGCCGGTGTCGGTCTGCTGCGGGCCTTGCTTCACCGCCGCCAGCCGGACCTGCACATCGGGGAGGAGCGCCAGCACCTGGTAGGGGCCAACCAGGTCCAGCGCGGTCATCTGGGGGTAGAGGACGCAGGTGATCTTCATGTCGGACAGTCTGGTCGCGCCGGCCCTCTGGCATCCAGGCCAAAGAATCGCTATTTTCTGCCACGAGGCACCCGTTGAGCTTCGACCGGATCAAACCACAGCCTGCGTTGCTGCTCGTGCTGGGTTTGTTCTCCATCGTGGCCGGTTGCGCGGACGACGACGCGGGTTCGCACGGCGCGCCGGGTGAAAGCGCCGCGGGTTCGTCCGCAGCTGGCAGCAGCGGAACATCGTCGGCGAGCGCGGCCAGCGGTGCTGCAGCCGGAGCACCGGCAGCCGGCGGTCGCGGGGTGGCGGGA
>DATEOF010000280.1:0-18626 GCA_035274465.1 Polyangiales bacterium
GTCACGCAAGACTCGCTTCCGGCTGGTGACCTCTCCTTGGCCGGGCAGGGTTCGAACCTGCAAGGTTCCTCAGATGGTTTCTCCTGCTGCTATTGCATTGGGTTCCTCCATCTCCGAGGCTTTCCTGACGCACGGAAGCGAAATTATTTGCTGCCGCGGGCTTGCATCGACCTGGGTCGCGCGCCCGCGGCAGCACAAAATCTCCTCTCGCCTTCCCGTCTTTCTACCTTCCCGTTGATTTCTCTCTCCTCGTGCTCGTGCTCGTGCTCGACCGCGGCCGGCCGAGTGCGCTCGCTCAACGCCGTTCGAGCGCGCCGACTGGCACTGTGAAGTACAACGTCGCGAGGCACATCTCATTGCGCGTTCCCCAACCCGGTTTGACGGGCCCAGTCACGCTCGAGGTGTCGTAGTCGCAGGTCACCGAAAGCTCGCTGTCCGCGCGGACCGTCCACGGTTTTTCGTAGAAGTACATGCGCTGCCAGTGGAAGTCCCAGTTGTCGACCTGGGCAGCGCACTGCTCGGGCCCACCCTTCTGTCGCAGCGTCATCGTGTACTTGTGCCCGAGCTGATGCATGTGCGGCATGACGCCGTAGAGCTGGGCCTCGGGTAGCTGGCCGATACCCATCTCCTCACCGGTCGAGCTCCAGTCGTAGAGCGTCGAGCGTTGACCCGCCGGGATGGTCGCCGGCTTGCCCTGGAAGAGCGTGTCGAGCAGCAGGTCTTGCAGCACGAACACGCCTGCGTTCTCGACCTTGCGCGCCAGCTGCAGCCGCAGCTTGGTCTGATCGCGCTTGCCGCGGTTCTTTTCGTCGGCGAGGTTGTAGTGCACCTGCACGACTAGCTTGTAGTTCGGGCGAATCAGTACCCCGCTCTTGTTCGGATACAGCACCACGCCCTGGCCGGGCGCCCACACGACCGGAGCAGCCGCGACGCTGATGCCGTCGCCTGCCTGGCCGAAGCACGGCCAACCGAGACGATCGGGAGATTCGTCATCGAGCGCGCGCATCTGCTCGGCGTTCGTACGCTGGGGCCCCTCGTCGAGCTCGGTCTCGGCGTCCGGATCGATCAGCAACATGACGACGTGGTGAACGATCTCCGGTGCACCGGGCACGACCTCGTAACCGGTGATGAAGGTCGGCGTGTCGCTCGGGGCATCGAGCGCGAAGCAGCGATACTCGTCATTTTCGGCCAGCTCACCGCCCTGGACCTTCGGCAAGAAATCGGGCGTCGAGAGCTCGTAGGCATAGGCGAGCGAAGGCGGCGCCGGACGTTCGATCGCGCGCTTCTTGCCTTCGGGCGTACCGCCGCGCACCCAGCGCGAGATGCGCTCGATCTCCGCGTCGCTGAGGGCCTCGGAGTTCGCGAAATCGCCGCAACTGCCGTCCGACGTGACACTCCACGGCGGCATGATCCGTTCGCGGGTGACGTGCTCGATCAGTGTGGCGAAGGACTTGGCCTGGGCGTAGTCATCCAGACGGAATGGCGCGATGCCGCCGTCGCTATGGCAACGCATGCAGCGCTGAGCGAACAGCGGTGCCATGTCACCCCAGTACGTCGGAGCCGAATCGGAGCCTGTGTCGGGTTCACGCACGGCTTCAGGCGACGGGAAGTCGTCGCCGCAGCAGGCAAGCAAGACGCAAAAGCAGGCCAGCGCCAGCCGTAGAAACGGTCGGTTCATGGGAGTCCCTCCAGGATTTGCCGTGGATTCCCGGCCGGCGTTCGAGCGTTCGAAGAATTCGAACCTGAAGGTTCAGGGGCTCAGCGACTGCTGCCAGAACACGATCTCGCCCCCGCGGTTCGCCACGAAGCGCACCTCCCCGTCTTGCGAGACCACGATGGCCAACCCCTGCGGGTGATCGTTCACGAAGCGATAGGCGGCGCGGTGGCGCGTACCGACGTTCTCGAAGTCGTCGAGCTCGCGCTGCTGGCCGGCGCTGTCGAGCGCACGGTACACGGCGCCTGGGATCGGTAGCTCGGCGGAGACCTCGGCGCCGAAGCCGAGCAGCCCGAAGCGCTTGTCGACCACGACCGCGCCGTCGACCGAAGCCAGGTTCGCGATCAACCGGCTGAGCTCGAAGATCGACTGCTCGAGTCGCGTGAGGCTCGGGCTACTGTCGGCGGCGAAGTCGGCCCAGCCGACCAGGGCCTTGGTCGTGGTCGCCGCCACGCCTTCGAGGATCTCGAACAGCAACGCGCGATAGCGCCTCGCGGCGCCGTCGGCCTGAAAGCGAAACTTCAGCCGCAGGCCGTCGAATTTCGCGCTGTCTACGACCAGGATCATCCCGCCGTGACCTGCACCGCGCACGAGCTGAATCGCGCGCCGCAGCATGTGCTGGCCGACGCGGCTCACCAACGAATGCTCGGCCATGGTGGGCGAGGAGTAGCTGGCCTGCCGCGCGGCGTGCTGCTCGATCACCTCTTCGCGTTCGTGCGCGAACATCGCCGGCAACCACTCCGATTCGAATACGTCGATCGTCGCATTCAAGATCGAGCCGCCCTGCAGCGCGCCTATCAGCCTGCCCGCGGAGCGCACCGCCACCCGGCCCGGCCCCGTCACGTGGACGATCGGATCGTGCGTCCAGATCGGCACCGGACTGCGCCCCCCCCACGTCGGTGCGAGCCACGCGGGACCCGAGTGCGCGATGCCCCAGATGCGCAGCTTGTTGTCCTCGGCGTGCGCGCCGATCATCGCGGTCTCGAACGGAGTGGACGGACTCAGCCGGCGCAGCTCGTCCGCATGCAACGGGCGACTCTGGTCGAAGCGCAGGCGCAGCACGCCCTCGTTGGGGCAGCCGTCTTCGGGCAGCGCATCGGGCGGCGTCAGCAGCAACCGGAAGCGCGTCGGACGACTCTCGTCGACGGTCATCGACGCCTGAAACGCGCTCGCGAGCGCGTCGGAGAACAGCTGGCCCGACACGGGTAACGGATGCGCGGCGGGCCAGTGCTCCTCGACGTAACGGGCGAGTTCCGGTGGGTAGTGTACCGGTCGGTGCATCCGCATATTCTGCAGCCTCCCTCCCGAGGAGTACACTGCGACTCCATGCGCCCGAGCATCTGGCTGGCTCTCGGCTTGACTTTCGTTGCGCCCGTGTACGCGCAAGCGCCGCAACTCGCGCTGAAGATGCGACGGATGTACCCGTCGAATCTTTACAGCTGATCAGCCGCCGAAGCGGTCTTCCACCTCGGCCCATGGCGCGAAGCCGACGATGTCCTTGAACGTCTCGAAGTCCACGCCCTCGCCCGTCATGTCGAGGCGTCCTGCCTGCAGATCGGCGAGCGCCTTCTGGATGGTGCGCGCGACCCGGAACACGAGCGTCGTGGGATAGGCGACCATCGCGAAGCCGAGGCGGAACAGCTCGCTCGGGGGCAGCAAGGGCGTGCGGCCGCCGCCTTCGAGCATATTGGCCATCTGCGGGACGTGCCGAAACTCGGAGCCGACGCGCGCGAGCTCTTCGGGCGTCTCGGGCGCTTCGACGAACACGCCGTCGGCACCGCTCTTCAAGTAGAGCTCGGCGCGTCGCAGCGCGTCGTCGAGGCCGTGCACCGCGCGCGCATCGGTGCGCGCCATCAGGAACATGCCCGTCTCGCGCGCGGCGGCGGCGGCCCGCAGCTTGGCGGCCATCAGCTCGGCCGGGACGACCGACTTGCCGGCCATGTGGCCGCAACGCTTGGGCGCCACCTGATCCTCGATGAAGATCGCCGCCGCTCCCAGCTGCTCGTAGGTGCGGATGGTGCGCGTGACGTTCTTGACGTCGCCGTAGCCGTCGTCCCCGTCGACCAGCGCCGGCAGGCGGCTCGCCGCCAGGATGTCGCGCACGCCGTCGCTCATCTCGCCCAGGCCGCAGAGGCCGATGTCCGGCAGCGCATGGCGAGCCCCAACCAGTGGAAAGCCGCCGATGGCGTAGGCGCTGAAGCCGGCGCGCTCGATCAGGCGGGCCGCCAGCGCGTCGTGCGCCAGGGGTAAAAGCAACGGTTTTTCCCGACTCAACAAGTCGCGCCAGGTGGGCTTGGAGTTCGTTGTCATGAGCTCGGGACTATGGCGCAACGGGCGATCACTGACCATCCCAATGTGTTGACAGTCTCCACTCGGCGGTCGTTTGTAGGGGCAACTCGTGCGAAACAGCCACGAGGAAGATGAAACGTTTACGGCTCGGAATTTCAGCGATCTGTCTGGTAGTTGCGGCGTGCATCGGCAGCGAGGACGCATTCGATACGAGCGTCGATGAAGCCACGCAGCCCCCTCCGGAGACGGTCTCGTCCCACGACGACGGTCAAGCGCGCTTCATGCTCGGTACGCTCGACACGCTCGTCGCCCGCACCGTGCCCAGCGAGATGAACGGTGAAGCCGCGGCGCGACTGCACATGCTGCGCTACAAGGACGAGCTCGGCTTGAGCGCGGCCGAGATCGAGCAAGTGGAGCTGCAGGGCGAGCACGTGCTGCCCGCGGGCGCCGCCATCTATCGCTTCACGCAGCGCATCGACGGGCTGCCGGTCTTCGAGGCTCGCGCGAGCGTGCTGATGGACGGCTCGAAGAACCTGGTCTCGCTGGCCAATACCCTCGCGCCCTCGTGGGTGATCGACGCGCGCTCGGGCTCGTTCGAGATCTCCGCGGAGCGCGCGCTCGCGCGGGCGTACGTCGCGACAGGTGGGCCGGAGTTGCTGCTCGCGGCGATCCGCGAGGCAAACGCGCGCGAGGACGGCTGGCACACCTACAGCCTCGACACCGACGATGCCCTCGATTCCACCGCGCGCCAGGTGCTGTTCCGCGACGGCGATCGCCTGGTACCCGCGTACCACATCGAGCTCATGACGCGCTCGGTTGCGACCCGCGAGAACCAGCTGACTGCCTTCGTGATCGCCGGCGACGACGGCCGCGTGCTGCTGCGGAAGTCGCTCACGGCGCACGAGGCGTTCACCTACCGCGTGTACGCGGATCCAGTCACGCGCGTGCCGTACGACGGCCCGCTCGCCGACGCGACGCCGCACCCGACCAGCGTCCCGGAGAACTATCAGGCCCCGTTCGCGAAGCCGCAGCTCGTGACGATCGACGGCTTCAACAAGAACAAAGATCCGTGGCTCGAAGCTGGCGCAACGTACACGTTCGGCAACAACGTCCGCGCCTACAGCGACCGCAATCAAGGCAACGGCGGCAGCGGCTTCACCGCAGGCGACTTTCGCGCGGAGGTCACCTCGCCCAAGACCTTCGATCGCACCTACGATCTGACGAAAGCGCCGGACGTAACCCCCGATCAGGTCAAGGCATCCGTCACCCAAGTCTTCTACCTGACCAACTGGATGCACGACTATTACTACGACTCGGGGTTCGACGAGGCCTCGGGCAACGGTCAAGTGTCGAACTTCGGCCGCGGCGGCGTCGAGAACGATCCGCTGCTCGCCGAGGCGCAGGACAGCGCCGACAGCGGCCGCGCCAACAACGCCAACATGTCGACGCCGGCTGATGGCCGCTCGCCGCGCATGCAGATGTACGTCTGGACGGGCACGCCGAACCGCTCGCTCGTCACCGAGCCACCGGTGCGGTTGGATGACTGGCTCGGCGCGGTGAGCTTCGCACCGACCACGTTCTCTCTCTCGGCCACCGAGCTGGTGCTGGCGAACGACGGCAGCACCACCGTGCCGGCCGGCACCACGCCGACCGCCGGCATGACCGGCACGGTCAGCGACGCCTGCCAGATGCCGATGAACGTGCGCGGTAAGATCGCGGTGATCGATCGCGGGTTGTGCACGTACGTCAGCAAGGTTCAAAACGCGCAGGCGGCCGGTGCCGTGGGCGTGCTGGTGATCAACAACCGCCCCGGGCACACCTCGCCCAACGTCTCGACGACCGCGATGGGCATGACCATCCCCGCGATGGTCATGAGCTTCGAGGACGGCGCGAGGCTCAAGGCCGCGCTCGCCAGCGAGGGCGGCGTGCGCGCCATGAAGTTCTCGCGCGAGGCCGAGGTCCGGCGCGATGGCTCGATCGACAACACCGTGGTCGCCCACGAGTGGGGCCACTACCTGCACATGCGCCTGCAGAACGGTCGCAACCAGCAGTTCGGCGGCATGAGCGAGGGCTGGGGCGACTTCAACGCGCTGTTCATGGTGATCCGCGACGGCGATACCTTCGCGGGTAAGGCCTATCCGATCTCGCAGTACGCGGCGGGCGGCTTCGACTCGCGCGCCGGGTACTACGGCATCCGCCGCGCGCCCTACTCGGTCGACTACACGATCAACCCGTTCACCTTCAAACACATCCGCGCCGACGCCGATCTACCGACCGAAGCGCCGCTGTCGGTCTCGGGCGACGACGCGATGAACGAAGCGCACGCCGTCGGCGAGATCTGGGCGCAGGTGATGTTCGAGGTGTACGTGGCGGTGCTCGAGGCTGGACAGGCTGCCGGGCGCCCGTTCGAGGAGACCAAGCGCCGCATGGCCGACTACGTGGTGGCGAGCCTCAAGGCTGCTCCGGACGATCCCACGATCATCGATCAACGCGACGCGGTGATCGCCGCGGTGAAGGCGATGGTGACGAAGGATCCGACGCGCGCCGCCGACGTGGACGCCGTGACCAGGGCCTTCGCGAAGCGCGGCCTGGGCGCAGGTGCCACCGGACCCGCGCGCAGCTCGACCAACCTGAACCAGGTCGTCGAGAGCTTCAACATCGCTACTTCAAAGTGAACGCGTGCACGGCGTTCGAGGCCGCGATGAACAGGCGGCCCTTGGCGACGATCGGCGTCTGGTACTTGTCGATGGTGCCGATCGACTCCGCCGCACTGTAGACCGATGCGCCGGTCTGACCGTTCCAGCCCATCAGCCTGCCGCCGGCGAAGTACCAGACCACGCTGTCGGTCATGCCGTCGGGGCTGGTCGCGATCACCGAACCCGTGCCGTTGCCTTCGGCGCACCAGGCCACGGCCATCGTCGGCGGAGCGCCGGCCACGATCTTGAGCGCGCCGTAGAGCCCCGCACCCGTCTTGCACCCCTTCACCGGTTGCGACGAGCGGAACATAGCGAACGTGCCGCTCGGCGTCGGGTAGACCGCGCTCGCCTGGATCATGCCGCCGGCGATTCCGCCGTCCGAGAGCTCGATCGTCTGCAGCTGGCTGCCGATGCCTCCGAGCTTGCCGCGGTTCAAGAGGAAGGCGTCGCCGCTCTTGCCCAGCGCCAACAACAGCTCGACGGGCGTGGAGCCGGGCAGATCGAACAACACCGGGCCGGAGCTGCCCAGGTCGAGGCCGGCCATGTCGTGCGCCTTCCAGTCCTTGGTCGCGAAGAAATCGGCGACCTGGCTCTCGGGGATGCTCGTCAGCTGGGGTGAGAGCCGCAAGACCGCGTTGCCGTGGCCCCAGGTGGACGGCGACGTGTTGCCCATGCCGGGCGCCGACATGGTGTTGCCGGTCGCAGCGAACACCGACATCCCGTCCGACGCGAGCCCACCCGGCGCCCAGATGCCGCCGCCGAGAGCTGCAGTCGCGAACGCGACCGGTGCGCTCGGTTGATCGAGCGGCACGCCGATCACCCAGCCGTGATAGTCGCCGCAATCCTGGAAGTGGCCACCGTACGGCACGTAGAGCGTTCGGCCCACGATCAGCAGCGCTCCGCGTTGGTTCTGCGTCGCCGGGTTGAACGCGATGCTGCCGGCCTTGATCGTACCGACGTCGATCGGCCAACCCGGCAGCGTGCTGCCGTCGGCGAGCGAGAGCGCGAAGATCTGGTGCTTGCCGCCCATCGTCATCGCAGCGACGTAGAGCGTGCGCGAAGCCGGATCGATCACCGGGGTTCCAGTGATGCCGAGCGGACGGATGCTGCCGCCGCAACCCGGCTGGCCGGGCGGTGCGAGCACGCGCTGCCAGACGGGGGTGCCGGTCGCCGCGGCGAATGCGCTGACCTCGTTCTGCTCGGTCGCCGTGAGCACCAGGTCCTTCCCATCCGGACTGTCGAAGTACAGCGGCTGGGCGTAGGTGGGGCCCTTGATCTCGGCCGTGAACGTGGGGTCTTTGCGGATCTTCGCGGCCGCAGCGCGCGTGAAGGCGGCGTCCACGTAGAGCCCATCGCGATTGGCGTGGTTGTGATACTGGAGCACCGAGGCTGCACCGGTGCTGACGATGGGCGCGCCTGCGGCACCCGCCGCGCCCGGCCCGATACCCGCTGCGCCGATGCCACCCGGGGCAGGCTGCACGCCGCTGCCGCCAGCGGCTGCAGCGCCAGCCGTGGCCGCCGCGCCACCAATCACGCCGCTCGAGCCTCCAGGGGCGCCCGGTACGAGCGCTGGAGCCGCGTTGCCATCGCCGCTACATCCGACCCCGAACAGAGACAAACCCGCGCACGCACCGATCCGGAGCCACGTTCTCGACAACCACATCCCGGCTAAACCCATCCTCTTTTCGCCCCCAAGCTTGGGAGCTGCGCCACGTAGACCGCGCATCTCACTCAGTAGCGCTGAGAGCGTGTAGCGGGTCTAGCAAATTCCAAGCAATTTGGCCGCGATCTCTGGACCCCTTTAAAGTGCACCACATGCGCCGCTCGACCATGTGCGTGCTGTCAATGGCTCTCGCGCTCGCGTCCGCAAGCCGGGTACGTGCGAGCAACGAGGATGACTTCTTCGTCGGCGATCGGGCCGCGATGATGGGGGGCGCGGTCGCTGCCACGGTCTCCGACGGCAGCGCGGGCTTCTACAACCATGCCGGCCTGGCGTCGGTCGACCGCAGTCGGCTCGATGTGAGCGCGGCCGCGTACGGCCTGCGCTTCTACTCGGTCGACTCGTTTCTCGGCGTGCGCGACGGCCCGAGCCGCGACGCCTACGTCACCGAGTTCGTCGCGGTGCCGACGCAGATCGCCTACGTGCGGCAACTGAACCAGAACCTGATGCTCTGCCTCGGCTACTACGTGCCGCGTGCGGGCAACGCGCTGCTGACAGAGCGCCTGGTCGCGCGCACGCAAGCCGGCACGCCCACGACCTGGTCCGTGGATGCACGCATCAGCAGCGCGAGCTACTGGGTGACCGCCGCGCTGGGCGTGCGCCTGTCCGAGCGCGTGCGCTTCGGCTTCGGCCTGTTCGGTGTGTACGACGACGAGACGTCGTCCTCGACCGTCTTCGGCAAGGTCGGCGCCGGCGACATGCCGGACACCGCGGTCGAATACGCATCGCTCGGCAAGGCGACGCACATCGGCGGCGCGCCGGGCCTGGGCTTACAGATCGACTTCGGCCATGGCTTTACACTCGGACTCGCCGCGCAAGGTCCGCGACTGCAGATCATCGGCAGCTCCACCGAGAGCATCAACTTCGTGCTGGGCAACGTCGACCCGCAGCTGTTGGCGACGATGTCTGAGCGCGACGAGGTCGACAGCGATCAGGTCGGCATCACGAACATGGGTCGTTACTGGGCGGCGCTGGCCTATTCCTTCGGCACGACCAGCCTGACCGCCAGCGTGGATCTGCAACCCGGCCTGATCAGCGAACGCCTGGGCGTCGAGCGCGGGTTCACCTGGAACGTGCGCGCCGGCTTCTCGCACAACTTCAGCCGAGACATCGCGCTGGGCGCGGGCATCTTCTCCGACCGCTCGACCGCACCCTCGGACGCGGGCGACGAGATCAGCTTCTACGGCGCCACCCTGGGCATCGAGTTCGACAACGTGCTCGGGCTCGCCGAGAGCGAACGCACCACCAGCCTCGTGCTGTCCTCGGTGTTCGCGCTCCGCTACGCGTACGGCGGCGGCCACTCCGAGACCCTGCTCGCCGACACCGACTCACTCGCAGACATCGTGGGTACTAGTCGCCACCCGCAGCACGTCCACGAGCTCGCTTTGCACGTGGGCTCGGGCCTGCACTTTTAGTGCCGCGCCGCGTCCACCTGCGGACCTTGGGCTTGCGCCGGCGCGGGCCGCGGTCCTTGCGCGCCGGTTGTGGTTTCTGCGACTCGTGCGCCACGACTTGCTTCACGTAGTCGGCGATGTCGCGCATGAACGGCTCGAAGCGTTCCTCACCGCGTTCCATGCGCGCGAGCCGTTGCTCCCAGCGACCGGTCATCTCGGCGCTCTTGACCAGCGGGTGGACCGCGGCGATCAGCGCCACGCCGCTGGCAGTCGCGCGCAGGCTCTTGCCGACACGCTCGAGGTAGCGGCGCGCGATCAGCGTCTCCAGGATCGCTGCGCGCGTGGCCGGCGTGCCGAGACCCGCACCGCGCAACGCGTCTATCAGGGCCTTGTCGTCGAGCTGTTTGCCCGCGGTCTCCATCGCCGTGAGCAACGTGGCCTCGGTCAACGGCTTGGGCGGTTGGGTCTGCTTGCGGTGCACGACCACGTCTTCCACGCGCAGCGGGTCGCCGAGCGCGAGACCCGCGGGGATCGGAAGCTTGGCGTTCGGCGCCGCGCGCGCGGGCACTGGATCCAGCAGCTTCCAGCCCAGGGCTTCGATCGCGATGCCTTGCGACGCAAACAGGTCCTGCGCGTCCTCGGAGCGCACCTCGCTGACCACGCGCGTGACGGCCTCGACGAGGTCCGCGTGCCAGGCCGCGAGCAGCCGGCGGCACACCAGATCGTAGATGCGCCGCTGGATCTCGCCGAGCTCGCGCGCCGGCGTCTTTGCGGTGGGCAGGATCGCGTGGTGATCGCTGACCTTGCGGTCATCGACGTAGCGGCTGCCGAGCGGGCGGCCGCCGCTGCCAGCTGCGACGAGCCCTGGATAGCGCGGCGCGATCGCGCCCACGATCTCCGGGAGCCCGGCCGCGACGGCCGTGGACAGGTGCCGGCTGTCGGTGCGCGGATAGCTCAGCAGCTGCGCCTCGTACAGCTCCTGCGCGGCATCGAGGGTGCGTTGCGCGGTATAGCCGTAGAGCTGGTTGGCGTGACGCTGCAGCTCGGTCAGGTCGTAGAGCAAAGGCGGCGGCGTGCGGCGCAGGCTGCGGTCGAGCCCCAGGATCTTCGCAACTCCGGTCTTCGCCCGCGCCGCGATGCGCTTCGCGAGCTCTCCGTCCGCGGGCAGGCGCGCGCGCAGCGGTTGAAACGCGCGCAATCGCCCGCGCTCGTCCCAGAGCGCCTGCGGCGGCACCGCGTAGTAGGTCCCGCGGTAGCGCCCGCGCGCGTGCTCGAAGGTGGCCTCGACCTCGAGGTAGGGCTCGGGCACGAACTCACGGATCTCGCGATCGCGCTGCACCACCATCGCCAGCGTGGGGGTCTGAACCCTGCCCACCGAGAACAGCTCGCCGCTCGAGAGCGTGTACGCCCGTGACAGGTTCATGCCGACCAGCCAGTCTGCCTGGCTGCGCGCGCGCGCCGCCGACGCCAGCCCGTCGTAGCGCGACCCCGGCTCGAGCTGCGCGAGCGCGCTGCGGATGGCGGCGGGAGTCAACGACGACAGCCACAAGCGGCGCCATGGCTTCCTGCAGCGCGCGTGCTCGTAGACATAGCGAAAGATCAGCTCACCTTCCCTACCCGCGTCGGTCGCGGCGATCAGCCCTTCGGTCTCGCGATCGCGGAGCAACTTCTCGACCACGCGATACTGCGCGCGACTGCCTTCCACCAGCGTCAGCCGAAACGCCTCCGGCAGCATCGGCAGTGCGGCACGCGACCAAGTGCGCCACGCCGGATTCATCTCCGCGGGCTCCGCCAGCCGCACCAGATGCCCGCGCGCCCAGGTCACGCGATACCCGGCGCCCTCCAAGTAACCCTCACGCCGCTGCGTCGCCCCGAGCACCGCAGCCAGCTCGCGCGCCACGGCGGGCTTCTCCGCGAGCACCACAATCATTGCCGGCCTTCTATCACGTCCATCTTGTCAGGACATCGGACGCGCCTCGATCCAGTTGCTTAGAGCTTCACTCGGATCGCCCAGAGATCGGGGAACAGTGGCTTGAAGAGGGTCTGACGAAGGTACTCCGCGCCGCTGGATCCGCCTGATCCGAGCTTCGTGCCGATCGTTCGTTCGACCATCTTGACGTGGCGGTAGCGCCACTCTTGCAAGCCTTCGTCGAGGTCGACCATGCGTTCGCACAGCTGGCTGACGAGTGCGTCCTGGCGGTAGACCGTGAGCAGCACGCCTTGCAGCGGCTCGGAGGGTTCGATCGCCTGGCGTACGTCGCGGTCCAGCTGCTCACGGGGTACGGCGAATCCCTGGCCGTCGAGGTAGCGGAGGAAGCTGTCCCAGACGCTGCGCGCCGCGAGGCGCTGCTCGAGCTGCGCGCGTTCCGGCGACTTCTCGGGGTAGTGCTGCAGCGCGGAGTCGCGCTTGTGTCCCAGCGCAAATTCGATCTGACGGAACTGCGCGGACTCAAAGCCGCTGGCGCGATCCAGTCGATCGCGAAAGGCCGTGAACGACATCGGGGTCATCGTCTCGAGGATGTCGATCTGCCCGACCAACGTCTTCAAGATGGTCAGCACGCGCTTGAGCGTGCCGAGCGCGTGGTGGGTCTCGCCGCCTTCGAGCGCGACACCAAGGCGGTCGAGCTCATGCAGGATTTGTTTGAACCACAGCTCGTAGACCTGGTGCACGACGATGAACAGCAGCTCGTCGTGCTCCGGCCCGGTCGACAGCAGCTTCTGTGCGCCGAGCAGCCGGTCCAGCTGCAGATACTTGCCGTAGGTGAGCGCCATGTCCGCTGCTCAGTCTGCCAGATCATGTAGGCTCCGCGCATGGGTAGCCGTGAGGTCCGGGGGCGAGTGGTGGTGCATGTGCGGGGCTTCGGCTTTCTGGAGCTCGAGCCGCCGGACGCGGGCATTTCGGCATTCATCGCGCCACCCGATCTGAACCCGTTCCTGGAAGGCGATCAGGTCGTGGCCCAGCTCGAGGAACAGGCCGGGCGCTTCAGCGTCAACCGCTTGCGCTTGATCGAGCGCACGCGCGAGGAGCTGTTCGGCAGCCTGGTGATGCACGGCAAACGCCCACACCTGCGCGTGGACCGGCTGGTCAGCAACACCGACTGGCCGCTCGAGCTCGCGCCCGACGACCCGCTGCTCTCGGTGCAAGGTCCGGCGCCGCTGCTGACCGCCGCCATACGCGGCGACAAGGCGGTGCTTCGCCGGCGCATCGCCGAGGCCGATGCCGGGCTCGAGCGCGTCGTGGTCCGCCACGGCCTGCGCAGCGAGTTCTCCGCGGCCGCGCTGGCCGAAGCTGAGCGCGCGCAGCTGCCGGAGCTGGGCGCGCGGCGCGATCTACGCGAGTTGCCCACGCTGACGATCGACGCGCCTGTCTCGCGCGACCTGGACGATGCGCTGTCGGTCCTGCCCGCTGCCGAGGACGGCGGCCTGCGCCTGTTCGTATCGATCGCCGACGTGGCCGCGCTGGTGCCCGAGGGCTCCGCACTGGATCTGGAAGCGCGGCAGCGCGGCACCAGCGTGTACCTGGCTGGGCGCGTGTTGCCCATGCTGCCGCACGCGCTGAGCGAGCAGGCGCTGAGCCTGCTGCCCGACGCCGATCGCCCGGCGCTCACGGTCGAGCTGCGCATCGATCCCGAGGGGCACGTGACCTCGGTCGACATCTACGAGAGCTTGATCCGCTCGCACGCGCGCCTGGACTACGATCAGGTCGCGGCGTTTCTCGACACGGACGCCGTCAGCGGCATCCCGACCGGCGTGATCCCCACGCTGCGCTGGCTGCGCACGGCAGCCGCGCGCATCAGCGCGGTGCGCAGCGCGCGCGGCGGCGTGGAGCTGCTGCGCGAGGAGGCCTACATCGAGCTCGACGCCGACAGCGGCGAGCCCACCCAGATCGATCCGCGGCCCCACACCAGCGCGCACAACCTCGTCGAGCGGCTGATGGTCGCGGCCAACGAAGCCGTGGCGCGCTGGCTGGTCGAGCGCGGCTTGCCCGGGTTGTTTCGCGTGCACGAGCGGCCGAGTCCGGACAGCGTGCGGGCGCTCAGCGCGTTCGCGGCCAACTTCGGCTTCGAGGCCGGCTTCGCGCCGACGCTCAGCCCGCGCGCACTCGCCGCCTTCGAGGCCGCGTTCAAGCACAGCGCGCTCGCGCCGGCGCTCTACACCGTGCTCGGCCGCGTCCTGGGCCCGGCGCGCTACACGGTCCACCCCGAAGCGCACTTCGGCCTGGCCGCCCCACTCTACGCGCACTTCACCTCGCCCATCCGACGCTACGCCGACCTGAGCGTGCACCGCCTGGTGAAGGGCTACCTGGCCGGCCGCCGCGATCGGTTCGCCGGTGAACCCGCGCTCGAGACGCTCGCCGCCCACATCAACCGCGCCGCCTACCGCGCCACCAAGGCCGAGACCGAACGGGTGCGCTCGCTCAGCGCAAGGTTGTTCGCCGGTCGCAGCGGCGAACGCTTCCACGGCCGCATCGTACGCATCCAGCCGTTCGGGCTGATGGTCCAGCTGGAGCGAACAGGAGTCAGCGGCACGATAGCGACCGATGCCCTACCGGGCGGCCCGTTCCACTACGACCGAGTGCAGCAAGTCCTGCGCGGCGAAGGCCGCAGCTACACGATCGGCGAAGCACTCGAAGTCCAAGTGCTGGGCGCGAGCGAAGAACTAGGCCGAATCGACCTGGGAGTCTCAGGCGAAGCCTCGTGACCCTCACCACTGCCAGATACGCTGGTACCCCCGCAGCAACCCCGGCAACTCGGCACTCCCCACCAACCCCACCCCCTCGAGCAGCTCATCGCGCTGAATCCCTCGCAACTCGAGGTCCTCGCGCAGCGCGAACACCCTGCAGTCCTTCGACAACAGCGCCCGCACCTCGAACGCGAGATCCGGCGGCTGCGATTGCTGCCAGCCGCCAACTTGCAAACCGCGCACCGCCTGCTGCCGCACGGCGTAGCTCACGGCGGTGCTCCGCAGCAGCACGTCGACCGCGGCACCATTGTTTCGAAGCGAGTGCGTGAGCCACAGGACCGGGTCGTCCTGCTCCTCCAGCGTCGCGCGGTAGGCGGTGGTCAGGATCTGCAACATGCGCTGGGCCATCGGCGTGCTCCTCAACGGGTCGGAATGACCAGCGTGTTGCTCGAGGCGTTGACGAAGGACCAGAGGTCGGCCGGAGCACCCCGGCGCACGCCGAGCACGGCGTCCTCCACGCCGCGCTCGTCGACACAGGGCCCGCAGTTGACCCAATCGAGCTTCACCGAACGCTCCCGCGCGAGCGCGAACAGCTCGCGGACCCAGTGCTGCGTGGTCGGGTGGTCCTCGGCTGCAACATCGCGGCCGTGCACCGCGTTGGCATGCGGGGCCTGGCGCGCGAACGCGAGTGAAACCGCACCTTCGTACGCGAACACGTTCAGGTCGTAACCCTGTCGGATGGCGGCGTCGGCGATGCGGAACGCGGTACAGCTCCGCGCGCTCTCGTACGGCGGATCGTTCAAGACCAAGGTCAACACGGTGCGCGGCATGCGAACCTCAAAACCACAGCGCGGGACCGCCCTGGGCCAACAAGTCGACGAGTCGTTCGATCGACGCTGGCTCGACGCCTCGCACCATGCGCTCGCGCTGGATGCCACGTTCCTGTAACGCAAACGGATCGGCGAATACGTTGACACCGGCCGCGATCAGCGGCGATAGGAAGCGCTCGCCGGCGTCGGCGCGCGCTGCCAGCACGCCGTTCTCGGTGAGATATACCGTGACCCGATCGCGCACTTCCGACAGAGCGCTGGCCAGCTCGAACACGCGTTCGCTTTCGCCGCCCTCCCACGGGTCGCGTGCGGCGATCAGGACATAACCGGGCATGCAGTGCCTCCCGCTGTTGCAATTGTTAGTTGGGTTGCGTACCCACCGAATCGCGCTCGACGTCGGCGTGAGGCAGCGGCAGCAGGAAGCATGCCGCGTGAAAATCACCGATCACGCTGGGCTTTGGCGCACGACATCGCGTATGGATGGACGGCACTATCAGACCCTACGGCTTTTCCAGGAAGGCCGTTCGGGGCGCTGGTCGGGGGGAGCGACTGTGCAGTCTCCGCGCATCCCTTTTGCGACGCTGGCGCGTGTCTTGCAAAAACGGCCCACAACGTGACGTACGAAATGCTGATCGTGGTCGTGAACTACCGGACCGCCTCACTCGTGGCGGATTGTCTGCGCTCCTTGGAGCCAGAAGTCGCGAGTTTGCCGGGGACGCGCGTCGTGGTGGTCGATGGTGGTTCCGCCGACGGCTCGGCCGAACAGTTGGAGGCCTGCATTCAGGAGCATGGCTACCGCTGGGCCGAGTTGCTAGCTCTGCCAGACAATCGCGGGTTCGCAGCGGGCAACAACGCCGGCCTCCGTCATGCGCTGGCCTGTGGGGACCGGCCTGCTTATGTCTATCTGCTCAACCCAGACACCGTGGTCCTGCCCGGTGCGCTCCAGGCACTCGTCAGTTTCATGCGCGAGTATCCGCGCGCGGGCATCGCAGGCAGCCGCTGCGAGAACCCCGATGGCAGTCCGCGCCAGACCGCGTTTCGTTTCCATTCGATTCTGGGCGAGCTCGAGAGTGAGGCCGCGCTGGGCCTGGTGTCGCGACTCCTCGAGGACGCCAGGGTCGCCATGCCCGTGTCCACGGTGCCGCACCGGAGCGACTGGGTGTCCGGCGCGGCGATGCTCGTTCGCACCGAGGTCTTCGAACGCATCGGCCTGCTCGACGAAGAATTTTTTCTTTACTACGAAGAGACTGATTTCACTCGCAGAGCTGCAGCTGCTGGCTTCGAGTGCTGGTACGTCCCCGCGAGTCGTGTCATCCATTATTGTGGGCAAGCTTCCGGGATCACCGGTGCACAGGCCCACAAGAACCGCGTGCCGGGGTACTGGTACGCGTCTCGCCGACGTTACTTCGAGAAACACCACGGCCGCATGTACGCGGCCGCCGCCGACGCGGCCTGGCTGGCCGGATCGATCACGCGTCGCTGCCGTCGCACGCTGATGCAGCGGCCTTCCCAAGATCCTCCGAAGCAACTACGAGACTTCCTCCGTTGGAGCGCCTTGCGTTGGACCACCTTATGACCATTTCCATGTCGTCAGAGATCCCGCCGCTGCCACGCGGCGACAAGAACGAGAACCCTCCCGGCATCGGCCTGTTGGCACTGTTGGCAGAGGACTTCCGGACCTATGAGAAGAACCCGCTCGAGCCCGGCTTCTGGGCGGTGGCGGTGCACCGCTTCGGCAACTGGCGCATGGGCATCAGACCGAAAGTGCTGCGTGCGCCCTGCACGCTGATGTACCGCACGCTCGCGACCAGCGTGAACATCGGCCTCGGCATCAAGCTGGACTACACGGTCAAGCTCGGCCGGCGCGTTCGCATCTGGCACCACGGAGGCATGGTGCTCGGTGCGCGCAGCATCGGTGACGACGTGCACATCCGCCAGAACACGACCTTCGGCATCGCACGACGAACACAGACCAACGCCAAGCCGGTGATCGGTGACCGCTGCGACATCGGCTGCGGTGCGGCGATCCTCGGCCAAGTGGTCGTCGAACACGACTGCGTGATCGGCGCCAACGCCGTCGTGACCAAGGACGTGCCCGCCCACTCGCTGGTGGTCGGCGTGCCCGGCAGGATCGTCAAAAATTTGGCGGAGTCATTCGCGCCGCCGCCCCGAGTTTCCGAGTTCGTCCGAATCGCCACGGACGACGGCGACGGAGCCCACGCCTCGACGCACCACTGAAGGCTAGCCCTCCGGCCGGATGATTTTAGTCGATTCTCGCTTGTTCCGGACGCGCATGGCTGCGTTGGTCCTCCTCAAAATAGTCTCAGCTATTCCTCGTCGTCGCGCCTTGCCCTGCGCGCCCACCCCTGCGCGATAATCGACCGAAATCACCCGGCCGGAGGGCTAGTGCCTGCGTGCAGCCGTCAGCGGCACGTCGATTTCGGCT
Organism: Polyangiales bacterium; assembly: GCA_035274465.1. Taxonomy (GTDB): domain Bacteria; phylum Myxococcota_A; class Polyangia; order Polyangiales; family JAFGIB01; genus JADGRF01. The sequence continues at coordinate 17,773 of DATEOF010000280.1, forward strand.
ACGCGCTTGCCGTCCTGCGGCTTGAAGTCGGCGGGCTCGACGCGCCGCGTCTGTAGGCCGTAGCCCGGCAGGTAGATCAGCAACTCGTACCCCGTCTCGAGCGGCAGGTTCTCGACGCGCACGTCCGGTGTGAAGCCGATCAGCTGGTAGACCTTGGCGCCCTTGGGCGTGGTGATCACGCGCACGCTGCCGAGGCGTCCGCTGGGCGTGCCGACGTCGCGCGTCAGCAAGCTCGCGCCGGGCTCGAGCGCGCGCTCGGACTTGGTCGCCTGCATCGCCAGTTCGTAGCGCGGCTCCTGGCCGGAGACTTCTTCCCACTGCGCGTCGGCGGGCACCAGCGCGCGCGTCGGGGCGTAGCCTTCGGAGAGCGCGAGGAACTCCTGGGTCACGCCGATCGGCAAGTCGGTCGCGGTCGCCGGGCCATTGCCGACGAACAGGAACACCTGCGCGCGTCCGGGGTTCGAGCTGATCACCAGCTCACCGGCTTCTCGCGCTGGTTTGGTCGCGGCTGCCATCGCGGCTGGATCGGGCAGCGGCGCCTCGTTCACCGGCGCGAGGCCGAGCACGCGGCGCGCGCCGGCTTGCCCGAGCGCCATGTACGCGCCGAGCAAAGCCACCGCGGCCACGACCATCGCCGCGCCGACGAACATGGGCGCGCGCGAGCCCTCGCGCTCGGGCATGTCGGCCAGGAGATCGTCGAGCGGTGCGCCCGAGCCGCCCGATCGGTCGCGTTCGTACTCCTCGCGACGTGCGCGCTCTTCACGCTCGCGCCGCACTCGGCTCGCACCGGGACGCGGCTCGGGATCGTCGAAGACCGGGAACTCGTCGTCGTTCGCGGGCGTGCCGCGCACTGC
>DATEOF010000281.1:0-15966 GCA_035274465.1 Polyangiales bacterium
TCGCGCTACCCGCGCCACCGCTGCCGCTGCCAGCTGCAGGCGAGCCGCTCGTCCCAGCGGCTGAAACCTGGCCGGAAGCTCCGGCCGTGTTCGACGGTGATGGCTGCGTGCCGTCGCTGCCACAGGCGGCTGCCGCTATCAGCGGCAAGCACGAAAGCAGCAGCGGAAGGCGCGGATCGATGGCGGCGCGAGCGAGCATATGCGGCGCAGACTAGAGCCGATTCTCACGAGCGGCACTTGTCATTCAGGGCCAACCTCGGCGCTTTGGAGGCCAGAGATTTTCGCGCGGCATTACCTCCGAGGTTATCGCCGCGCTCGCGAGCTGGCCCCAGTCTGTAGCTCAGAAAGGAATCACCACCATGAACTCCAACTCGATTCAGTTTCTGCGCAACGTCCTCCGCCTCGACGCACTCACCTGCCTGATCTCCGGTGCAGCTTCGCTCGCGCTCGGTCCAGCCCTGGCCGGTCCCCTCGGCCTGCCGGCGGGCCTCTTGCAAGGTTCGGGTGCCGTGCTGCTGGTCGTCGCAGCGTTCATCGCCTTCGCGGCCAAGAACACGCCGCAGCTGCGCTGGCCGGTTTGGGGCGTCGTGATCGGCAACGCGCTGTGGGTGGTCGAGAGCATCCTCTTGCTGATCGGCGGCAACGTGCAGCCGACCGCACTCGGCACGGCGTACGTGATCGCGCAGGCGGTGGTGGTCGCGGTGCTTGCGGAGCTCGAGTTCACCGGCTTGCGCAGGAGCTCGCGAGCGGCACTCGCGGCGTGATCAGGTGTGCGAAACCCACACAGGTGCAGCTCACAGCTTCGCTGGCTTTCGAGAGCTTTGCGTTTGACCACGGTTCCGGGCCGTGTCAAATGCACCGGACGTTGATCTGAACGAACGAGCAAACCGATGCGAAACCACCCAGCCATCTCCAGCCTCCGCGCACCGCGAACGCAAGTTCGCTACGCCGGCGTGCTGTCGGGCGATGGCGTGATGCGCATCGTAGGTAGCCGTTCGTCGCTGATCTGACCCACCAGACGCGACGCGATCTCTGACTGCGGCCCCGCCGAGCTCGGCTGGTGCACACGCGGTCCTGGCTCTCCGCTGTTTGGCTCTCGATAGCTCCTGGGTTTCGACATGGACCACTCTGAAGTGACTCCGGCGCTCGCTTGGCGCGAGCGACCGGCCTTTGAATTGTTGCGGCTCGCCTGGCCGATGACGGTCTCGATGCTCTCGCTCAGCTTGATGAACGCGGTCGACACGCTGTTCGTCGGCCACATGGGCGCTGCTGCGCTGTCGGGCGTGGCGCTGGCCAACATTACCACCTTCACGCTGTTCTGCTTCGGCCTGGGCCTGCTGCGCGCCAGCAAGATCGCCGTCGCGCAGGCGGTCGGCGCCGGTCGTCGCGACGCAGACGTGGCGTACCTCGGTGCGAGTATCTGGCTCGGGCTCGGGCTGGGCCTCGCCACCGCGCTGCTCGGGCAGGGCGTCGCCTTGGGTTTGCCCCTGCTCACGACCACGGCCGAATCCGGCCACGCGGCGCATGTCTACGCCGCGCTGCGGCTGCTCGGCGCGCCGCTCGTGCTGCTGACGGCGGCGCTGCGCGAGACACGCTACGGCCTGGGTGATTCGCGTGCGCCGATGACCGCGGCCGTGGTCTCGAACCTGGCCAACGCGGCGCTGGTCGCGTTGTTCCTGCACGTCTTCGAGTGGGGCGTCGCGGGTGCGGCGTGGGCGACGCTGATCGCCGAGGTGGTCGAGCTGGGAGTGCTCGCCTGGTTGCAGCGCGCGCACGGCTTCGGCCTGCGCCGCGTGTCCGCCGCGGACGTGCGCGTGCTGGCGCGGCTCGGCGTACCGCTGGGCTTCGAACGCTTCTTCGACGTGGGCTCGTTCAGCGTGACGGTCGCGCTGTTCGCGCGCATGGGCGACGTCGATCTGGCCGCGCACCAGGTGGCCACCCAGGCGCTGTTGCTGGTGTTCTTGCTGAACAACGCGATCGGCGAGACGTGTTCGATCCTGGTCGGTCAGGCGGTCGGCGCCGCCCGCTTGCGCATCGTACTGCACGTGCAGCGCGCGGCGCTCGGCCTGTGTTATGCGGTCGTCGCCGTCGTGAGCTGCACGCTGCTGTGCTTCGGGTGGCAGCTCGCGGCCATGTTCACCGAGGACCCGCAGGTGATCGCGCGCGCCGTCGAGCTGTATCGCATCGGCGCAGTCTTCGTCTGGTTCGTACCGCTGTACGCGATCGGTCAGGGCTCGTTGCGCGGCATCGGCGACGTGCGCGCCGGCGCGATCATCACCGTGATCGCCGCCTGGGGCTGCGCGCCGCTGTTCGCCGCGACGCTCGGCCTCGGCCTGGACATGGGCGCGCCCGGCGGTTGGCTCGGCATCGCCGCCGAGTTCCTGCTGGGTGGCGCCTGTTTCTGGTGGCGCCTGCGCGGTCGAGGCAACGCCTGGCTCCGGCAGGCGAAGCGTATCCGCAGCGCGCTGCGCCTACAGATAGCGGCGTAGACCGCAAAACAGCCGCGGGGCGGCCGTCAGAAGCGGCCCCGCGGCTGCGTGCTTGACATCGTATGCATGATGGTGCATATGCATATTCATGCATTCCGACGTCTTCCAGACCCTGGCCGACCCGACGCGCCGGCGCATCGTGGACGCGCTGCGTCACGGCGAGCGTGCGGTCAATGACATCGTTGCGACGGTCGAGATCGATCAATCGGGCGTCTCGCGGCACCTGCGCATCCTCGGCGAGGCCGGCTTCGTGAGTGTGCGTCCCGAAGGCCCTCGGCGGCTGTACTCGCTGCGGCCCGAGCCGTTTCGCGAGCTGGAGGAGTGGATGAACGGTTACCGCAGCCTCTGGGACAAACGCCTGGATCGGCTGGGAGAAGAGCTCGAGCGCAGACAAAAGGCGCGCGCAGCGAAGAAGGGGAGTCACTGACATGCCGAAACAGAACAAGCAGCGCGTCACCATGGAGCGCACCTACGACGGCGCATCGATCGACGACGTCTGGGAGCTATGGACCACCAAGGCAGGCATCGAGTCCTGGTGGGGTCCGGACGGCTTCCGGGTCGAAGTGCGCAAGCTCGACCTGCGCGCCGGTGGCGAGCTGCTCTACGCGATGATCGCCGCCGGGCCGGAGCAGATCGCGTTCATGGAGCGCGCGGGCATGCCGGCCGTGGTGGAGTCGCGCATCACCTACCGCGAAGTTCGTCCGTCGACGCACCTCTCGTACGTGCACCTGGCCGATTTCATCCCCGGCGTGGAACCGTACGACGTCGAGACCACGCTGGACTTGCAGCCGACGGCGACAGGCGTGCGGCTCACGTTGTGCTTCGACGCGATGCACGAGGACATCTGGACGCAGCGCGCAGTCGCGGGCTGGGAGAGCGAGCTCGACAAGCTGGCCAAAGTGCTGGCGTGACCGTCAACCGACTACGAAAGGCACCAGACATGCAAAGGCTCACACCGTTTCTGTGGTTCGACACGCAGGCCGAGGAGGCCGCGCGCTACTACTGCTCGATCTTCAAGAACTCGTCGATCGGCAAGATCCTCCGCTACGGCGATCATGGACCCGGGCCGAAGGGTTCTGTCATGACGATCGAGTTCACGCTGGACGGTAACAGGTTCGTCGCGATCAACGGCGGGCCGCAATACAAGTTCACGCCCGCGACTTCGTTCGTGGTCGAGTGCAAGGACCAGGCGGAGATCGATCACTACTGGGACAAGCTGACCGCGGGCGGGATGACCCAACCGTGCGGCTGGTTGGTCGACAAGTACGGGTTGTCGTGGCAGGTCGTGCCGGTCGATCTCGTGCAGCTGATCGAGGCCCCGAAGGCCATGCAAGCGATGCTGAAGATGACCAAGTTCGACATCCGCGAGCTACAAGACGCTGCCAGGGCTTGAGCAGCATTCCCGTCACACCGAGCACAGGTCGTGCATCCGCGCCTCATACGGCGGATGCCGATCTGTGCTCGAGTCGAGGCCCGCAGTTGGCGCGCTAGCTGCAATGCTCCGAGTGATGCAGAAGTGGTTTTGGTCCGCTTTGATATTCGCAGTTGCTTGCAGGTCCGCGCCGCACGTGGAGCAAGGCCACCGCTCGGGTGAGCCGATGCAAGTCGGGCAGAGCTGGGACGTGTGCACGTTGATCGGCCCGCAGAACGAGCGCCCCGGCATCTACGGCTCGGACCTGGGCTACACCGTGCCCAACCCGAGCGGCAACGAGCTGCTGATGTTGTTCGGCGATACGTGGGCAGCCCAGACCGACGTCTGCGCGTATCCGGTCAGTCCGGCCGACGATCTACAGGCCGCGTTACCCCTGCAGCGGCCGGGTGTGCTCGGCGTCGGGCAGCCCACGGCGGCGGCCGCGCAGGCGTGCCAGGGCTTCGGCTACGCGCTCGAAAACCCCGGCGATGCGACCACCTGGCCTCGCATCCACGTGTACAAGAACACGCTCGACCGCAGCAGCGGCAACATGTTGAACACCGGCATGCTGCGCACGCCGATCGCGACCTGGCAGGACGGTCAACACGTGTTCGGTGCCTTCGTGCGCGATGAAGCCACGCGCTGCAACGTGTCGGCAGATTGCCCAGCGCAGATGCTGTGCAGCTCCGACCCCAACTATCCGGGCAAACACGTGGGCGCCTGTCAGCCCAATATCAGCCTGACCCAGGACGCCGACCCCAAGTATTGCCGCGACGCGGGCGATTGCCCTCCGCTGAACCTGTGCAACGACATCGACACGGGCGTGTGCGTGGCCGCGAAGCCCTTCACGGTGCAGCGCGACGGCCAGGCGATCAGCCCGGCGTGGTACGACGACGATCCGCGGCGCGGTATCGCCTTGAATGTCTACCTGGCGACAGCCTTGTGGCCGGATCGACCCGCGGACTATGGCACCGGCTTTCGCTTCGCCACCAACAAGTTCATCAACATGACCGCGCGCACGGTGGCGCACTTCGATCCGGAGCATCCCGAGAACAACGACTACTCTCCGGGCACCGAGACGCTGTTGATCTGGGGCCGGCCGGCGTACGTCACCACGCTCGGTTTTCAGGCGTTTCCGTTCCTGCTCTACCAGCCGCTCGCGGGGTTGTTGGGCGAGCAGGGTGAGATCCGCTGGGCACCGCGCTACTTCGCGGGCTACGGCCAGGACGGCAATCCGCAGTGGTCGGACATCGAAGCCGACGCGCAGCCGCTGTACGGCGTGGAGGAGAATTTGGTGCAGCACGGTGGCCAGTGGAGCTGGGACTGGAAGCAGCCCGAGGTGGACTATCTCGAGCAGATGAGCGTGGCGTGGCTCGCACCGCTCTCGCGCTGGGTGATGCTGTACGGCGGTGATCCACCGGCCTTCGCCGTGATGGATCCCGCGAGCGGTGAGCCGTTGCCACAGACGCACCCGCAGGCGGTCAAGGGTGCGATCTACCTGCGCTCGGCCGCGCACCCGTGGGGCCGCGCGCGCGCCGATGCGCCCGCCAGTCAGGCGTACACGGCCGCGCGACCCGTGCTGACGCGGCGCACGATGGCCAAGTACCTGGCGTGCGACGACGACGCCAAGGACCACAGCGAGTGCGGGCCACAGGCGGATACGCACGACCCGGACGATCTGCTGAGCGCCATCGGCGGCTGGACCACCGAGCTCACGCCGGGGGATTGGCTCGAGGTCAGCGCCGAGTGCATCGCGGGCAACACCGCGCTCGGAGTGCAGAACTCGCTGGGCGACGACTCGAGCGGCCACCTGTACGGCGCGAACATCATCGAGCAGTGGACCGAAGACGTCAGCGATCGAGTGCAGGGCCTGGGCGAGCGCCAGCGCGCCGTCGAGATCTACTGGAACGTCTCCACCTGGAACCCGTACGCCGTGCAGCTGGTCAAGACGCAGCTGCGCGGGACTCCCGAGCGGATCGACTGAAGCTGCGCTGGATCGGCCGTTCGTAGTAGCGGTGGACGACGAAGGCCAGGAGCAGCGTGCTGCCGAGAGCTGCGATCAACGCGAGCGGCGCGCTGGCCGTTTGGGGCAGGAGCGCGCGCGCCGACAACCAGGCGATCGGATGCAGCAGGTAGATCGGGTAGCTCAGATCGCCGAGCTGGCGCAGCCAACGCTGCGTGTGCGCTCCATCGCTTCGCACCAGCGCGAACAGCCCCACGATCGTGCAGCTGGCGGCGGCGTAGCATGCGCGCTCGGCACCCAGCACGACCTCGAAGTGATCGACGACCTTGGGCGCGCTGAGCAGCCAGCCCGAGAGCAACGCGATCAGGCTGGCCAGTGCCACCCAGAGCGGGATGCGCCAGGCGATCCGCGCGCGCAGCTTGGCCAGGAGGCCTCCGGTCAGGAAGGCGAACGCGTGGTTTTGCAGCAGCACGTAGGCGTTGAAGCGAACCACGTCCGGGCCGACCACGGCGCTCGCGCTGTGCCACCAGGCGAAACCGATCGCAGCGCAGGTCGAGAGGCAGAGCAGGGCGGTCGAGCGCCAGAGCACCGCCAGCCAGGGAAAGCCGAAGTAGAACAGGTACTCGAGGCCGATCGACCAGCCACCCGTGACGAGCGCGCGGTTGGGGTGGTGCAAGCCGAAGCTGAATGTCAGGTTCTCCAGCAGGCGTGGCCAGCTCACGCTCGCAGTCGCGGGAGTTTGCCAGGCCAGGTTGAGCAGCAAGCTCAGGTAGAACACCGGCGCGATGCGCAGAAAACGCTGGCGCTGAAAGCTGTAGAGCGCCGAGGCGCTGCGGGGCATGCCGCCGTGGCGGTGGAACAGGCAGAAGCCGCTGACCATGAAGAAGGCTTCCACGCTGTGCAGCCCCAGCACGGCCAGAGCGCTGCTGGTCACGCCCCCGGCCGGGAAGGCCCGCGACAGCAGGCCGAGGTGATAGAGCGCGACGGCGCAGGCCATCAAGCCGCGCAGACCGTCGAGCGCGTCGATGCGTTCGGGGCGGGTTTCGGGGGTGACATCCGGTAACGGCACGCATGGCACATATGCACGCGCGGCTCTCCCCACCACACATTCCTCACACTCTGCGCCTCGTGGATCGTCACCGTGGACGTCAGCCCCGCGTGCGATGATCGCGAGGTGAGTGAGATCAGCGCGCCGAAGGCCATCGGCGACACGATTGCCGGACGCTACCAGATCACGCAGGTACTCGGTCGTGGCGGCATGGGCATGGTCTATCGCGTGCTCGACCAGCGCAGCGGTCAGAGCTGCGCACTCAAGCGCGGTTGGGCCACCGACAGTCGACGTGCGCACCGGCGCGCGGCGCTCCTCGAGCGCGAGTACCACACGCTCGTCCAGCTGTCGCACCCACGCATCATCGAGGTCTACGAGTACGGGCTCGACGAGAGTGGTCCGTATTACACCATGGAGCTGCTCGGCGGCGAGGACCTCGAGCAAGCTGGGCGCCTCCCGTGGAAGGTGGCGTGCGCGCTGCTGCACGACGTCGCGTCCTCGCTCGCGATTTTGCACGCGCGCGGCCTGATCCACCGCGACATCTCGCTGCGCAACGTGCGCCGTACGCCCGAGGGGCGCGCCAAGCTGATCGACTTTGGCGCGATGATGGCAGTGGGCGTGGCCAAGGACGTGGTCGGTACGCCGCCGTTCATCGCGCCCGAGGTGCTGCAGCAGCAGGAGCTCGACGGGCGCGCCGATTTGTTCTCGCTGGGTGCCGTCGGGTATCACCTGCTGAGCGATCGACACGCATTCGCAGCGCAGCGCATCTCCGACCTGCGCGACGTCTGGCGCTCGCGTCCCGCACCGCTGGCGCGCCTCGTACCCGAGGTGCCCGCGGCGCTCGCGGCTTTGATCACGCAGCTGCTGTCGCTGGATCGCGACGCGCGGCCGGCGAGCGCGGCCGAAGTGATGGAGCGCCTCGGCGCCATCGCGGGGCTGCCCGCCGAAGAGGGCGCCCTGGTCTCGCGCGCGTACCTGACCAAGCCGGCGCTGATCGGTCGCGACAAGGCGGCGGTGCAGGCGCGGCGCGAGATCCTGGCGCTGGTGCGGCGCGATGGCGGCGCGCTGCTGATCGAGGGTCCGCCAGGCGGCGGCCGCTCGCGCATGCTCGACGCCTGCGTGCTCGAGGGCAAGCTGCTCGGAGTCAGCGTGTTGCGCGCCGACGCTGGCGACAGCGCCACGGGTGATTGGGGCGTGGCGCGCGAGCTGTGTTCGCAGCTGTGGGCGCTCATGCCGGCCGAGGCCATCGAGGCCTCGCGGCTATCGCGCGACGTGCTCTCGCACGTGATCGACGGCTTGCCGCAGGATGAGGGCACCTTCACCGCGCTCGAGCCGGAACGCAGCGTACTGCTGCGCGCGCTCCGCGACTTCCTGCTCGAGCTGTCGCGTAGCCAACGGCTGCTGATCGCGGTCGATGACGTCGACAAGATCGACGAGCCTTCCGCCGCGGTGCTGGCCGCGCTGGCCCACAAGAGCGCGCGCAACGCGGTCATGCTGGCGATGACCATGGAGCGCGAGCATGGACCCTCGCCCTCGGCCTCGCTGCGGCTGTTGCGGCTGGTCGCGCAGTCCATCGAGCTCCTGCCGCTGGATGCCGAGCAGACGCAGACGTTGATCCGCTCGATCTTCGGCGACGTTCCGAACTCGCAGCTGGTGGCGGCACGCATCCACGCGCTCGCGCAGGGCAACCCGCGCGCCACGATGGATCTGGTGCAACACCTGGTGGCGCGCGAGCTGGCTCGCTACCAGGCCGGCAGCTGGCTCTTGCCCGTGCAGCTCGACGAAGGTGATCTGCCCGTGACGCTGGCCGACGGCCTGGCCACACGGCTGGCCGCGCTCGGTCCGGACGCGCGCGCGCTGGCCACGGTGCAGTGCATCGCCGACGGCGAGTCGCTGACGGTCGCCGAGTACTCCGAGTTGACGCTGATCGCCGAGCACAGCCGGGTGTTCGCGGCGCTGGATGAGCTGGTCGCAGCGCGCGTGTTCTGCGCCGACGGCGAGGGCTACCGCTTCGTGCAACGCGGCTTCGTCTCGGTGCTGTCAGCCGAGGTGCCGGACGAGCAGCAGCGCAGCCTGCACGTGCGGGTCGCGCAGCTGTTCGCCGCGACCAGCCGCGACGTGGTGCGGCGCGTGGACCACCTGTTGCGCGGCGGCCGCGAGCGCGAGGGCGCGGAGCTGCTCTGCAGCCTGGACCTGCAGGCGCAGCTTCCGCCTGTCGCGCTGTTGGAACGCGCCATCGCCGCCGCCGAGAGCCAGCAGTTTCCGCCGCGTAACCTGCACCAGTTGCGGGCGGCGTTGCTGAGCAAGGCGTCGGTCGTGCTCGCCGCCGACAGCTTCAGGCGCTACCTGCCGCTGGTGCTCGAACGGCTGGAGCGCGACAGCGGCCTGCAGGTCTACCGCGAGTCGGGACTGCTGCCCGAGCCCGAGCGCTTGCAGCGCGCGCTGGCGACCGCGCAGGCAACCTATTTGGCCACGCCCGAGGCCGAACGCGTGTTGCCGCCGGCGGACGCGATCCGCGAGCTGGCGCGGCTGGCGGGCGCGGTGTGCTCGTTCTGCACGCAGCTCTACGAGCTCGAGTTGCTGCAGTCGTTGCCGCCGCTGGCACCGCTGGTGGGTATCGTGCCGGCGCTGGCCGTGCTGCGCGACGTGGTGGCTTCCAGCGTGGAGTGGATCCGCGGCCGGCAGCTCGCGCATCGCGAGCTCTCCGAAGGAGTCCTCGCGCGCATCGCGCAAGCGGATCGCGGCGGTCTCGACGAGGCGCAGAGCCGTCGCATACGGCTCGGCTTGAGCTACGCGATGGGCCTGTTGGAGGGCCACCTGGGCTCGGCGGCGACCGAGCAGCGGGCCGCGCTGCTGGAGAGCGACCGCGAGTATCGCGTCAACGCCTGGCGCCTGCGCATGGCGATGTACCTGGCGCACGGCAACCTCGAGCAAGCGCGCAAGTGCGAGCGCCGCGCCGAGCTGATGCAGCTGCAGGAGCACGGCGAGCAGCGCTACCTCGACATGGGCGCGGGCGTCGAAGTCTGCGCGCAGGCCGATGCCGGCAACCTGCTGGGCGTGAAGAATTGTGTGGAGACGTTGAGCGTGCTGGCCGAGCGCTATCCGGGCTGGCGCGCGATGCACGCCTACGGTGTCTGTCGCTACCAGTGGCTGCAGGGTGATCTGCCCGCCGCGCTGAACACGATCGTCGCGGGCCTCGCGTACTCACCCGCTGGAGCTCACAACGCATTCGTCTACCTCGCGGGCGCGCACGTGCGGCTGTTGGCAGAGCTCGGCCGCGTCGAGGAAGGCCTGCGTTGTGCGCGCGAATACTTCGAGCTCGTGCAGCGCGAGCGGCTGACGCCGACCGACAACGGGCTGTGGATCGGCTACGTGGAGCTGTTGGCGGCGAACGGCGAGCTCGATGCCGCGGTGCTCGCGCTCGACGGCTTCATCGATTCCTCGCGGCAGCTCGGACGTGCAGGCCTGGCGCTCGCGATGTTGCACGAGACGGGCGCGCGCATCGCCATCCGCACGGCCGACTCGGCGGCGTTCGAGCGTCACGCCGAGGCCTGCGCCCTGGAGTACAAGCGCTCCGAGAACCCCGCGTTCGGCGCTCGACTCGCGCGCTTGCTCGAGGAGGCGAAGCAGGAGGACGTGGGTACGGGCGCCGAGCTCGCGCCGTTGCGTGAGCTCTTGCAGCTATCGGCGGCCGAGAGCGAGTACGACACGGTGCACAGCCGCATGCTCGAGTGCGTCGACTCGATCGATCGCGCGCGCTGCGCGCTGACGCTGCTCCTGCAGACCACGGAGAGCGCCTGCGGGTATCTGTTCGGCGTGCACGGCACGAAGCCGGTGTTGCTCGCGGCGCTGCCCGACGTGCCGGTCGAGCCGGGCATGACGCACTGGATCGAAGACTGCGTCCTGAGCTCGTTCGGCGACGGCGATTCACTCGCGCAGGACAGCACCAGCGAAGTCACGCGCTCCGAGTCCATCCTGCGCTACACCGACGCCGAGGGCCGCTGCCTCGAGCCCGTGTTCTTGCTGCGGCCGGGGAGCGCGCAGCGCGAGATCGTGGCGGTGCTCGTGCTGCACCTGGCCACGGGCCAGCGCACGCTTCCCGGGCGCCGGATGTTGGAGGACCTGACCGGCGAGCTGATGGCGCACGGCGACCTGGGTCAGCCCTAAACCTGGGACGCCACGGTCCGTGACGCGCTGAGAGATGACCCGCAGCCTGGGTCTCGCGCCACGTTTGGTTGAGGCAGCGCAGGCTCGTCCGTTTGGCCGCGAACGGCTATCGGTGCGAGCGACTGGTAAGTCACTGAAACAACTTGGGTCCATGCCTCTGGCGACCGGTTTGGGAGTCGAGTGTGCGAACGGCGATCATCGCGGGAGTGCTTGGGGGAGTGGTCTGGGCCGGGGCGTGTTCATCCGCAGATGACGCGGGCGGCGAGCGGATGCGCGGTAACCCCGTCCTGCCGTTGCCGGGCGCGGGTTCGAGTGGCTTTGGTGCGGGGCTGGCAGGTTCGGGCGTCGCCGGAGCGCGCGCGCCGGCACCCGCCGGCATGAGCGTGGGCCCCGCGGGTCGCAGCGGCGGTGTGGCCGGCTCGCCCGTGATCACGCCGCCCACGCCCGCCGGCATGGCTGCGCCGCCACCAGCTGCAGGCGCGGCGGGTCGGATGGGAGCGGCCGGTGCGCCGCCCGTGACTGCAGGCGGAGCTGCTCCGCCGCCGGTAGCGACCGGTGATCGTGCGACGCCCGAAGGCGTGTGCTCGCGCTGGAAGGCCGATCGCGCGAACTTGAGCGAGGGCATGTGGACCGGCAACGTCGCGAGCTGCGACCCCGGCGATATCTCCGCCGACGGTCGCGCCAACGCGCTGCGTTCGCTGAACCTGTACCGCTGGCTGGCCGATCTGCCGGCCGTCACGACCGATCCGACGATGGACAAGCAGGCGCAGGCCTGTGCGCTCCTGCAGCGCGCGAACAACATGCTCTCGCACACGCCGCCGGATACCTGGACTTGCTACATGGCCGAGGGCGCGATGGCTGCGGGTCGCTGCAACATCTCGACGGGTCCGGGCGTGTCGTCAGTCGACGGCTACATGGTCGATCCCGGCAACCCGACGACCATCGGCCACCGCCGCTGGATCCTGTCCAACTCGTTCGGTCCGACGGGCCTCGGCTCGACCGATCGCCACTCGTGCATGATGACGTTCGGCAAGATGAAGGTCGGCAAGCCGTGGATGGCATGGCCTTCGCCCGGCATCATCCCCTTGCAAGCCATGCAGGGCGGCTTCGGCCAGAAGGTGGACTCGACCGGTTGGACCGTGCAGAGCGACACGATCAACCTGTCGGCGGCGACAGTCACCGTGATGGCCGACGGCATGAACATGCCGGTCACCGTCACGCAGCTCATGGGCGGCTACGGTTCGCGCTACGCGTTCCGCTTCAACCCGATGGGTTGGACGACCACGGCCGGCAAGAAATACGACGTGGCCGTAGCCGGCATCCCCATGCCCATCAACTACTCGGTGCAGATCGTCGACTGCAAGTAGCTCGGCTCGGGCGGCCCAACTGCAGTACGGTTGGGAGGTCATGCTGACGCTCCCGCAAGCGCGTCCGAACGAGGTGATCCGACGCGCCTCGGAGGGGTCGGACACGGAGGACTTCGACCGCTTCCTGCAGGCGCGGTTGACGCTGTTCGTGCGCATGATGGCGTCCTTGTTCGCGGCGCTGTACGTCGCGGGCGCGGTCGTGCTCGCCATGCTCGCGCCGGAGTACTGGGTGCCGGTGCACGTGCATCCGGGCAAGATCCTGAACCTGCTGCTCGCCGTGGCGCTGGGCGTCGCGTATCCGCTGCTCCACCGCGCTCCGGTCTCCCAGCCGGTCCTGCGGGGTATCGATGTGGCGGTGGCCGTGTCGATCCTGACTTGCGTGGGTGTCGGCGTTGCCACGGCTCCGGGCGGGTATCAGATCGAGTTCGCAGGTTTGTTGGTTCTGGTGGTCGTGTTGATTCTGCGCTCGGCGATCGTGCCCAGCACCGCGCTGTTCACGGTCGGCGTGGGTTTGGCCTGCAGCGTGCCGCTCGTCATTGGCGGCTATGTTCAGGCGCAGAAGTATCCGGAAATCGGCTTCCTCAGCCCGGCGCTGGTCGCGAGCGGGATACTCATGTGGTGCGTGATCAGCACGCTGGTCGCGGCCGCGGTGTCACGTGAGATTTATGGGTTGGTCGCCCAGGTCCGCAAAGCCATGCAGCTCGGGCGCTACACGCTCGGCGACAAGATCGGAGAAGGCGGCATGGGCGCCGTGTACCGCGCCGACCACGCGATGCTGCGTCGACCCACCGCGATCAAGCTGCTGTTGCCCGACCGCGTGAGCTCCGCCGCCTTGATCCGTTTCGAGCGCGAGGTGCAGCTGACAAGCCAGCTGTCACACCCGAACACGATCGCCATCCACGACTACGGTCGCACGCCGCAGGGCGTGTTCTATTACGCGATGGAGTACCTGAGCGGTCGGTCGCTCGAGAAGCTGGTCGACGAGGAGGGCGCGCAGCCACCGGGGAGGGTGGTGCACATCCTGCAGCAGGTCGCCGGCTCGCTGCGCGAGGCGCACGCTGCCGGCTTGATTCACCGTGACATCAAGCCCGGCAACTTGCTGATCGGCCGGCACGGCGGGCTGCCGGACTTCGTGAAGGTGATCGACTTCGGGTTGGTGAAGCAGCTCGACAGCGAGCAGGCGCCGGCGGTGACGCGGACGGACAACATCGCCGGCACCCCGCTGTTCATGGCCCCGGAGTGCATTACACGGCCCGATTCGATCGACGCCAGGGTGGATACGTACGCCCTGGGCGCGACGGGCTACTTTCTACTGACTGGGATGCCGGTGTTCGATGGTCAGACCATGGTCGAGGTCTGCAGCCATCACCTGCACTCGCAGCCGCTGCCGCCGTCCGAACGGCTGGGCCGGCCGCTGCCGCCATCGCTCGAAGCGCTCATCCTGCGCTGCCTCGCCAAAGATCGAGTGGATCGGCCGGATGACGACGAGCTCTTGCGCCTACTCGGCGAGTGCGTGCGCGAGTCGCCCTGGGACGTGCTGCAACCACTGCAGCCGTCGGCGGCAAGCGCCGGCTGAGCTCACTCGCAGAACACCCGAACCTTCTCGCCCTTCGGGCCGTCGACGTCGATCGCCAGCTCGCGCAGGTGCGTGACCAGGTCTTCGAGGTTCTCGGGCTTGATCTTGGAGATGTCGATCTCCACGCCGTTCTCGCGCAGCGCGCGGTTGATCGGCTCGTGTACGGTCGCGGGCAGCAACGCTGCCAGGCGCATGCCGGCGCGGATCAGCGTGAACGGCACGCGCACGTTCACCTTGCCGGCGCCACCGTGCTCGGGGTCGTCGTAGCCTTCCACCAGCACGCGCAGGTACTTCGGATCGCGCAGGGCGAGATCGCTCTGTCCGTTGCTCGCCGGCAGCACGGCCGGCGACTTGCCCAGCGCGTCCAGCAGGTTCTCGGCCTCGGCGGCGCTCAACTTGCCTTCGGCCAACATGTTCAGAATCCTTCGTCGCTCTTCGGTCAACATGGTCGTGTCCTTTCAAATGAATGCAAAACTCAAGTGCTTGCCATTGCCCTGGATCTCGCACTGCGCGCCGCGCAGGCCCGATACCAGGCGATGAAGCTCGCGGGTCGCGGCGAACGCGCCGCGGTAGTTGCTCGAGCCGACGGCGGCGGTCGCCACCACCAGCCCGACCATGAACAACAGCAGCACCAGCAACCACAGCGGCCAGAAGACGAACACTGGCAACCAGATGCCGGGGCCGGGACGGGCAGATCGGGCGATCCGCACGCGCATCAAGCTGGGTAGGAGCAGGCTCATGATCGCAACGCCTCCGCCGCTTGTTCGGCAGTGATCTCTCCGCGCTCGAGGCGGTCGAGGATTTCGCTCTTGTCACTCTCGGCGGGCGCTGCTTCGACACTGAGTCCAGCGTCGAGTGCCGCGCTCAGGCGATTGAGCCGACTCTTGATCGTCGGATAGCTGACGCCGAACAGGCGCTCCATCTCCTTGATCGAGCCGTGGCTCTTCACGAAGGCAGCGACGAAGACTTGATCGTCGACGCTGAGCTGGGCGAGGGGTGGCAGCTCGAAGCTGCCCTCCACGACGATGCCGGTGTCGGGTAGGCGAACTCGCTCCACGACGACCCGCGCCCCGTCGCTGATCCGGGTGAGGTGTTTCCAGTCCATACGTTCTCAATCCAGTATGGAGCGTGGATTGAGAAAGTCAATTTTTGACGGTCAGAAAATCAATAAATTGAATCGAGCGGCGGGATGATTCAAATTCCTCAAGGATTACAACCGATGCGGGTCGACCCCAGGGCCACGTCGTCGAACCAGAGCGTGTTGGCGTCGGAACCGTAGCTCTCCCAGCCGAACCGCACGTCCTGCGGCTTGGGCTGCCAGTCGGCCTTGTTGCGCCACTGCCCATCGATATTGGGCGTGCCTTCGCCGTCGACCTGCAGACCCTCCACCGGCTGGCCGTCGAGCCAGGTATGCAGGGCCTTGTTCTTCGAATCCACCTCGAACTCCAGGCACAGCCAGGTCTGCGTCGCGGGCTTCTTGCTCAACGCGATGCCGGCGGGACTCAGCTCGGGCAGCGTCGCGTCATCCGACTCGCGGTTCCACATCAGGATCTCGTTCTGCCCGCCCATCCGCAGATCCTTGCCGTCGGACCCGTCCTTCATCGCGAGGAACGTCACGTGCGAGCTGGTCAGCGCCTTGTCCAGGCGCACGAACACGCGCGCGAACAGAGGATCCGGTAGCGCGCCCGAAGGCTTCGCCTGAATGAACAGGTGGTTGCAGTAGCCGCCGGCGCTGCGGAGCTTGGCCGAGCGCGTGCCGGAGTGCGCGAGCGTGGAGTCGATCTCGACCGCCGCGTCACCCTTGCAGTTCGGTGCCACGACCTCCCACGAGGTTGCGGCCGGCATCGTGCCTTCGGCCTCGAATCCATCGCAAAACAGCGCCGCGCCGCAGCCAGCTGCCGCAGGCGCACCGCCGCTGCCAGCTGCAAGGGCTCCCGCCGCGCCC
>DATEOF010000282.1:0-15321 GCA_035274465.1 Polyangiales bacterium
GGCCCCGCCGCTCATCGTCGGAGTGGGCGCCTGGCCCGCGCTGCCCGAACCTGCACCGCTCGCTCCCGCTCCGCCGCTTCCCGCGGCCGAGCCGGCGGGGCTCCCCGCCTGATTTCCAAGCTCCATGCTGGGGGCGCCGGAATCACACGCGGCGGCAAGCAGCAGAAATCCGAAAACGAGTGTCCACAGCGAGCGGTCGATGGAAGGTGACATGAGCCTCTACGAACGGGGTTGCGGCGCAGTTCGTTCCACTACCGTGTGGGGCTGTGTGCAGAAATACTCGCCGCAGGCCAAGCGTTTCCCGCGGGCGGACAGCCGCGGCGAATAAGGCCCAACTCCTTGATTTAACTGGGCTGATCTTTAGCCGCCGGCAGTCCGGAAACGTAACTTCGGTGGCACGAACGGCACGTAGTAGGATGCGCGGCGCGCATGATGGTCTCGGTGATGATGGTCCGCGTGCTCGTCGACACGCTCGAGCATCGAGGTGCCAGCCGCAAACGCTTCTTCGAGCTGGCTGGGCTCGACGAGAGTGCTCTCGACAACGGCAGCCTGCGCCTCGAGCTCGGCGCCTATCTGCGCGCGCTCGATGCTGCGCTCACGGTCTCGAACGACCCGGCGCTGGGACTGCACATCGGCGAACGCGCGACGCCGGTGATGTTCGATGTCCTGGGTCACCTGGCCGAGCACGCATCGTCCTTGCGCCAGAGCATCCACACGGCAGCGCGCTACGCCCGGCTGGTCGCGGAGGGTCACGATCCGCAGCTGCTCGAGGTGGGCGATACGGCCTGGGTTCGCTTCCCATCGCTCCGCGGTAACCTGCCCGCCGTGCGCCTGACGGCCGAGTTCGCACTGGTGGCGCTCTCGGGCGTGCTGCGTCGCTTCGCCGGACCTCAGGCCAGGGCGAGCAAGGTGTGTTTCGCGTACCAGGCGCCCGAGTACAGCGCGGAGTATCGCCGCGTGTTCGGTGACATCGTGCAGTTCGGTTGCGAGGTGACCGAGCTGGAGTTTCCGCGCGCCTGGCTCGAGAGCGCGCACACCTACTCGAGCCCGGACTTGCACGCGCTGCTCGAGACGCGTGCGGAACACCTGCTCGGCCGGCTCGAGCGCGATGCGGCCTTGACCGAGCGCGTGATATCGCTCCTGGCGTCGCACGATCCACGCGAGATGCCGACCATGGAAGAAGTGGCGCGCGAGCTGCAGATGAGCGGCCGATCGTTGCGCCGCAAGCTGGCTGCCGAGGGCGCGTCGTATGCCGAGTTGGTCGAGCGCACGCTGATGAACGTGGCGAAGCGCATGCTGCAAGATCCCCGCGCGTCGATCCAGCAGACCGCGTACGCGATGGGCTTCGCCGCCCCGGCGGCATTCCATCGAGCGTTCAAGCGCTGGACCGGCCTGACTCCCAAGCAGTACCAGTCGTCGTTTTGACGGCCTGCGATCCGTGCTACACGAGTGCGAACCCCGTGGCGGAGCGTCCAGACCTCGAGTACGCCGTGCCGATCCTGCAGCAGCAACTGCAGCAGCGGCGCATCGTCTCGGTCAGCGCGCCGAAGCCGATCGTGCTGCGCGTCGCGGTGAAGGGCGATGCGCCGACGTTGCTGAAAGACCAGGTCTTCGCCACGGTCGAACGGCGCGCGCACTTCGTGGTCTTCGGGTTCGCGGCGCCGCAGCTGGAGATGGTCATCGCCCCGATGCTGGCCGGACGCTTCGTCTTCGCCGAGGGGAAGCTGCCGCGCGATACCGCGGTCAGCTGGACGCTGGATGATGATCGGGTGCTGGTGTACCGCGACGACGTGCAGATGGGGAAGGTCTACATCATCGAGCGCGGCGCCTGGCAGGTGGTGCCGGGGCTCGAGAAGGTGGGGATCGACGTGCTGTCGAAGGCGTTCACGCCGGCCAGGCTGATCGAGCTGGCCAAGAAGCGGCGCGATCAGGTGCGCGTGTTCTTGATGGACAAGAGCGCGCTGGACGCATTCGGCAATGCCTACGCCGACGAGGCACTGTGGGAGGCGCAGATCCACCCGAAGACGATGGTGAACAAGCTCACGCCCGAGGATCTCGAGCGCCTGCACCGCGGCATCGTCCGTGTGATGCGCCACGCGGTCGATACGGTGAAGGAGAAGAAGCCGCCGCTGGACGAGAAGCTGCGCGACTTCCTCAAGGTCCGGAACAAGCACGGCGAGAAGTGCCCGCGTTGTGGCGACACGATCCGCCGCGCCGGTGTCCACGGCCACGACACCTTCTTCTGCCCCACCTGCCAGCCCGAGACGCGCAAGACAGGCATCGTGTCGTGGAAGTGATCATCCACCGCGGCGACCTGTTCTGGATCGCGGACGACTCGCGCGACTATGCGCATCCGCACGTGGTCGTGCAGGAGGACGTGTTCAACCATTCGCGCGTCACGACCGTGATCGTCTGCGCGCTGACCACCAACCTGCACCGCGCGCAAGAGCCGGGCAATGTGCTGCTCGACGTGGGGGAGGGCGAGCTGCCGCAGCAGAGCGTGGTGGTCGTGTCGCAGATCTCGTCAGTCGACAAGACCAGCCTGGGCGAACGCATCGGCGCGCTGTCCGCCGCGCGCGTGGAGCAGATCCTGGCCGGTTTGCGCTTCCAGCAGCGGTCGTTCTTCCAGCGTTCTCCATGACTCTCGGCGGCAGAGCGTTTTGGCTCGCGTGCGGGGCCGCGTACGTCCTAATGGCGGTCGCGTACTGGCCGACCACGCAGCTCGCGCCGATCGCGCTCGACGACGTCAGCTCGCTGGAGCAGCTGTCGCAAGCGAGCTTCGGTCAGATCTTCGACTACGATCGCTTCGGCCACCTGCGGCCGGTGAAGAGCGCACTGTTCTGGTTGCTCTCGCGGCACCCCGAGTGGCTCTCGGCGTGGCGAGTGCTCGCGCTCGGTTGCGTGCTCGCCGCCGCGGGGTTGGGGCAGGTGCTCTGTGCTCGGCTCTCACTCGGCCGCGGCTGGGGACTGGCAGTTGCAGTGGTTTGGGTCGCGAACCCGATCACGGCGAGCGTGCTCTGCTGGCTGTCCACGGCCAACCTGGCGATCTGCCTGCTGGGCATCCTCGCGTACCTCCACTTCGCCGAGCGCAGCGTGTCCGCAGCCGCGCTGTGCTTGCTGGTCGCGGTGTTCAGCCACGAGCTGGGGGTCGTCGCGCCCGTGCTCTGGCTCGCGTACCACGGCTCTGCGAACCGGAAGCTCCTGCTGGCTTCCGGGCTGTGCATCGCGGCCTGGGCGCTCCTCTTGCTGACGCACGACGCACCAGCGAGCCAGTATCGCGCTTCCGGGCCGCTCGCGCTGCACGCTCCGTGGTTCCTGTTCGAGAATCTGCGCCTGTGGTTCTGGTTGCGCGGGCGCTTCGGCGTGTTGCTCGCCGAGCCTGCCGTGTCGCCGTGGATCGTCGCGCTGTGTTGGATCGCGCTGATCGCGGCGCTCGCGCTGTGGTGGCGCGTGCGCGGGCGCGATCCGGCGCTGGACTTCGCCGTCTGCTGGTGCGCCTGCTTGCTGCTGCCCCTGATGAACTTCGTGCCGCTCGGCAACACGCCCGTGGCACTGCACTATCTCTTCCTGCCCGGCTTCGGCCTTGCGCTCGCCCTCGCGCGCGCCGCGCAACGCCTCGGCACCGCGCTGCCCGCGCTGGCGCTCGGTTTGTTGATCATCGCCTGGTTGCCGGAGCAGCGGCGCACGCTCGCCGCCTGGAGCGGCGCCGAAGCACTCTACACGGCGTCCCACTCCAACTACCCCGAGAACGTCGAGGTCCGCGTGAACCTGATCGCGAGCTACCTCGATCAGAAGAAGTACAGCCAGGCGCGCGCGCTGCTGCTCGAATCTCGCCAGCTCGCCCCGCAGGACGCCGCTCTCATCCTCAACCAATTCAAGCTGCTCGCCGAGACCGGTGAGGCAGAAGCCGCGCTCGCGCTGCTGCCGGAGCTCGTGGGCAAGCTCTCGCCCGATGAACGCTTCCACGCGGCGTATCGAGTCGCGATCGAGCTCGTGCAGGCGCAGCAGTACGCGCGGGCCAAGGCGCTGGTCGATCGCCTGCTCCTGGAGTTCCCCGACCGTCCCGAGCTACTGCTGTCCAAGCGATTGCTGGCGGGCGCGCGCTGAAAGGTCCTTGCACTGCTCCGCGTTCGCGCTACCTTGCGCATGCCATGTGGATCTACCGTTTCGTCTAGTCGTTCCTGCTCGCGCCGGGTGAACCCACCTGATGTGCTGAGCTGAGTGCGCGCGTCGTACACGCGTGCGCTCCGACTACTGACGAAAACGTCCCGCGATGGTGCGCGCCGATGGTCGGCGCGCGCCGATCGGTCCGGGCCCACCCGCGCGTTCGCGGAGGTAGATTCATGCGCTTTCACTCCAAACCGATAGCAGAACACGCCGAAGTGCCGCTGGGCGACGCGGGCCGGCTCGAGCGAATCATCTCACAGTGGGACGATCCACAGACAGGTGCGCCCGCTGCTGAGGGCGGCAACACCTGTTACGTCCTGTCGGTCTACCGCCGTGACGACGCCGCAGCTGCACAGGCGCAGCTGCGCGAGATCACTGGCCTGGTCGACGCGCAGGGCGATCGAGTCGCAGGTGCCGAGAGTCACCTGCTGAACAAGCCCGACGCCCGGACGTACATCCGCAGCGGCGTCGCGCAGCGCGTCCGTGACCGTGCGCGCGAGTGCGGGGCCGACATGCTGGTGCTGGACGCCGAGCTCAGCCCTTCGCAGACGCGCAACCTCGAGGACGCCACGGGCATGCCGATCTGCGATCGCGAGGCCGTGATCCTGAACGTGTTCGCGCGCCACGCGACCACCCGTCGCGCACGCATGCAGGTCGAGATCGCACACCTCGAGTACCTGAGGCCGCGCATCCGAGGCCTGGGTTTGAACATGGATCAGCAGACCGGCGGCATGACCAAGGCTCGCGGTCCTGGCGAGACCGCCTCGGAGTTGCTCGCGCGACGCCTGGACACGCGCCTGTCGGATCTGCGGCGCGGCCTCGCGCGGCTCAAGCAGTCGGACTCCGCGCAGCGCAAACAACGCGCCGACTGCGCGCGCGTGGTCCTGGTCGGCTACACGAACGCGGGCAAGACCTCGCTGATGAACGCCCTGACCAGCGCGGGCCTCTCCAGCCGCGACCGACCGTTCGAGACGCTGGACACCACATCGCGCGCGCTCTCGCGACACGCGGGAGACATCCTGCTGAGCGACACCGTCGGCTTCATCCGGCGCCTGCCCGAGCGCCTGTTCGCGAGCTTCGAGTCCACGCTGGCCGAGTTGAGTGAGGCCTCGCTCTTGGTCGTCACGGTCGACGCCTCGGATCCCGAGGCGCAGTCACACCTGGAGACGACGGACGCCATCCTCGAGCGGCTGGGCGCGGCGCACATCCCGCGCCTGATCGTGTGGAACAAGCTCGATCGCGTGAGCGAGCCGTGTGAGCACCTGGCGGCATGGAGCGGCAGCCATCCGTACGCAGCCTTGAGCAGCCGCGACCCTGCTGCGGTCGAAGCGCTGAAGGAACGCATCCTCGAGACAGCGCGCAGCGATCACGGCCGTCGCGAGGTCTTCGTGCCGTACGTGCTCTCGGCGATCGTCCAGCAGATCTACGCGCAATGCCGCGTGCTGAACGCCACGGCCACGCCCAACGGCACGCAGTTCGTGATCGAGGGCAAACGCCACGTGCTCGATGCCATCACCAAGAACCTTCGGAGCGTGCGCTCATGACTGCCAACCTCTTGCATGCCCACGCATTGACGGTGTGCTCGCCCGGCGGGCGCACGCTGTTTCGCGAGCTCACGCTGATCCTCGATCGCGGAGACCGCGTGGCGCTCGTCGGGCGCAACGGCGTGGGCAAGTCCACGCTCCTCTCGGCGCTGGCCGGTTCAACCGTGGCCGAGAGCGGCGCGGTCGCCTGCTTCGGCAAGCGGCTGCTCGTGCCGCAAGGCCTCGAGCTGCCTGTCGATCGGCCCTCGCTCAGCGCCGGCGAGGCGCGCCGCCGCCGCCTGCAGCAGGCCCTCGACGAGCGTCCGGATCTGCTGCTGCTCGATGAACCGACCCAGGACCTCGATCAGGCGGGCCTGGACTGGCTGGTCCGCTCGCTGCGAGGCTTCCCGAACGCGCTGCTCGTCGCGTCGCACGACCTTCGCCTCCTGGACGAGTTTCGCGACTTCTTCGTCGCCGCGGAGGGCGGCTGCCATCACTTCAGTGGCACGGGCGGCGAGCTCATCGCCGCCCTGCGCCGTGAGCAGCAAGCCAACGAGACTGGCTATGGGAGCGAGCTCGAGCGGCTCGCGGTGGCGGAGCAACGTCGCTTCCACATCCGCCAGCGCTGGCAACGCAAGAAGAACGTGGGCCGCATCCGCGAGCTGGCGCGCGGCACGCCGAAGATTCGACTCAATGCCAAGCGCAGTTACGCGCAGGAGAAGCAAGCCAAGCGCCTGGGGATCCAGGCCGATCGCAGCGACGCCGCGCGCACCTGGGCTCGCGCCGTCCGCCGCTCCCTGGCCGTCGAGCTGCCGCTGGCGGCCGTGCTGCCGCAGCTCGCTGAACCCTCGCCGTATCCCGTCGTGCGCCTCTCGCACGTCAGCGCCCGCGCGGGCCAGCGCGTGCTGTTCGAGGATCTGTCGCTCGAGCTCGGCAGGCAACGGCTCGCGGTCAGCGGTCCCAGCGGTTCCGGCAAGAGCACGTTGCTCGAGTTGCTCGCCGGCGCTCGCGCCCCCGAGCACGGCCGCGCCCAGCAGCTGCCGGAGCGTATCGGTTACATCGCCCAGAACGCAGCCAACTGGTGCGGGGAGGCGAGCTTGTTGGAGCGGCTGCTGCAGGAGGTCCGGCTGGATCCCGACGCAGCTGCCAGCTGCATGCGCGCCCACCAGTTCCCGTTCGCGCTCGCGCAGCGCCCGCTCGCGTCGCTGAGCCCGGGCGAGCGCTTGCGCGCGGCGCTGATCTGCTTGTTGCAGCGCTCCCCGCCCGAACTGCTGATCCTCGACGAGCCGACCAGTCACCTGGACTTCGTCGGCTACCACGCGCTGGAGGCCCTGCTGGCAAAGTGGCCCGGCGGACTGGTGGTGGCGAGTCACAACCGAGAATTCTTGAGCGCCATCCGGTTGGAACAACGCCTTTCGCTGCACTCTGCGCCGAGTTGACGATACTGTCAGTCGCTACATGCCGCCGCTCACCTACGCCGGTCTGTTCCTGACGGCGCTCGCGACGTTGATGTTCGAGGTCTTGCTGACTCGCATCATCAGCGTCATCACCTGGTACCACTTCGCGTTCTTCGTGATCTCGCTGGCCATGCTGGGGATGACCGCGGGGGCCGTGCTGGTGTTCGTGCGGCCTCTACTGTTCGAAACTGAAGCGATTCCGCGTCGTCTAACTCAGGCGGCGCTGGCGTTCGCGCTGGCGCTTCCGGTGTGCGCCAGCGTGGTGCTGGCTCTGCCCTTGATGCCGGTGAGTGACTTCATGGGCTTCGTGGCGCTACTGGCGAGTGCCGTGGTCCTGGCCCTGCCGTTCTTCGCCTCCGGCGTCGTGTTGACGCTCGCGCTCACCCGTGCGGGGCTGCCGCCCGGCCTGGCCTACGGTGTCGATCTGATCGGCGCCGCTGTCGGCTGCGGGCTGGTGATCCCCGTGCTGGCTGTCTTCGATGCGCCGAGCGCGGCGCTGCTGACAGCTGCAGCGGCGGCGCTGGCGGCGGCCTGCTTCGCGCGCACGGCGCGGCGCAGCACGTGGGGCTCGCTCGGTCTGGCGCTGGCTCTGGTCGCGCTCGCGGTGGCGAATGCCCACGCGCCGGTATTGCGGCCGGCCTGGCGCAAAGGCGTCTACGAAGACTACGCGAGCTACCTCTACGCGCGCTGGAATAGCTATTCGCGGGTGACGGTCGAGAAGCTCGAGGCGCCGCCCGCCCTGTGGGCCGTCGGCAAGCGCGCGCCGTTTTCGGTCATGCAACCGATCGAGCAGCGCGTGGTGAAGATCGACGGAGCGGCTGCGACGGTCATGGCGCGCATGGGCGAATCGCCTGCGCAGCACGGCTATCTGGACTGGGAGCTCACCGCGCTGGTCCACGAGCTGCGACCCGACGGCCCGGCCGCGGTGATCGGCGTCGGCGGCGGCCGCGACGTGCTGGCCGCGGCTCGCGCGGGCCACGCGCCGATCGTCGCTATCGAGCTGAACGCGCTGATAGTCGAGCTGCTCACGCACGACATGTCCGAGTTCGCCGGGCTCGCGCGGCTGCCCCAGGTCTCGCTCGTCAACGACGAGGCCAGGAGCTTCCTCACGCGCGATCCCCGGCGCTACAGCGTGATCACCATGTCGCTGATCGACACCTGGGCGGCGACCGGCAGCGGCGCCTACAGCCTGTCCGAGAACGGGCTCTACACGCGCGAAGCCTGGAGCATGCTGCTGCACAAGCTGGCGCCCGACGGAGTACTGGCCGTCTCGCGCTGGTACTTCGAGCACAACCCCGGCGAAGTCACGCGCATGCTCGCGCTGGCGTTCGATACGCTGTGGGCGAACGGCGCCGCCGCGCCGCGCGACCACCTGGTGCTGCTGCAATGCGACCTGGTCGCGACCCTGCTGCTGCGCGCCACGCCGTTCAGCGCCGCCGAGCTGGACCGCTTGCAGCTGATGGCGGCGGATAAGGGCTTCAACCTGCTGCTGAGTCCCCGCCAGGCACCACGCGCGCCGCAGCTGCGCGGGGTGGCGTCGCAGCCGTCGCGCGCAGCGCTCGCGAGCTGGGCCACGGCGCAGGCGCTGGACGTCAGCGCGCCCACCGACGATCGCCCCTACTTCTTCAACATGCTGCGACCGGGCGACTGGTGGCTGGACAGCGCAGCGATCGACCGGCTCGACCAGCCGTTCCTCGGCAACCTGCAGGCCGCGCGCAGCCTGCTGTTCTCCGTGCTGGCCAGCCTGATCTTGACCGCGCTCGCGCTGCTCTGGCCGCTGCGCGCACGTCTCGCTGATCTGTCGGGCTTGAATCGCGTCGAGCTCGCCGCGGCGCTGGCGTACTTCGCGCTGATCGGGCTCGGCTTCATGTTCGTCGAGATCGGCCTGCTGTCGCGGCTCAACGCGTTCCTCGGGCGCCCCACGCTGGCACTCGCGCTGTTGCTCGGCGGCGTGATCTTCTTCACGGGCCTGGGCAGCCTGCTCAGTCGCTGCATCGATCCGAGCCGCCGCGCCCACGCGCTCGCGTATCCGCTCGTGCCCGCGCTGCTGGTGCTGGTCGTGTCGCTGTGCGCGCCCGCGCTGCTCGCGCGCTTCGCCGGTGCCTCCACGCCGGTGCGGAGCCTGGTCAGCCTCGGCGCGATCGTGCTGCCCGCGCTCGGCATGGGTTTGTGCTTTCCGCTCGGTCTGCGCCTGTGCGAGCGCCTGGACCCGCGCCTTGGTCCCTGGGTGTGGAGCATCAACGGTGCTTTTGGCGTGTGTGCCAGCGGACTCGGCTTGATGAGCTCGATGACTTGGGGCATCACGTGCACCCTCTGGCTCGGAGCGGGGTGTTACTTGCTGTTACCGATTGCGACGTGGCGGTTGACGAACGAGGCCGAGGTTCCTTGAGCGCGAGCTCCTCCGAAGCGCGGCGCGAGGTCGCGTCGACGTTCCTGGTCTCGGCCGCGATGCTCGGCATCCAGATCGGTTGGACGAGGATCTTCTCGTTCATGATCTGGTACCACTTCGCCTTCCTGGTGATCAGCACCGCGATGCTCGGCTTCACGGTCGGGGGGCTCGCGGTCAACCTGCGTCCGGCGCTGCTCGAGCGTCCCCGCGCCGAGTTGCTGTTCCCGAGCGCGCTCGGCTTCAGCGTGAGCAGCGCGCTTTCGCTGCTGATCGTCTGCAACCTTCCGTTCGACGGTGGCGTGCTGGACTCGCTGCCGAACTTCGCGCTGTTCCTCGTGCTGATGCTCACGGTGTCGTCCGGCTTTGCTGCGGCCGGCCTGTTCACCTCGGTGATGATCGCGCGTAGACCGGCGGGCGTGGCGCGTATCTACGCCGCGAACATGCTCGGCTCGGGGCTCGGCTGCGCCGCGGCGGTGCCGCTGCTCGAACACGCGCTGCCCGTCAGCTGCGTGTTGATCTTCGGCGCGCTCGCCTGGGCCGCGTCCCTGCTGCTGATCCCGCTGACCGCGCAGCGCAAGCGTTCGGGGCTGCTGGCGCTGGCGAGCTTCGTGTTGATCGCGGCGAGCTTCGCTGCTTCGCTCGATCCGCTGGCCCCGCCCTTCTACATGCGCTCCACCAAGGCCTTTCCGAACTGGAGCAAGGACCGGATCATCGCCCGCCTCAGCAACTCGCTGGCCACCGTCGATGTCTTCAAGGCCGAGGAGCAGACCGGCTTGTGGGGCCTGTCGGATCGACGCTACGCGCAGGATACCCAGGGGCGCGAGTTTCCCGAGCGGATCGGCTTCCTGATCGACGGCTGGGCGCTCACGTTCGGTTATCACGCGGCGCGCGGCGACATCGTCGACCAGCCCGTGTTCGATTACCTGCCTGCAACGTTCGCGTACCACGTGACCGAGCCGAAGAGCGCGCTCGTCATCGGTGCAGGCGGCGGGATCGACGTGATCTGCGCGTTGCGCCACGGGGTGAAGTCGATCACCGCGGTCGAGATCAACGGCATCACCATGGAGGTGAGCCGCGCGATGTCCTCGTTCAACGGCGGGATCTTCGAGCGCCCGGGCGTAGAGCCGGTCGTCGCCGAGGGCCGCGCGTTCGTGGCTGCGGCGGGCGAGCGCCGCTGGGACTTGATCCAGCTGTCGGGCGTGGACACGCTTGCGGCCAGCCAGGCCGGCGCATTCACGCTCGCCGAGAGCTATCTGTACACGCGCGAGGCCTTCGAGTCGTATCTGACCCGGCTCGAGCCGGGCGGCGTGTTGACGCTCACCCGCTGGATGTCCGATCCGCCGCGCCAGACCTTGCGCGTGATCACGATCGCGGATGCCGCGCTGCGCGCGATGGGCGTCACGGATACCGCGGCACACATCATGTTGATCACGGACGTGCGCCAGGGCTTCTCGGTGTTCGTGATCTCGCCCACGCCCTTCAACGAAGACCAGTCGCGCCGGGCGCTCGCGGCCTCGCGCGCCAGGGGCTTCATCCCGCTCGCGCTCCCGCACCTTCAGCTGGGTGAACCCAACCTCTACGAACGCCTGATCGCGACCCCGGACAAGTCGAGCTTCGTGCGCGACTACCCTTTCGACATCTCGGTCACCACCGACGACAAGCCGTTCTTCTTCGAGCACACGAAGTGGAAGAACGCCTGGAAGTACCCCGACCGGATCTTCGACAGGTGGAGCGGCCACTTGATCCTGATCGTCACGGCCCTGGTGGTGGCGCTGCTCGGCGTGATCTTCATCCTGGTGCCCGCGCGCTTCGGTCTGTCGCGCGAGCAGCGCGATCGCGGCCACCGCCGTTCGCTTGCGTTCTTCGCCTGCCTCGGGCTCGGCTACGTGCTCGTGGAGATGGTGCTGGTGCAGAAGCTCACGCTGTACCTGGGCAACCCCGCCTACGCGCTGGCCGTGGTGCTGAGCGGGATGCTGGTGTTCTCGGGCGTGGGTAGCGTCCTGTCGGCGAAGTTGCGCGGCCCGATGCTGCCCGCGGCGGCGGTCGCGCTGTCGTTGATCGCATACCGCTTTGGGCTCGATGCCGGCTTGCACGCCACGCTCGCGCTACCGATCGCGCCACGCATCGCGCTCGCCCTCGTCTTGCTCGGGCTGCCCGCGATGCTGATGGGCATGCCTTTCCCGGCGGCGGTCGCGCACCTCGGCGAAGGCCGGCGCGGGCGCGTGATCCGCGGCTGGGTGGTCAACGGCTACTGCTCGGTGCTGGGATCGTGTCTGGCCGTGATCCTCTCGATCAGCTTCGGCTTCCACGCCGTGCTGCTCACGGGCGCGGGCATCTACGCGCTGGCCGCGCTGCTCTGGTCCGAACCAGTCAGTTGAATTTGAAGCTATCGATGATGTGACGAAACGCCTTGTCGTAGCTGTCGAACGCGGCGCTCGGCGCGAAACACGTGATGGCGTACGTCGCTTCGCCGTGCGGCAAGAGCGCGCTCTGCATCTTCAGCGGGACCGACTTGAGGTCCGCGTCGAACGTGGCTTCGAACGCGTCGGTGCCGTTGATCTTGATCCGCTTGTCTTTCAGGTTTTGAACTGCGTGGAGCTGGGGTGCGGCGTTGAGGGCGAACTCGAAGTATTCCTTGGTCTCGATCGCGATTTGAGGTTGAAGGGTGACGTTGCACTGCGCGTACGGCCCTTGCGGCGTGGGACCGGGCGAGCGGCAATTCCACAGCGTCGCTCCGAGCGGCGTGTGGTGCTGCCAGGGCTGCGGGCAGTCGACGTCGAACGGCGCCAGCTTCACGGGCTGGGCCGGAGTAGGGGCGGGCTCCGACTTCTTGAGCGCTCGGATGGCGTCATCGAGGCGCCGCACTTCGTGTTCGAGCGTCTCGATGCGCGCACTTTGAGCCGCGCGTTCGGCGCCCCCACCACATGCGGCCAATCCATGGGTGAGCGTCATCAGCCAGCCGAGCCTCTTGACCATCACGTACGTACCTCCAGATTTGAACTGCAACTCATTTTTTCCCCAAGGCTGGAAAGTTGACGCCGCCCAGGGCGGCGTTGCGAAAATAATCGGACGAAAGGTGTGCGCAGGAAGTGGTTCGTAGGGGTCGGGCAGGATCCGTCGAGGGGGCCAGCGTAGTTTCCGTACAACCGAGTTTGTACGGAGGTCCGGATGATTTCGCTGTGGAACGTTCAAGGACAAGGGGCAAGGTCGCGAGCCTTCGGTCTGCCAGCCTGCCTTGCACTGTTGGTGACGGTCGCGTGCTCCGGAGACGACGGCACGAATCAGGGCCCCATGACTGGAGCCACTGCGGGTAGCACCGCGGGCAGTCCTCCCGGAGGTGCGGCTGGTTCGACTCCGCCCACCACGACCGCGGGGGCAGGTACCGGTGGTGCCGGACAGACTTCGACTGCGGCCGGTACTGGCGCAGCCGGTAACAAACCCACCACGGGAGCGGGTACCGGAGGCACAGCGCCGGTGACTGCTGGCGGTGGTGCTGGCGCAACGGCGGCGCCGATGGCCGGTGCCGGTGCTGGTGCTGCGGGTATGGATGCGACGCCGCCCGCGATGGGCATGTACGAAGACCCCGGCACGAATGACTGGACGCTCGTCCCCGAGGGCGAGGTCGCCGAGAAGTGCAAGATGGACATCGCGAAGCTGAAGGGCACCGGCCTTTCGCACACCTTCGCGGTCTTTCGCTACGGCAAGCTCTGCTACGAGCAGGGACGCGACAGCGCGACGATGGTCTTCTCAGCGACCAAATCGCTGGGTGGCATCATGACCGCGGCGGCCGCGTACCTGGTGAAGGATGTGCCCAAGACCGGTCCGGGTACCGGGCCGTTCAACGACTTCGATCTGGCGAGTGACTGGGGCCTCAACGGTTATCGCTCGGGCATGCAGCTGGCGTATCTCATGTCGATGGCGACCGGCAGCCCGGGCCTGATGTGGGGCATGCGCAGCTTCTCCTATGACACCGTGGGCGCAGCCGGCCTCAACAACATGGCCAACGTCGCGAACAAGGCGCTCGGGCAGCCCGGGCAGATGAGCGGCGTCGCCAACCTGCGCGCCGTGACTGCGCGCATGTTCCAGAAGCTCGGCATGAAGACGGCGAGCTGGGACAGCGTGACCTACGGCACCGGCTCGGCGCTGACGCTGCACGACATGGGCAAGCTGTTCACGCTGATCATCCACGACGGCGTGTACAACGGCGAGCGCCTGGTCGGCACCGACTGGGTCTACCGCATGACGCACCCGGCGTTCGAGGACGGCAATACCTCGTACGGCGAGTTCATGTGGCTCAACCACCGCGGCAATGCGACCGGCATCGGCGGCGACATCGGCTCCGGCTCGAACACCAAGGATGGCGATCCGTGTGCACCGGCTGCGTTCTGGCAGCGCTACCCGCACAAGGTGTCGAACGCTCCCGACTGTCAAGCGACGGTGTCAGGCGCGAAGTGCGAGCAGAAGCACGACGACGGCATCTACAGCGCGCAGGGACTCGGCGGCCAGTTCATCATCGGCCACCCCGGTCTCGACATGGTCCTCGTGATCAAGGACTACTCGAACATGAACGGCCCGATGGGCTTCTGGGCCAAGATCAGGCCCGCGGTCGTCGCCCTCGACCCGATGTACAAGGGCGACGAGAAGGCCTTCTGTGATGCGTACGGCAGCGGCGACTATGCTCCAGACATGAAGCACAAGCCGACGCAGCCGCCCGATCCGCCCTGATCTTCAGCGACCGAACAGCGACTTGTAGAGGCTACCGGCCGTTGAGTTTAGGCGCACGCAGCCAGAACCCACCGGCCGGAACAAGTTCGACTCCACGTCGTTCGCCATGCAGCTGTTGAAGTAGCTCTCATAGACGAGATCGGACGCGTGTGCGGCGAACCACTGGTTCATCCAGCGGATGAACTCGGGGTTCTCGCCCGTGCCGTTGTAGTCCGAGCCGGGCGCGACGCCCCACTCGCCAACCGAGAACTTCTTGCCGTGCTGCTTGGCGAAGTTGAACAGCCAGGTCATGCCGTCGGTCGCCTCTGCGACGCGATTGAAGTCGGCAGCGGTCGCGACCGAGGGCGCGTGGTCGTAGTTGTCGATGCCGATGATGTCGACGACGGCGTCGCCCGGATAGCAGTTGAGGCTGCTACCACCGCAGATGCTGCTCGGCGTGCCGTGGGCGTTGATCGTCCAGTCGATCAGCACGCTGGGGTTGGTCTGACGGATCGCCGCCGCTGCATGCTGAAAGCACTGCTTGTAGGTCGTGGCGTTCGTGGCCGCCCAGGGCATGAACGTGCCGTTGAACTCCCAACCCAGGCGAACCACCGAGGCCGCGCGGCCCTGGTTCACCATCAGCGTGCCGAAGTCGCGGAAGTATTGATCGTAGCTGCCGCTCGCGCAGGCGGGCAGATCGGCGCCGCGGCCGTTGGGCACCAGGCCCTGCGACACGACCAGCAGGCCGGGAAAGCCCGAGAAGTTGCTGAACACCCAGCCCGCGCCCCGGGTCATGCTGTCCCAGTTCGATCGATCGGTGTAGGTGTGGGCGACGCCGACGGGCCGACCGCGCCACGTACCGAACGCTTCGACCGAGGCTCGATTGAGCACGGGGTCACCGTTGACGCCGGACTTGCCCGTGCTGCCCGGCCACGTGCCGGTCGCAGGGGGAGGCGGCGTGTAGACCGGAGCACCGGCTGCACCGCTGCCTGCGCCGCCGCTGCCAGCTGCGGGTGGAGCTGCAGGTGGAGGTGGAGCTGCAGGTGGAGGTGGAGGTGGAGGTGGAGGTGCAGGTGGAGCG
>DATEOF010000283.1:0-51938 GCA_035274465.1 Polyangiales bacterium
GTGCGCGTGACGTGCGCCGGTCGAGCGGCGGGCGCGCGTGGAGCGACCGGGGCCGGCCGCGCGACGGGCGCGCGTGGAATAGCGCGTACTTGCGGGGCGACTACGCGCAGGTGCGGGCCCGGCTGGGTCGCAGCAAATCCAGGCTGCCGCAGCGGCTGCGGCGAATAGACTCCGCTACTCCAGGCCGCTGGCGCTCCGAAGGGCGCGGGCAGCGTCGCAACGCGAGGTGCTGCGCGCGGTGGGTACTTCGGCGCGACTTCGTGCTCCTCGAGGATGTCGGGCAGCGCGAAGTCCGAATCATAAGGCATGGTCGTTCGGTCATCCGACCACGGATCAAAGTAAAGCTGTCTCGGCATCGTGCTGACGCCTCCTGCGTTGTCGTTCCCGACAAACACGGCAGCGTAAGGCGGAGGACACTAACCAACAAGAGATGTGCTCTGATCATCTGTTAGTTCGATGCAGCTATGGGCGGCGCGTATCACGCGTGACAGATCCTTGGGCGAGCGAACCCTTTCGGATCAATCGCCGCTGCGAGCGGCAGCTCGATACACTCGCCAGCTGCGCCGCAAGCGTCCAATTGGGCGCGGGCACTGCGGTCCCCTGGCCTGAACAGCTACTCGCGGCCCGGCGCCACGGGCGCCAAACTCGGTGTCCGGGCAATTTCCGCCGTGTCCTTCTGATCGTAGAGCGTCTGCCACTCGTACGACATCGGCAGGAAAAGGAACAAAAGCAGTCAGCGAGGCAGGGCGACACGAGCGCAATCAGCGCGCTCGCGACGACTAACATCCGCTGCAGTCCGAAGCGCGCTGCGGCGTGGCGCATCAGTTCCGCCCATTGCGCTCGGCGTGGACGCATGGTCGCAGGCTCGGTCGGGATTTGGGTCCGTGCGCTCGCCGCTTCGCTCGGCTCACTGGGTCCGAACAATCAGGGACTCCCCCTAGCGCAGCGCGCGCTGGCCGAACGGGGCCAGGCAACCGAACACGATGCGCTGGACCAGCGGAGCCGGCTTGGCGAGCTGAAACTCGTCGCTGAACTCGTTCAGGATCGCCGCGGCGTCGAGCAGGCGCGGGCGGGCGCGGCCTCGCGTGGCGCGGCTCATGGCCAGGAAGAATTCGGCCGTGCGCAGCGCAGGGCGGGTCTCCCAGATCACCAGCGTCTGGGAGGCGCCCGGGTTGTACGCGGAGTGCAGCGCGCCGCGTGGGACGGCGAGCTCCTGCCCCGCAGTGACCAGCCGATCTTCGTCGCCGACGCGGAATTGCAGCGCGCCCTGCATGATCACGAAGCGCTCGTCCTGGCGCGGGTGCCGGTGGCTCGGTGGCCGGGTCGAGCTCGGCGGATAGCGCGCCTCCTGCACGTGCAGCGCACCGCCGCTCTCAGCTGCGGTCTGCACGAACTTCATCAATACACCACCGGTCTCGAGCTCGATCCCGACCAGGCTTTGAGTCATGGCTCGAGCCTAGACCAGCCGATTAAGAAATTGTTAGGAACTGATTGCGCCGGAATCGTGGCGCGTCGGTGAGTGTTTTGGCTTCCAGAGGCATGGAGGCCCGACATGAAAGATCAGGCGTATTTCAGCGTTTGTGACACCCTCGCCACACATCTCGATGTTCACCCGGCGGAGATCCGACCCGAGCAGAACCTGCGCACGGACTGGGGCCTGGACGACATCGAGCTCAACGTGATCGCGTTGCGGCTCGAGGAGCGCGAGGACATCGAGATCCGCGTGCGAGATCTGGAGACGTTGCACACAGTCGGGCAACTGATGGCTCTGGTGCGCGCGATCGGCCGGCGCAAGGAGCTACGAGAAGATCGCTTCGAAGCGTGGGTCGCTGGCGATCGGCGATAGGTCCCGGTCCTCGCGCAGCCGATCCATGTGCGGATAGCCGTGTTGCTTGGCCCAGCGGACGCACGTCAACCCTTGCTCGAGCTCGCCGAGCTTCACCAGCACGCAGGCGGCCGAGTGGTAGATGAATGGGTTGCGTTCGGCGCGTTCCAGCGCGTACGGCAGGAGCCGGCGCGCCCGCTCGAGCTCGCCCGTGAACTGGTAGGCGATCAACAGGTTGTTGTACGACTGATCGAGCAGGATCTCGTCGGCGGTGATGTGCGAGTAGTCGATCGTCCACTCGAGCGCGCGGGCGGCGTCCACCGACTCGCAGCCGTGAGCGGCAGCGGCGACCGCCAGCAGCCGCGCCAGCAGCTTGGGCGAGGCCTGGCCCTTCTGCAGGGCCTGTTGCCAGTGCGTGAATGCCACGCGACCCTTGCCCGGAGCGAGCCTGCGCAGCAGCGCCTCGGCGCGTTCGCGCGGGGTCTGGCCGAGGAACGTCGCGGGATCGACCAGCCGGCGCAGGAAGGCGTGGGTGAAGCCGTGGGGCGCGAACGACGGCAGCTCGTCGCGCAGCACGTGCAAGAAGCGACCGCCAGTCGCGAACATGCCGCGCTCGTCGTAGCTGTCGAGCAAGAGCGGCTCGAGCGCCTGTGCCACGCCGGCGATCTGCGCCGGGAACTCGCCGCGCGCCACGTCTCCCAGCGTCGGTGCTGCGCCTGCTCGGATCAGCACACCGCGCTTGCAGCGTTCGACCTGCGCGCCGCTCGGGAAGCGACGGGCCTCCTCGAGGGCACTGGCGAACGGCCTGCCGAGCAGCGTGAGCCAGCTCGCCCCGCGCAGCCGGCTCCACGCGCCGGGCAGGAAGCCATCGACTCGCCCGACATCCAGCGCGAGGAAGCGCCTGCACCAGGCGAAGATCTGGGCGCAGCTGACCGCGCTCTCGTCGCCCGACGCCGCGTAGCCGGCGTGTCCCGAGCGCACGGGCAAGAACTCGAGCAGCTCGCGGGCCAACGCGGCCAG
Organism: Polyangiales bacterium; assembly: GCA_035274465.1. Taxonomy (GTDB): domain Bacteria; phylum Myxococcota_A; class Polyangia; order Polyangiales; family JAFGIB01; genus JADGRF01. The sequence goes on from DATEOF010000283.1 coordinate 2,846, forward strand.
CGCTTGCGCTGAGGCGTTCGACGGAAGTAGCAGCTCGCAGAACGAGGCCTGCGGGAGCGGCGCGTCGCCGTCGGCGTCGATCGGCGGCAAGCCACGCAGGTTGAGCGTGTAGCGCCCGCCGCCGTCCGCGGCAGTGAGCAGCGCGCGCAGGCCGAAGTAGCCCTCGGCGTCGATGTCCAACCGCTCGACCAGCGCCAGATCATCGGCGCTCTCGGCGGTCTGCAGCCCGAACTGATAGTGGTGCGCCTGGGTCCACTGCAGCGTGCCCTGCACCGGGAAGTGGCGCCGGAACGCCGCCCAGGTCGCGCGTACTTCGGCCGGGCTCGGTGCTGCGGACAGGTACAGCACGAGCTGCAGCTCGACCTCCGCGCGCAACGTCTCGCCGTCGCGGAGTACCAGCGCCTCGGGCGCGACCTCCGCGGGCAGCGGCTGCTCCGGGGCGGGCTCGCCTGCCGCTGACGGCTGCGGGTCGACTGCGCCCGCCAGTAGCTCGCGCAGCTCGGGCAGCAGCTCGGCGTCTGCCTGATCGCGGTACGCCTGCGTCCACTCGCGTTGAACGCGGGCGCGTGCGGCTGTTGCACTGGCCTGCATGCGTTCCAGCACCTCGCGCCGGTCTTGCAGCAAGGCGATGAAATTCGGGAAACGCTGCTCTTCCTGGTAAAGCCAGTCGACGACTTCACCATTCGGGAGCAGCAGGAGCAGCGCGGCGTCGCTGTCCGAGGCGCCGATGGCCAGCGCGCGCTCGAGCGCGGGCGGCGGAGCTTCGTCGCCGTCGTCGAGCCAGCCGCGCGTGTATTCGGCGCTGGCGAGCTCGGCGCTGCTGCGTAACGACATGCTCCAAGAGAAGGACTGCCAACCGTCGTGCAACTCCAGAAAGGCCCGGTACTCCGGCGAAAATTCGAACTCGCGCGCGGCTTGTGCGGCCTGAATGCGCGTCGCTGGGGCCGGCGTGCCCGCCCTCGAGTCCATCTCCGTGCCCTCGCGTCTCGCTGCTTCGTGCTCGAGTGACAGAATCTCCTTAACCAGTGCGCGGATGCGATCGTGCAGCACAGCCATCACACCGGCATACATCTGCCCCTCGCGCATCACAAGCGTGTTCGAGCCTGCGCTTTCACTCCGCCGCACCCGTCGGAGGCGCGCGAGTGGCGCGTTTCGTTGATCGCGCCGGCGCACGACGGACGTCGTGTGGCAGCTTTGCGAGGTGTGTCGACGCGTGCGCGTCGCGGGTGTCGATCATCGAGCGCGGTGTACACCTGCAGCTGATGGCTGCGCGAGCGACCGCGGACCTATGAGGCGGGTTCACGACGGCAGGTAGCGATACCTCACTCCATCGGGTCGCACGATGAACACTCGATCTTGGATGCCACTCTGTCCGCCCGACGACGCGGAAGGTTGCTCGCGCTCCAGTTGCGCCAGGAACGCGTGCGCTGCCACCTTCGACTCCGCCTCGGTCGCATGCTGCGAGACTGGATATTCCTCCCCCTCGAACGTATCCCAGCCGATCACCCACCACGCAGGTTCTTCAGTCAGTCTCATGCGGCGAAGTCTACTGCTCGCGGGGCTTCAGACTCAACGTCTGCAACTCGCCGGCGCGCGCGATCTGCGCGGCAATTACGACGCCGGGTTGTAACTGACGCAACACTCGCTGCAGCGTCAGCGCATTTGGCAGTGCGTGTCCCGCGAGCCGTAGCAACAGATCGCCGTCGCGAAAGCCCGCGTCTGCGGCCGGACTCGGGCCCGTTACCTGGAGGATTTCCACGCACGTCTTGACGTTGTCCGTGAGCTGTCCTACCAGGCGCGTCGGCAGCGGCCGCGTTTGCACCGACACGCCCAAGAACGCGCGTCTCACTCGGCCATGCCGCAACACCTGGCTAACGACCCAGGCCGCGGTCTCGACCGGGATCGCGAAGCCGAGCGCCTGCGAATGTCCGATCATCGCCGAGTTGATACCGAGGATGCGTCCGTTCGAAGCCACGAGCGGTCCTCCCGAGTTGCCCGGGTTGAGCGGCGCGGTGTGCTGGATCATGCCGTCCAGGATGCGTCCACCGGGACCAGGCAGCGCGCGGTCGATCGCGCTGATCACGCCTGCAGAGACGGTGGAGTCGAAGCCGAGCGGGTTGCCGATCGCCACCGCCAGCTGGCCCGGCCGCGGCGCGGGGCCGGGATCGAGCGGCACGTGCGCGAGTCGCTCGGCGTGAATGCGCACGACCGCGATGTCCGTGCTGGGATCGTCGCCCGCCACGCGCGCGGGCACGGAGCGGCCGTCCATCAGCTCCACCATCACGTCATGTGCCTTGTGGACCACATGACTGTTGGTAAGGACATAACCATCGGGCGTGACAATCAGACCCGAACCTTGACCGCCGGCGCTACGACGGCCGGCGCTCTTGATGCGCAGGCTGACAACGCTCGGCCCGATGCGCTCGGCGACACCCATCACTGCGCGTGAGTAGGCATCGTGCAGCTCGAGCTCCGAGTCGGTTTCGCTGCCGAGCGCCATCTCAACCTCGCTCTCCCGTGGTCAGCTGCACCGTGATCACCTGACCGCCGCGCACCACGCTCAAGCTGACTTCCACGGCCAGCTTCGAGGCCAGCGCCTCGGCCAGCTCGCGCGGGCCGCGGATCTGCGCGCCATCGAGCGCCACGATCACGTCGCCCAGGATCAAGCCGGCTTTGTGGGCCGGCCCATCGGCCTCGGTGTCCAGCACCAGCGCGCCGCTGCGCTGCTTCAGGCTGTCGCGCAACGCGGTCGGCAGTCGTACGGGTTGGGTGGCCACGCCCAGATAGCCGCGCCGCACGCGTCCGTGCGCGAGCAGCTCCTGCACCACGCGCGAGAGCGTGGCGTGAGGGATGGTCAGGTCTGCGCCGCGGATCAACCTGGCGCTGTTCATGCCGACCAGCGCGCCCGCCGCGTCGATCAACGGGCCGCCCTCGAAGCCATCCGGAAAGCCGCGATCGGTCTCGATGTAGCGCTCGAGCCTGCCGCCGGCGGGCGTGCGCACGTCGTCGGCCAACAGGCCCACGATGCGCAACGATGCCCGAATGTTCTTGCCCGGTCGGCCGAGCGCCAGGGCGTAGTCGCCGACGCGCAGTCCTTCGTGCGAACGGAACGCGGCGGGCTCGAGCGTGCCGCGTACGCGCAGCAGCACCAGATCGGTGCCGGCGTCCGAGCCGACCAGCTCGGACGTGAGCTCGGTCTGGTCGGGGCCGATCACGCGGGCTTCGTCTGCGTCGCCGAAGCCCCGCAGCGAGGTGACGACCAGATCGTTGCCGAAGACCGTGCCCGACAGCGTGCGGCAGCGCGCTGCCTCCACGCGGACTACACTCCGCTGTGCTGCCTCGACGGCGTCGGCAAAACCTTGGGTTGCATTGTTCTCGGTCATAAAACGTGTTCGCTCCTGTTCATTGGTGCTGTGACAGTCTGCGGTGCGGGCGCGGCCCGAACATCGCCGCAAAGCATGGACCCTCGCCGGCCCTTCGGCCGGGCGGTCTGCGAGCACCTGACCGAAGGGGCAGGGCGCACCCGATTGACGCCGCCCGAACCGGCCCCACACTACTGGCTCGATGTCACACAATCCTGAGCTGCGGTCTCGCGACGACACCAGCGCGCCCACCCGCGTGCGGATCGTGGCGCACGACCGGCTCGTGGCTGAAGCTCTGAGCGGCGCCCTTTCGGGGTTGTCCGGCGTGGTCATCGCCGCCGGGGATACGTCGGCCCACGTGGTGCTCTGGGACGGCGGCCCCGAAAAGACCCTACTTCGCCGCACCGCCGGAGCAGAGCTGCCGGTGTTGGCGCTCGCGCACGACGACGCCCATGCCGCGGCACTGCTGGCCGCGGGCGCGCGCGGGGCCGTGTTGCGCCAGGCAGGTGCGCAGCGGCTGGCTGCAGCGCTGGTCGCCGTGCGTTACGGCCTGTGCGTGCTCGATGCCGAGCTGGCTGGCACCCAGCTCGCGCCGCTGCCAGCTGCAGCGGACTCGGAGGCCGATGCCAACCTCACGGCGCGCGAGCGCGAAGTGCTGGGCCAGGTCGCACTCGGCCTGTCCAACAAGCTGATCGCGCGCCGGCTCGACGTCAGCATCCACACCGTGAAGTTCCACGTGAACAGCATCCTGGCGAAGCTCGGGGCCGACAGCCGGACCGGGGCGGTCTCCACCGCCGTTCGGCGAGGGCTGCTCGCGCTGTAGCGTGTCGCCAGCCACAAGGCTTGCTCGAGCGACTGCAAACGCTGTAAAGCCGCTCCATGAGCGAGGAGTCGGCCGGTTCGGTGCCGCAGCCAGCTGCGAGGCCGTGGCTCGACTACCTGGTCTGCCTCGTGCTCGCGCTGGTGTTCCTCAAGAACTATTGGGTCTCCGAGGACGCCTATCTCAACCTGCGCAGCGTCGACCAGCTGCTGAGCGGGCACGGGCCGATCTGGAACCCGCACGAGCGCGTCCAGGTGTTCACCAGTCCGCTCTGGTTCTGGTTGGAGGCCGGAAGTCAGCTGCTCGCGGGTGAGAGTCACCGCGCGCTGCTGCTGCTCTCGGGCGTCTGTTTTGGCTTCGCGCTCGTGCTGCTGCGCAAGCTCGCCTCTAGCAGCGATGCCTTCGCGTTGGCAGGTTTGCTCCTGCTCGGCTCGAGCGCTTGCTTCGACTACACCAGCTCGGGGCTCGAGAACGTCCTCGGTTACTGCCTGCTGCTCGCCTACTTGCGCGCGTACCTGGAGCCGGTCGCGCTGCGCCGCCTGTGCCTCGCGGCCGGGCTGCTGCTGGTCTGCCGGCACGACTTCGCCGCGCTGATCGCACCGAGCCTGGTGTACGCGCTGTTCCGTCAGCGCGCGAACGTGGGCGTACGCGGCTGGGTTCTGCTCGCAGGCCTGGTGCTCGCACCGCTGGCGGCTTGGTCACTGTTTAGCTTGATCTACTACGGCAGTGCATTTCCCAACCCTGCCTACGCGAAGCTCTCGAGCGGATTTCCGCGCGTCGTCTTCCTCCAGCACGGCTTCGACTACCTCGCCGTGCTGGTGCGCTACGACTTGCTGTCTGCCCTGTGCATCGTCTGCGGCATCCTCACGCTGGCGCTGCAGCGTACCGACGCGTACCGGTGGCTGGCCGCGTCCCTGGCGATGCACGTGGCGTACGTCGCGTACGTCGGCGGCGACTACATGCAGGGCCGCTTCCTGAGCTACGTCACGCTCGCTTCCATCGCGATGCTGTCGCGCTTCGCGCTCGCGGCCCCGTCGGCTCCGTGGTTGCGCGCGACAGTGGTCGCGGCGTTGATCGTCTACGGCGTGGCGTATCCGCGCACTCCCTGGAACACCTCGTTCGCCCAACCCAAGGACGACCGCGCCATCCATGCCGCTGGCCGAGACTACGTCATGGACGCGCGCGGCGCGTTCGGCGTCTACACCGGGCTCTACAGCTATCTGCAAGCGGCGGAGCTCGATCAGTATCCCGAACACCCGCTGGCGATCGCCGGGCGACAGTTCGCGCGCTCGGACAAGACGGTCGCCGTGATCCACGCGGCCGGCATGTTCGGCTGGGCCGCGGGCACGTCCAAGATCGTCATCGAAGCGCACGGCATCTCGGACGTGATGCTGGCGCACCTGCCGGCCTCCGTGTTCGCGGGTGTCGGCCACTACCTCCGCTACCGGCCCGAGGGCTACGTCGACGGCATGATGCGGGGCAAGGTCGAGCTCGCCGATCCGGATCTTCGCACGTACTACTCGAAAGTCGCGCTGATCACCCAGGGCCCTCGGCTCTTCGCCTGGGAACGACTGCGGACGATCGTCTCGTTCAACGCCGGCAGCTACGACGCACTGCTCGAGCACTTCGTGAACGACAAGATCCGCGGCCGGGAGATCCTCGAAAAATAGCCTCAGTCGCAGGGAACGCGACCGGTGGCCACGACCACGTCGTCTACGTACGCCTCGACCGGCCCCTGGTTGGCCTCGGCGTAGTGGATGCCCACCTCCGCGTTGCGGAAGCCGTCCGCGGGCACGGTGTTTCCGGGCGTCGAGTAGACCACGCGCTGACCGTCGAGGTAGCCCTCGAACACGCCGTCGGTGGGGCTGATGCGCACGTGGAGCTCCACGCAAACCCACTTTCCTCGCGGGAATTTCGTGCTGCCGGAAAACGGACCGTTCACGGTGGTCAGGTCCGTGGTGCTGTCGCGAATGATCAGCGAGAAGCCGGCCCACGGCTCCATGATCTCGCTCAGCACGCCGGCGGAGAAGTGCGAGTTGACCGTGACCGAGCTCGGCACGAGGTAGTAGTAGCGCAGCCAGAGGTCGCCCGACTTCAGGTGGGGGATCGTCGACGTCGCGTAGCGCGCCTCGTTGCCCTGCATCGCGGCGCCGGTGGTCGCGCGCAAGGAAGCCTCGCCGGAGTGTTTCTGAGCGGTGGAGCGCGTCAGCGTTCCGTTCGTGACGACCGGGTACGTCCAGTTCCCGAAGTCGAGCGGTTCGAAGCCGTCGCAGAAGATCACGTCCGGTCGCTGCGGACAGAAGCCGGAGCTGCCGGCGTCGGTCGTGCCCGAGTCGTCTGGATCCACGCTCGCGTCGTCCGGGGCGGCGTCGCCGATGTCCGCATCGGTCGAAGCGTCGAGCGGCGGCTGTCCACCGTCCATCCCGCCTCCGCCTGCGCCGCCACGGCCAGCTCCACCCGCACCCGAGCCCGAGCCACCCGCTCCGCCCGGTCGACCCGCACCGCCCCCGTCGTCCGACGAGGTGCCCGCGTTCGCACCCGAATCGGCGCCCGAGTCGGGCTGGTCGCGCACCCGGTTCACCTCGGTATATCCGAACCGAGCACATCCGGATGCGCCGAGCGAACACGCGAGCACTACGGCAGCGGCGATCTTCCCCATGCGCGGAGGCTCAAATTGTAGCCGAACCGGGCTGCTTAGACTCGTGCACGTGGATAGGTTAATTCTCACACATGGTAGTGAAACGACTACTTACGGCTCTGGTGTCGCGAGATAGACCAGGCTCGTGTGTTCGTCGACGAATCGAATCAAGCCCGTCGTGTGCCACGGAACCGCCGTCGGATAGTCGTCGCTGAAGCGCTGCTTGGCCCGCGCGTCCTCGTGCCGGACTTCCATGCGACACAAGCTCCGGCCGCAGCGCACACTCTGCAGCGACGAGCCGGTGAGCTCCGCCCGAGCGAGCGCATCTGCCAGCTGCTGGCTGGCGTCACGCGAGCTGCGAGTGTCCACTTGGTCTTCGCGAAAGCGCTGCTCGTACTCGGTTTCGAGCTCGGATGAGGACTTGGGTGGCGCTGCCGGGCTCGCCGGCGGCGGCGCAGCTGCCGTCTCCGCAGCTGTCGGCTGCGGAGGGGCAACGACGGGTGCCGACCACTGCTTCACGGCGTCCACCCGTGCCAGCCGGGTCTCGACCGCACGTAGCGTTTCGTCCGCGGCGCGCTCCTGCTCGCCGCCCGAGGTTGCACGCGGCTCTACGCGCGGTACGGGCCACGCGGCCCAGATCCCGATGCACACGGCGCCGGACAGCGCCAGCCCAAGTCTCTTGTCCATGAGCGGCTCGCTAGCGGCTGACCGAGTAGGTCGTGATGCCGGATTTACGGCCCTGATCCACCGCGGGGATACTGCAGGCGATGAACTGATAGATGCCGCGCGGCACCGAAGGCAGGACGAGCGCGCGCTCCACGTCGTTCGTGCCGGTCGTACCCGCTGTCGTGAAGCCGACCGAGCCGCCATCGGCGTTGCGCGAGCGCAAGCCGCAGACGATATCTTGAGTCGAGCTTTGATCCGTGACCCAGACGACCGCGCTCACGTTGGTCGAGAGCGTGTCATCGATCGCGGGACAGAACAGCGCGCTCGATGACGAGCGGGTATTCAGCACGCCGCCCGCTCCATCGATCTCCGTCCCTCCCGGCGTCTGAGGCACGCAAGCAAAGCCCGGATAGAACTTCGTGTCGCTCGCGAGCGCGCTAGCGCTGGTCGCTCCGAGCACGATCGCCAGACAACCTAACAGTTTGAACAGTCGCATTTCGGCATCTCCTGACTTGGGTGTATTGCCCAACCCCATTCACAACGCCCACGCACGGATAGATGCCGGACCCATGCGTTTCGTTACAGGGCACGGACTCGACGGTCCGTGCCCTGTGATTTGCTTCACACTCGGTCGAGCGTCGCCAGGTTGATGGCGTAGAAGTTCCCGCCGAGCCTTCTGAGATGACCCTTACCAAAGGTTCGGATGCCGCAATGCCGGCATGGCTGGTTGTGCCCAATCAGGGTGCAGAACTGATCGCTCCATAGATCTTGTTCTCCCGAGAGAAGGCGAAATGCACTGTGTTTGATCAGCGCGGTCGGACAATCACACGCCTGGTTGGTTCTGGCGCGGCGAGCGCTCAGATCGATCTTTGCCTGGTACCGGACCCTGCCGCATTGGCAACTACCGGTGTACGTATGCGTCGCCATGATCGCCCGCTAGCAGCCTCGCGCGTGCGCGTCAAAATTTTCGCTGTTAGATCTGTGTTACGAACGTGAGGCGAACGAACTCTGAGTGTATTCGCTGCGGGAGGCTCACAATAGCGGAGTAGTGCCCACACCGACACACTAACGCCTTGCGCCATGCTTCGCGTACCCTGGTCGGGATCATGTCGCCGCGCGTTCCGCCCGGTCCATCCGCCTTCCCGTTGCTCGGACACGTCGTCGGCCTGCTGCGCGATCCGCTCGCGTTCCTGACCCAGCTGACTCGCGAGTACGGCGACGTCGCCACGTTCTACCTCGGGCGCACGCCCGCGGTGTTCATCAACCACCCCGCGCTGATCGAGCGTGTGATCCGCGATCGCGACTTCGAGCGCGGTGAGCACACCCGTCGAGGCTTGGCCGTGCTGCTGGGCCAGGGCTTGCTCTCGCTCGAAGGTGCGCCGCACCTCCGCCACCGGCGCCTGATGCAGCCGGCCTTCCATCGCGAACGTATCGAGCGCTACGTGTCGATCATGGCCGACGAGACGTACGCCACGATCTCGCGCTGGCGCGACGGAGAGCTGCTCGATCTGCGCGAGCAGTGCATGCGTCTGACGTTCGCGATCGTGGCCCGCTGCCTGGTGAATGCGGACACGCAGCGTGCTGCCACGCGCGTCGATGCCATCCTGCAGCGCGTGCTGCCACCCGTGACGAACTCGACGATGCTCTCGCGCATCGCGCCGTTCCACTTGCCGCCGCTGTTCGGGCCCGGCACGCATCGCAGTATCCGCGAGCTGCACGAGCTCGTGGATGGCATGGTGCGCGAGCGCCGTAGCGAAGGCGGGGACCGCGGCGATCTGCTGTCGATGCTGCTGGCCAGCCGCGACGAGGACGGAAGCGCGCTGAGCGACGACGACGTGCGCGCCGAGGCGCTCACCATCCTGCTCGCGGGTCACGACACGACGGCGCACACGCTGAACTGGGCCGGCTATCTGCTCGCGACGCATCCGGAGATCCAACAGGCGGTCGCGAACGAGGTGCGGACCGTGGCCGGTGATCGCAGGCTCACGAGCGCCGACCTGATGCGGCTGACGCTGGTGGATCGCGTGATCCGCGAGACGCTGCGGCTGTACCCACCGGCGTGGTGGGCCGACCGCGCGTGCAGCAGCGCGGTCGAGCTCGGGGGCTTCGAGGTGCCCGCCAACCGCGTGGTCGTGTTCAGCGCCTACGTGACGCAGCGCGATCCGCGCAACTTCGCGCAGCCCGACCGCTTCGATCCGGATCGCTTCAGCCCCGAGCGTGCGGCGGCGATCCCGGACGGTGCCTATGTACCCTTCGGTGCCGGCGTCCACACTTGCATCGGCAACACCTTCGCCATGACCGAGGCGCGCATGATCCTGGCCGCGCTCGCCCAGCGCTTCGCGTTGCGTGCCTTGCATCCGGAGCGCGTGCGCCCGCGCGCGCTGGTCACCCTCGGCATGGCCGAGCCGTTTCCGGTGGTGCTCACGGCCCGCGGCGTACTCGACACGCGTGCAGCGAGCTGAAGGTACATGTGGTTCAGTCCATGTGCTAGACCACCTCGGCGCCTGACGCGATTAACCCAGCCTGCTAGATTGGTCTAGCTGCCAATGCCCGGCCAATCCTCGCCGCCGTCTGCGGCACTGCCCTTAGTCGCCGGGCGGTACCGCATCGAGTCGAAGCTCGGCAAAGGCGGGGTAGGTGAGGTCTTCAAGGTCACCGACATCTCGCGCGGCACTCCGCTCGCGCTCAAGCGGTTACCTCTGGGCGCCTCGAACGAGCTGCAGAGCCTGTTCGAGCGCGAGTACCAGACGCTCGCCAGCCTGAGGCATCCACACACGGTGGAAGTGCTCGAGTTCGGCCGCGATGCGGGCGGCGCGTTCTACACCATGGAGCTCCTGTCGGGCGGCGATCTGCGCGAGCGCGTCCCGCTGCCTTGGCGCGAGGCGTGCGCGGCATTGCGCGACGCGGCGCTGGCGTTGGGTGTGCTGCATGCGCGCGGGCTGATGCACCGTGACGTGAGCCCGCGGAACCTGTGGCGCCTGCCGGACGGGTCCGTGAAGCTGATCGACTTCGGCGCGGTCGAGCCCTTCGGTCGCCCGGCGCAGCTGATCGGCACGCCGCCGCTCGTGCCGCCGGAAGCGTTCCTGGGAGAAGCGCTGGATCAACGCGCGGACCTGTATGCGCTGGGCGCGGTCGGGTACTTCCTGGTCTCGGGTCGCAACGCCTTTCCGGCGCGCGGCATGCACGAGCTACCCGAGCTGTGGCGACAGCGTCCGCCGCCGCCGTCAGCTGCAGGTGCGTTGCCGGCGCTGGCCGGCTTCCCGCCGATCCCCGCCGAGCTCGACGCCTTGCTGCTCGGGCTCTTGAGCAGGAATCCGCTGGCGCGACCCGCCAGCACCGCCGAGCTGATCGACCGGCTCGACGCGCTGCTCGAGCAGTCCGGCCCAGCGCGCGCCGACTCCGCAGAGCTCCACCTCGCGAACCCTGCATTCGTCGGCCGGGTGCGCGAGCGACGCCGCGCCGGCAGGCTGCTCGCGCTCGCCGCGCGCGGTCGGGGCCAGAGCGCGATCCTGGAAGGCGACGCGGGCATGGGCCGTTCGCGGCTGCTCGCGGAGGTCGCGCTGGATGCGCGCGTGGCGAATGCGTGCGTCCTGCACGTGGATGCCGCGAGCTATCCCGGGCTCTACGGCGTTGCGAGTGCGCTCGCATTCAAGCTCCTGGACGGCCTGCCGCTGGCTGCGGCGAGCGCTGCCGCACCCCACGCCTCGACGCTCGCGCACGCTTCACCGGCGTTGCGAGATCGCCTGCAGGTGCGGCTCGAGAAGCCTCCCGACGTTGCCGGTGAGCTGCGCATGCGCATCCAGGCGGCCTTCGTCGACTGGTTCAAGCAGGTCGCGCAGGAGCAGACTCTGGTCTTGCTGGTCGACGGCCTGGAGCTGATCGACGATGGCTCGTGCGCGTGCCTGCTCAAGCTCGCGCAGGACGTGGGCGGCTCGCGCGTGCTGCTCGTGTGTACGCGCCTGCGTGGCAGCGGCCGGCGTCGCACGGCCGCGGTGCGCGCGCTCCTCGAGTGCTCGCGCCGCATGCGTTTGCCGCGGCTCACCGAGACGCAGACGCTCGAGCTCCTGCAGTCGGTGTTCGGGCGACCCGAGCACCTGATCCGGCTCGCCAGCTGCCTGCAGCAGCGGGCGCGCGGCACGCCCGGGCACATCCTCTCGCTGGCAGAGCAGCTCGTGCGCTCCAACGCGATCCGCTTCGCCAACGGCACCTGGGCGCTGCCGCAGGAGATCCCGGACGCGCAGCTGCCGGGCAGCTGGCAGCTCGCGCTGGCCGCGCGGCTCGCGCGCGTGACCGGTCAGGCGCGCGAGCTCGGTCGCGCGTTGAGCGTGCAGCCCGGCGCGATCCCTCCGGCGTTGTTCGAGGCGCTCGCGGGCGCCGTGGGCGCGCACACATCCGCGCTGGCGACGCTGATCGAGCGCGAGATCATGACGCGCGACGCGGACGGCCTGCGCTTCTCGCACGAGGAACATCGCTCGACGCTGCTTGCCGAGCTGGCACCCGAGCGCAAGCAGTTGGCGCTGCGCGCGCTCGGCCACTACCTGTTGGCCGATCCGGGCGCCGGAGCGCTCGAACGCCTGCGTGCGGGCGTGCACCTGATCGAGAGCGGCGACTGGCAGGCCGTGCGCATCGTCGCGGCAGCAGCCACGGACATCACGCTGCGCGATCCCGACCGGCTGGCGCCAGCGATGAGCTCGATCGAGCACGCGCTCGCGCTGTTTCGCGCCGCGGGCCGGCCGCTCCACGAGTTGACCACGTTGCTCGGACCGCTGGCGGTCGCCGGCTACTTCGTCGATCGCAAGTACGCGGCCAACTACGGCGACGAGGCGCTGGCGGCGTTGTCGGAGGTGCTGGGCCTCGCGCTGGCGCGGAAGCTGCGGCCGCTGCTCGGCGCGCGGCTGGCGTTGTTCACGGCGCTGACCGTGACGGCTGCGCGGTTCCTGGCCCGGCGCAAGCAGCTGCCCTCGCCGAACTTCGAGGACGCGCTGACGCTCTTCTTCATGAGCGCGTCGACGCTCGCGGGCAGCAGCGGGCTTTGCTTCGACTACGAGAACACGCGCCGCGCGGCCGAAGCGCTCGAGCCGTTCGCCGTGCTGGGGACGAAATTCGCGCCGGGGTTCGCGTACCAGGTGTGCGCCGGCCTGGCGACCGCGACGCGCGATGCGTTCGGTGAGTCGCACGCTCGCTGGGTGCGGACGGTCGCGATGCTCGAGAGCGAGCAGCCCATCATCGGCCTGCCCGATCACCTGCGCGTGCGCTACTCGAGCGGGCTGGTGTTCGCGATGGGCATCATGGATTCGCAGCGTGACGACGACAGCGCGCTGCGAGCCGCCGATCGGCTCGACCGCACGGGCGCGGCATTGTACCCGATGAGCACCGACCAGCTGCGCGCCGTCTACTACGCGCACCGCGGCAACGCCGAGCTCTACGCGCACTACCGCGAGCGCGCCGAACAGCGCGCGATCCAGCAGGGCGCGATCTGGCAGAACGAGACCTGGACGCTGCTGGTCGAGACCGTGGTCAGCCTGCGCCACCACGACGCGATGGGCATGAAGCGAGTCTCGGAGCAGCTGCGCAGCGCGAGCAAGGTGATCCCGACGCTCGAGGTCTACGCCGATCGCAGCCGCGGCACCTACCTGCTAATGCGCGGGCGCGCGGGGCAAGCGCTGCCCTGGCTGGAGAAGTGTCTGGCCGAGGAGCCGCGCGCGAACTTCGGCTGGGGGCGCAGCCATGGTGTGCTCGCGCGAGCGTACAACGAGCTCGGCCGCCACGCCGACGCGCGAGCCGCCTGCGAGCGGGTCCTGGGCGAGTTCACGGCCGCGGACCTGGCATTCCCGGGGCTCACGCTGCTGGTCGAGACCGAGTTGCTGATCGCGCAGGCCGGGCAGGGCGACCTCGGTCTGGCGCGGGACGGCCTTGCGCGCCTGTTCGAGCGCCATCGCGCGAACGGCGGCGCCCTGACCCTCGCCGAGCTGCACGAGGCCGGCGTGCGCATCGAGCTGCTCGCGGGCGATCGCTCGGCGGCGCGCGAGCACTGCGACGAGATGGCGAGCTGGTACGAAGGCACCGGGATCGCCTCGCTGGTTCAGTACTGCCAGGAGGTGCGCGCGCAGATCCAGCTGCCGCTTGGAGCTGCAAGCGCGCCCAAGCTGAGCCTGCCGCCCAGCGCCGAGCTCACGTATCTGCCCAGCCTCGGGCCTCCGTCCACGACCGGCAGCTCGCACCTCACCTTGCCCGAGCTCGCGCAGCGCGCGCTGCAAGTCCTGATCGACCAACATCACGCGGAGCACGGCTACCTCTACTGGGTCGACGACGACGAATGCCGGCCCGCGGCCTCGCTCGCGCCGGTAGCACTCGACACGCAAGTCGAGCGCTGGCTGAAGACCCGCATCGCCCAGCAGCAGAAGGACACGACCACCGTCCTGGTCAAGAGCGCTGACAAGCCCAGCCCGGTCTCGCGCGACGTCTTCCAGCACGGTGCGCGCTCCTACCGCGTGATGTTCCTGTTCCACGCAGAATCGCCGGGCGACGGCCCGTTCGGCGCCGCGCTGGTGGTGAGCGATGGCGAGCTCCCGGCTCGCAGCTTGCCGCGGGTCGTCGACGCGGTGGCCCAGCAACTCCACGAGGGCCTGCGCTTGAGTGGGCCGGGCCTGTAGGCCCAGTCAGTCCGGAAGTGCCGCGATGAACTCGAGCACTTCGCGCACCACGCTCGCGCCGTCGCCGATCATCGGCGCGTGATCTATGCCCTCGAGCTCGCGGTAACGCGCCTCCGGGATCAGGGCCGCCAGCTCACGGCCTGCTTCGACGGGGTGCGTGCGATCGCCGGCGCGGTGGATCACCAGCGTCGGCACGTGCAACTCGCGGGCTTCGGCGCTCACGTCGAGGTCGTGGATGGCGTCGATCAAAGACAGGAGCGAGCCTGGGCTGGCACTCAGGCGTTCCCAGCGTGCGCCCCAGCGCACCATCAGCGGATCGCCGACCATGCTGGGCGCGAAAATGGGCAGTGAAACACCGGTGCCCCAGCCACCGACGAGCAGGTCGCGCGCTTGCGGGTTGGCGTTGAAGCTCCGGACCGAAGTGCCGTAGAAGATCAGCGCGCGCGTGCGCTCCGGGTAGCGCGTGGCGAAGCGGATGCAGGTGTTGCCCGCGTCGCCGAACAACACCGCGCGCTCGGAGCCCACCGCGTCCAGCACGGCGCGCATGTCGTCCACCCGTTCGTCGAGCGTCTGGTTCGGCACGCGATCGGACAGGCCGCAGCCGCGCTTGTCGAACATGATCAGCCGCGTGCGCGCCGCCAGCGCTCCGAAGAATTCGCGGCCGGGCGCTTGCTCCCACCACACGTCCAGGTTCGATACGAAGCCGGTGGCGAAGCACAAGTCGACCGGTCCAGTGCCGATCACCTGGTACGCCACGTGGACGCCGTCCGCGTTCGCGTAGCGCGTGACGCGCCGGCGGCTCGCCGGGCGTACCGACTCCGGAGCGTTGCTCGCGCGCTTGCCGGCCTCGACCTCGGCCAACGCATCGACCAGCTCCGAGCCCGATGCGAAGCGGTCGCGCGGATCCTTCGCCATGCAGCGCAGCGCGAGCAGCAGCGAGCGGCCGCGCAACGTGGCAGCACTCAGGCGCTTCGGTGCCGCGGGTTCGCTGCTCAGGATGCGCGCGTAGGCCTCCGCGGCCGAACCTGCGCCGAACGGCCGCTTGCCCGTGATCAGCTCGTAGAACACGGCCCCGAATGCGAACACATCGGAGCGCGCGGTCGCGCGCTGGCCGCGCACCTGCTCGGGCGACATGTAGTGTGGCGTGCCCAGCACCGCGCCGGTCAGGGTCGCACGGTGCTCGGTCTTCTCGGTGGCGAGCGCGCTCAGCTGGGCGAGGCCGAAGTCCAGCACCTTCACGTGCCCGCGCTCCATCACCGCCACGTTCTCGGGCTTGAGATCGCGGTGCACGATGCCGCAATCGTGCGCGGCGCGCAGCGCCTCGGCGATCTGGCGCGCCAACGCCAGCGCGCGCTTCAAGCTGAGGCGTTGCTCGCGTAGCAACAGCTGCCGCAGCGTCTCGCCGCTCACCAGCTCCATCACCAGGAACGCGACGCCCTGCTGCATCGCGGCGTCGTGGATCGCCACCACGTTCGGGTGCGAGAGCGTCGAGAGCGCGCGCACCTCGCGCGTGAAGCGCACCAGATCTTGCGAGCCGCGCTTGGCCTGGATCAGCTTCACGGCGACATCGCGGCCGAGCTCGCTGTCGCGTGCGCGGTAGACGGCGCCCATCCCGCCGCGCGCCACCAGCGGCCCGAGCACGTAGCGGCCGAGCTTGCGCGGCGGGCGCAGATCGGCGTCTTCGGCGGCGATGTCGGGCGCGCGCGCCAGCTCGCGCAGCAAGGCCTCGAAGCCGTAGCGTCGCGGCGCGCGTTTAGGGGTCACGGCTCACGCTCCGTCCCGACAGCGAGAGCGAATCGAGCTTCGCCGGCAGCGGCCGCTGCTCGATGAAGCCGCGTGCGATCGCGGCGCGGTGCAGGCGCTCTACCAGCCGCTGGTAGCGCTGCCGCATCGGCTGGGCCGCGTTGCTTCGGCCGAGCACCCAGCCGATCTCCGACCAGCTGAAGCCTCGGTCGATGCGTAGCGTGATCAGCGTTTGTTCCTCCAGCGAGAGCTCGGAGCGCATCAGCTCCGCATCTTCGGCCGGGCCCAGCGGCTCGATCGTGGCCGCGCGCGTTCGGCTCAGCATGCGTGCGCTGCTGCTGCTGCTCGCCTTGCGCTGCGACGCGCTGCGCTTCGGGCGGCTCGGATCGCGCTGCTGTTTGGCGGCGACGTACGCCAGCCGGTACGCCCAGACCTCCAGCCGTCGCTCGCTGCGATAGCGGCGCAAACCCTGCCAGACCGCCTCTGCAAAGATCGAGTACGCGTCGCGCACCGGGCGATCGGCGCTCAGCGCAACCCTCAGGTAGCCACGCACGCTCGGACCGCAGTGGCGCAGCAGGGAGGTAGCCGCTCCCTCGATGTCCCCGGCCCGCAGCCGGACACCCACCTCGTGCTCGAGCTTTCCCTGAGTGCGCACGGATCCCCGAGGGGTCTTAGCATCGGGGGCAGCCCCTACGTATTCGACCGAGCAGTTTGCGTCGATTTTTCGCCAGATCGGCCGCAAAAAACGCAGGGATAGTGGTGCTATGTCGAGGCTCTTCGCGGGCGAGCTGCGATACGCTCGATACAGTCGCTAATTACGCGAACTTGTCCATCACCTCCGAGTGCGAAAAGGCACTCGCCGAGCCTTTTCGCGCGGCCGTCGGCGCTCTGCCCGCTGTGCCTGGACTCTGCGAACTCGACCCCGCGCGTGCTGCTGACGCTCGTCCACTTCGCTCTGCGTCCCGCGCTGGGTTTAGGCAAGCACTTCTGACCTGAGGGTTACTGCGCCAGATACAGCATGTACGCGCGCGACCCGGTCAGGAGGCTCTCCGACAGCTGAACTTCGGGGAAGACCTGCGCCGAGAGCGCCTTGACTCGATCCACCGTAGGACACTTTTCGAAGTTACTGTCCGTGACGTCGGAGATGACCATCGTGCGCTGCGTCAGCGGATCGCTACCCTGCCTGCTCACGAGGTGCTTGTGCCAGTTGTTCCAGCACTCGTGTTTTTCGTAGTGGAACCAACCTCCACCCTCCGCCGTGGTGACCTCATGCGAGCCGATGCCTTCGAGCGTGTCCCAGTGCATCTGTTCCTCGCGCAGCTTCGCACCCGAGGCGTCGTACTCGTAGTTGTGCACGCCGTATGCGAACGCCTTACCGTTCTGGATCGACACGCCGAAGGAGTCGTCCAGCAGACCGTTCGTCTTACGGAACTGGAGATACGATTCCTCCATCCCACTCTTGTGGTACTCCTCGCGCCACGTCTTGCACTGCCAGCCGCGGCCATCGGCAAACATCGTGCTGCGGCACGACGCGTCGTCCTTCGGGTAATTGCCTGACACGCCTCCGCCGGTGCCCGGACTACCGGCGTCGCTGGCCGGAGTACCCGCGTCGCTGCTCGGAGTCCCTGCGTCGCTGCTCGGAATACCGGCGTCTGCGGTCGGGGTGCCCGACATGGGCGGCACGTACTGCGGGCAATCCGGATTCATGTCGGCAAAGACCGACTGCTCGCAAGGCACATCCGTGAGCGTGAAGCCGAGCGGCACCGTGCGCTGCTGCATCTCGACCTGCCACTCGTCGCGCTTGGGTTGGATGCCGCGCTCGCTCACATTGAATCCAGCGCTCGTGGTGCCCTCCGGATCGATCGAACGCAACTCTCGCAACATCGACGGTGCTTGCTGTGCCACTTGCTCGGCGCATTGCCGGCGTGTGGCTGTGCCGCAGGTCAACGCATTGCGGATCTTCTGAGTAACGCCACCGACTTTCTCACGCGTTTCCTGGATCGCCCTCTCCGCGGCGGTCCACTTTTCCACGCCCTTGTCGATGAACTTCTTGATCGGCATGAGCACGGGATGGAAGTTCGAGGCATCGGCGAACTCCTGGATCTTCTTGCTCAACCACGAGTCCCCGTCCGAGTCGTCGCTATCCAGCGCGAGCTGCTTCCCCGCCACGGGCGCTGCGTTGGGGTCGCTGAGCGAAACCCGCTCCGCGACTCCGTTGCCGTCGGGGCCGAAGTGCGTGATCACGACATCGGTCGCGGTGTAGTCGCTGAGCGCAAAGCGGTGCTGCAGTAGGCTGACTTCGACCAGGCGACCGTCCGCATTTTGCACCATCTCGGTGGTCGTGCCGTCGGGGTCGACGAGCTCGAGATACCAGGCCCGTTCGCTGTCCTCGCCACGCAGCACTACCACGGTGCCATCCGCGCGCGGATACACCATCGCGATGTCGCTTTGCTGGTTCGTGAACTCCACCAGGCTCCCGCTGCCCTTACCCTCATTGTCGCTACAGCCGGCCGCGATCGCGGTGCAGGTAAGTAAGCATGCGAAGCGTCTGCGAGCGCGAGCACCGTTCAACGTCATGCGCTGATCATTCAGCGTGCCGGCGATCGCAGTCCATAGGGAATTCCGTCCTGGATGCCTCGCACACCTGCAGTGATCAGCGCCGAGCCCTCACTCTGTCGGCTTGCCCGCCCGTGCAGTCGCTCTCGGCCTTTCGCGTTGCGCGCAAACCACACCGAGCAGTTGGCTTAGGGGCTGCCCCCAAGTCATTCGAGCGGCAATTCTTGCTCGTCGGGCAGGGGCGCCGTCAGCCGGTGCCACTCGATCATGCGCACGCACGTGTTGTGGCGCAGGATGGCGTCGTCGTTGCCGTCCGGGGCCAGCGGCTCGGCGATCGCGTAGTGCTCCATCGCGTCGACCAGGTAGTCGTAGGCGGCGAAGCGCGCACCCGGATGGTTCTGCGCCAGCTGCTGGCGCGCGAAGCGCTCGCTGATGATGCCCGCGTAGTACGCCTGCTCGAAGTTGCTGGTGAGCCGGGGCAAGAGCTGCTTGGCCCGTTCCAACAACGGGCCCGTGCCGTGGCCGAACTGATCGGTCAGCGCCAGCAGCATGCCGGAGAGGGCGTCCTGGTTGTTCGGCTCGATCGCGAGCACGTCCAGGCAGATGCTCTCGGCCAACCTGGGCTCGTTGAGCAGGCGGTAGCGTTCGGCGCGCTCCAGCGCGCGCGGGATCGAGTCCTGGGCGATCGGCTTGAGTTCGAACACGCGAGCTCCTGTGTGCGAATGGTCGCTAAGCGATCTCAACCAAAGACGCGGAACAGCTTCCGCAGTGGATCGTAGAAGCGGTCGACCACGCGTTCCTTCAGCGGAATGATCGCGTTGTCGGTGATCGTGATGCTCTCCGGGCAGACCTTCGTGCAGCACTTGGTGATGTTGCAGTAGCCGATGCCCTGCGTCTTCTTCAGGTCCTCGAGGCGATCCTCGGTGTCGAGCGGGTGCATCTCGAGCGCCGCGCTGTACACGAAGAAGCGCGGGCCGATGAACTCTTCGTGCTTGTCGTGCTCACGCAGCACGTGACACACGTCCTGACACAGGAAGCACTCGATGCACTTGCGGAATTCCTGCACGCGATCGACGTCGGTCTGCGACATGCGCCAGGTGCCGTCGGCGGCGTCCGGCTTGCGCGGCTTGAACTTCTTGATGCGCTTCTTGACCTCGAAGTTCCAGGACACGTCCGTGACGAGGTCCTTGATCATCGGGAACGCGTGCATGGGCTGCAGCGTGATCGGCCGGTCGATCTCCAGCTCGTCCATGCGCGTCATGCACATCAGCCGCGGCTTGCCGTTGATCTCGGCCGAGCACGAGCCGCACTTGCCGGCCTTGCAGTTCCAGCGCACGGCCAGGTCACTCGCCTGCTCGGCCTGGATGCGGTGCACCACGTCGAGCACCACCATGCCCTCGGAGGCCTCGGCGACGTAGTCCTTGAACTCGCCGCCCAGCTTGTCGCCGCGCCAGATGCGGAACGTTACGCGGGATGAACTGGCCATCTACTTGTTCTCCTCGATGACCTGCGCCAGCTCGGGCGGCAGTGGGGGGATCGGCTCGCGGCGCAGCTGCATCCTGCCGTCGGGGCCCCTGAACGTGACCAGGTTGTAGCCGGCCGCCGCAGGATCCTTGTTCGGGTAGTCCTCGCGGAAGTGGCCGCCGCGGCTCTCTTTGCGCTCGATCGCGCTGCGCGTGATGGCCTCGGAGACGATCAGCAGGTTCTCGAGATCGAGCGCCGTGTGCCAGCCCGGGTTGTACTCGCGGTTGCCCGGTGAGCGCGCCAGGATCGCACGCTCGTGCAGCTTGGCGAGTCCCGACAGCGCCTCCTGCATCTCGCCTTCCTTGCGCACGATGCCGACGAGGTCCTGCATCATGTTCTGCAGGTCTTCCTGGACCTTGTACGGGCTCTCGCCGGAGGCCGCGCGCTCGAACGGATCGAGCGCCTTCTTTGCTGCGCGATCGACCTGCGCCTTGTCGATGCTGGCGCTCGGGTTCTGCTTGGCAAATTCCGCTGCGTAGCGGCCCGCGCGCCGTCCGAACACCAACAAGTCGGACAGCGAGTTGCCGCCCAGACGGTTTGCGCCGTGCAGACCTGCGGCCACTTCACCCGCCGCGAACAGCCCTGGCACCGTGGACATCTGCGAGTCGCCGTCCACGCGGATACCGCCCATGATGTAGTGCGTGGTCGGCCCGACCTCCATCGGCTCGGTCGTGATGTCCACGTTCGCCAGCTGCTTGAACTGGTGATACATGCTGGGCAGCTTCTTCTTGATGTGCTCGGGCGCGTTCGGAAGCTTCTCTTTGATCCAGGCGATGTCGAGGTAGACGCCGCCATGCGGGCTGCCGCGACCCGCGCGCACCTCGCGCATGATGCAGCGCGCCACGTGGTCGCGCGTCAACAGCTCGGGCGGACGGCGCGAGTTCTTGTCGCCCTGCGTGTAGCGCCAGCCTTCTTCTGGATTGTCGGCGGTCTGGTTTTTGTAGTTGTCCGGGATGTCGTCGAACATGAAGCGACGACCGTCCTTGTTCTTCAGCACGCCGCCTTCGCCGCGTACGCCCTCGGTGACCAGGATGCCCTTCACGCTGGGCGGCCAGACCATGCCGGTCGGATGGAACTGCACGCACTCCATGTCGATCAGATCTGCGCCAGCGCGGTACGCCACGCCCTGACCGTCGCCGGTGTACTCCCAGCTGTTGCTGGTGATCTTGTACGCGCGCCCGATGCCGCCCGTGGCGAGCACCACGGCCTTGGCCTTGAACACGCGGAAGCGCCCGCGCTCGCGGTCGTAGCCGAAGGCACCGACCACGCGATCGCCGTCCTTCAGCAGCTCGAGCGTGGTGCACTCCATGTAGACGGAGATGCCCTGATGGATGCCGTGATCCTGCAGGGTGCGGATCATCTCGAGGCCGGTGCGGTCGCCGACGTGCGCCAGGCGCGGGTATTTGTGGCCGCCGAAGTTGCGCTGCAGGATGCGGCCGTCGGGCGTGCGATCGAACACCGCGCCCCAGGCCTCGAGCTCCTTCACGCACTCCGGCGCTTCCTTGGCGTGCAACTCGGCCATGCGCCAGTTGTTGATGTACTGCCCGCCGCGCATCGTGTCGGCGAAGTGCACGCGCCAGTTGTCTCGATCGTCGACGTTGCCGATGGCTGCGGCCATGCCGCCTTCGGCCATCACGGTGTGCGCCTTGCCCAGGAGCGACTTGCACACCAGTCCGACCGACACACCTACGCCAGCTGCTGCGATGGCCGCGCTCAGGCCCGCACCGCCCGCGCCGATGACCAGCACGTCGTGTTCGTGAGTTTCGTAGTCAGTCATCAGAAGATCCGCCAATCGCTCCAGATCCCCATCGAACACAACCGCACGTAGACGTCGGCGAACATCACGCCGAACAGGCTGAACCACGCAAAGTTCATGTGGCGGCGGTTGAGCGAGCTGACGCACGAGTAGCACTTGTGTGCCACGCCGTTGCCCGCGAGCTGATCCTTGCGGCCACCCACCAGGTGCCGGAGCGAATGGCAACCGAGGGTGTAACTGCTGAGCAGCGCGGTGTTGAGCGCCAGCACGAGCGTGCCGACGCCGACCCCGAATTCTTCGACGCCTGTGGCCGGGTTCACGAACCACAGCGCGCGCCAGACGTCATAGGAGAGCAGGAACAGGAACGCGATCGCCAGGTACAGGAAGTAGCGATGGATGTTCTGAACGATCAGCGGGAACGAGTTCTCACCCAGGTAGCTGGTGCGCGGCTCGCCGACCGCGCAGCCGGGTGGATCGGCCCAGAACGCTTTGTAGTAGGCCCCGCGGTAGTAGTAACAGGTGACGCGAAAGCCACCGGGCGCCCAGAGGATCAGCAAGGCCGGCGAGACGAACGCCGGCATCCAGCTCGGGGCAGGTCCGAACCACGAGTGGTGCGAATCGCCGAAGAGCAACGGCGAGTACATGGGAGACAGGTAGTTCCCATACTCGAAGTGCGCGTTCTGGAACGCGGCCCACGTGGCGTAGACGATGAACGAAGACAGCCCGAGGAATGTCAGCAGCGAGGGAATCCACCAGGGATCCTCGCGCATTGTCAGACGAACTCGTTGCGGTCTCGGCGTTGCGGCTTCTGCTGCTGCTGCCATGAACCCCCAAACGGTACGACTAGAAAGTGCGGGAACACTACTCATAGGCCAGTGGCTTTTCAAGGACAGCGATCGCGGGCGAACGCGAGCTGATGCGCGTGACCTACAGCTGGGAGGGCGAAATGGCGCCGGCAGGTGACGCGTGTCAAGGTGCGCCTCCGATGCCGATACGCGCAGCGATTTTCGACTTCGACGGTACGGTCGCAGATACGTTCGAGGAGATGCTGCGCGTGCTCAACGGGCTGTCGGGCGAGTTCGGCTACCGCCCCGCGGGGCCCGACGAGATCGAGCTGCTGCGCGGCCAATCGCCGCTGGAGGTCGCCAAGCGCTTGGGCGTGTCGTGGGCCAAGATCCCGCTGATCGTCACGCGCGCACGGCAGGAGCTCGCGCACGCCATGCCGCGCGTGCAGCCCTTCGCAGGTGTGGCCGAAGCGCTGGCCGAGCTGCGGCAGCGCGGGCTGGCGGTCGGGCTGTTGACCTCGAACAACCGCGTGAACGTGCAGCTGTTCTTGGATCGGCATCCGATCACGTTCGACTTCATCAGCACGGGCTCGGGGTTGTGGACGAAACATCGCCGCCTCGCGCGTCTGCTGCGGCGCGAAGGTTTGTCACCCGCGCAGGCCGCCTACGTCGGCGACGAGGTGCGCGACATCGAAGCCGGGCGCAAGCTGGGGATGCGCTCCGTCGCGGTGGCTTGGGGGTACACTACGGCGCAGATGCTCGCGGCGCATGCACCGGATCAGCTGGTCCAGAGCCCCGCCGAGCTGGTGCCCGCGCTGAACGTCTGATGAAGAACGCCGAACGGCTGAACAAGCTCCTGGCGGGCAAATACACCATCGAGAGCCTGATCGGCAGCGGTGGCATGGGGGTCGTCTACGCGGCCACGCACCGGCTCACACGCGAGCGGGTCGCGGTGAAGTTCCTGCGCGACGAGGAGATGGACGACCCGGAGCTGAAGCGCCGGTTCGTCAAGGAGGCGCAGGCTGCGGCGAATCTGCGCCATCCGAACGTGGTGCGCCTGATCGACCTCGACGAGGACTCCGAGTACGGCATGTACATGGTGCTCGAGCTGCTCTCGGGCGAGACGCTGAGCGACCTGCTGACCCGCTCGAGCCGGTTGCCGCTCGCCGAGCTGTGCGAGGTTCTGTTTCCGATCATGCACGCGCTGGGCGCCGCGCACGAGCGAGGCATCCTGCACCGCGACATCAAGCCGGCGAACATCTTCTTGCACCGGGAGCCGGATGGGCGGGTGGTGCCCAAGCTGCTCGACTTCGGCATCGTGCGCATGCTGCCGATGGTCTCGAAGATGCTCACGCGCACCGGCGAGGTCCTCGGCACGCCGGACTACATGTCGCCCGAGCAAGCGTACGGCGAGAAGCTGCTTGGCCCGCCGACCGACGTCTGGGCCATGGGCGTGGTGATCTACCGTGCGCTGTGCGGCGTGGCGCCGTTCGAGCGCGACAACCTCGAGGCGACCATGCTCGACGTGGCCGCCGCGAAGTACGCGCCGATCGATCAGCGTTGCCCGGAATTGCCGCGAGCGGCGGCGCTGCAGGCCGTGATCGGCCGCGCGCTCACGCTGGAGGTGCGGCGCCGCACGCCGTCGATGTCTTTACTGATGCGCGAGCTCGCCGAGGTCGCAAACCTCGACACCGCGGCGATCCTTGCCCGCTTTGGGCCGGTCGTGGCCGCTCCGGCCGCCTCGACCGCGGCGCCAGCGGCCCAACCACGCGTGGCAGACACTGCCCCGACCGCGCGCCTCCGGCGTGCGCACAAGCCGGCGTTCTCGCTCTGGCTGGTGGGGGCGCTGTTACTCGCAGCGCTGTGCGCGGCCTGGGGTGCGTTCACGGCCTTGTGGAGCCGCCGCGCAGCGCCGGCGACTGATAGTCACGCGGAAGGGTCGCGCCCGTCGGCGCGAGCCTTCCGCTTCCCGGCTGACTGTGCACGTGAGCCACTGTCGGGCGCCCCTCCACTGGTGGCTACACCCGAAATGCCGTCTGTGATATCGGTCGCGACCGTGGCAGCACTCGAAAACAATCGGGGCTCGCGCTGTGTCTTGTGGGCTGACCATCTGGTGGGTCGATCTCCCGAGGCCGCGCTCAAGCTCGAGAACCCGTCGGTGTCGTGGCGCCACGCCAGCCTGCGCTGGACCGGGCAGGTCTGGGAGCTGCAAGACCTGGGTAGCTTGAACGGCACCTTCCTCGATGGTTCGCGCATCCCCGCGGGCGCGCGCGTTCCGCTGCGCGTGGGCGCGCGCGTGCGATTCGGCGGCGGTGACGTCGAGTGGCTGATGGCCGAGGGTGATCCACCCGGGGCGGTCGCGGTGGCGCTGGACGACGGCACGCGCATCACCCCTTGCGACGGGTTGCTCGCATTGCCGGACTCCGACCACCCCGAGCTCTCGATCCACCGCCGGGTCGACGGCACTTGGCTGGCCGAGAGCATGGAGAAGGTCTGGACGCCGGAGTGCGACGAGGTCGTCGTGGCCGGTGGGCGGCGTTTTCGCTTCGAGCCGGGCGGCGTCGTGTTCGCGACCGCGGCGGGCGCCGAGCGCCTGCCGACGCCGGCCACGATCGGGCTCGAATTCGCGGTCACGCGCAACGAAGAGCAAGTCGAGATCACCATCGTGCACGGCGAAAGCCGCCAGGCGGTGCGGCCGCGCGCGCACACCTACTTGCTGCTCACGCTCGCGCGCTTGCGCCTGCATGATCAGGCCGAGGGCGAGCTGCCGATCACCAGCCACGGCTGGGTGGATCAGCAGCGCTTGCTCAAGATGCTCGCGACCAGCCCGCCGCAGCTCGCGCTCGATGTCTACCGCGCGCGCCGGCAGTTCGGCGATGCCGGGGTGGTCGACTCCGCGCAGCTGGTCGAGCGCCGCACCGTCAGCCGCGAGCTGCGCATCGGCGTCAGCGCGCTCAGCGTGCGCGTCGTGTAGACTCGGTGGGTGAAGAAGCTCCTGCTGTTCGACATCGATGGCACGCTGATGGTGGGTTACGGCGCGGGCACGCGCGCCATGCTGCGCGCCGGCCGCGCGCTGTTCGGTGAAAGGTTCGACCTCGAAGGCGTGATGATCGGCGGCGGTATGGATCCGGTCATCTTCGCGCAAGCCATGGCCCGCCTGGGCGTCGCCGATGTCAGCGCGCACCACGACGGCTTTCGCGATCTGTACCTGCAGGAGCTGAGCCACGAGCTGACGAACGCTGCCAAGAGGCCGCACGTGCTGCCCGGGGTGACCCAGTTGCTCCAGCAGCTTGCGCTGCGCGACGACGTGGTGATCGGGCTGGTCACCGGCAACTACCGCGCGGCGGTGCCGATCAAGTTCGCTGCGGTGGGGTTACAGCTCGAGACGTTCGTGATCGGCGCGTTTGGCGATTGTGGACCGACCCGGCCGGATCTCGTGCGCTTGGCGCTCGAGCGCGCGGCAGCGCACGCGGGGTTTGCGTTCGATCCGAGGCAGACGTTCGTGATCGGCGACACGCCCCGCGACGTCGATTGCGCGCTGCATCACGGCTGCGTCTGTCTCGCCGTGGCAACCGGAGGTCACACGGCCGAAGAGCTGCGCAGCGCAGGCGCGCAGCACGTGACGTCGGATCTGAGCGACGCGAACGTGCTGCTCTCTCTGCTCATGTAACTCTCGTGCTCGTGCTCGTGTCACGCCGGGAGCACGAGTCCGAGCACGATCTCCTCCCCGCCAGTGGGGCACGCGTACGGGGAGATTACTGGCCGCGACCCGCGTACGGGCGTGCCTGCTTGATGTACAGCGTCGCCGGTTGTCCCGGCGCCGCCTCGTCGTCGAACTTGAACTCGACGTCCATCGCGTACCACGCGTTCGTGCCCACGCCCGGACCGTAGGCATCCGTGAACGCCGTGTGGATCGCGTCCAGCGCCTTGCCGAGCTCGTTGATCTGCCGCGCGGTCAGCACGGTCGCTCCGGCGGCGACGATGTTCGAGTGCGTGAGGTAGATGATCGGCGTGTTGGCGAACGAGTACTGATAGATGAACGAGTCGCTGGTCACGCCGGCCGGTGGGGCCACGACCTCGGCGTCGCCGCCCGTCTGGACGTTGACGTAGAAGCCGGGCGACAGGCCGCTCGGATCGTACGGGTTGGCGGTGATCGCCACGCCGTTGGCTTCCTCGGCCGGGAAGTTGTGGTGCACGAGCAGCGCCATCGCCACGCGCTTGTGATCGATGCTGTGGTACTCGCGCTCCTCGAACGTGCGGAAGCTGAAGACCGTGGCCCAGGTCTGCTTGATCGCGCGCAGCATGTCGCCTTGCCAGTCCGCCGGATCGCCGGTGTGCGAGTCGTAACAACCCGCGCACGGGAAGCCGTCGAGGTCCTCGGCGTTGGTGCTGGAGCGGAAGCGCATGGTCTGGCCCGGGTACTCCGCGTCGAGCTTCGCCTTCAGCTTGTTCTCGAGCTCGGCGCTGATCGGTGCAGCCTTCATGTCGTCGCGCAGCTGTTCGAGCTTCGCGTCGCGCAGCTGTGGATCATTGCGGAACGCCGGATCCGCCAGCATCTGATCGAGCCGGTCGTAGAAGCCGTTGTCCTTCATGAACTGCACGTAGAAGTAGACCGGGATCGCGAAGCCCTTCTTGATCGGGACGTTCTTGGTGTGGGTGAGCACCGAGTAGTTCGCGGCCTTGGCGCCGAAGGCCTGCACGGACTTCTTGATCGCGTCGCGCGTCACCTTCTTGCCTTCGGCCTGCTCGGTGACGGTGCCGATGTCGCGCAGATCGGTCACCGTCAGATCCAGATCGGGCGGCACGACCGGCGCCGGCTTGTGTGCCGTCCAGTACGCCTCGGCTTCGGCCTGCGTGACCTCTTGCACCTTCCACTCGAAGGCGCCGACGGTCAGCTTCACCCACTTGCCCTCGAGCGCCTTGAGCATGGCGTTGGTCGACGCGCCCTTGAGCCCCATGTTGGGCGTCTTGCGGTTCTGCGCCAGCACGTTGACGTGGGCGAGCGGCGTCTGGAAGTCGGAGGTGATCAGCGCAGCGACCACCGAGATGTCGTTCGGCACGTGATCCAGCACGACCAGGTCGCGGTAGCTCACGTACGTCGCTTCGAGCTGCTCGGCGGTCAGGAAGCGCACCTGGCCGACGGTCTCGCCGAGGTTGAGCGGCTGGTAGTCGATGCCCTGGTAGAGATCGTCGGTGGTCATCACCTTGATCGTCGCGGGCAGCATCTTGGCGATCGACTGCAGCGCTTCCGAGGTCGGGTGAAACACCATCGCCTTGCCGAAGAACACCTTCGCGCGCACGGCCTCGAACACCGTCGCGATCATCTCCGCCGACGCGGTGTCGTACGGCGCCATCTCGAACGCCCACACCTTCGGGCCCTCGTAGTATGTCACCGCGCCGAGCAGGAACCGGCGATCCGGCGAGAAGTACTCGGTGGTGTTGAACTCCGAGAGCGAGGTCACGGTCGGCTTGCCGTTGCCCGACAGGAACCGCGACGCGAACTGGTAGTGGATCTCGTACTTGTTGCTGTTCTGGAAATACAGCGCGTTGTTGTCCAGCCGATCCAGCACCACCTTGCCGGAGCGCGCGCCGGGAATGCTGCCGTCGAGCGGCTCCGACGCCAGTGTTTGAAAGTCCTTGGTGCAACCGATCTTCGGCAGAGAGTCGGGGTCGGGCATGCTGTCGACTTCACACGCGCCCTCCGGAATAGGCTCCGCTCCCACGGGCCCCGTTCCTTCATCGCCACCACAACCGGCCAGCACTGCACCAGCGAGCGCGGCGACGCCCAACATACGGCTCACCGACCACAGAACATGCTCCGACATGTGCTCCACTCCTCAGGGCTTCAACGCAAAACAATAAATCCCGCCGTAGCCACCGCCCGACCCGACCGTAGGAATGTCGGGGTTCGGCGGGCCCATTTCCACCAAGCTGGCACCGGGTGCGCAGCCCGCTTCATTGAGCGAGGACATCCAGTTGGCCAGGTCGAATTCTCCACCGCTGGCACCGGCGAGGGCACCCGGCGGTGGGACGAAACCGCCCATGCCCGCGCTGCCCGTGCGTCCGCCGCCGCGTGGACCGCCGCCGCCCATGCGCGGCCAGGAGTGACCGACGCGCGGCGTACCATCTCTGCCAACTGCCGATGTCCAGTCATGACAGGTGTAGGCCCAATCGGTGTTGAAGAGTCGCCCCATGTTGTTCGTGCCGGTCAAAATATCGTGGTTGTCCACCTTCATGCCGTCGGGCGCCTGGTTGGGGATGCCGTCTTCGTTCGGCAGATCGTTGATGATCATCGGGTCCGCGCCGCGCGGGCGGGATTGCAGCAAGTCGGTCTTGTTCATCGCCACCAGGCGACCGACGCGGTCGTACCAGGGCCCTGCGCCCACGCGATCGATCGCGTGCACGGGTTGACCGTCCGGCCCCTTGGTCACGCTCAAGAAGGCTTTCCACATCTTCGCGCCCGAACCGGGCATGGAAGTCTCGGCGATCTCGGTGCAAATCTTGTCGGCGCCGCTCAAGCCATCCGGCGTCCCGTGGCGCAGGTCTCCGCCGAAGCCGTCCGGGCTACCCGAGACGCGCTGCATGGCCTTCCAGCTCGCGACGAAGAAGCTGAAGGGCTCACCGCTGGGCGTCGCGGTCATCCCGCCGCTGCCAGCTGCAGGTGCGGTCATGCCTGCCGTGCCGCTGCCGCTGCTGCCGGCTGCAGGCGCGCCGCCGACGCTCGCAACTCCGCCGCTGCCAGCTGCCGGCGTGGTCGTCTTGCCTGCTGCGCCCGCGCTCGTGCCGGCGATGCCGGTGCTCGGGGTGGTCACGGGAGTACCGCCGTTGCCCGCACCACTGCCGCCGCCAGCTGCAGGCGGTGCGCCACTCGGTGTGTTGCCGCTCGTGCCTGCGCTCGCTGCGGGCTGCATGCTCATCGGGTCTTCGGACGAACAGCCCAACAAACCAGTCAGTAGTCCGAGGAATCCGATGCGTCGCATGATTGTCACAGATCTCATCGCGTACCCATTCCTTGCTGGCGAAGCGCCGCGGGCTGCGGCCTGCGCGGCCTTCACTCACACTTCAAGTCTTTTTGGCAGGTCTGTCCCGAGGGACACTGGGCGCTGTCGTTGCACGAGACCAGCCCGGGGATCTCCACCGCCTGGCGGTACTGCGCGCTCAACTTCAAGTACACGTTGCTCGGGCCACCGCTGTCCGCACGGCCGACGAGCTCGCGCGTGACGAGCACGGTCGGGAAGCCGCTCACGCCGAGAGCCAACAGTGCATCGACCAGCGTCGCGGGGATGCTGAGTGAACCGTTGTCCGGTACGTCGCACTGGATGTTGCCCTTGGACGTGCCGTGCTGGCTGATGTCGAGCAGGATGTGGACGTTCACCTTGGAGTTGGCCGCGCCGGCCTTCCATTTGAGCGGCAGCGGTTGACCCTTCATCAGCTTCACGTCGCCCCCTGTGAGCTCGAGCGGATCGATGCAGCTGGCGGTGAGCGTGAACGGGGCATGGCTACCGCCCGCCGCCGTCAGCTTCACCTCGGCACCGGGCGTGCAGGGCGGATAAGGGATCGTCGTGCCTGCCGGCGGCTGATAGTTGTTCGCCTTGGGCTCCATCGCGATCGGGTTCGACCCGAGCCCCGTCAGCGTCACCGTGCCGACCGTTGCCGCGGTCGGGTAGGGCGTGCAGACGTCGTCCGCGGTGCAGACCGCGCCGCCGGTGCAGGTCTTCTCGCAGAACCAAACGTTCGGCGTGTACAGCTTGCAGCCGCCCGCTTCCATCTGCTGCGTGAAGGTCATCGGTGCGGGCGTGGGGCCGTCGTAGAGCTTGCCCAGGAAGCTGGTGTTGGCCGGGCTGCCGGTCTCTTCCAGGGCAGGGTTCAGGTTGACGTTGAAGTAGCCGTGGAGCTTGTCGTCGCCGCTCGCACTCATGCCCGCCGCGCCGCTGCCAGCTGCAATGCTGCCCGCCGCGCTTCCGGCCGCGCCCGGGGTTTGCCCGGCGTGGCCGCCGCTACCCCCCGCGGGTGTCCCCATCAAGTTGTCACCGCCGCAGGCAGCGAGGGCGGAGCCAACCAGGACGACTGCCAGACGGGTGACGAGGACGCAACGGATTCGCAACATTGGTTGATTAGGTAAGTTCCCGCGACCTCGGATACAAGCTCACCACACAGTTCCTTCGCAAAGCCGCGCTGACAGGCGCGTCAGGGAGGCGGGGCGACGCAGTCACCGATCCGCGACGCGGCGGCCCGAACTGGCGCAAGTAGCGACAATCGCGTTGGGTTTGACACGTCGTTCTTGCGCTCGCGCCGCGCGCTCTCCTAACGTGCTGCGCAATGCCTAATCCGCTTTTTGCTCGTAAGCCTATCCCTCAAATCCTCGCAGAGATGGCCAGCGAGAATCGGCTGAGGCGGGTGCTCGGGCCGTTCCAGCTCTCCAGCCTGGGCATTGGCGCGATCATCGGAACTGGCATCTTCGTGCTCACCGGAGTGGCCGCCCATGACAAAGCCGGCCCGGCGGTCATGCTCTCGTACGCCCTGGCGGGCGTGGCCTGCATCTTTGCCGCTTTTTGTTACGCCGAGTTCGCGGCCATGGTGCCAGTGGCCGGGTCCGCCTACACGTACGCGTACGCCACGCTCGGTGAGCTCTTTGCCTGGATCATCGGCTGGGACCTGGTGCTCGAGTACACGGTCGCGTCGGCCACCGTTGCGCACGGCTGGTCGCACTACTTCCAGAACTTCATAGGTCAGTTCGGGATCACGATACCCGACGCGCTGAGATCGGCGCCGTTCGACTACCACCCCGAGACCGGCCAGCTGGTCTCCACCGGGCGCATCCTCGATCTGCCGGCCGTCTTCGCGGCGGCGCTCGTGACCGTGATCCTGGTCAAGGGCATCCGGGAGAGCGCCAGCTTCAACACCGCGATGGTGATCGTCAAAGTGGCGATCGTCTTCTTCGTGATCATCGTGGGCTTCCCGCACGTGAACCCCGACAACTGGACCCCGTTCGCGCCCTACGGCATGACCGGCATCTCGCTGTTCGGGAACACGGTGACGGGCCAGACCGGGCCCGGGGGCGAGCCGCTGGGGATGATCGCCGGCGCGGCCACGATCTTCTTCGCCTACATCGGGTTCGACTCGGTGTCCACCCACGCGGAGGAGGCGCGCAATCCGCAGCGCGACGTGCCGATCGGCATCATGGCGTCGCTGCTGATCTGCACGGTGCTCTACATCGCGGTCGCGGCGGTGATCACCGGCATGGTGCCCTACGACAAGATCGACATCGACGCGCCCATTCCGTCCGCGTTCGCCGCCATCGGGTTGCCCTGGGCGCAGCTGGTGATTTCGACCGGCGCGCTGGCGGGCATCACCTCGGTGCTGCTGGTGCTGATGTTGAGCCAGCCGCGCGTGATGCTGGCCATGGCGCGCGACGGCCTGGTGCCATCCTCGTTCTTCAGCGCGGTTCACGAGCGCTTCCGCACGCCCTGGAAGTCGTCGATCTTGACCGGCATCATGGTGGCGTTTTTGGGCGGGTTCCTGCCGCTGCGCATCCTCGCCGAGCTGGTGAACATCGGCACGCTGCTGGCCTTCGTGATCGTGTGCGGCGCCGTGCTGGTGCTGCGCAAGACGCACCCGGATCTGCACCGCCCGTTCCGCTGTCCGATGGTGCCGTTCGTGCCCATCGCGGGCATCCTGCTGTGCCTGATGCTGATGTGCTCGCTGCCCGCCGAGAACTGGTGGCGGCTGATCATCTGGCTGGCGATCGGGATGGTGATCTACTTCGCCTACAGCAGGCACCACAGCGTGCTGCGCAAGGCGAACGGGCAGAGCTAGGACCCCGAGCGCGTTCACTCCGGCGCGGGGGCCGTCGCCGGAGACTTCCGAGCACGCAGCCAGGCGATGATGCCGGGCAGGATGGACAGGAACACCACCACGATGATCACCGCTTCGATGTGCTTGCCGAGCGGCGTCATGCCGACGAAGTAGCCGAGCACGGTCATCGACAGCACCCAGCTCGCGCCGCCGATGATGTTGAAGGTGGCGAAGTCGCGGTACTTCATCCCGGCGATGCCGGCGACGATCGGCACGAAGGTGCGCATGACGGGCATGAAGCGGGCGATGATGATCGCCTTGCCGCCGTGCTTCTCGTAGAACGCGTGCGCCGCGGCCACGTGCTCCGGCCGGAAGAACCGGGAGCGCGGGCGATTGAACAGCATCGGCCCGGTCTTGGACCCGATGTAGTACGACAGCGCGTCGCCGATGATCGCGCACGGGATCAGGATCAAGTTCAGCAGCAAGAGATCCAGCTTGCCGTTGGCTGCGTAGACCCCCGCCGTGACCAGCAACGAGTCGCCGGGCAGGAAGAACACCATCGCCCCGGTCTCGAGGAAGATGATCAGGGCCAGCACGGGGTAACCGAGCTCGGCGAGGTACGCGGGGTCGCGAATGAAATGGATGAGCTGCTGAATTAGCTCCATAAGGCGCGGCACCTTAGCATGGCCGAAACGTGGCCGCACCCCGGCTTGTATCGGCTTGACTCGTGTGCGCTCGTGGAGTCTAAGAGCGATGTGCCGGACCGTGCCACAGGCCCCTTGCCCGCGGGTGCCAGCGAGCTCGACGCCGAGCGCGCGCTGTCGCTCGCGGCTGCCGATCCCGAGCTGGTCGAGCAGCTCGCCCGTGCCGCCTGCGAGCTGCGCGATCACGTCTACGCAGATCGGCTGACGTTCTCGCCCAAGGTGTTCCTGCCGTTGACGAACCTGTGTCGCAACCGCTGCGACTATTGTTCGTTCCGCAAATCGCCCGGCGATCCGGGGGCCTGGACGATGACGCCCGGCGAGGTGCAGAGCTGGATCGAACGCGCGCACGCACAGGGCTGCATCGAGGCGCTGTTCTGTTTGGGGGACAAGCCCGAAGGCGCGTTCGCCGCGTACCGCCGCACGCTGCACGAGCTCGGGCACGACGGCACGGTCGACTACCTGGTCTGGGCCGGCCGCGCGGCGCTGGATCTAGGCCTCTTGCCGCACACCAATGCGGGCGTGTTGAGCCGCGGGGACATGCAGCGGCTCAAGCCCTACAACGTGAGCCTGGGCTTGATGCTCGAGAACATCAGCCCGCGCTTGTGTGAGAAGGGCATGCCGCACCATCGCGCGCCCGACAAGCGGCCGGCGCGCCGCGTGCAGATGCTCGAGGAGGCCGGCGAGCTCGGCATCGCATTCACCACGGGGATCCTGGTCGGCATCGGTGAGACGCGGCGCGAGCGCATCGAGAGCTTGCTGGCGATCCGCGAGCTGCACCGCAAGTACGGTCACATCCAGGAAGTCATCGTGCAGAACTTCACACCGCGCCCCGAGATCGCGATGCACGACGTGCCGGCGCAAGACGATGTCGAGATGCAGCACGCACTGGCGATGGCGCGCTTGATCCTGCCGATGGACATCAGCCTGCAGGCCCCGCCGAACCTGAACGCCGAGCGCACGGCGCTGTTGATCCGCTCGGGCATCAACGACTTCGGTGGCATCTCGCCGGTCAGCCCGGACTACATCAACCCGGCGCATCCCTGGCCGCACCTGCAGGCGCTGCGCGCCACGTGTGCAGCTCTCGGCTTCACGCTGGAGCCGCGCTTGCCGGTGTACGACGCCTACCTCGAACGGGCGGGCTTCGTGGACGAACCTCTGCGCAGCCAGGCGCTGGCCGCGCGCGAACGCTTGCCGCTGACGGCGGCGAACCACGGGCTGCTGTCGTGAGCGGCGAGCTCGAACGTTGCTTCGCTGGGGCCTCGCGCTCCGTGCGGGAGCTGCTCGAGCCGGTGCTCGAAGGTCGCACGCTCGACGCCGAGGCCGCGTTGCCGCTGTCGGATGCGCGCGGTGCGGACTTGCGCGCGCTGTGCGCGGCGGCGGACTGGTTGCGCAACGAGCAGGTCGGCGAGCGCGTGACCTACGTGGTCAATCGCAACATCAACTTCACGAACCAGTGCGTGAAGGCCTGCAAGTTCTGCGCGTTCTCGCGCACCGCGCGCAGCGAAGAGGCGTACTACCTCGACACCGACGAGATCATCCGCCGCGCGGCGCAGGCCCAGGCGCTGGGCGCGACCGAGGTCTGCATCCAGGCCGGGTTGCCACCGCGCGCCGAGCCGACGATCTACCTCGACCTGCTGCGCGCGGTACGCAAGGCGCTGCCCGAGCTCCACGTGCACGCGTTTTCGCCCGAAGAGGTCAAGTACGGCGCGCAGCTGATGAACCTGTCGCTGCACGACTACCTGAGTGAGCTCAAGCGCGAAGGCATCGGCTCGCTGCCCGGCACCTCGGCGGAGATCCTCGACGACGACGTGCGCAAGCGCCTGGCCGGCGGCCGGATCACCACGGCCGAATGGATCGAGGTCGTCCGGACGGCGCATCGCGTCGGTATCCCGACCACGGCCACGATCATGTACGGCCACATCGAGACGCCGCTGCATCGCATGCTGCACCTTTCGCTGCTGCGCGACCTGCAGCTCGAGACGGGAGGCTTCAGCGAGTTCGTCCCGCTCTCGTTCGTGCACGCCGAAGCCCCGCTGCACTGGAAGAAGATGCTCCCCGATGTTCGGCCCGGGCCGACCGGCCACGACGTTACGCGCTTCATCGCCATCTCGCGCCTGATGCTCGGCGCGAGCTTCAAGAACATCCAGACCTCGTGGGTGAAGGAAGGTATTCGCCAGGCGCAGTGGTTGCTCGACTGCGGAGCGAACGACCTGGGCGGCACGCTGATGAACGAGAGCATCTCGACCTCGGCCGGGGCACAGCACGGACAGTTGATGAAGCCGAGCGAGCTCCGGCGCGTGATCCGCGACGCGGGCAGGGTGCCGACCGAACGCAACACGCGCTACGAGCCGCTGCGGGTGTTCTCGCGCGATGGTGCGGATGATCCGGTGAGCCCGCTGGATACGATCGAGGACGCCGAGCAAGTCTTCGGCAGCTACAAGCAACTGACGCAGCTCGCGCGAACCAAGCACCAGTCCCAGTAGACGTGCCGTCCCGGCGCGGCCAGCTTGCGATGCGACGGCGCTGTTGTTGCTCTCTGCCGCCCAGTCCAAGCGAGACGGAGCTTGCGGTGCGCTCGAGCTTGGATGGAGCGTTTCGACTGGCGCGCAGGGACGATCATCACCGGTAGTTGAGTGATATGATCGGCAGCACGGATGCACCGAGGTCCACTCCCGATCGCGATGCTCGTTTGGTTGGCCGCAGCTGGCTGCAGCCGCAGCGAGGACCTGGACCCAGCCCGCTACACAGGCCTCTGGTGTGGTGTCGGAGACAATGTCCCTGACGACGGGGAGTGGTGTCTGCTCGTGTGCGAAACCGATCGAGCCACGTTCAGCGACCAGCTTCGGAAGGACCGGCCGGAACCCGAGAACGGATACCTTCGGTACCGGTACGATGGCGGTACGTTGACGCTGATCTACCGGGATGAGAGCCGGATCGAGCTGGAGTTCGTGGTGACGGGTGGATCAGCCAGGATCGAGCTTCCGGGTGAATCTACGTCGTTCAAGGCCGAGCGCGTCGCGAGAGATCACGAGTTGTGCACGAGCGCTGACGCGAAGCAGTACGATTCGCCGTTCTCGTGAGCTACTGCCAGCGCCGCCGCGCGAAGAGCGCGAGCAGGAGCATCGCGAATGCGCCCGCGCCCTGGCCGTGGGTGCCGCGCGCAGCAGCGCACCCGTACGAGCTGTGTGCGTCGCCATCGGCAGCAGGTGGCGGCTGTTTCATCTCTGCTCGCGAGCCAGCCTGCTCCGCGCGCGAGCCTGCGAGCGAGGTCTCGGGAGGGGGTTCGCGCGACTCCGCCGTGTCGCGCTCGGTCGACCCCCCGCCGATCACGCCGTCGCGGCACTGGACGACGCCTTGCTTCGAATCGCTGGCAATCCACGGGCGAGCATTCAGTGCATCGCCGCAGACGAGTAGCGGCGCGGAGCGCTTTCCCGTGCGTGCACGACGGCGGAGCTCGACGCAGTCGGGCGCCTGCTGGACGCCGTACAGGCCATCGTCCTGCACGAGCGTGGTCGTTCGCATGAGCACTTCTTGCCCTCGGCGCAGGATCAGCTCCAGGTTGTTCGTCACATCGGTGTCGAGGCACGTGTACGCCGTGACGGCGTTCCCACACATGGCTTCCGGCCCATCGAACACGACGGCCGCGGAGCCATGCGGAGCTTGGAGCTCGACGTCGGGCAGCATCGTCGTGCCGGTCGTGAAGCTCCTCGAGGAAGCTTCGTGGGGCTCCGCCTCGGGATAGATGGGGACGACACGAATCGTGTAGCGCTTGTTCGGAGCCAGCGGCGCCTTTGGAATCACGTCCGCGGAGGTGCCGGCGCAACCTGGCCAGGGTCCGGCGTTGAGCTCGAACGCCACCGGATGTCCAGCGTCGTCCTCGAGCTGGATGCCAGTCGGCTTGAACACGCCCTCGATCATGATCGCCTGGTTCAACGCCACATCGGTCGCGCCGTCCGCCGGATCAGACCGGTAGATCGGAGTCGCCACGCAGGTACAAGCGGCGACGCGTCGTGGCGAGACCAGCGCGGCTACGGCCGAGAGGCACAGGGCCCAGAACATGTGTCGCATGGCTACCTCCGCCGCAGCCATCCGCTGCGTGACAGCGAACGGTTGGCACAAGGCGGCACACGTGCGCTGCCTCGAGGCCTTCCCTTGCACGAGGGGTGCCAGGCCACGCGACTCAGAGCAGCCTCGCCTTGGCCATCTCCGCGATCAGCGTCTCCACGAACACGCGGACGATCTCGTTGCCCGGGCGCTTCAGGTCATCGGCCGAGGCGCCTGCGAGGAAGGTATCGGTCTGAGCCGACCAGAAGGGTGCGCCCTTGCTTGCGTCGTAGAGCTTGGTCTCGACCACCGCGACCTGCGAGGAAGGGGGATCGCGGTCCACCTGCTTGATGTCGAGGACCTTGCTGACCAGTACGGTGTTGAAGCCGTGCTGGCGCACGAGCGCCTCGACCGCATCTCTGCCGGCGGGCCTCACGACCGGGCCGAGCGATTCGATCGGCGTCACGTCGACGCCGCGGGCTCGCAGCTGGCTCGCCCACTCCTGCTCGAGCTTGACGGCCAGGTGCGGGTCGCGCAGCAGGGCGACCACCAGCGTCTTGCCGAGCGTCGCTTGGGGCCGCGCGCTGTCCAACCACAGTTCGTTCACGCTCGTCGTCGCCGACGCGCACCCCGCCCAAAGCGCGAGGCAGGCCGCGAGAGCTGCAGTTGTCGGTGACGCACGATTCATGTCGATCTCTGCATGGCTAGAAGATGAAGCGCGAGACGAACAGGCCGCGAGCGTCCCAGCCTTGTTCGTCGTCCTTGTCCTTGCGGGATCCGTACAGACCTTCGACGCCGAACAGCCAGGCGGGCGATGGGGTGAACGCCAGGTTCAAGCTGGCGTAGCGCGTGTGCTGGTAGGACGTGCCCGCCTGAAACGCCAGGTTGTCCTGCCAGACGTCGGCGTAGCACGCGACCGAGTACAGCCAGGTGGTCCACCAGTGCTGGTAGCCGACGTAATAAGCGAACGTGGGCAGCGTCCTGAGCTTCTCGTCGTCCGCGTCGTAGCTCGCGTCCAGCGGCGCATCGTTCACCACGCCGCCGATCCCTTTGCCGTACGTGACCGAGAAGGTCAGGAAGTCGTTCTCGAGCGCGCCAGGCATGTAGATGCGCCCGGCCAGCGCGGCGCCCCAGCCGACGGTCGAGATCGGCGACGCGTTGTCCACGCTCGCGCGCAGGCTGCGCACGAGCCCGCTGAGCTGCAGGTTGACGCCGTCCGTATCCCAGACCAGCGCGAGCGCTCCATCCGGCACGCCCGACAGCGCCTGCGCATTCTGCAGCGTCCGCTTGTCCGGCGCCTCGACGGCGATCTTCAGCGTCAGCGGAGACGAGCCGAGCTTCTTCGTCCAGCGCGCGAGCGGATGGCGCACGCCGAACACCGAGTTGGGCCCCTGGAAGTCCAGCGTGCCCGGCACCCCCTGGTTGTTGCGGAACGTCGACCAGGTTTGTCCGAGCAGCAGGTCACCTCCGAACAGGACCTTCGTCACCTCGCCGTAGGCCTCGCGCACGCGCAGCGAATTCGAGGCGCTGGTGCTGGTGCCGAACATGTCGATGCTCAGAAAGGCCTTCACCCGCTGCTCTTTCGACAAGGGCATTCGCCACTCGACTGTCAAGCGTGATGGCTGGACGCTGAACGCCGCTTGACCGTCCTCGCCCTGCGCGGGCGTCGCATCGCGGGTGACGATCGAGTTCGTCACGAATGAGGTCGGCGTGAGGATCGCGTTGTTGTCGTAGACGGCGTCGAACTCGGCGAAGCCACCGATCTTCAGCCGGCTCTTGGTGCCAGGTACCGCGAACGAACCCGGCCATTCGAGCGCGGCGGCTGCCTCTTCACTGGTCGTGAGCGCGGGCAAGCCCGCCGCAGGCGTCTCCGCTTTCGCTGCCGGAGCCGGCGATGCGTCGAGGTCGCTGCGCAACTGTTGCAGCGCACGCTGCTGCTCGGCGAGGACCGCCTCCTGGGCATCGAGTCTGCGCTGCTGAGCCTCGACGATCTCGCGTAGCTGCGCGTCGTTCGGCGCCGCAGCTGACGGCGGCGGGGGAGCTTGCTGCGCAGCCGCAGTCACGGCAGTCGCGACGCCTGCCATCCATAGACATGAAAACACGATCCGTCGCATGAGGCCGTTTTCCACGCAGAAATGTCTCTTCCGCCTTGGTGTGTGGCCTTCTACCACGGCCGCGGGTATAAGACAGCGCGAACGCAGGGGAGTTCAGTTCCGATGACGATCAGTCTCGTTCTCGAATTCGCAGTGATCCTGATCGCACTCGGCATCGGCGCGCGCGTCGGTGGCGTGGG
Organism: Polyangiales bacterium; assembly: GCA_035274465.1. Classification (GTDB taxonomy): domain Bacteria; phylum Myxococcota_A; class Polyangia; order Polyangiales; family JAFGIB01; genus JADGRF01. Next base: position 42,185 of record DATEOF010000283.1, read on the forward strand.
CCTCGGCCTCTGGGGCGGCGTCGGATTGCTCGCGCTGGCCTTCCTCGGTGCGCCTCCGACGGCTCCTCCGGTGGACGTGATGCTGATCATCCTCGCGGTGATCATGGCCGCGTCCGTGATGGAGGCCGCAGGCGGCATCGACTATCTCGTAAGCGTCGCCGAGAGCGTGATCCGCAAGAACCCGAAGCAGATCACCATCGTCGCGCCGCTCGTCACCTGGACGTTCACGTTCCTCGCCGGCACCGGTCACATCGTGTATCCGCTGCTGCCGGTCATTTATGAGGTGGCGCACCAAAACGGGATTCGACCCGAGCGTCCGATGGCCATTGCGACGATCGCATCACAGCAGGCGATCACAGCGAGCCCAGTCGCTGCAGCGACCGCAGCCATGATCGGTCTGTTTTCGAGCCACAATCTCGCGTTCGGCCTGCCCCAGATCCTGACGATTTGCGTGCCCTCGACGTTGGTCGGCGTCATCGTGGCAGCGCTCGTACAGACGCGCGTGGGCAAAGATCTCGCCGACGATCCGGAATATCAAGCGCGTCTCGCGGCCGGTGAGATCGAAGCGCCGCGGAAGGCAGCCGGCGGAGAAGCCGCGCCGCTGGCTCCCACCGCCAAGGTCAGCGCGCTCGTCTTCCTCGCGGGCGTCGCGCTGGTGGTCGTGCTCGGCCTCTGGCCCGAGCTTCGAACGCTGGCGAAGGACGGCAAGCCCCAGGTCATCGCCATGCCGGTCGCGATCGAGATCGTGATGCTCGCGGTCGCCGCCCTGGTGCTGTTCATCACGCGCATCAAGCCGGAGCTCGTGGTCAAGACGCAGACGGTGCGCGCGGGCCTGACCGCAGTGATCGGCATCTTCGGGCTCGCCTGGATGGGCGACACCTTCATCGAGTCCAATCGCGACGTGATCGTCGGAGGTCTCGGTGACATGGCCAAGGCCGCGCCCTGGACGTTCTCGATCGGCCTGTTCCTCGCGTCGGTGCTGCTCTACAGCCAGGCCGCGACGGCGCGCGCGCTGATGCCGCTCGGGCTCTCGCTCGGCATCCCGGCGCAGTTCCTGATCGGGATGTTCCCTGCGGTCAACGGCTACTTCTTGATCCCGAACTACGGGACGATCATCGCCGCGATCAACTTCGACCGTTCTGGCACGACCCGGATCGGAAAGTACGTCATCAACCACTCCTTCCTCGTGCCCGGGCTCGTGAGCACCATCACTGCCATCGCCTGCGGCCTGACGCTTGCCAAGCTTCTCTACGGCTGAACCCCCACGGAGGCCTCCATGAAGATCGATCAGCAAACCATCGCCGAAGCGGCGCGTCGCATCGGCATCGCACCCGAGGAACTCGCCACGGTTCTCGATCGCGGTGGCTCGGTGGAATACAACGCGGGCGAGTACCTCTTCCACGAGTCCACACCGCGCAGGTGGCTCGGGCTCGTGCTGGAGGGCGACGTCGAGATCACGCGCGGTCAGCACGGCAGCAGCGTGGTCCTGGCCGTGCTGCAACCCGGCGCGATCGTGAGCGAGAGCGTGATGCTGGACGACACGCCGCACGCGACCAGCGGCGTTGCGCGCAAGGGCGCACGCCTGTGGCAGATTCCTCGCGCCGAGCTCGACGCGCTTCGCGAGCGCGAGCCGCGCGTGTTCTACCTGCTCGTCGGTCATTTCGCGCGGCGCGTGGGCGAGCGCCTGCGTTTGATCTCGGAGCGCCTGGAGAAACAAGCTGGCGCGCCATCGATCACCGGTGTGCGTCGCGAGCACGATTCGCTCGGCGAGCGTGAGGTTCCGCAGCACGCGTACTACGGCGTGCAAACGCTGCGAGCGGTCGAGAACTTCCCCTTCTCCGGCATCCACGTGCGAAACTACGAGCACTTCGTGCGCGCCCTGGCCTACGTGAAGAAGGCCGCCGCGCTGGCCAACGGCGAGCTCGGCGCGCTCGATCCCAAGATCGCCCAGGCCATCGCGCAGGCCTGCGACGAGATCGTCGCCGGCAAGCTCCACGATCAGTTCGTCGTCGACATGATCCAGGGCGGCGCCGGTACCTCGACCAACATGTGCGCGAACGAGGTGATCGCCAACCGCGCGCTCGAGCTGCTCGGCCACGGCAGAGGTGAGTACGAGCACTGCCACCCGAACGATCACGTGAACTGCTCGCAGTCCACCAACGACGCCTATCCCACGGCCATCAAGCTGGGCGTGTGGTTCACGCTGCGCGACACCCAGCGCGCGCTGCGCGAGCTGCAGACCGCGCTGCTCGAGAAGGCCAAGCAGTTCTCGAACGTGATCAAGATGGGTCGCACCGAGAACCAGGACGCCGTGCCGATGACGCTCGGTCAAGAGTTCAGCGCCTACGCGGTGATGGTCGGCGACGGCATCCGCCACCTCGAGAACGCGGGCAGCGAGTTGCTCTGGAGCAACATGGGCGCGACCGCGATCGGCACCGGGCTGAACAGCCCTCCGGGATACGCGCCGCTCTGCACCCAGAAGCTCGCCGAGTTCTCCGGCGCACCCATCCGGCTGGCCGAGAACCTGGTCGAAGCCACACAGGACTCGGGCGAGTTCGCGCTGATGAGCAGCTCGATGAAGACCGCAGCCGTGCAGCTCTCCAAGATCTGCAACGACCTGCGCTGGTTGTCTTCCGGTCCGCGCTGCGGCCTGTACGAGATCCGTCTGCCTCCGATGCAGCCCGGTTCATCGATCATGCCGGGCAAGGTGAACCCGGTGGTGCCCGAGGTCGTGAGCCAGATCTGCTTTCAGATCATCGGCAACGACGTGACCGTCTCGATGGCGGCGGAGGCCAGCGAGCTCGAGCTGAACATGGCGGAGCCCATCATAGCGTTCAACTTGTTCTTCGGGCTCACGCTGCTGCGCAACGCCGCGGTGGTGCTCGCCTCGCGTTGCATCGCCGGCATCGAGCCGAACGTGGAGCGCTGCCGCGAGTACGTGCAGAACTCGATCGGCCTGGTGACGGCGCTCAACCCCGTGCTCGGCTACGAGCGCTCGGCGCAGATCGCCAAGGAAGCCTTGAAGACCGGCGGCAGCGTCTACGATCTGGTGATCGCCAAGGGCTGGTTGACCAAGGAGCGCGTGGACGAGCTGCTCAAGCCCGAGAACATGACGAACCCGCGCTTGACGCGCGCATAAGGGCTGTAGGGAGGAACCTGGCACAGCGCGCGCGGGCGAGTACTTGAGTTGGGATGTTCTGGAACGCAGGTTGGTGGCGCTGGATATGCCTGGGTTGGCTCGTGGCGAGCTGTGTGCGCGACTCGCGCGATTTGAACGCGATCCGCACCGAACGGTCGGCGCGACCGAGCGGTGTCCGCGCGCGAAGTTGGCCGGTGTGCAGCTTGATCGGCCCGCGCACTGCGACGCCCGGCATCTACGGCACGGACTTGGGGTTCACCGCACGCGCCGAGCACGACGACAAGCTGGCGATCTTGTTCGGCGACACATGGACCCGTCCGGTCAGCGGTTGCGAATATCCGACCGTGCCCAGCGACGACTTGCAGGCATTTCTCCCGCGCGCGCGCCCGGCCGCGTTGCTTCCCGGTCCGCCGCCGGCACGTCAACCGGTGCGTTGCGATCTGCTCGAGGTGCCGCGCAGCGCGCCTGACGATGCGACCACGTGGCCGCACATCCGCTTGTTCCCCAATCCGATCGCGAGCAGCGACGACGCGGTGATGAACATGACAGCGCTGCGCACGCCGCTCACGGCGTTCAGCGACGGCGAGCGCATATTCGGCGTGTTCTTTCGCGGCGACCCGGCGTATTGCCGCGCCAGCTCGGAGTGCCCGCAGGGCATGCGCTGTTCGAGCGAGCTCGAACCTCGACTCGGCGCCTGTGCGGGCGAGATCGAGCTCGCGCCCGATGCCGCGCCGGCGTATTGCCGCTCCAGTCACGACTGCGGCTCACCCAGTCTCTGCGGCAAGTCGCCGCGCGACGTATGTCTCGCGACCAAGCCTTTCGAGCTACACACGTCGCAGGGTCCCGTCGTGCCGACCTGGTATCACGACGATCCGCGCCGCGGCATCGCCCGCGTGTTGTATGTCGCGGCCGCGCTCCGGCCGGACAAACCAGCCGACTATGCGACGCTCGCGCGCTTCAGCACCAACCGCTTTCAGAACATGACCGCGCGTACGGTTGCGTTCTTCGATCCCGAGCAGCCCGAAAAGAACGACTACGGTCCCGGCTATCACACTTTGCTGATCTGGGGTCGCGCGGCATTCGTCGAGACCGACGGCGCGCAGACGCTGCCGTTCTTCGCCTACCTGCCGTTGTCCGAGCTGCGGGGCGAGCCCGAGAGTGTGCGCTGGCAGCCGCGTTTCTTCGCCGGCACGGGCCGCGACGGCAAGCCGCGCTGGTCCGAGCACGAGTCCGACGCGCGGCCGATCTATGGCGACGACGCCAAGCTGGTCGCCGCGCAGGGCGGCGTGAAGCTCGACTGGCGCGAGCCCGAGATCGACTACGTCTCGCAGATGAGCGTGGCTTGGGTCGCGCCGCTGTCGCGCTGGATCATGCTCTACGGCGGCGACGTGCCGGCCTTCATGGTGATGAACGAGAGCGGTCGCGCGCGCGAGCCGGTGCATTTGCCATTCGCTCCCGGCGCGATCCACCTGCGCGCGGCCGAACATCCCTGGGGCCGCGCTGCAGCCAACAGCGGCGGCTGGAGCTCGCCCCAGCCGGTTTTGACGCGCAACGCCGTTGCGCCGTACCTCGCTTGTGGAGATGACGGTCCAGACGGGCTCCCCGGCTGTCAGGCTGAGATCGAGCCCAACAGCGCGCTCGATCTCGGCAGCGCGCTCGCAGGCAAGCCCGAGCTGGCCGGCAAGTGCCTGGGCGGGGAAGTCGTGCATGCGGTGCAAGATCAGCTGTCGGGCAATCCGATCGGCCGCCTCTACGGCGTGAACGTGATCGACGAGTGGACACGAGATCTGGGCGACGGCGGAGCCGAGATCTACTGGAACGCCTCGACCTGGAACCCGTATCAGGTGGTGCTCATCAAGACGCAGTTGAAGCGCTAGCCGCGCGACGCCAGCCCGGCGGTCAGCTTCGCGATGCGGCCCGCGAGGTGCAAGTATCCGTCGTCGTCCCCTTAACCACTCGCCTTCTGGCTGCTCGCTGGCGGAGGTTTGCCCAGGTGGCGCGTCACGCGATCCGCCTCTTGGCGAATCTCCGCCAGGTTCTTGCTGATCTCGCCCTCGAGCTCGGCGGCCCTCGCCTGAACTGGCTCCAGGTCGGCCTGTGACGCCGCCTCCAGGCTCGCGAGCCGCCCCTTCAGGTGCGAGATCTGGAACCTCAGGTCGGCCTTGGCGGCTTCCTTCTCCGCGAACTTCTCGCGCAGCACCAGCACCTGTTCCTGCCGCCCCGCCCAGTCGCGCGCGACGCGCAACAGATCCGCGGGCGTGAGCTTGGAGTCGGGCTTGTCCGAGTCGAAGGTGTGCACGGCCGCCAGCAGCCGCCGGATCTCGTGCTCGAGGCGTTCGATCTCGCCGCGCTGTTCGCTCTTGATCGAATCGGCTTCGGTCGCCGTGCGCGCTTCGTCGAGCGCGAGCGTGTCGAGCGCGCTGCCGATGCGCAGCATGGTGGCGCGATCGGTCTCGTGACGTTGCGCGTTGCTGACGCTGAGCGCGCCGAACTCGCGACGCAGGGCCTGGGTCTGGCTGACCAGCGCGACCGCGCGTTCGACGGCTTGCGTGGCTTCGGCAGGGTGCCCTTTGGCTTCGTTGGCCAGGCGTTCGCGCAGCGACTGCAGGTTGTCCTGCCAGACATCCTCCTCGTGGCTGCGGCCGCTCGCGCCCATCTCGGGCGGCTCGAGGCTCGGGGAGCGCATGGCGCGGGCGGAGACGCGCGGCAGCTGCGCGGCGCAGCGGGTCAGCTCGTCCGCGACCTCGTAGCCGTTGCTCGGCCGGCGCAGCGGGTCCTTGTGCAGCAGCTTCAGGATCAGCGCGTCGAGATCTTCGGGCGTCTCGGGGCGGAAGGTGCGCGGCCGCGGCGGTTGTTCGTAGACGTGCTTGTAGATCAACCCGGTCGGCGCGCCTTCGAACGGCAGCTTGCCGGTGACCATCTCGAACAGCACGCAGCCGAACGCGTACAGATCCGCCTTGGCTCCGACCGAGGCGCCACTGGCTTGCTCGGGCGCCATGTACTCGGGCGTGCCGAAGAGCAGGTTGGACTTGGTGATGGTGACGTCGTCCTTGGCGCGCGCCAGGCCGAAGTCGAGCAGCTTGAGGTAGTCGGTGTCGCTGCCCTTGTGGATCAAGAACACGTTGCCGGGCTTCACGTCGCGGTGCACCACGTCGAGCTCGTGCGCGCGCGCCAGCGCCAGAGCCAGCTGCCGGCCGATGTGACACACGCGTGGCAGGCTGATCGGACCGTTGCTGATGTCCTCGCCGAGCGTGCGCCCGTGCAGGTACTCCATGACCATGTAGACCAGTGAGTCCTCGGTCTCGCCCACGTCGCTGACGTCGATGATGTGCTCGTGCTGCACGCGGTTGACCGCGCGCGCCTCACGCAGGAAGCGGGTGCGGCTGCTCACGTCCTGCGCGAGCTTGGGCATCAGGAACTTCAGCGCCACGCGCCGGCCCAGGAGCTGATGACTGCCGCGGTACACGCTCCCCATGCCGCCCGAGCCGATCAGCTCTTCGATCAGGTAGCGCTCCTGGATCACGCGACCGATCAGCGGATCGGGCAGGTTGACCAGCGTCTCGCCGTCGAAGGGGCATTGCGCCACCCGTTCCTGGAAGCGCATGTAGCATGTCGGGCACTGCTTCATAGGCGGGGAGGGCGGCTCCTGGTGATGGTTACGTATCCTCCCGCGATCTGGCGAGTACGTCCAGGTCTGCGGGGAGATCGATGTCCAGCGCCAGACGCGGGTTGGGCTCGCGCCGCAGCGAGAGCCCGAGCGCACGCGCCCGTGCTTCGTGCAGGCCCAAGCTCTGCGCGCTGCCGAACGCGTTCTGAAACTGGACGGTCCGGTCGAGGCGCAGCGCCAGCGCGTTCGTGCACTGGCCGCGCGCATCCGCGGCCAGCACGATGTCGTCGTGCTCGAGCCCCGCGAGCAGCGGGTCGAGGTCGCTCGAGCGAAGCAGCGGCAGGTCCGCCATCAAGACCAGCGCTGCGCCCGCGTGCTGGCCGCGCAGGTGCGCGAGCGCTGCATCCACCACCTGGGCCAGGCGCGCGCGGGGGTCGTCTGTCGCGAGCGGTGGGTCCGAGAGCGCCTGTGCGCCGCGCTCGCGTGCCAGGCGCGCGATCTCCGGCGAGTCGCTGACGACCACCACGCCCGCGAGCGCCGAACAGCCCAGGCTGGCCGCCAGCACATGCTCGAACATGCGCTGCGCGAGCTGCCCGCGGTCGTCGGCACCCAGCAGCTCGCCCAGGCGCGTCTTGCCGTGGTCGAAGCGCTTGATGGGAATCACCGCGAACGCCGGTCCGAGCTTCATGCGCGCGCCATCACTCGTTCCGCGAACGTCAGGACCTCACGGGCCAGACGCAGGCTGTGCTCGCGGCTGGTCATGACCGTGTGCGCGGCGTGACATGGAAGCTCGTCGTGCGGCAGCGGATCGTCGTGCTCGCCGACCAGGCCGCGCACGAGACCCCGGTAATGCGCGGCGATCGACGCCGGACTGGCCTCGGCGCCACCGAGCGTCTGCAGCATCCGCGCGAGCGGCCCCTTCACGGCGCTGCCGTGGACGATCGGGCTGACGGCGATCACGGGCAAGCGCTCGAGGCGCTCGCGTATGCCCTTGCAACCCAGGATCGGATCGATCGACACGTACGGGTTCGACGGGCCGATCACGGCCAGGTCCGCGGCTTCGAGCGCGGCCAGCACCGCGGGCGCACCCGGCACGCGTTCGGCTCCGTGGTCGCAGCGATACCAGATGCGCTTCACGTCCGCTTGCGCGCGCCCGTGTACGAGCCAGCGCTGGAAGCCCAGCGTGCCCTGATCGGTCTCGATCATCGTCTCGCAGGGCAGCTCGCTCATCGGCAAGATCGCCTGGCGCACGCCCAGGCCCGCGCACAGCCGTGCGGCCACGGCACTCAGGCTCGCGCCCTCCCGCAGCCATTGGCTGCGCATGATGTGCGTGCCGAGGTCGCGATCGCCGAGCTGAAACCAGCTCTCGCCGCCATAGCGTTCGACGAACGACAGGGCTCCGAAGGTCTCGTCGGCCAGACCCCAGCCGCGCTCGACCGCGGCCAGGTCTGCCAGCGTGTACATCACCGTGTCGAGGTCGGGGCAGATGCGCAGGCCCCAGTGCCAGAGATCGTCGCCGGTGTTCACGACCAGCGTCAGATCGGACGCCGGCAGCGCGCGGGCCATGCCGTGCGCGAGTCGCGCGCCGCCCACGCCGCCCGAGAGATAGACGACTTTCATAGGTAGAGATCCTCCTCCGGTTTCCGGCACAACACCCGCGCGCCGGCAGCGCTCTCCGCAAAACGCAGGCCGCGCACGCGCACGACCGGCCGCGCCTCGTCGGCCTGGCCTGCGACCAGATCCGCCGCCGCTGCGACTTGATCGGCCGTGGCGCTCAGCGTGTGCTCGAGCACGCGCCCGAACATGTCGGGCCGGCCGCGTTGATCGTAGAGCGGCGGCAAGCCCGCGCAGCCGATCGCGGTGCCGACCGTACCCTGGCGGAACGGCCTGCCGAACGAGTCGCTCACCACCACACCCAGGCGCACGTTCCAGGCAGCCGACAGCTGCGCGCGCAGCCGCTCGGCGGAGGCGTCGGGGTCCTCGGGCAGGCGCAGCACCCAGGGGCCGTTGCCAGCGGCGTTGGGTGGCGAGACGTTGCTCTGATCGAGCCCGGCGTTGGCGCTGACGTGCCCGGTGTTGTGGCGCACCACGAGCACGTCGCCTGCGACGCGCGAGACGTGGCTGCTGTCCTGTAGGATGGCCTGCACCATCTGCGGGTCCTTGCCGCTCTTGGCGGCGAGCTCCAGGGCTGCCGCGGACGGCGTCAGGCTCGACAGGTCCAGGTAGCGGCCCTCGGCCTTGGCGATGACCTTCGAGCAGACCACGAGCACGTCGTGGTCCCAGAGGTCCAGGTCCTCGGCGCGCAGCGCGGCGTCGATCAGCGCGCCCAGATCGGCGCCTGTCGTGACCTGCGGCAGGCGGCGCAGCGCACGCAGCGAGAGCTCCTCCGCGCAAACCAGCGAGTGCGTTACTTCGGCGTCCATCCGCCCACCTTTCCGTAGCCAGAGGCCTGCGATGGTTGCTCGCCCACCTGCGCCGCGCAAGCCGCGCGCGGCATGTGGTGCGCCGTTGCACGGCCCTTCCGCGCTCTGATGTAATGCGGTGATGCGCAACCGCTACCTCTCTGGCTTGCTCGGCCTGCTGTTGTTCGGCCTGACGCTGTCGACCGCCGAAGTTCGGGCGGAGGAGGGCGGAACGGCTGCGGAAAACGAGGAACGTGCGCGCGCGCACTTCCGCCTCGGCCGCGCCCACTACGACAACGGTGACTTCGCTCAGGCCGCGGTCGAGTTCGAAGAGGCCTACCGCATCTCGCAGCGCGCGGCGCTGCTGTACAACATCTATCTCGCCTACCGCGATGCCAACGACACGCGCAACGCGGCGGAGTCACTACGCAAGTACCTGGCTCTCGAGAAGAACATCGAGAACCGCGGCCAGCTCGAGGCACGCCTGGCCTCGCTCGACCGCGCCCTGGCCGACAATCCGCAGCCATCCGCTGCTCCAGCGGCCGCAGCGGTCGCGGCTGCCCCCGCCCAGCAGGCCCCGGCACCCGAGGCCGCTCCGCCGCCCGA
>DATEOF010000284.1:0-22223 GCA_035274465.1 Polyangiales bacterium
GCGCAGCCGCGCAAGGCCGCCGAGCGCCCGAGCGTCGCCGCGGCGCCGCCGATAGCTGCAAGCGCGCCCACGCCGTCACCGGCGACAGCGCAGGCGAGTGCGGTGACGACGCCCGCCGAAGCACCACAAGCGGCCCCTGCAGTCGCCGAGGCCGCGCTTCCCGAGCCCGCACCCGAGTCCGCGCCCGTCTCTGCAGCCGTCGGCAGCACGCCACCGAGCACAACCAAGCCCGCTCCGGTCGCCAAGGCCCCCGCGCTGGCGGGAGAGCTGAAGCTCCTGGCGGCGGCCCAACAAGCCCTGCGCGAGCAACAGCTGCCGCGAGCGCTCGAGTTCCTGGACGAGCACGCCGCACGCTATCCGCGCGGGGCGCTGCGGCCGGAGCGCCTGGCGGCGCGTGCGGTCGTACTTTGTCGCATGGGCGAGGCCAACGCGGGTCTCATGGCGCTGCGGCGCCTCGAGTCCGAGACGCCGAGCTCCCCCCTCCTCGGCTGGGCTCGCGACGCCTGCGGCGAGTGAGTCCGGCGTTTTCCGTCACGGATTGTTTCGACCGCGGCCACTCCGCAGGTATCGGAGGCAGTGACAGCATGAGACGGCTCAGCTCTGGGAATTCTTGGTTGATCGCGCTGGGTTTGCTGGCGCTCCTGGCAGCGGGTTGCCCCCGACAGAACATCCACCTGAACGACGGGTCTGAAGCCGGTAGCGGCGGAGGAAGCGGCGGCGGGAAGAGCTGCGGCGGCCACGCGCCCCAGTGCGGCGACGGCGAGTTCTGCGACTTCCCGATCAGCTCGAGCTGCGGCGCCGCCGACGGTCCGGGGGTGTGTAAACCCACAGAGGTCGACTGCACCGCATTGTTGGATCCGGTGTGCGGCTGCGATGGCAAGACCTACGGCAATGCTTGTGACGCCCAAGCCCACGGAGTCTCGGTGCGAAAGCGGGGCGACTGTGCAGCCAGCGGCGGCGGAAGCTGCGGCGGCCTGATCGGCAAGGCGTGTCCGAGCAACCAGTACTGCAACTACCCACCCGACGCGATCTGTGGAGCCGCGGACGCCACCGGCGTCTGCACCGACAAGCCGACTGGATGCCGCGAGATCTACCAGCCGGTCTGCGGTTGCGACGGCAAGACCTACGGCAACGACTGCGACGCTGCCAGCAAAGGCGTCTCGGTCGCGAGCAAGGGCGAGTGCAGCGCTGGCGGCGGTGAGAAGTGTGGCGCGAAGGGCGAGACCTGCGCCACCGGCAGCTATTGCAAACTCCCCGAGAACACCTGCGGCAAGCTCGAGATCGGCGCGTGCGCCCCGAAGCCGAGCGCCTGCACGCTGGAGTACGCGCCGGTCTGCGGCTGCGACGGCAAGACCTACGGCACCGCGTGCGGTGCCGCGAGCGAGGGCATGAACGTCGCGAGCAAGGGCGAGTGCGCGCCGAGCAGCGGCGTGTGCGGCGTGCGCGGCGCGGCGGAGTGCTCGGGCAAGCAGTACTGCATGTTCACGCTCGACGCGCAGTGCGGCGCGGCCGATCAGCCGGGCAAGTGCGCGCCCAAGCCGGACGCGTGCGATGCCATCCTGGCCGAGGTCTGCGGCTGCGACGGCAAGACCTACGGCAACGACTGCGAGGCGGCGATGTCGGGCGGCACGTCGGTCGCGTACAAGGGCAAGTGCAAGGACGGCGGAAGCGGCAGCGGCAAGGATTGCGGCGGCATCGCGGGCCTGAAGTGCGCCAGCGGCGAGTACTGCAACTACGCGCAGGCGGCCAACTGCGGCGCGGGCGACCAGACCGGGGTGTGCATCACCCAGCCGAGCGCGTGCACCAAGGAATTCCACGCGGTCTGCGGCTGCGACGACAAGACCTACAGCAACCCGTGCATGGCCGCAGCCTCCGGCGTGTCCATCGCGCACGACGGCGAATGCGCGACCGCAGGCACGGGCAAGACCTGCGGCGGCCTGATCGGCGCCAGCTGCCCCACCGACCAGTACTGCAACTTCCCCGAGACGGCGCAGTGCGGCGCGGCGGATCAGACCGGCACCTGCAGCAGCAAGCCGAGCGTCTGCACGGCCGACTACACACCGGTGTGCGGCTGCGACGACAGGACCTACGGGAACGCGTGCGCTGCAGCGAGTGCGGGCGTGTCGGTGGCGAAAAAGGGCGAGTGCTGAGCGCGGGCGAGACGCGGGCGCTCCCTCATCCTCATCTTCGTCTTCGTCTTCGTTCTCATCTTCGTCTTCGTCTTCGTCTTCGTCCTCATCCTCATCTCGTCCCGCACTTCATCCCGGACTGTGTCTACGCAGCGAGGATGACGATCAGGACGGGGACGAAAGACGAGGACAAGGACGAAGATGAAGATGAGAGATGAGGATTTAAGACACGACGAGCGTCACGATCTTTCCCGGCACGTAGATCGCCTTGCGGACGGTCTTGCCCGCGATCTCCTGCTGCACGCGTTCATTCGCGCGCACGGCGTCGAGCACGTCTTCCTCCGGCGCGTCTTTCGGCACCGACACGCGCGCGCGCACCTTGCCGTTGATCTGCACCGGCAGCTCCACGCTGGCCTCGTGCAGCGCAGACTCGTCGGCGACTGGCCAGGCGTGCGTAAACAGCGTGCCCTGACCGCCGAGCTGTTCGTGCAGCTCGTCGGCCATGTGCGGGGCGAACGGCGACAACAGCGCGCAGAACGCGTCGAGCGCCTCGCGCAGCACCTGCCGATCGAGATCGGTCTCGGCCTTGAACGACGTCAACGCGTTCACCAGCTCCATCAGCGCTGCGACCGACGTGTTCGGCTGGTAGCGATCCGAGAGATCGTGGGTCACGCGCACGATCGTGCGGTGGGTAGCGCGCCGCAGCTCCTGTGCGGCGCCTGACAGCGCCCCGCCGCTGTAGGCTGCGACGCCGGCCACCTGCTCGCGCCGGTCACGCACGAGGCGCCAGGCCCGCGACAGGAAGCGATGCGCGCCCTCGACGCCCGCCGTCGTCCAGTCGACCTGACCTTCGGGCGGCGCCGCGAACAACATGAACAAGCGCGCGGTGTCGGCGCCGTACTGCGCGATGATGTCGTCCGGATCGACGATGTTGCGCTTGGTCTTGGACATCTTCACGACGTTGCCCACGGTCACTTCCTGACCGGTCGCCTTGAGCACGCGCACGCCGTCGTCGCGCAGCGCGGTGTCTTCCGGATAGGCGTAGATGCGGTGCGCCGGGTTGTCCGGGTTGGTCGTGAAGTAGAACTCCTTGCACACCATGCCCTGGCTGAGCAGCGCCTTGAACGGCTCGCGCGGCGTACCCGCGGGCAAGACGCCGAGGTCGATCAACACGCGCTGCCAGAAACGCGCGTAGAGCAGGTGCATCACCGCGTGCTCCTTGCCGCCGACGTAGAAGTCGACCGGCAACCAGCGCCGCGCCGCGGACTCTTCGACCAGAGCCTTGTCGTAGTGCGCCGAGGGAAAGCGCGCGAAGTACCAGCTCGACTCGACGAAGGTGTCGAAGGTATCGGTCTCGCGCTTGGCCGGCCCACCGCACTTGGGGCACGTCACGTCCACGAAGGCCGGCACCTTGGCGAGCGGCGAACCGCCCACGCCGGTGAGCTGCACGTCGAGCGGCAACACCACCGGCAAGTCGGCGCGCGGCACCGGCACGATCCCGTCGGTCTCGCAGTGCACGACCGGAATCGGCGCGCCCCAGTAGCGCTGGCGCGAGACCAGCCAGTCGCGCAAGCGATAGCTGATGGTGGCCCTGCCCTGCCCGCTCTCCGTGAGCTTCTCGGTCACCCGCCGCTTGCCCTCTTCGTTCGGCACGCCATCGAACGGTCCGCTGTGGACCATGCGCCCGCCCTCGGCGTACGCCTCGCGCATCGCGGCCGGATCGAGCGGCTTGCCGTCCGGCTGGATCACCACCTTGATCGGCAGCTCGTGGCTGCGCGCGAACTCGAAGTCGCGCTGATCGTGCGCCGGCACGGCCATCACCGCGCCGGTGCCGTAGTCCATCAGCACGAAGTTGGCGATCCAGATCGGCACGCGCGCCAGCGTGAGCGGGTGGATGCAATAGCGGCCGGTGAAGATGCCGCGCTTGTCAGCCTGCTCCGCGCCGCGCTTGGCCTTGTGCTCGGCCTGGATCTGCTCGACGAACGTGTGCACGTCGTGCTCCCGCGGCGTGCCGTGGGCGAGCCGCAGCGCCAGCGGGTGCTCGGCCGCGATCGACAGGAACGTCACGCCGTAGAGCGTGTCGGGTCGGGTGGTGAATACGGTGATGTCGGTCTCACCGGCCACCGGGAACTCGAGCGCGAAGCGCACCTCGGCGCCGTGGCTCTTGCCGATCCAGTTGCGCTGCATCTGCAGCACGTCGTCGGGCCACTTGCCGCTGAGATCGTCGAGACCCGAGAGGAGCTCCTCGGCGTAGCGGGTGACGCGCAGGAACCACTGCGCCATCGCCTTCTGCACGACTACATTGCCGCAGCGCCAGCAGCGACCATCCTCCACCTGCTCGTTGGCCAGGACGGTCGCGCAGTGCTCGCACCAGTTCGCCAGCGCGTGCTTGCGATACGCCAGATCGCGCTCGAGCATCTGCACGAATACGTCCTGCTCGTGCCGGTAGTAGCTCGGCTCGCAGGTGGCGATCTCGCGGCTCCAATCGTACGAAAGCCCGAGCTTTTTCAGCTGCTCGCGCATCTGTGCGATATTCGCGTACGTCCACTCGTGCGGGTGCCTGCCGCGCTCGATCGCCGCGTTCTCGGCCGGCATGCCGAAGGCGTCCCAGCCGATCGGGTGCAGCACCTGCTTGCCGCGCATGCGCAAATGCCGCGCGAGCACGTCGCCGATGGCGTAGTTGCGCACGTGGCCCATGTGGATCCGACCCGAGGGGTACGGAAACATCTCCAGCAAGTAGTACTTATCGCCCTTGCTTTCGCCGACCGCGAACGCGGAGCTCTCGGCCCAACGGCGCTGCCACTTGGGTTCGATGTCTTGGGGGTTGTAACGCTCGTCCATGCTGTCTCCGCGCACCGACCTACATGAAGCGCTGCGGGGTATCATGTTACACGGCCCGCAGCAAAGCGCAGGCGCAGGGTTCTACCCGGCCGGGCAATGAGGATATGATCGAGGGGCACGCTTCCGAGGCAGCAGTCGGGCCGCAAGCGCGCCTCCCACGCATGCGCAACGCGATCCCACGCCTCCTCCCGCTGCTGGTGCTCGCGGCCTCGTGCCGCGAGCCGGCTCCCGCCAGTTCCACATCCAAACCGGTCGCGCTGACCTCGACCGTCGTCAGCGCGCGCCCGACCCAGGCCGAGCCCGAGCCCGCGCCGAGCAAGCCCCCGATCGTGATGCACACGATCGACGAGGGCCAGACGCTCTGGGACATCGCGAAGGTCTACGGCGTCTCGCTCCAGCAGCTGATGGACTCGAACGGCTTCTCGGCGTCGGACGTGCGCCGGCTGCGCACCGGCTCCCAGCTGAAGATCGAGCGCCCCGAGGCGCCTCTGGCTGCTACGCCGAAGACCCTGCCCGCGTTACAAGACGGCGCCTACCACATCCTGAGCCCAGGCGAGAGCCTCTGGACGCTCGCGCGCCTGTACGACGTGCCGATCGAAGCCATCATGACGCGCAACGGCTTCACCGAAGACGTCTACGGCCATCTGCGCGCGGGCCAGTCGGTGATCATCCCCGGCGTTCAGCCGAGCCAGATCAAGAAGCCGGAGCTGCAGCCGACCCGCCGCGAGGGCATGACGCACGTGGTCGCTCAGGGCGAGACCGTCTGGGACATCGCGCGCCGCTACCAGATCAGCGTCGCCGAGATCATGGGCGCGAACTCGCTCAGCCCCGACCAGGTGCAGAACATCCACGACGGGCAGAGCTTGTTCATGCCCGGCGTGCAGCGCGACAGCCGCGGCAACGTGCAGCGCGAGACCAGCGTCGGTGAGAAGAAGGCTCTCGGTGTGGCGCGCGGCCTGGGCCTGGGCAGCCTGCGCGCGGCCGGGCTGCTCCTGCACGGTCGGCCGGAGGCGCGCTGGGTCGCAGCTGCCGGCGGCGGCAAGACGCTCGCAGGCACGTTGCGCTGGCCGGTCTCGCAGGGCTGGTTCGTGCGCGGCTACGGCTCGGGCGAAGGCGGCTACCACAAGGCGATGGACATCATGGGCCGCATCGGCTGGAACGTGCGCGCGGCTGCGGACGGCATCGTCGGCTACTCCGGCAACCAGGTGCCGGGCTTCGGCAACATGGTGATGGTCGTTCATCCGGGCGGCTGGGTGACCCTGTACGGACACAACTCGGTCAACTTCGTCCGCGCCGGGCAGCGCGTGTCGAAGGGCTCGGTCCTGGCGGAGGTCGGCAGCACCGGCCGCAGCACCGGCCCGCACGTCCACTTCGAGCTGATCTACCAGGGAAACAACTGCGATCCCGCGCCGCTGTTTCGGCCCGGCGTGCGCCACCGCAGCGGCAAGTACTCCGCGCTGCCGTACACGAGCTGGCGCAACCCGGACGATCGGCCGCGCCAGATCAAGTGCGCGAAGCGGCAGAAGCACCCGATCAGCGTGATGAGCGAGAACCCGGTTCTCGATCAGCAGCCGGTCGACGAGCGGAATACTCGCGACACGCCCGAGGAAGAGACGATGACCTCGGCAGACTTCTAGTATCCTGAAATCCGGCGACAGAAGCGGGCCGTGCGCTTCACCGTCGGCACGATCGCGCGGCAAGAAGGCTCGCGCGTGCTCTAGTCTGGCGGCTCGCCGCGTAAGCGCATCACCGCTTTCGTTGCAGCTCGCAAACAGCCCGTAGCCGGGCCCGACGGACGGAACCGGATGGGCAGGTTTCAGGGCAAGGGCAGGTTTCAGGGCGGGGGTTGCGGCACGGGAATGGGTGTGCCTGCAACAAGTTTTTTGGGTTGTCTTAGCGCTCGCAGTTGCGGACGAGCTTGACGAGCATGGGACACGACGATCTCTAGCTCGTGCCGCGCGCGTTGGATGAGCGGCTCCGGCGCTCGCGACGTGTTGCGATGATGTCGACCCACGCTGCGATCTCGGTCGCTGCGCGGCATGCCATGCGGTAGAAGCGCGCACCCTCTTTGCAGCTGAATTCTCCCGCGCCTTCAGCAACAATCGCGACGACCGAGGTTGCGCCGAAGCGCCTCCATTCCCATGCCACCCACCCGTACCCTTAAACCTGCCCGTGCCCTTGCCCGCTTTCCGTGACCCCCGCCCTCGTCCAAGGGCGAGAAATGGTGGACGCCCTTACCCCTGAACCTGCCCTTGCGCTTCGCTTGTCGGTCGCTGCTACAGGCTGTTCGCGAGCCGCAACGAAAGCGGTGAATGCGCTTACGCGGCGAGCCTCTGGGCTAGAGCGCGCGCCGCGCGTGAGGGGTCGGTGAAGCGCACGCCCCGCTTCTGTCGCCGGATTTCCGACTCAGGAGATTAGTTCGCGATCTGCTCGATCCCGCTGCGCTCGAGTAGCGCGCGTAGATCGGGCTCGCGGCCCATGAAGTCCTTGAACAGCTCCATGGGGTCGCGGCTGTCGCCCTGCGAGAGAATGCGATCCCGGAAAGCGCGGCCCACGTCGCGCGAGAACACGCCCTCGCGTGCGAAGCGACCGAAGGCGTCGGCGTCCAGCACCTCGGCCCACTTGTAGCTGTAGTAACCGCCCGCGTAGCCCACCGGGTGCGCGAACAGGTGGCCGAAGCCGAGCACCATCGCGTAGTTGTCCGGCAACGGCGCCGGGGCGAAGCGGGACATCAGCTTGCGCGCGTACTCGGAGACCGAACCATCGCGGCTCGGGACGTAGCTGCGGTGCAGCTCGAGATCCAGCGTGGCGAAGCCGAGCTGACGCATCATGTCGTTGCCGCCGCGGTAGGTCCGCGCGCGCCGCATCTTCTCCCACAGCGCGTCGGGGATGCGCTCGCCGGTCTCGTGCTGTCGCGCGAACAGATCCAGCGCCTCGCGCTCCCAGCAGAAGTTCTCCATGATCTGCGACGGCAGCTCCACGAAGTCCCACGCCACGTTCGTGCCCGCGAGGCTGCGCACGCTGACCCGGCTCAGCATGTGGTGCATCAGGTGCCCGAACTCGTGGAACACGGTCTCCACCTCGCGGTGACCGAGCAACGCCGGCGTGCTGCCGACCGGCGGCGTGACGTTGGCGCAGATCAAGCCCACGTGCGGCTCCGCGCCGTGAGGCGTCGGCCAATGCGTGAGAAACGCGTTCATCCAAGCGCCGTCGCGCTTGGACTCACGCGGGAAGAAGTCCGCGTAGAAGTAGCCGAGCAGCGAGCCGTCGGCGTCGCGGATGCGGAAGCCGCGCACGCTCTCGTGCCAGACCGGCAAGTCGTGGACCTCGTCGACCACGATGCCGTAGAGCCGCGTGACGATCTCGAACAACCCCGAGAGCACGCGCTCCAGCGGGAAGTACGGCCGCAGCTCTTCCTCGTCGAACGCGTAGCGCGAGAGCCGCTCCTTCTCCGCGTAGTACGCCACGTCCCACGGCATCAGCGGCCGCCCGGCGAACTTGCTCAGCTCGGCGTTCTCGCGCTCGAACGCGCTGCGCGTGCGCTCCTCGAGGTCGGCCACGAACGCGTGGGCGCGTGCACCCTGCTTGGCCATGCGGTCGTGCAGCACCAGATCCACGAAGTCGCCGTGCCCCAGCAGCGCGGCCTTCTGTCGCCGCAGCTCCAGGATGCGCGCCACGAGCTCGCGGTTGTCGTGTGGCTCCTGCGTGGCGCGCGTGTTCATCGCCCGGTAGACCTGCTCGCGCAGCGCGGCGTCGTCGAGGTACGTAACGAACGGCATGTAGCTCGGCGCCTGCAACGTGAAGCGATAGCCCGTCTTGCCCTTGGCTTGCGCCGAGGCCGCGGCGGCGCTGATCGCGCGCTCGGGCAAGCCGGCGAGCTGCGCGCGGTCGCTGACGATCAGCTCGAAGGCGTTGGTGGAGTCGAGCACGTTCTGCGAGAAACGCGTGGTGATCTCGGTCAGCTCCACATTCAGCTTCTCGAGCTTCGCCTTGTCCTCGTCCGACAGCGCCGCACCTTCGCGCTTGAACCAGTCGAGGGTCTTGGTCAGGAAGCGCGCGCGCGTGGGATCGAGCCGCGCCGCCTCGGGCGTCTGGGCGTAGGCATCGAGCATGCGGTACAGGCCCGCCGACATCGGGATGCCGGACAAGAACGCGCTGACCTGAGGCTGCACCGCGTTGTAAGCCGCGCGCAGCTCGGGCGTGGTCGCGACCGATTCCAGATGCCCGACCACGGTCATCGCTCGTTCCAGGGCCTGGGTCGCGTCCTCGAGCGCCGCCAGCGTGGTGTCGTAGGTGAGCGGAACGTCGCCTCGCTCCAGCACTGCCAGGCGCTGCCGGCTCTCGACGAGCAGCTGGTCCACGGCCGGCTGGACCTGGTCAGCGCGGATTTGATCGAAGCGGATGGGGTGAGCGATCGAAAGCAGCGGATTGGCAGGCGACGAATCGGAGCTCATACGGGTCGAGGATAGCAGCTGGGCTCGCAACTGGCCTGACCCGTCGAGCTGCTCCATACTGCGGCCGAGCGATAAGGACCGGGCGTTGGGAAGCACATTTGGAAAACTGTTCTGCATTTCTACATTCGGGGAGTCGCACGGCGGCGGTGTCGGTGTAGTCGTCGACGGATGCCCCCCGCGCCTGGCGATCAGCCTCGAAGAGATCCAGCGCGATCTGGATCGGCGCCGCCCCGGACAGAGCCGGCTGACGACTCCACGCCAGGAGGCTGACCAGGTCGAGATCCTGTCCGGCGTGTTCGAAGGCACGACGCTCGGCACACCGATCGCGATGCTCGTACGCAACCAGGACGCGCGCTCTTCGGCCTACGAAGACATGAAGGATCTGTTCCGCCCCTCGCACGCGGACTACACCACCGAGGCCAAGTACGGCCTGCGCAACTGGCAAGGTGGCGGCCGCGCCAGCGCGCGCGAGACCATCGGCCGCGTTGCAGCCGGCGCGATCGCCCGCAAGCTGCTCGCGCAGCTGGCCGGCATCGAGGTGTTGGCGTGGGTGCAGAGCGTCCACGACATCGACGCCGAGATCGATCCAAAAAAAGTCACGCTCGCCGACATCGAAGCCACCCCGACACGCTGCCCCGATCCGCGCGCCGCGGAACGCATGTTCGAGCGCATCGACACCGCGCGCCGCAACCAGGACAGCCTGGGCGGCGTGATCCAGTGCATCGCGCGCAACGTGCCGGCGGGCCTCGGCGAGCCCGTGTTCGACAAGCTCGAGGCCGTGCTCGCACAGGCCATGCTCTCGTTACCCGCGAGCAAGGGCTTCGAGATCGGCAGCGGCTTCGCGGGCACCCGGATGACCGGCAGCACGCACAATGATGCGTTCGTGCCCGGGCCGGACGGCAAACCGCGCACGCGCACCAACTACTCGGGCGGCGTCCAGGGTGGCATCAGCAACGGCGAGGACATCCTGATGCGCGTGGCGTTCAAGCCGACGGCCACGATCTCGCAGCCGCAGGACACGGTGAACCGAGCCAACGAGGCGGTCGTGCTCGAAGCGCAAGGCCGACATGATCCGTGCGTGCTGCCGCGCGCGCCGGTCATGGTCGAGGCGATGGTTTGCCTGGTACTGGCAGATCAGCTGCTGCGCCAGCGCGGCCAGGACGTGCTGCCGCGTTGAACGAGCTCAGCAGGTCTCGAGCAGGCGGCACGAGATCGCGAGGAACAGCGCCCGCATCGCATCCTCGGCGTCCAGGCCCGACTGCATGGTGCAGCGCGCGAACAGCGAACCCACGGTCTGATCGCCGCGCGCCTGCGACAATACCCAGCGCCACGAATCCGGCAGCTGATACGCGGAGGCCGAGATGGTCGGCTCCGCCGGCGGCCGGATCACCTTCTCCCAGAGCGGAGCCAATGCCGCCTCGAGCTCCGATGCATGCAGCGCCATGCAGGCGTCGCGCATCAGCACGTGCGCGTCCTGCTCGATCGGATAGGTCTCTTCCTGACTCTTGCGATCGCGTACGTACAGGAACTCGCCGCGGCGCCACTTGAACGCATCCAGGTAGCGCCCGCGGACCTGCGAGGCGACCGCGCGGTACAGCTCGACCGGCCGCAGCACGCCGAGGCTGACCAGCGCGTCGCCGAGTCGGCCCTTGTGCTGGGGCAGCACGGCCAGGCCCATATCGACTTCCATCGGCAGGCACACACCCTTGTCGACCAGGAACTGGCCCAGCATCTCGTCGCGCATGGTCGACGCGACGAAGTCAGGACGGCCGTCGACGAAGTAGATCTTCTTCTTCCGCTTGCCGTCCTCGAGGTACAGCATGCCGCTCTCGCGGTTCCGCGCGAGGCTGTTGACGATCGGCAGGAGCGCCGCGCCATTCAGGTCGCCACGCAGCCGTGGGCGGCTGATCTCTTCGCGCGCCCACTGCAACGCGGGCGTGGAGAACACGCGCGCCAGCTCGGGCAGCTCGGCCGCGGGCCGCGGCGTCTCGCGCCCGCGCCGTACCAGGGTGCTGGCGGCGATCTCGCCGGTGGTCGCGAGGCGCATCAGCTCGGGGAACGACACCGAGCCGGCCTGACCGCTGCGCGCGATCTCGGGGTAGTACTCGTGGCGTGGAGCCAGATCGAGCGGCGAGACCACCGCGCCGGTGCTGGTCTCGAGCGTCCCTCCGACGAACGCTTCGACGGCGCCCTCGACCGGGTCGAAGCACGAGGTCGGACCCTTGAGCCCTTCGCCCGCGTCGTCGTGGCCGGCCGGGCACAGCTCGTAGCTCGCCATCAGGCGGCTGACCTGCGCGCTCGCGTCGGCCGGGAAGCCGCGCCGCGCACAGATCGCCTCGAGCGTCGCCGCCAGCTGCTTGGCGTCGGGTCGATCCTTGGGATCGCCCTTGAGACCCTCGCGCAGCACGCGCCGCACGTCGGAAGGGATGCGCTTGTCGCTCTGCTCGAGCGGGCGCAGGTCCACGTCGCGGATGCGCAGCAGCACGTCCAGCTGAGCGCCGCCCGCGAACAGCGGCCGGCCCATCAAGAGCTCGGCCAGGATCACGGTGAGCGTAAACACGTCGCTCTTGCCGTCCAGCGCCAGCCCCTGCACCTGCTCGGGCGACATGTAGCCGAGCTTGCCGCGCAGGTCGTTGTTGCCGGTGTGACGCTCGCGCGAGCTGGTGCAGGCGATGCCGAAGTCGGCCAGCTTGAGGTGTCCGGTGCGGGTGAGCAGTAGGTTGCCGGGGCTGACGTCGCGGTGGACCAGCCCGAACGGCTCGCCGCCGTCGCGCCGCAGGCGGTGGGCGTAGTCGAGCGCGCGCGCGGTTTGCGCGGTGAGGTAGAGCGCGACGTGCAGCGGCAGCGCCTGGCGGCGGCCCGCGGCAGCGCGCAGCAGGCGTCCCAGGCTCGTACCTTCGACCAGCTCCATCGCGAGGTAGAGCTCGCCGTCGTCGTCGCCGAAGTCGAACACCTGCACGATGTTCGGATGAGACAGGCGCGCGGCGAGCGAGGCCTCCTCGATGAACATGCGCACGAAGGCATCGTCCTCGGCCGCGCTCGGCAGGATGCGCTTCACCGCCACGCGCTTACTGAAACCGTGCGGGCCTTCGCGCCGCGCGGAGAACACTTCAGCCATTCCACCGGCGCCGAGTTTGGCTTCGATGTGATAACCACCGAGGACTGCGCCTGGCACGATCGCACGTCGATGACGTGCTCCTGAACGCGCGCTCTCCTCTCGAGGCGGCGCGGGTCGAACACTCGGGTCAGGTACTTGCTGCTTTGCCAAGTGGGGTGCCATGCGCGACGAAAACGTTCCCATCACTGAACAGATCTGGGGCGCGCTTTCAACCAGATTTCATTATTACACACCGACTCCGTTCTGCGCTCAGAAATTTGGACCCGAGTCAGCACTCGCGTCGCACTACATTGTGGTGTAAGGTCGACGGCCGAATGTGGTCTAAAGACCGACGTAAGGCAGGCAGCGTGAAGGCGTTCGACTTGGCAGTCAGAGGAGCGGCGGAGTTCGGAATGCGGAACATTCGGTTTTTTCTCGCATGCAGCGCGCTTTTGCTCGCTGGAGATTCCCTTGGTTGCAATGCGGAACTGCCGCAAAATTGCCCCAAACCGCTTGGTATCTACAAAGCGGAGTACCAGTTGCTCGCTGGCAACTGTTCGGCGAACTACCAGCCCTTCAACCTCAAGTTCGAGTCGGATGACCAAACCAACACCAGCTACACCGAGAAGCGGCTGGCGGACGTGGTCATCACCGAGATCTTGCTGAAGGGCTGTGAGCTTCGAGTGGGCCAGCGCGTGACCGGTGAAGGCGCAGCCAGCGGCGTCAGCCAGACGAAAACGGCGATCGCCGGCACGCTGGGGGTCATCAACGACTCGCAGCTGAACGGCACGATCGAGCGCGTGGACTTCATGGAAGACGGGCAGACCGTGCGTTGCTCGGCTCAATACGAGGCCTGGTACTCGCGCGACGATCTGCTGCTCGGCGCAGCCGCTCGCTGAAGCGACGCCGATGGCCGGCTGGCCCGACAAGCTTCGCCTGGCTCACCTGCCCACCCCTCTGCAGCGCGCCGCGGCGCTCGACGCGCTCGTGGGCTGCGAGCTGTGGATCAAACGCGATGACATGACGGGCGGTGCCGAGGCGGGCAACAAGATCCGCAAGCTCGAGTACCTGCTCGCGGCCGCGCGCGCGCAAGGTGCGGACAGCGTGATCACGTGCGGGGGCGTGCAGAGCAACCACGCCCGCGCCACGGCCATCCTCGCGCGGCAGCTCGGCCTGCGCCCGGTGCTGGTGCTGCGCACCGCCGACGGCCGCGCGCCCGCCCTGCCCTGGCAGGGAAACTTGATGCTCGGAGGCCTGCTCGGCGCCGAGCTCCACTTCATCACCCCTGCGCAGTACCGAGAAAGGGACAGGTTGCTCGCGGACCTCGCGGCGGAGCTCCGCCGCGGCGGCCGAGTGCCGTACGTGATCCCCGAGGGCGGCAGCTGCGGGCTGGGCGCTCTGGGCTACGTAGACGCCATGGCCGAGGTCCGAGGGCAGCTCGACGGGGGAGTTCGCGAGCGGGGCGAACCAGCGCCTCCCAGCCGCTTCGACGCGGTGGTCCATGCCTGTGGCTCGGGCGGGACCGCCGCCGGCATCTGCATCGGCGCGGCGCTGCACGACGTGGCGGACCAAGCCGTGGCCGTGGCGGTCTGCGACGACGGTGCCTACTTCAGCGAGCGCGTGCGCAGCATCCACGCCGAGATCGAGACGTTCCTACCCGAGCTGGTCCGCAGCCAAGTGCCGCTGCGCATCCTCGACGACTACAAGGGTCCGGCGTACGGCGTCGCGAGCCCGGAGCAGAGTGCGTTCATCGCCGAGGTCGCGCGCGTCTCGGGGTTGATCCTCGATCCGGTCTACAGCGGCAAAGCGTTGTTCGGGCTCGCCCGGTTGGCGCCGAAAGCTGCACGCGTGCTGTTCGTTCATACAGGTGGTTTGCCTGGTCTGCTGGCGGAGCCGGAGCAGTTTGCATCGCAGATGACGCTGCCCACATTTCCTACCTTGCGATCGAGTTAATCGCAGTTGTAACTTCCCACCCGCTTGATATGGCTAGCGGCCACTTCCAGGTCCAACGCTGTCTCGCAACTCAGTTGAATCTCCGCTTGAGCGGCGAGATCGACGAGGAGACGGTGCTCGGCTGTGAGCGCGAAGCGCGCATGCGGATCGCCCTGGTTGAACGCGGCTCGCTGCAGATCCTGTGGGACCTGCGCGACGTCGAGAGTTACACGTTCGACGCTCGCATCGTGCTCGTCCGCCTGCAGCGCTTCCTGGCGCTCAAGGCCTCGCGAACCGTCTACGTGGCGTCCGAGCTGGCGTCGCGCAGCCTCGCCACGTGGGCGGCGCACATGGCCGGCCAGGGTCGCATCTGCATCACGTCGGAGCTGAGCGCGGCGCGCAGCTGGCTCTCGGGTGACGCGGAGCCTCGCACTGGGCGCTACTTGATCGACGGTGTGAGTGTGACTCCGCTGGGCGACGACAAAGCCGCGAGCTGAGTCTCAGGCCGCGCCGCCGAGTGCCTCGACGTCGGCTGGATCGAGGTGCGTGCAGCAATTGGCCAGTCGCGCGGCGTACGGCGCGCGCGGATCGAGGATGTTCACAGCCGTGTTGTGAAAGCGCTCGGGCGGCTGACCCGCGTCCACCCAGGCGATGTGGCGCTCGAACATCGCGCGACACACCAGGCCGTGCGTGACCACCAGCAGCTCGCCCTTCGCGAGCTCGTCGCGCAGCTTGGCGATGTACGCAAAAGCCTGTTCGACCCGCTGATGAAACACCGGCCAGCTCTCGCCGTTGGGCGGCACGAAGTCGAGCGCGAAGGGATTGCCGCCGACGGATGCATACGAGCGACCGCGCAGATCCCCGAAGTTGCGCTCCTGCAACAGCGGCGTGTACGCGACCTGCAGGCCGAGGCGCGCCGCGATCGGCGCCGCGGTCATGCGCGCGCGCAGCAGGTCGCTGCAGACGATCTGCGTGATGGGCAGCGTCTGCAGGCGATCGGCGAGCCGTTCCGCCTGACGCATGCCGCGCGCGTTCAACGGAACGTCGGGGAGCTGCAGCACGCGCGTGGCGTTACCGTCGGTTTCTCCGTGGCGGACGAGGACGATGGACATGCGACCGCGGTTGTACCACCAACCTGGCCGGCGCGGCGAATCGTGCTATCCCTGCCGCGCATGCTCGCGATCGTCGATTACAACGCCGGCAACCTGCGCAGTGTCAAACGCGCCTGCGACGCGGTCGGGATCGATGCGGTTTTCACGCAAGATCCCGAGCTCGTGCTGCGCGCAGAGCGCGTGATCTTCCCCGGGGTCGGCCACGCACGCACCGCCATGGAGACGCTGGATCGCACCGGTCTGGCCGATGCCCTGAAGCAGACGCTCGCGCGCGGCACCCCGGTGCTCGGCATCTGCGTCGGCGCACAGCTGGTGCTGGACGGATCGGACGAAGGTCCGACGCCGGGCTTGGGCTTCGTGCCCGGCCAGACGCGCCGGCTCGAGACCGGCGACGCGCGGCTCAAGGTGCCGCACATCGGCTGGAACGCGCTGCGCATCGAGCAGAAGCACCCGCTGCTGGAAGGCATCCACGACGCCGATGAGCTGTACTTCGTGCACTCGTACTACCTGGATCCGGCCAAGGCCGAGCACGTCTACGCGACGACCGATCACGGCCCGCGCTTTTGCGTCGCGCTCGGCCGCGACAACCTGTTCGCGACCCAGTTTCACCCCGAGAAGAGCGGCCCGCTCGGGCTCGGGGTCCTCGCGCGTTTCGCGAAGTGGGATGGTAAGCCGTGCTGAGTAAACGCGTGATCGCGTGCCTGGATGTGCGTGACGGCAAGCTGGCGAAGAGCGTCAAGTTCGTCGACACCAAGGACATCGGCGACCCCGTCGAGAAAGCCAAGCAGTACTACGCCGATGGCCTGGACGAGCTGGTGTTCTACGACATCACCGCGTCGAACGAGGGCCGCGGCATCATGCTCGACGTGGTGGAGCGCGTGGCCGCGCAGATCTTCATCCCGTTCTCGGTCGGCGGCGGCATCCGCTCGGTCGAAGACGCGACCGCGCTGCGGTTGGCAGGCGCGGAGAAGATCAACGTCAACAGCGCCGCGGTGAAGGACCCGGCGTTGATCAGCCGTTGCTCGGACGCGATCGGCGCGCAGAGCACGGTGGTCTCGATGGACGTGCTGGCGGTGCCCAGCAGCGCGGAGATTCCGTCGGGCTACGAGATCGTGATCAACGGCGGGCGCACGCGCACGGGCGTGGATGCGCTGGCCTGGGCGGTGCGCGTGGAGGCGCTCGGCGCGGGCGAGTTGGTGGTGAACTCGATCGACGCCGACGGCACGCGCGAGGGGTACGCGCTGGACCTGACGCGAAAGGTGGCCGATGCCGTGGGGATCCCGGTGATCGCGTCCGGCGGCGCAGGCAAGCCCGAGCACCTGGTGGAGGTGCTGACCGAGGGGCGCGCGGATGCGGCGTTGGTGGCCTCGCTCGTTCACTACGGCGATCACACGGTGGCCGACCTCAAGCAGCACCTGTCGAGCCGCGGCATCAAGGTGCGAAAGTAGAGCTCAGCGCTTGGCAGCTGGCGGCGGCGCCGGTTGCTCGGCGGCCACGGGCGTGAGCGTGATGTGGATCGCGCTGTGGGTCACGCTGGTGATCCGCACCATCTGCTGCTCGAAGTTCTTCAAACGCACGATGTACAGCGCCTCGCCCTGCGTCGGCCGCGTGACCTCGAGCGGCGTATTGCCGATCACCGCGCGCTCCAGCAATACCTCGGCACCGGACGGCTCGGTGGCGATCAGCGTGATCGCCTTCCCGGCTACCTGCTGCGGCCCCGGACCTGGTGCCGCGTTCTCGTGCTCGCGCTGCACCGCGCCGCTCTCCTCACGGAAGAACGTCCACCACAACGTCGCGCCGCTGACCAGGATCAACACCAGGCCCAGCACGCTGCGCAGCCATACCCCGCGCGAGCTGGTCCGTTCGGTCTCGTACTCGAACGGCAGCTCCAGGGCGTCGCGCGGGATCAGCGCGGTCTCTTGCTGCGCCCAGCTCGGCCGCGCCCGCGGTGGGCCGCCGTGCTCGCCCGCGGCGGAGCGCAGGAACGCCTCGTAGGCCTCGCGATCGCGTGGCAACGGCACGTAGCCGCTGGAGGGCTTGGTCTTGACCGGCGGCGTTGCAGCTGGCAGCTGCGGCGGCAAGCTGAGCGAGGGATCGACCAGCACGGTGCCGGGATCGACCTGCGGTGCGGGTGGCGGCGCTGCGCTTGCCGGCGGAGCCAGCGGCGTCAGCGGGCCGACGTTGCCGCGCAGCGTGCGGGCACGGATGCCCGGATCGGTGCGCTTGGTGCCGCGCTCGCGCGCGTGGCCGATCTCGGGGCGAGTCGAACGCCGGTGCCCGACGCGCTGCTTGGGCGTCGAACGCCGGGGCCGCGAGCCCTCGGGCTCGAGCTCGGCGGGCGAGTTCGGCTCCGGCTCGTACGCGGCCGGATCCGGCAGCCTCACCTCTTCGCCCGTGGTCTGCGCGTGGGCCAGCGGCTCGGGCATGCCGCTATCGACGTACTCGGTCGAGACGTCGTGCACCGAGTAGCGGCCGGCCTGACCGGACGACGACTCGGGCGCGCGCAGCAGGCCCTGCGTCTTGCGCGTGGTCGCGAGCTCCACCCGGCGCCGCTCTTCGACCTCGGCTTCGTTGCGGCCATTGGCTGCAGCCTTCGAATGATTCGCCGCATTCGCCGCGTTGGCCGCACCACCGCGCACGCGCGGCATGGGCTGGGTGCGCGCCGTCGACAACGCGTAGTTGTCCATCGGCGGCTGGCTTGCGTGCTGCGCCGGTGGCAGCGCAGGCGGCGCGATTCCACGCGGAGTGCCCGGCCTCACCGGGCCGGCATCATGAGATTGCGCCGCGCGGGGGGTTGCCGAGCTCTGCAGCGCCGGAGGCACCTGCATGTCGGCAGTGATCGCCTCGCTCTCGTCGGCCGAGCCGTGCTCGCCCCAACCGAGACCCGCAGGCGGATGTTCCTCGGGCGTGCCGGGCGCACCGACCGGAGCGCCGAGCCCCATGCGGGTGGTCTTCGCCTGTGGGCGAGTGCGCGGCACGGCGGGCCACGGCACGGACATCGCGCCGGGAGTCAACTTGGGCGGGCCGAAGAGCGGCGGCGTGATGCTGGTGGCGCGCGGTTCGGGCGGACGAGTGCGCACGCCCGAGTGCTCCGCGGCCGGCGGGATCGAGGAGCTCGGAACGAGCAGGCCTTCGGGCGCAGGAGCGTGATCGGATGCGCGCGCCGTGGCAGCACCGCTGCCGCCCCCGTGCGCCTGACGGATGCGTTCACGCAGAGCGTTGGCCGCGTTCGCTTCCGCGTCGCGGGACGCGCCTGACTCGGATGACTTACCTGGGCTCCGCTTGTCGCCTTTGTCGTCGGAGCGCTGGACCATCTGCGTTCCTTTGCGGGCAGAACAACCCCGCACTGCGCCGCAGGCTGGTTCTTCTCAGGATCCCCCAGCAAACGCAATGGCTCAACCGAGACAGATGCAAAATTCGGCGCATAGCGCTCATGCCACGCTACGAATGCCACCGGGTTCCGCGACAGTCGGCGCAAACCGCGAGATCGCGCCGCCTGCGACGGGTATTGACGCGGTGCCTCGGAGCCTCCACAAGGGGGAGCTATGTCTCGAATGGTGATGTGCGTGAAGTTGGGTCAGAAGCTGGAAGGGCTGGACAAGCCGCCCATCAAGGGGGAGCTCGGTCAGCGTGTCTTCGAGAACGTCTCGAAGGAAGGTTGGAAGCTCTGGGTCAGCCACTCGACCATGATCGTCAACGAGTACCGGCTGGAGCTGGGCACGCCCGAGGCGAACCGGATCTGGCTGGCCGAGCTCGAGAAGTTCTTCTTCGGCGAGGGCGCCAAGCCGCCCGAGGGCTTCGTGCCGGAGAAGAAGGACTGAATCAGGGTTCAGGTTCGCCGGGCGCGAGCAGGGGCCGCAGCACGGTCCGGCCGCGGTCGCGGGCCTCGACCTCGGCGAGCGGCGTCCAGCGCATGTCGGCCTCGAGCCGGTAGCTGCCCTCGAAGCTGTGCGGCGGCGCGTCGTTCCAGTCGGCGCACGACAGCATCGAGAAATAGCGCTCGCCGCTCGGCCGCCGGTACAAGTGGTAGACGTGGCCCGGGATCTTCTTGAAGCGACAGCTGGCACGATGCAGCTCGGCGTCGCGACGCGCGGCTTCCAGCACGCGCCCGGCTTCACGCTGCAGCTCGCGGATTTGTCGCGCGATCGTCTCCAGCTGCGCGCCCGTGACCGCACCGAGCGCGGCGTCCGCCAGCTGGATCTCGCGCGCGACGTCGATCAGATCGTGACGCGCGGACATGCGGGACAGCGGAAAAGGCGACGCGGCCTGCGCCGCGTGCTGCGAATGCGGAGGATCGGAGTCGTGATGCTCGCTCACTGGTGCTTCCGTCCGGGCACTATGCGTGCGTTCCGCTAGACTGTCGACCCCATGAGTCGGCGCAACGACCTTCGCGAGCGGCTCGAGCGCCTGCAGCCGCAGGATCGCCTCGAGCAGACACACAAGACGCGCATGCTGGATCTCGTGTGCGACGCGGAAGATCCGTTCGAGCGCGCGCACTACGCGCCGGGACACATCACCGCCAGCGCGTTCGTGCTCGATCGTGCGCGCGCCGAGGTCCTGTTGATCCTGCACGGCAAGCTGGGCCGCTGGTTGCAACCGGGCGGGCACGTCGACCCCGAAGACAGCTCGGTGCTGGCGGCTGCACGGCGCGAGGTGCTCGAGGAGACGGGCTTGGTCGTCGACGCAGAGGGCTGCGAGTTGCTCGACGTGGATGTGCACAAGATCCCCGCACGCAAGGAGCAGCCGGCCCACGAGCACTTCGACGTGCGCTTCATGTTCGAGCGTGGAGCGGGCGAGGCGCGCGCCGGCAGCGACGCCCAGAACGTGCGCTGGGTGCCGATCTCGCAGCTGCTCTGCGCAAGCGAGCAGAGCCTACCCAGCGACGAGTCGGTGCTGCGCGCGCTGCGCAAGCTGCACACGAGGTGGCTGTGAGCGGATTCGCGGACGTGCACGCGCACCTTACGCATGCCGGGATGCGCGAACGTGTGCCCGAGATCGTGCAGCGGGCGGCGGCTGCCGGCGTGACCACGATCATCAGCAACGGCCTCAACCCGCTCGACAACCTGGCGGTGCGCGAGCTGGCGCAGGCGCACCCGAGCATCAAGCCCGCGTTCGGCTTCTATCCGGTCGACACCGTGCTCCACGAGCTGCGCGCCAGCGGTGCGGAGTATCCGCGCGAAGGCATCGAGTGCACGCGCGAGGAAGGCATCGCGTTCGTACGCGAGCACGCGTCGGAGGCGCTGGCGGTCGGCGAGATCGGCCTCGACGGCTACTGGGTGCCGGAGGCGCTGTGGCCGCTGCAGGAGAGCGCGTTCTGCGAGCTCGTGCGCATCGCCATGGACGCAGGCAAGCCGATCATCGTGCACACGCGCAAGCGCGAGCAGCGCACGTTCGAGCTGCTGCGCGAGCTGGGCGCGATGCGCGTGAACTGGCACTGCTTCGGCGGCAAGACCAAGCTCGCGCGGCAGATCGCCGAGCACGGGCACTACCTGTCGATCCCCGCCAACGCGCGCCGCTCGCAGAGCTTTACGCGCATGCTCGAGACGCTGCCGCGCGAGCGCTTGCTGCTGGAGACCGACTGCCCTTACCTCTCGCCCACGCCAGGCACGCCGAGTGAACCCGCCCACGTCGCGGATACCGCGCGCTACGCCGCCGAGTTGTGGAAGACCGATCTCCAGAGCGTGCTCTCGCGCATCGCAGAGAACTTCGAACGCCTGTTCGGCGTCCCGCCGTAGTTACCCGCAGATTGAGATCACAGGAAGGCGGGAACCCGGGAAGTTTTTGTTGGTTCGAGAGACCTCGTGACCACGCTGTTGGCGGGGTTCGTAGGGCAAAGCTAGCTGCGATGCTTGCTCAGCGAGAGATCTGGAACAAAACAAAACTTCCCGGCTTCCTGTGAACTCTCTCTTCACAGGACGAACTGAGCGTTATTCCTTCGGCTTGTTGAACGAGATGCCGAAGATCTTGCGCTGTCCGGCGGGGTCGCCTTCGGCGCCTTGCTGCTTGCGCCGCTCCAGGATCACCACGTGGCGCTCGGCGTCCTTGTTGTTCTTGTCGAGCTGGTGGGCCTTGCGGAAGTACTTCTCGGCTTGCTCGTCCTTCTTGTCGGCCAGGTACAGGTGCGCGAGCACGTAGCAGCCGAAGCCTGCCTGCTCCTGATCGGACACCATCTTCTTGGCCAGGTCGCGCAGCGTCGCGAGCTGGGCGGGATCGAGGTTGTGCGAGGCCCGCAACTGCGACCACATGTGATAGGCGCGGACGGTGTCATCCTTGGGCGTTTGCTCGACCAGCGCGCGCAACACTTCTTCCGCGCGAGAATACTGGCCGTCGCGCAACAGATCCTGCGCGTGGCGAAGCTCGCGGGCCGGATCCTTGCGCGGCGCGCCACCGGCATCGACAGGCGCAGCGGCGCCACCCAGGCGGCGCTGCATCAGCTCCTTCAGGTGCGCCTTTTGATATTCGGGCGCGGACTCGGGCTGCAACGGCGCGGAGACCTGACGCGCCGGCACGGCCGCGGTCGGCTTGGGGCGCGCGGGTGGCGAGACGTCCCTGGAGTCTTGCCGCACGGCGGGCGTGGCGGCGCTCGACGTCGACGTGCCCGGTTTGCGTGTCTCTGCGACCTCGCGGCCGAGGCTCAGCGCAGCGTAGCTACCGGTGC
>DATEOF010000285.1:0-14459 GCA_035274465.1 Polyangiales bacterium
ACCCGGCGCGAACGCGCGCCGAGGTCTCGTAGGAACATGCCCCCGACCGCGCCGTAAGCGCGCCTCGAGCCTCCTCCATCCAGCATTCAGCATTCAGCATTCAGCATCCAACCAATCATGGGCCGTGATCGTGCACGATCAGCGCCTCAGTCGGTGATGCGCCCAGGATGCGTGTACACGTTGAACGCATCGCCACGGGCGAAGCCGACCAGCGTGATGCCCAGCGCCTCGGCGGTGTCGATCGCCAGTGAGGTGGGCCCCGATACCGAGATGACAAGGCCGATGCGCGCGCTGGCCGCTTTTTGGACGATCTCGAAGCTGGTGCGGCCGCTGACCGCGAGCAGCTGCGCGTCGGCACGCGTGCGCGTGAGTGCTTCGGAGTAGAGGAGCTTGCCGACCACCTTGTCGACGGCGTTGTGCCGGCCCACGTCCTCGCCGAACGCCAGGAGCTGGGCGCTCGCATCCAGCGCCAGCGCGCCGTGCACCGCGCCCGTGCGCGCGAACGTGCCCTGCACCTCGGCGAGTTGCTCGATGCTGTGCGCGAGTGCGGCCATGCCGAAGCTAGTGCCGCGGGCGAGCGGTGTGAGCCGCGCCAGCAGGTCGTCGATGCGCTCGCGCCCGCACAGGCCGCAGGCGGAGCCCACGATCGTGCCGCGACGCTCACTCGTGCGCTCGGGCGCGAGCGCGACGCCCGGTCCCGGCGCAACGTCGACCATGTTGCCGTAGCCCGCGTCGCTCGGCCGCCCGCAGTGGGCGATCTTGCCGAGGTCGGCGAGCTCGGCGATCACGCCCTCGGCGAACAAGAAGCCGGCGGTCAGGAAGTGGTCCTCGCCGGGCGTGCGCATGATCGTGGCCAGCGTGTCGCCCGCCACGCGGATCTCCAGCGGCTCCTCGACCGCGATCTCGTCGACCGCCGCTGCCTCTGGCTGCGCTTCGGTCAGCTTTCGCCGCTGAAGGCTGCGGCGGGTGACGGGTTGGCGCTCGGGTGGATCGGAGGTGCTCATGGCAGCGCGTCCAGCGACACCGTGGCGTTGTAGTCGGGCACGTGGCCGTCTGGATCCAGCCGGTCCGACGCGATCAGCACGTTCGCCTCGGGCCAGTGCATCTGCACGTGGCCGGGTGTGAGCTCGGCCGGGAATGCCCGGCCTTCGAGCTCGCCACATGCGTTGTGGACGCGCACGCGCGCGCCGTGCTCGAGGCCGAGCCGCGCCATGTCGGCCGGGTTGATCAGGACGTGATCGCGCGACGCCCCGGTCAAGCCGTCGCGATCCGCCTGCACGATGCTGTTCCACTGCTTGCCGCGCCGCGTCGTCAGCCGAAACTGGCCCGCAGGGACGCGCGCATCGGCTGGTTCACTTGCCACGAAGCGCGCGCGGCCTTCGGGCAAAGGGAAGATGCCGCCTTCGCACAGGCGCGGGCCGCCCCACTGGAAGCTGTCGCCCTGCAGCTGCAGCATCTCGATCCCGCGATAGCCCTCGATGCAGCGCGCGATGTCGCTGCGGATGGCGACGGCGTCGCGATAGTTGAGGTGGCGCGCGATCTCCGGCTTGGCCGCGCGCGCGATGTCGATCGCGATGCGCCACTCCTCGCGCGCCTCACCGCAATCATGGCCCGGGACATGCGGCGAGTAGACCACGCGCCTTTCGGTCGTGGTCTCGGTCAGTCCGCCGATCGACTCGTAGCGAGTCTTGGCAGGGAGCAGGTACACGCTGTCTTCCGGCTCGACCAGCATCGAGCTGTTGAGCATGATGTCCTGGTGAATGCGCAAGGGCAGCTTGGCCAGGGCGCGTTCGACCGCGGCGGGATCCGGCATGGTGTCCAGGAAGTTACCGCCGATGGCGTACAGCGCGTCCAGCTCGCCGTCGTCCGCCGCTTGCAGCATCGCCGCTGCGTGCATGCCCTCGCGCGCCGGCGGGTGAAAGCCCCAGAGCGCGCCCAGCTCGTGCGCGTTGTCTTCGTTGATCGCTCGGCCTCCCGGGAAGGCGTTGGCGTACGCGCCCATCTCCGCGCCGCCCTGCACCCCGGAGTGGCCGCGGATCGGCATCATGCCGTTGCGCTCGCGGCCGATGAAGCCGCGGGACAGCCCGAGGCTCAACAGGGCCTCGACCGTCCGCGTGCCGTGGGCGTGCTGGGTCAGGCCCATGCTCCAGACGAACACGGCGTTCTTGGCGCGGCACAGCTCGTCCGCGAGCTCGATCGCGGCCTCGCGCGTGCTGCCGGAGCGGCGGATCAGGTCGGCGAAGTCGTAACCCTTGATCTGCGCGCGGTAGCTCGTCCAGTTGCTGGTATGCGCTGCGATGAAGTCGCGATCCTCGGCGTGTCGGTCGATGATCAGCTGCTGCACGGCGTACAGGAACGCTTGATCGCCCCCCGGAGCCACCTGGAAGAACTTGTCCGCGACGTGCGTGCCGAAGAACGCTGACTCGGCGTCCGAGGGCACCCAGTAGCGTTCGAGCCCGGGCTCTCGATACGGGTTGATCACGAGCACGCGCGTGCCCAGGCGCTTGGCCTCGACCAGGTACTTCATCGCCACCGGCTGATCGTTCGCCGGGTTTGCCCCGCACAACACCACCAGATCGGTGCCGTACCAGTCCTTGTAGCTGCAGGTCGACGCGGACACGCCCAGCACGCGCTTCATGGCCGCGGTCGACGGGCTGTGGCAGAGCCGCGCCGCGTTGTCGATGTGCGGCGAGCCGAGCGCACGCCAGGCCTTCTGCGTGGCGAAGTAAACCTCGTTGGTGATACCGCGCGCCGTCATGTAGCAGGCGATGCGATCGGGCTCGCTGGCGCTGATGTGCGCGCCGATCTCGGCCAGCGCTTCGTCCCAGCTCACGCGCCGGAAGCCCGGCTCCCCGCGGCGTCGTCGCAGCGGAAAAGGCAGGCGGCCGAGTCCGCGCAGCTGGCGCTGATCGAGCCTGCGCAGCGCGGCCGCGTCGCGCACGCTCTCGGCGGAGAAGCCCGGAGCGGTGTTCAGGCGCAGCAGATGCAACCGCGAGAGGCACAAGTGCGTGCCCTCGAGCGTCCAGTCCGAGAGGCCGGTCGTGCCCAGCGCGCAGCCGTCGCACACGCCTTGCGTGAGCACGCGATACGCGTAGCCCAGCTCGGCCTTGTTGTCCCAGAGCACCCGGGCCATCTCCAGATAGTGCCGGGGCTTTTGGGCGCCGATCCCGAAGGGCAACGAGCTCTGGCTGCGGCGCGCGCCGCGTGAGGACTCCCGCATGCCCGGCACCATAGCGCCGGCGCGCGGCCCATGGAAATGGGTTGTTCAGCTCAAGAATTCGCCGCTCGGGTCGCTCGGCTGTGCGCCCTCGCGTCCGGGCGCGCTGCTCTGCTCGCTGAGCGATACTCGGCCGTCTGCGATGAGCGTGAAGCGCCCGCGCCCGGCCGGCTCGATCCGCAGACCGCAGTGGGCTTCCAGCAAGGTGTTGCGCAGGCGGCCCAGCCGCACCTCGAAGCCGGTGTTCTTGGGGTGCGCGACGATCTCGCGATCGCGCTTGAACTCGCGGAAGGTGAATTGACTGCGACCTGCGATCCGCCCGCGCACGCTGTTGCGGAGGATCAGCGCCGGCACGCCGCGGCAGACCAGGCGCTCGTCGGCGTAGAAGCTGTTGTCGGCCGCGTCGAATACGCAGTGGATCACGCGCTCGTGGCTGGTGATGAAGCGCTCGGCCAGCTCGCGACTCGCAGGGTCCGGTTCGCTCCGCATGGCTTCCTCGACCAGGTGCTCGAACACGTTGTGGATGCGCTCTCGTTGCGGGCTCCAGCGTGCACGGAGCAGGTACACCGGGGCGCCGTAGGCACAGCCTTCGTGCAACACCACGCGCCTGCGCCGCGGGCAGTGCCAGTCGCGCTCCGCCACCAACACCAGCGAGTCCGGCTGGCCGTGGCTCTTGAGCCGCAGGCGGCGCTGCTGACAGAACGCCGAGAACGGCTGCACCGAGCCGATGCGTGCGCCATCCAGAAAGACCGCGTCGCCGCGTAGCTCGAGCTGGCAGCCGTGCGCGATCGCAGGCGCTGGTCGCGCGTCGGCCACCACCGCGACCTCGACGAACGGCGCCAGCCCCAGGGCGCGCGGCATCATGCGAAACAGATCTGCGATGAAGATCTCGCCGTCGATCGGTTCGAACGCGCCGTCCCAGAGCGCCGGTAAGCCGACCAGCAGGAGCGTCTCGTTCGGGGCCGGCGAGCCCGCGCCTGGTAACACGGCGACTTCATCGAAGAGCACGCCGGGCGTTATGCGGCTGGTCCCGAAAGTGAACATGCGAATCAATAAGCGATGTGGATCGCTCAACCGCGACAAGCGGACCAAGAATGGCACCAGCGTGCCCAGGATGGTCTGGGCGGAAATGAATGACCCACCGTTGACACGCGGCAGGAGATTTTCCGCGATCTCTTTGATTGAAGTACCGCGTTCGTTCAGGAACGGCTCGAGCCCGTTCATCACCTGCGCGGCCCAGCGCATCGAAATGCGCCGCTGGTCGTCCTCGAGCAGGCGCGCGATGGCTACGGGGTCGAGTGTCTGACCGTCGGTTTCATACGGATATTGACGCCAGAAACGGTAGGTTTCCTCGTTACCGAATCTAGCCAGGAGGATGTAGTGGATCGCGCGTAAGAGGCCCGGGTCGACCATCGGCATCGGGGTGGCCATTTCCGGCAGTCTACTTAGCATCTCCTACATGGCTAGAGAGGTGAACCGCTAAACGTATTCGCCGCATTTGGGGCGTTTGTTAATATATCGCTGTGGTTAGAGCGCGTTCATCCTTGCGGCCACAGCGTAACTTCGTCGAGCCGCCACACGCTGAGCCGTTCGACGTCGAGCGTGAGCTGTCGTCGATCCCGGAGACAGCGCGCGTTCGCGGGCTGCTGATAGCGCCGATGATCGCCGAGGCCAAGCGCCGAGGCGTGACGAGGCCGGCGCCGCGCGAGCGGTACGTGGCGTTCAACCTGTATCCGCTGCGCGAGCATGGGCGGGTGCTGATCGAGCACTGTCAGGACCTGTATCCGAATCTGACGCTTCGCGCGGCGTTGCGGAAGATCGGCCGTGCGGCCCCCGATGCGTTCCTGGGCTCGACCATCGGCAAGGTCACACTCGCTCCGGCTCAGGGCCTGCACGACATCGTGAGCGCCTTCTGCAAGGGCTATGAGCTGAGCTTCGAGCCCGGCGAGGCGAGCGTGCTCGAACACAGCTCCAAACACATCGTGGTAGCGCTGCGCGAGGTCTATCACTTTCTCGACTGTCACCATGTGGGCG
The DNA here is from genome assembly GCA_035274465.1 of Polyangiales bacterium. Classification (GTDB taxonomy): domain Bacteria; phylum Myxococcota_A; class Polyangia; order Polyangiales; family JAFGIB01; genus JADGRF01. The sequence goes on from DATEOF010000285.1 coordinate 5,252, forward strand.
CGTTCGAAGGCGCACTCAAGCGCGCAGGCGTGCGCGGCAAGGTGTCGATCGCGGTGCACGGGCACGGAGCAGCCGATCTGCTGCTCGAGTGGTGAGTCTGAGTGTTAGACTGCGCGCCATGCCCGCCTCTGCCCTCGTCGCTCGCGCTGGAGTGCTTCGCGACTACGCCGACGTGCTCACTGCCCCTGCACTCGCGGCGATCGACGCGCTCGCGCCGCTGGATCGGCGCCGCGTCGGGTTGATGCGCGCGCGTGCCGAACGCCGCGCGCAGCGCGCGGTGGAGCGCCGGCCGATCGAGTTCTTGGTTGCTGATTCACTCGTGGGTGGCACGAACATTCGCGTGGCAGACGCGCGCGCCGGGAAGTTCGCGGGCGCAGACATCCCGAGAGACTTGCGCCGCCAGTGGGTGCAGGGCACGGGGCCGGCGGCGCGTCCGAACAGCCCACCGGAGCAAAGTCTGCGCAACATCGCCTATGCGCTCCTGTCCGGCGCGGACGGCTGGATGTTCGATGGCGAGGACGCGCTCGGCCAGGTGTCGAGCATGTCGCTCGACAATCAGCGCAACCTGAAGCTCGCCATCGCGCGCGACCCGCTGTTCGAGCGCGTCGCCGAGGGTGTGGCCGCCGAGATGAACGCCTGGGCGAAGGGCTTCTTCAACCGCGGCATCATCACCGATTGGCGGTCACAGCTCGGCTTCACCACCAAGATCTTCCGGCCGCGTGGCCTGCACCTGTCGGATCGCCACCTTCGCTGGGAAGACGGTGCGGGCTTCTCGGCTTCGATCGTCGACGTGGCGTTGTACGCAGCGAACAACCACGCGCAGCTGTCGGCGGCAGGCTCGACGCTGGCGCTCTACCTGCCCAAGATCCAGACCGCCGAGGAAGCCGCGTTGTGGAACGAGATCCTGAGCGCGCTCGAGGCGCAGCTCGGCCTCGCGCCGGGAGCGATCCGCTGCTACGTGCTGATCGAGCAGCTCGAGGCCAGCTTCCAGTTGATGGAGATCCGCGCCGCGCTCGGCGCGCACTTCCTCGGCTTCAACACCGGCCGCTGGGACTACATCAACAGCGTCTCGGACGCGCTCGCCTGGCAGAGAGAGTTCAAGAACCCGAACATCGACGCCATCGGCATGACCTACGCGTACATGCGCAACTACGAGGACCGCGTGCGGCGCGCCGTCAACACGCCGGACGCCGAGGGTCGCTGTGCGCTCTGGCAGGGCGGCATGGAGCCGAACATTCCGGTCGGCTCCGCGGCGGGAGTCATCGCGGGCATGAAGCGCGCCGTGGCGGGCGCCGAGCGCGAGCAACGCGAGGGTGCGAGCGGCAAGTGGGTGGCGCACTGGAAGATGGTGCACATCGTGCGCGTGGTCTGGGAGCGCGCGGGCGCGGACAACCAGCTCGGACGCAACTTCTCGCCGCTGACGTACGACGCACGCGATGCCGAGGCGCTGTGCGTGCTCGAGCCTGCGGCGCGCAGCGTGCGCGGCGCGCGCGATCTGCTCAGTGTGGCGCTGCAATACGGCAACGCGTTCGGGCAGGGCTTGCAGGCGGCGGCGCTCAAGCCCGCAGACTTCTTCGGCGACCAGGACGTGTTGTATTTGATGGAGGACATGGCCACCGGCGAGATCCGGCTGAGCATCCTGTGGGAGTGGCTGCACAAGGCGGCAGAGTTCACACAGGACGACGCTGCGAGCGGTGTGCGCACCGGCGATCGGTTGACTCCCGAGCTGTTCGAGCGCTTGCTCGGGGAGGAGTACGAGAAGCTGTGCGCCGCCGGTGATCGTGACGTGCACGAGGGCTCCAAGCACACCACGCTGCCGATCGCACGCGCCATCGTGCGCGCCTACGTGCGCTGCGAGACCAAGGCGCCCTGGTACATCGATCTGTTGAACCTCAACCTCGACAACTTCGATCTAGCCGAGGCCGAGCGACGCATCGCGAGCTACTTGGCCTCGTTCACCAACGCAAACCAGCGCATCACCGAGAACCTCGACTTCGAGCGCTCGGGCCCGCCGCAGCCTATCTAGAGACACACGGTCTGGCCCATCGCGGCGCTGCACGCGTCGGGGTCCTGGCGTCCCTGTTCACAGTGCGCGGCGCGACACTCCAGGAAATTGCCGGTCATGATCGGCATGCCGTGCACGGGCAGGTCGATGGCCGAGCTGCGGCAGCCCGCCAGCAGCGCCTCGTCCGATTCTCCCCACACGGCGTGCGACAGGTCGTGGCAGTTGAACAGCATGCAGTTGCAGTAGTCGTAGATCGAGCTGTTCGAGCCACCGCCCGTGATCGGCGTGCTGGTGGTCGGCGCCGGCGCCGCTTGCGGTAGCGTCGGATCCTCGGCGGAGCAATCGGCGTAGCGGCGGATCCAGGCCAGGAAGGTCTGGTAGCTCGGGTCGTCCGGCCCATCGAACTTCGGACCGCCGCCGTGTGCGACACCGCCACCCTCGGCAGCCAGCGGCTTCAGCAGGATCAGCGAGCGCGCGGGTTGTTGCAGATCGACATAGCCGCGTCCGAGCACGGTGCGCATGGTCTCGAGCGAGGCGGACGCGCACGCGGTGGTCGTCTCGACCTTCTGCATGTTGGCGTCGCTGATCCACTTCGGCGCCTCCGGGACCTGGATGTCGCTGCGGAAGTGGCAGGGATAGCAGCGCTCGCGCCACTGGTACACGTTCGACGAGAACAGCTGCTCGAGCGCGAGCTCCGAACAGTCGCCTGCGTCGGTGAATTCACCGCCCACGGTGACTGTCACGTCGCAGCGCGTCGACGCACCCGGGAGCTTTTCGTTGCAGGGATCCGTGAACGTTCCGCACGCCTGACTTCCACAGCTCGCCGAGTAACGAATCCACTCGAGCATCCCGTCGTACTCCTGCGAGATGACCTGTTCCGTGATCAGCGAGCTCTCGGGCTTGGCGCGGTCGATCCAGGACAGCACCGTGCTCCGCTCGGGCTCGGCGAAGTCGACCAGGCCGAGGTCCGCGAGGCAGGCCATGGTTTGACAGGGTGTGTCCTGGACGAAGAGCGAGAGATCGATGCCGGGTAGGTGACACTGGGTACAACTGGCAGGCCGATCATCGCGCAAAATCGGCTCGATCTTGCGCCGATACAGCGCGGTCGCGTTGTCGGTCGAGCATTCTCCGCCCGCAGCGGACTCGTCGCGGCAGCCTGCTGACCACGCGCCGGCGCTGATCGCGAACACCCACAGCAGCACGCCAAGCTTGCGCCAAACACTCGTCACGAACTGGAGTGTAGCCGCAAGAACTGGCGCAACGCCCACGTTTAGATGGCCGTGTGCGCGTGGGGGCATATGTCACTGGTGTGCGATGCACACTTAACAGCGCGCAGCTGGCGTTGTTCGTTTCGTTGGTGGTTCCGTGCGCTGCGCACGCGGCCGGCTTCGAGGACACGATCTCTGGCACGATCAACCTCGGTCGCGCGGCGAACGCGTTGCGCGTCCAGGACTTCATGGCGACCTGGGGCAATCCCGCCAACCTGGCGGTGTTGCCAAGGAACGATCTCGGTGGGGAGCTGCGAGTGCCATTTCTGCAGGCATGCTTCGATCGCGCGAAGGACAACTCGGCCATGTACCGGGTGAATGATCCGGCGCGCGGGCTGTTTGGCAGCGAGTCGTTTAGCAACGTGTGCAACGACGGAAATTCGAGCAGGCAGTTGTCGACCGCGCACTCGGCCGCCGTGATGGTGCAACTCAGCCACTGGCGGCATCCCCTCGCCGCTATGACCCCTCAGGCGGTTTTTCGCTGCGCAGCCTGAGCAGCTGGCGATCGAGATCGACGAAGCGCAGGGCCACCGCGCGCACGAACGCGCGCAGCCATGGGCTGCGGTCCAGCTCGCGGTCCAGGGCCTCGCGCGTGACCACGATCGCGGTGACGTCAGTCTTCGCGATGACCGTGGCCGTGCGAGTGCCGGCCGTGAAGATGGCAGTTTCGCCGAAGACTTCGCCGGGACCCAGCGTGCAGACGAAGCTCTGTTCGTCGCCGACCTTCTTGAACAGATCGCACTCGCCCTCCTGGATGATGTAGGCCGCGTCGGGGCTCGCACCCTCTTGCAAGATCACCGAACCCTGCGCGAAGCGGCGCTGGCTGAACCAGCCGCCGCCGCGCAGGAACGCCTCGACCTCGCGCTTGAGCTCGATCACCGACGGCTGGCGATCGGCGGGCCGTTCGGACAGCGCGCGCATGGCGATGCCGCAGAGCTGTGGGGGCAGCGCAGCTTGGTTCGGCGCCGGCACGCAGCCCGAACGCGCCAGCTGCAGAGACTCGTCGGCATCCGCGCCGTTGTGGGGCGGATGCAGCGTCAGCAGGAAGTACAGGATCCCGCCGAGCCCGTAGACGTCGGTGCGTTCGTCGATCTCGTGCACGTTGCCCAGGGCCTGCTCGGGCGCCATGAATGAGGGCGTGCCGCTGAGCGAGCCCGCCGTCTCGGGCACGGTGTCGCCGGAGTGCTGGATGGCCGGCAGCGCCGAGGCGTCGCCGAGCCGGCCAGCCTCGCGCAAGATCGCGATGCCCCAGTCCATCACGTAGACCTGGCCGTGCGCGCCGACCATCACGTTGCTGGGCTTCAGATCGCGGTGGATCACGCCGCGGCTGTGGGCGAACGCGACCGCGTCGCAGACGCGCAGAAACACCTGCAGCAGCTCCTCGCTGCTCTCGGCAGCCAGGGGCGCCACGCCGCCGCGCTCACGCGCCAGCGTTTCCAGCGTCTGGCCGCGCACCAGCTTCATGGTGAAGCGCGTGGGCAAGCCTTGCTCGTCCAGCTCGATGTCGTGCACCGGCACGATGTTGGGATGATCGAGCTGTCCCGTGATCTGGGCTTCTTCGATGAAGTGGGAGAGCTCGTCGAAGCTGCGCGTGGGGTCGAGCACCTTCATCGCCACTTCGCGCAGGATCAGCTTGTCGAACACCTTGCGGACCGACGACATGCCACCACGCGCGATCTCGCCGGTGTCCTCGAAGCGCAGGGTCGGCCAGTGCTGGGTGGTGGGGCGCGGTGCGCTGACGGTCCGCTGGAGCGTGACCGCCGCCTCTTCGGTGAGAGGGCCGCGCACGGTCACGTTCGACGTGCGCTGGCTGACGTCGGCCGAAAGAGGGCCCTGTCCGGGGCCACGTCCGTCGGCGGATGTCGGATCCTGCATCCCGATCGAGCATAGTTGCCGCCCATGGCAAAGGAAAGCCACCGGCAGGGCGGCGCTTTCGCGCGGTGTGGCGCTTATGACCCGTGGGTTGGCGCGAAGTCCGGCGACGGACTTTGCTATCCTGCTGCGCGTGTCGTCGGTCGAACTCACCATGGATCTCTCGGAAGTCGTAAAAAATCTGGTGTTGCTGGGTCTCGACGAGGCGTACGTGCGCAGCCAGTTCGCCGACCTGCATGACGAGGCGAGCTGGCTGGACGAGATCGCGGCGCTGATCATCGAGTCGGAGTCGGCGCTCGTCCTGCCTGCGGATGCCGGCTTGCCGCTGGTGCTGTTCCAGTTGATCGACGCGCTGCGACAGGTGGGAGCGAAGGCCTCGTGTGGGCGTACGGCCGACGGCTCGCTGGCGTTTTCGCTGCACGGCGCGCAGCCCAAGACGTTCGCAGTGCGCAGCGACGAATCGGCCGATGCACTCGGTCTGGTGCGCGCCGTGGTGTCGGTGCTGCCGCGCGCGCAGCAGGTCTTGATGCCGGTGGCGTCCGCGAACCCGAGCGACAATCCTGCCGCGCTCACGCTGATCGTGCTCGAGCGAGGTACGTTCGTGGCGCTGCGCGCAGCCGTCGGCGACGGAGGGCTGGAACGAAAGTTCGAGCGCGTGACGGGCTTCGCCGATGGCGTGCGGCTGGAGCCGGTGGAAGGCCCGCTGGCGACGATCGACTGCGCCCAGCGCTGGCAGGCGCGGCTGGTGGAGCTCGAGGGCCAGGGCCGGCCACGGGATGGCGTGTTCGAGCGCCTGTGCGCCTACGACCCGCGCGTGGCGTGGCCGGCTACCCGCAAGCGGCCGCCGGGCGACGACTTCTTCCAGTTCTGTGCGGGCCTGGCCGACGGTTCGCTGGCGCGCGCGTTCACCGAGCACGACGACCGCGCGCTGGCGGATCTGCTCTACCGCTTCGCGCTCGCCACTTGCGTGGGCGCGCACTACGACGTCGCGGCCGCTCGCCAGAACCCGGGCATGTCTGCGTCGGGTATGCTGGGCCTCGGCCAGCTGACCTGGGCCTGGTTCATCTTCGAGGCGCTGGGCGCCGGTGAAGACGCAGCCGTCAGCGGCAGGTTGCTGGACAACGAGTGGGTGCGCTCGCAAGAGCGCAAGAACCAGAGCCTGCGCCAGCGGGCTTACTACGACCTCGGGGCGTTCATGCGTACGGGCGCTCGAGGCCCGGCGCTGGGCCGCGTGTACCCCCTGGTGCCGCTGACGGAGCGCGCGGGCTGGCAAGACGCCGCGCAGCTGGAAGCGGCGCTGGCCACGCACAGCGAGATCACCGCCGATCAAGTCACGCATCACCCGCTGTACTACCTCTGGCCGGCGTCGCTCTACGCGCTGGCGCGCCGCGCGCGCGCGCTGGAGATGTTGCCGCGCTCGAACCCGTTCTTGAATCGGCCGCTCGAGCTGCGCTCGGTGGATCTGAACCACGACGTGGTGCTGCGCTTGAAGGAGCAGCTGCTGCGCTTCAGCTTGTTGGACGAGGAGCGCATGGCGCCGTTGCTCGATCCGTTACCGGTGATCGTCGACGTCGAGATCACCGCGGTCGATGACGAGACCGCGCACGGCCGCACCATGCTGGCGGCGCGCCAGGACGCCGAGCATCGCGTGAGCGCTCCGCGTGCGGGCCGCGACATGCATCCCGGCGAGGTGTGGTTGTTCGAAGTGCAAGGTGCGAAGGCCGGCAAGGCCAAGGCGTCGTTCGACGATCTGGGTGAGGTCAGCTACAACGTCGCCGTACCTACCGGTCAGTGGCTCGAACGGGCCTGAGCCTCAGGCCTCGCCTGCGAGAACTGTCCAAACGGCGGAGCCGTTGGTCCACACGCCCAGCGTCCGCTGGCCATTGTGGGTGAGTTGAAACACCCAGCCCGGTAGGGCGCGAAGAGCGATACAAGCGCCTTGGATTGGAGTCCACTTCACGATCCACCTCTCACAGGGAGCATAAGTGCGGCTTTCGTTTACGCAACCGCAACGCCCAGGTGCGACAAGTAGCAGTGTGCATACATTGGAAGTAGCTCGTTTCACACATCGCTACGTTCCTGGGCGAAACGGCTTGCCGAAAGCGATGAGCTCGTAATTGATGTTGCTATGGCAGAAGAGGTGATGGCCCTCCCAGTCGATGACGTTGGGAGAAGCTCTGTGCCACCCCAGTTGGCCGCGATTGCGGCCGGCACGCCCTGCGTACGCTGTGGTACCGAGCTCCAATCTCACTATTTCGTGGCGAACGGCCACGTCGTCTGTGAGTCGTGTCGGATGCGCTTGCACGGATCGGGGACTACCGCCCTGGCCCTGGGCCTCGGCGCGGCGCTGGCGAGCGCGGCTCTGTACTACGTCGTGTACCTGATCTGGCACAGCAACTTCGTACTGGTCGCGGTGCTCGCGGGTGTGCTCGTCGGGCTGGCGGTGCGGCGCGGCGCGCAGGGCAGTCGCCTGCCGCGGTTTCGGATGATGGCGCTGGGTCTCACGTACCTGTGTGTCGTGAGCACGTATGCGCCCGCGTTGATGCAGATGCCGGGCGTCGACTCGCCGCTGCAGGCGGCGTTGCGCTCGCTGTACCTGCCGTTCTTGATGCTGATCAGCATGAAGAACCCGGTGACGTTGATCCTGCTTGGCTTCGGCTTGCACGAAGCCTGGAAGCTCAGCGCGCCGCACGTGGTGAACGTCGACGGCCCGTTCCGCGTGGTGAAGCCTAGCGCCGCCTGAGCAGCACGTACTCGTTCAACGCTCCGCCGCGCCCGTCCGCGTGGAAGCGCGCGTGCACCGGCCAGCGTGCGCACGCGATCAGCGCCTCGGTCTCGCGATCGTCCGGGAAGTGGCAGTAGCGGGGCGGCCCCGCCTCACCCCAGCCCAGCAAGTGGTCGCCGGGCTCGAGGTCTGCTTCCGGGATCGGCTGTGCGGCGTGCGCGTTGTAGTCCGCGAACGAGCGCAGGCGCCGGCGAAAGCGCGGGTCGCGATCCAGCCGCCAGAGCGTCAGCGCGAGCGTGCCGCCCGCCGCCAACAGCTGCGAGAGCCGCTCGAGCAAGTGCGCGCGCGCGGCGAACGAGGGCACGTGGTGCAGCACGCCCAGCAGCACGACCAGGTCGAACGGACCTTCGGGCAGCGCTGTGTCCTCGGCGATGAAGTCGAGCTGCTCGAACTGAAACCGCGCGCCGAGCTCTCGCGCGCGGGCGTGCGTGAGCAAGCGAGGGCTGGCGTCGAGGCCCACGTAGCGCTCGATCGGTGGCGAGGCGTGCGTCTCGAGCCAGGCGCCGAAGCGGCCGTCGCCCGCGCCGACGTCCAGCACGCGCCGCGGCTGCGACGAGAGCTCGTAGGTCCGGGCAAAGCCAGGCCAGGCAGCGCGGCGGCTCTCGGTCCATTCCGGCGCGATACCGGCGTAAAACGCCTGGTTCAGCGCGTTCAGCGCGAGGACCGTCTCTCGCTTCATGCCCCGCAGCATGGCATGGTCGGCGCGGCGGAGCAGGACGAGCGCTCGACGCGCCGCTGAATCCGTCCCTCCCAGTCACGGACCCTACGCCAGGAAGTCGTCGAACAAGGATGATCGTTCATGGTCAGCACGAGGCTTGGATCGAGCTTGGTTTGGATGATGCTTGCCTGTGGCTGCAGCGATTCCCCCGAGGAGCAGTGCAGCGACCTCCTGGCAGCCGTCTGCACGCGAGTCACCATGTGTACCGAAGAGCTCACGGACACCATGGCGCCCGAAGGCTTCGAGAGCGAGTGCGTGAAGCGGGTCGAGCAGTCCACGGGCGTCTGCGAGAACGCAGTGGATGTAGCGTCTTCGTATGACACTTGTATGGATGAGATCGAGGGCGGGTCGTGCGACGATTTACTCACGATCCGACCATCAGACGACAAGCTCACCGTCATCCTTCCGACCTCGTGTAAGGGCGTGATCAAGGTCGATTCTCGGCAGCCGATCGACAGCCCGGAGCCGCGAGTCGCGGGAGGACTTTAGAACACAAGGACGATCGTTCTAGGCCGAGCGCAGTTGCCGGCATGCTGCGACTCGCGCAGCTTGCGTGCCAA
>DATEOF010000286.1:0-139300 GCA_035274465.1 Polyangiales bacterium
CCGAACCCGAGCCGCACGGCTGGCGAGTTCCAGTCATGACGGTCGACGAGTTCTAATTTCCAGCCGTTCGCAAAAAGTCCGCGCCTCCGGCTGCGCGCCGAATGACGTAGCGATTACGTACGCCACGTCCAGCGACGGGGACTGCGATACTCGACCACTGGCGGAGCGTAAGTGCGCGAATGTCGATCCGTAATCCCGCAGAAGCATTGAACTCCGTACTTTTAGTTTTCTCAGAACAGCGGCAAAGTTGCTGCTTCGGCTTGCGCGCTTACTATCCATGAGTAGGACTAGGTGCGTATTCGAGGTTCCGATCATGCGAAGGATCGAAATTCCTGAAGACAGCGTGCAACCCGCGCGCGTCACGCTCGGCCAGACGATCTTGCGGATCGTCCTCGGCATGACTCTCGTCATGCACGGCGCCGAACGCCTGCTGGCGATCGAGTCGTTTCAGGACGAGCTGGCGTTGCGCTTCGCGATGCTGGAGCCCGGCAACGTCGCGCATGCACTGCTCGCGTTGGAAGTGCTCGGCGGCGTCTTCCTGATCTTCGGCTGGTTCACCCGCATCGGCGCGCTGGCGTTGCTGTGCAGCGCGGCCGGCTCGATCTGGCTCGAGGTGATGCGCCAAGGCGGCTTCGTCGATCCACACGGCTTCGAGCTGCCGGGGCTGCTCGCCAGCGGCGCACTCTACTTCCTGCTCGCGGGCCCCGGTCCGGCGAGCCTCGACGTCGCGCTGCGGGAGCGCGCGCGCCGCAAAGCCATCGAGAACGACGACATCTGGCTGCGGCACCCGTACGTCCCCCAAGGCGAGGGCGACCCGAGGTTCGACGACGAGCTCGAGTACGCGCCCGATCCGTTCAATCCGCGCTACGCCCAGCGGCGTTGAAGGTCACTCCGCTGCGGTGATTGGGCCTCCGCGGATCACTCCGCTGCGGCTGCGCGATCGCTCGGCGGCGCCTTGCTATCGCGCGGCGGCGCTTTGCTGTCGCGGCGCGCGAGCACTGGATCCGGCCGCGACTCCAGCCGGAACATCCACGCCATCAACTTGCGCGAGCGTTGGCGGAAGCCCTCGATGCTGAGGTACACGACGGGCACGACCAGCAGTGTCAGGAACGTCGACGAGATCACGCCGCCGATCACCGCGGTGGCCATCGGCGAGCGGAACTCCGAGCCGAGGCCCTGACCCATCGCCGTGGGCAGCATGCCCAGCACCATGGCGGCGGTCGTCATCAAGATCGGCCGCAAGCGTCGCGGCCCTGCGGCGAGCATGGCCTCCTTCGCGCTCATGCCTTCGCGCTGGAACTGGATCGCCGAGTCGACGAGCAAGATGGCGTTCTTCGTGACCAGGCCCATCAGCAGGATGATGCCGATCTGTGAGCCGAGCGAGATGGCCGCGCCGATCAAGTACAACCCCAGGAACGCGCCGATCATCGCCAGCGGTAGCGAGATCATGATCGTGACCGGGTGGATGAAGCTCTCGAACTGCGACGCCAGCACGATGTAGATGAACAGCGCCGCCACGCCGAACGCCAGCGCGAAGGCTGCGTTGCTGTCGTTCATGTCGCGCACCATGCCCATCCACTTGCCGTGGTAGCCCTCGGGCAGGAGTTGCGGCAGCAGCTTGTTCACGTCCTCGACCACGCTGCCCATCGGCCGCCCGGAGGCAGCCGCCGTCACCGTGATCTGGCGCACGCGGTCGAGGCGCAGGATCTGCGTCTCGCCCTTGCCGGACACGATGCGCGCGACGTCGCCGAGCAACACCGGGTTCGCCTGCGCGGTCAGCGGCAAGCGCGCCAGCACGTCGGCGTCCTTGCGGTCGCGCTCGGAGAAGCGCACGCGGATGTCGGTCTGATCTTCCTCGCCGCGGAAGTTCTTGCCGCGCAATGCGCCCGCGATCTCGCCATCCAGGGCAGTGCGGAGCGACAGACCGATCGTCGACATCGGCAGCCCGTGCTGCGCAGCCAGCGGACGATCGACCATCACGCGCATCTCTTCCTTGGGCGCCGTGTGCTTGATGTTCACGTCGGTCGCACCGGGGATCTTGCGCATCGCCTCCGCGACCTTCATCGCGGTCGGCACGAGCACGTCGTAGCTCGGCCCCTGGATGGTCAGCATGATGGGGTTGTCGCCTTCCGGCGCACCTTCCATCGGCGGCGGTTGCGCGATCGTGACCTTCGCGCCGCGCGCGTGCTTGCAGATCTCTCTCGCGACCTCCTGCATCTGCCAGACGCTCTCTTTGCGCTCGGTCTTGGGTCCGAGGTCGATGCGGTACTTGGCCTTGTACACGTCGCCGTCGGGGCCGAGCGTGGCGAACACCAGCTTGAAGCGCGGATCCGCGTTCAGCTCGCGCTCGATCTCCAGGCTGCGCTTGCTGGTCTCTTCGAGCGAGGTGTCCGAAGGGAACTCGAGCATGGCCACGAACTGCCCGCGATCTTCCGGCGCGACGAACTCGCCGCCCACGAGCGAGGCCAGCTTCACGCTGCCGTACAGGCTCGCGACGGCCACGATCACCACGATCAGGCGGTGGTTGATGGCCCAGCGCAGCATGCTCGCGTACGCGCGGTCTTGCTTGTCGAAGACCCAGCCGAGCCCGCGCGAGATGCCGCTGAACAGCCCGCTGGACTCGTGTTTTTCGCCGGGCTTGAGCTGCTTGGCGAGGCGCGCCGAGAGCATCGGGTCGAGCGTGAAGGCCACGAACATCGACAACAGCACCGCGCAGGTGATGGTCAGGCCGAACTGCTTGAAGAACTGGCCGACCATGCCGCTCATGAACGCCACCGGCACGAACACCGCGCAGATGGTCATGGTGGTCGCGAACACGGCGAGCGCGATCTCCTGGGTGCCCTTGGATGCGGCCACCAGCGGATCTTCGCCGTGCTCGAGGTGCCGGAAGATGTTCTCGCGTACGACCACGGCGTCGTCGACCAGTAGACCTATCGCCAGCGACAGCGCGAGCAGCGTGACCATGTTCAGGCTGAAGTTCAGCCACCACATCATCAAGAACGTGCCGATCACCGCGGTTGGCAGCGCCAGGGCCGAGATGAAGGTCGAGCGCAGATCGCGCATGAAGAACAGGATCACCAGGATCGCCATCGCGCCGCCGAAGAAGATCGCGATCTCGACCTCGTGCGCGTTGGCGTTGATGTAGATCGATTGGTCGATCAGCAGGCTGGTCTCGACGCCCTTGGGCAGGCTCGGCTGCAGCTGGGCCAGCTTGGCCTTGACGCCGTCCGCGACGCGTACGGTGTTGGACTTGCTCGCTTTGACCACCTGAAACGCGACGGCTTCCTTGGCGTTGGCGCGCACCAGTGAGCGCTGCTCCTTGAAGCTGTCGGTGACGTCGGCCACGTCGCGCACGCGGACTTGGCTGCCGTCCGGGCCGGCGAACAGCACGGTGTTGCGCACGTCCTCGACCGTCTCGAACTGGCCGAGCGTGCGCACCGCGACCTCGCGGCCATCGCGCGTGTAGTGGCCGGCGGGCACCGTGGCGTTGGCTTCCTTGAGCTTCTTGACCACGTTGGCGGGCGTCAGGCGCAGCGAAGCCATGCGCACGGGGTCGAGCTCGACGTGCACCTCGCGCTCGCGGCCGCCCACCACGTCGACGCGAGCCACGCCCGGCACCTGCTCGAGTGTCGGCTTGATCAAGTCCTCGACGACGTCGCGCACCTGATCGGACGGCATCGGCGCCTGCGCCGTGTACACGAGCACCGGTGCAGCGGCGATGTCGAACTTCTGGATCACCGGCTCTTCGATGTCGTCGGGCAGCTTGCCCCGGATGGCTGCGACCTTGTCGCGTACGTCGCTGGCCGCGCGATTGAAGTCGGCTGCCAGCTTGAACACGATGAACAGGTTGCCGACGTTGTCGCGCGAGGCCGACTGCACGTAGTCGACGTCGTTGATCGCGACCACGGCCTCTTCGAGCGGCTTGATCACCTCGCGCTCGACGTCCTCGGGCGAGGCGCCGGGGTAGGGGACCGCGACGCTGACCAACGGCATGGTCACGTCGGGATAGAGGTCGGTGTCGAGGCGCTGAAAGCCCAGCCAGCCGAGCGAGATCAGCCCGACCGTGATCATGGTGGTGAACACGGGTCGCCGGATCGCGATGTCGGAGATATTCATTGCCGGCTCCTCAGCTTCCGTTCAGCGTGCGCGGACGGTGGCGCGCACGTAGCTCCCGGCGATCAAGCCGCGCTTGTCGTTGGGCACGAGCACCTCGACCGGCGCGCGGCGGCTCGAGGCTTCGAGCGAACGCAACACCAGGCGCACCTTGCCCGTGACCTTCTTGCCTGCCGCCTCGATCGCGACCTCGTCGCCGACGCGGATGCGATCCACGTCGGTCTCGCTGACGGTCGCGCGCAGCACCAGGTTGTCGAGCGACTCGATGCGAAACAGTGCCGTGCCCGGCGTCACGATTTGACCCACGCCGTCCGGTACGCGCACGATCTCGCCGTCGAACGGCGCCTTGAGCACGTGGTTGTTGAGCGAGGTCGCGACCAGATCGCGCGCGGCGATGGCGTTCTGCAACGAGGCTTGCGCGATCGCGACTTGCAGCTTGCCGACGGTGGCCTGGCTGCCGGGTGCGGCATTCATCGCGACCAGCGACGACGCTCGCGCCTCGCTGTCCTTCGCCAGATCGAGTTGCGCGCGAGTGACCGCCACTGCTGCCTCGGCCTGTGCGAGTTGTGCACGCGCCTCGCTGTCGGCCAGCCCGGCCAACACGTCGCCGCGCTTCACACGCTCGCCGCGCGCCACGCGCACGACTTGCAGCTGTCCACCGATCTTGAACGACAGTTCTGCGGACTTGTCGGGCCGCAGATCGCCGGCCAACTCGAGCATGCCACCTGGAATCGCTTGGTTCGGCGAGAGCTCACCCGCCGGAGCGACGGGTGCGGAGTCTTCCGTCGGCTGCTTGGCCGCTGGAGCCGTCTGCGCAGGGGCTGCCACCCGCTCCTTGTCGCGCGCCTGGGCACTGCAGCCGGCACAGGCCAGCAGCAGGAGTATCCAAGTGAGCGCTGGACGGGGTGAAGAGCTGCGATTTGGAAAGGGAAAACGGAAAGACATGGGGTGCTCCGAGACGGCGGTCACAGCCGGGAATCAGCACGAGTCGTGCCACAACGCCAAGTTACTGAGAGGACTAGAGCCAAGAAGTTCCAGGTGGCAAGGTCGAACGCGCATGATATTTTGGAAGTGCCTCCAAACGGGTCGCGCACATGTCGCCAAGAACGGAAGACTTCCAAATCTCGCGAAAGGATGCTTCCAATTCGGCAGCCGTCAGCTTCAGCGCCGATCAGATCCGCATCCTGCGGGGCAACTTGAGTCGCGCTGCCTTCGCGCGGCGACTCGGCGTCACCGCCTTGACGGTGTACCGGTGGGAGTTACCCGATGATGCCAGTGAAGCGCGTCGGCCGCGAGGTCGGGTACTGCAAAGACTGAAAGCTTACGCTGCCACGCCGCTCCGAGCGGCGAGCGAGCAACCTGCGACCCGCTCCTTGCCTGCCGGACCGCCGCCGTTGGCTGCCGAGATCGAGCGCGGTGAGTACGAGCGACTCCTACCGGTGCTCGAGCGTATTCCGAAGGCCGAGCTGAGGCGCGCGGAGAACGAGCTCCTGCAGCTGTTGGCGTCAGGTGAGCTGCGTACCCGCGCGGCACGTGCCCTGGCTACTCAAGCGTTGGCCAGGGTGGCGGTGTTGGCTCGCGGCGACGGCCGGGCGGCGTTCTCGATGTTGCTGCCGATCCTGCACGAGCTGGAGCACAGCGGCCTACCTCCGCGCGTCGAGCTCGCCGTGCACGTGACCGCGGCGCTGGTCTTCGCCAGTCCGGACGGCCGGCTGTTCGATGCGGGCAAGACCACCGTGCACGTCACGCGCGGCGAGCGCCTGGTGGACGCGCACGGCAGCGCCGAGGATCGCCTGTTCCTGTGGATCGCGCAGTTCGCGGTGGCGTTCGTGTTGAACGATCGTGAGTTGTTCGAGCGCGTCAGCGCACGCGGGCATGAGGTGCTGCACGGCCACGAGCTGCCGGTGCCGCGCGCCGTCGCGCAATATGCGATGGCCATCGACGCCTACCTGGCCGGTCGGCCCGCCCAGGCGGCTCGGCGCTTCGAGGCCCTGGGCGATCTCTCCGAGGCCAACGAGCTGAGCGTGTTCAAGGCGCGCGCGCTCTCGCACCTCGCGGACGCGATGCTCGACGACGCGGCCGATCCGCGCGAGGTGCTGTCGCTCGCCGAGCGCGCGCGGCGCATCTCGCAGGAGCAGCGCCACGGCATCAGCATCCAGAGCCTGGTCGCGACCTGGGCCGAAGGCGAAGCGCTGCTGCGCATGGCGCGCTTTGCCGAGGCGGAGCAGCGCTTGCAGCAAGCGTTCGCGCTGGCCGAGGAGCTGGCCTGGACCCCGGTGCTGGTCGGCCTGTCCCTGGCTCGCTTGTACGGCTACACGGGCCGCGGCCAACAGCTGCGCGTGCTGGCGGACCGGCTCAGCCGCTACAACGGTCCCGTGCAGCGCGTGATCACGAACGCCGAGGCGCAGTGCTTCCGCGCGCTCGCCGGCTTGATCGAGGGAGCAGATCCGCGCGCGGTGTTCGAGACGCTGGATCGCGCCGATCAGCTGCACCAGGAGGGTGCCAGTTGGGGTTTTCTGGGCCGCTCGATCGCGTTGCTGCACGTCTCGGCGCGCGTCGCGCTGGGCGAGCTCGAGCCGGCGCAGCAAGCCCTCGGGCGGCTCGAGCGCATGCTGGACGTGATGCCCTCGACCTGGGCCGACGTACAGCTGCGCAACTATCGAGGCCTGCTGTTGTGCCGCAGCGGGCGCGTGCAGGAAGGCCGCAAGGCGATCGAAGCCGCGCTCGCGACCTGTGAGCTGGCGGGTCTCGTGCCCGAAGCCGTGTGCGCGCGCTACACGCTGGCCGAGCTGGCGCAGCGCATGGGCGAGTCGAACGCTGCCATCCTGCGCGAGCGCGCCGAGACCGATCTGGCACGCATCGGCGTCAAGCTACCGGCCGCGCTCCGGCTCAGCCCCGAGCAACTGGCGCAGGCCAGCGAGGTGCGCAGCGACAGCGGCGTGGCGCGCCTGGTCGTGCCCATCCAGCGCCTGTCCGTGCGCGGCATGTCGCCGGCGTTGATCCAGCGCGAGCTCGTCGCCGTGCTCGACGAGCTGTTCCCATCGGCGTCGATCCGCCTGGAGGAGATCGACAGCAAGGGCCAGGCGCTGCTCCTGGCACAAGTCGAAGCTGCAGCTGAGGGCGGCCAAGAGTCGGTCGAGCTCGGCGACGGGAGCGGCCGCCGGCTGCGCGTCACCGTCAAGGGTGCGCTGCCCGACAACGCGCACCACGTGCTGACGAGCGTCGCCAGTGTGGCCGCGCTCGCGCTCGAGATCGCGACGTTGCGTGGCTTCGCCGAGCAGCGCGGGCCGAACGGCAAGGCCACTGACGCGCTGCCCGAGCTTCCCGGCTTCGTCGCGGCGTCCTCCGCCATGCGTACGCTCAAACTCGACCTCGTCCGCCTCTCGCGCTCGCGCTCGACCGTGATCGTCAGCGGCGAGAGCGGCAGCGGCAAGGAGATCGTGGCGCGCGCCATCCACGACCTCTCGGCGCGTGCCACGCAACCTTTCATCGCCTTCAACTGCGCCGCCGTGCCCCGCGACCTCTTCGAGGGTCAGCTCTTCGGCTACAAGCGCGGCGCGTACACGGGCGCGAGCGCCGATCACCCGGGCGTGATCCGCACCGCGCGAGGCGGCACGTTGTTTCTCGACGAAATCGGCGAGTTGCCGCTCGACGTCCAGCCCAAGCTGCTGCGCTTCCTGGAGAACGGCGAGATCTTCCCGCTGGGCGAACGCCGTGCAGTGCAAGTGGACGTGCGCGTGATCGCCGCCACCCACCGTGACCTCGAGCTGCTCGTCCGCGAAGGCCTGTTCCGCGAAGACCTCTTCTACCGCTTACAGGTCGTACCGGTGCGGATTCCCCCGCTCCGCGAACGGCGCGAAGACGTGATCGCCCTCGCGCGCCACTTCCTGCGCCAGCTCACCCCACCCGATCACGAACCCCCCGTCCTGTCCCCCGACGCGATCGCAACCCTGCTTGCGCACGACTGGCCGGGCAACGTTCGAGAGCTGCGAAACGTGATCGAGCGCAGCCTGGCGTTTGCACCGGTGCCCAACGTCCTGGACGGCGAACACCTGCGCGTTGCGCAAGTGTAGTCCTGGCGGGCTGCGACGCGTCGCGGTACGACGCGCGGGATGAGCGATCCGGCGACCATCGTCGTCTGCGGTGCGACCGGCCAGCAGGGCCGCGCCGTGGTGTCCAGCCTGCTTGCGCGCGGGACGTTCCGCGTCGTGGCGTTGTCACGCGATCCCGCGAGCAGCACCGCGCGGGCGCTCGAGCAGCGCGGTGCGATCCTGCAACGAGCGGACCTCGGCGCTGTAAGTGAACTGGAGCGTGCGTTCGAGGGTGCTCACGCGGTCTTCGGCGTCACCCAGCCCTGGAGCCCAGACTACCGCCACTGTGACGTCACAGCCGAGATCACGCAAGGCCGCAATATCGTCGACGCGAGCGCGCGCGCCGGAGTGCGACACCTCGTGCTCTCCACCGCGCTGCGGATCGACGAAAAGCCCACCGGAATTCCACACGTGGACTCCAAACACGCCATCGAACAGCACTTGTTCGCGAGCGGCGTGCCGTACACGGTGCTGCGTCCGGGCACGTTCATGGACAACATCGGCGCGCGGTTCTTCGCCGTGCGCCGCGGAACGATCCGAGGCTTTACCGACGGTGACGCCAGGCTGCCGTTCGTGTCGTGCCGCGATATCGGCGAAGCTGTGGCGAGCGTCTTCGGAAGTTCCGCGCAGTGGGGCGGCAAAGCGATCAACCTGGTCGGCGCCTGGATCTCGGGCGAAGACATCTGCGCGGCGCTGGGCAAGCTGCGCCACGAGCATTTCCGCTGGAAGGCCCCGCCGAAACTCCTCATGCGCCTGTTCGCGAGCGAGTTCTACGTGATGAGGATCAAGATGGAGCAGGGCGGGCGGGCACCCTATCCACTGAGGTCGCACCTCGACGAAGCGCTGCACGCGACGCGCAGCTTGGTGCCGGAACCGTGGGGGATCGAGGACTACCTCCGGGCGAGTGGGTTGGTCGAGCGAACTTTGTGAGGTTCAGAGACGCTCGTCGTGGTACCCGAAGAATGCCACGTCGAGCACGGCCCAAATCGCGTAGCCCAGGAGCCCAAACACCAACGCGTCCCGCGCACTTCCTTCGGCCGGCGCGAGTCGACTGATGGTATAGCCGGCGAACGCACCGACCCCGCTACTCGTGAGCATGCCGATGAAGGCATACAGCCCGCCTTTCGCATCGTCGTGAGCGACGTGCACGAGCGTCGGGGTGAACAAACTCACCGCGCCGACGAGCCCTGGCCAGATGAAATTCTGTTTGTTCGCACCGAGCGCGAACACGGATAGCCCGACGAGCGGTGCCAGATACGAGGCGGCGAGTGGTCCGCGGAACCACTGCCGCTCGTCCTCCCGCTTGCACGGCGGGCGCAATGCGAGGAGCTCGTGGGACGGCTCCCGCAGCGGACGCAGTCGAGGCGCCTCGGCTACGTCCGGGCTGGCCTGAGCGGAGACCTGCTGTGCGCAGGAGATCACAGCAAGGGCGAGGAGCGCCGTGAGATTGGCGGACATACTCCGCTAGAGCCTTCACGAGCGCTTCCGTTGCACATCGCTCAGTGCCAGTCGCCGATCGCGACGTCGTTCGGGCTCGGCGCGCCTTTGCCCGTCTCGACCAGCGCCTTCAGGCTCAGCAAGAAGCTTGCCCACTTGGTGCTGCAGTGGTGCATGAACTCCCCCGGCTCTTTCCAGTCTTGATGCTTGAAGAGCACGATGGCCCAGTCGCCTTCCTGTTTGAGGTCGAAGCTGATCTTGGTGCCGATCCATTCGGCCGGCCCATCGATGACCTGCCAGAGCACGCGCTGCATGGGCTGGAGCTCGAGCACCTTCATGTCGAAGCCGCCGATGTACTTGCCGTCGGCGTGGAACTTGAACTTCAAGACTCCGGAGAGCTTGCTCTCGCCTTGCGTATCCTCCGTCCACCAATCAGCCAGGCCGTCCCGCGTGGCCAGAGCTTTGTAGACCTCGTTCAGCGATGCCTTGATTCCAACTCGATGTAGGATGTCCATGACCTTCTCCTTCGCGACGACTGCGTGCGTCGAGAGATCATTTAGCGTCGTGCTGCGCCTCTGGGGAGTTACAAAGCTGGCGCGATTCCTCGCGCGTCCGACAGCTGTTCGCCGAGCACCGCGAAGCTGACGCTGGGCAGCACGAACGCGAACGGTGTGAGGCCGGCGACCAGTGCCGCCCATGGCTGCGTCAGCCGACACTCGACCACGCGGGCGGGTCGTTCACTGTCGGCCGGCACGTCCACGATGATCTGCGAGGCACACAGACGCTCGATGCTCGGCAGGTATCGCACCGCGGTGTTCTGCGGCACGATGTACTGGACCACATTCTGCCAGTCGCCGAACGCCAGGGCGAAGTCTGCGGGCAGGTTGCGCTGATCGTCGAGCTCCGCTCGGGCGTGCAGTCCCAAGCTCCAGCCTTCCGCCGGCTCGAGCGCGAACTCGAGCTGCGCGCCGGAACCACGTGCGACCCCGCGCTCCGCGCGTTGCGCGGGGAGCCCGTCGCTGAGCAGCCGACTCCCGAGCACGTACATGCTGCTATCGATGCTGTTGGCGACGAACACGACGTGCTGCGGCGGCGATTCCAGGTACACGCGCAGGTTGCATTGCACCGGGCTCGGCATGAGCTTGCGGAGCGGGCCGAGCAGCCGCGGCCCGAAATTGCCGTGGCGATACACCAGCGCGCTCAACAGCGCCGAGTCGCCATGGCGCTGGATGCGCAGGCCTCCCGGGACGAGCGCCTGGAGCGCGCCCGCGGGCACGAGCCAGTTCAAGTACAGGACGTCGCGGATGTCGCTCTGCAGCCGAGGAAAGGGCATCCCGCGCAGCAAGTCGCGAAGGCCGACGCTGCGCGCGAGGCTGTCGCTGAAGCTCACGGCCGGCGCGTCGCCCTCGCCGAGCCTTCGATCGCCGGCGAGCATGGCCAGCCGAACGCCGATCGCCAGCAGCCCCGTGAACCCCACGCCGTTGAGCGCGGACGCGAGCTGGAAAGCAAACAAATCTTCGCGTTCGAACCAGGCGAAGTGGTTGGCGACGCCGGACGCGGCGAAGGCGCCGAGCACACCGAACGAGAACCAGCGAAACTCACGCGACGGCTCGCGTAGCGCGAGTAGCCAGCATGCCGTCATCGCGGTGTAGCCAGTCGCGGCCCAGCTGCCCGTCCACCACATGCACTGGCGGAGCCGCTCCGCGCTCGGCGACACGCTGTAGCCGCCGATCAGGTAGGCCTCCGCGAGCTGCTCCGGGACGATCGCCAACACTAGCGGCACCGCAGCCATCAGCGACCAGCGGTTCCGCGCGAAACGCGCGAGCGCAAGGCTGACCCAGACATCCGAAACGGCACAAAGCTGCCAGGGCACCCAGCCGATGCGCCAACGCCAGACGTGTTCCTGCACGTACGCGACGCGCGTCGCGAACGGCAGTGCCGGGTCGAGCCCGGGCAGCAGCAACCCGAGCATGGACATTAGCCCCAGCACGTGGACAAGCTGGAAGAACGCCAGGCCCGCGATCAATCGGCGATACGTCTTCAGCACGTGCCCATGCTGTAGGGTTACACGCCGCGGCCTCGCCAGGCTGCGGTATGTTCCGCCGCATGATCGAGCTGCGCCTTTCGACCCCACCGTTCGACGAGCAGTTCATCGCGGCGTTGCACGCGCTCGCGGAGCGCGTGTTCGGTCCATTCGACGAGACGGAGTTGCGCTGGAAGTTGGCGCGAATGCCCGACGTGACGGTACACGCCGCGTTCGAGCAAGACGCGCTTGTCGGTTTCAAGCTCGGCTACGCTGCTGCGCCGCAGCGCTACTACAGCTGGCTCGGTGGCGTCGATCCGAGGCTGCACCGTCAAGGCATTGCACGGCGCCTGATGGCTGCGCAGCACGCCTGGGCCCGCGAGCATGGCTTCCGCAGTGTGGAGACCGGTGCTCTCGTCGACAATGCGGCCATGCTGACGCTCAACCTCCAAACCGGCTTCCGCATCTTCGGCATGTACCAGCGCACGGGCACCGCGCGTGCACTGTTGCTGAAGGACCTGAGCTGACGTTGGAGACCGCTTCGCGAGGTTAGTCGCTTCGACTACTGCGAATTGCCAAAGATTTTTTTCGACTATTTTGGTGACACTTGCGACGGGCGATGTGCTCTTGCGAACTGGTGCGACACGCGTCAGATCGTAGTCCGTCCAATGCAAACCACCCCGTACGCCCGACTGCCGGCCATCGCGAGCCTGATCGCATTCGTCGAAGCTGCTCGCGAGCTCAGCTTCAAACGCGCTGCACAACGCGTGCACGTCTCGCCGTCAGCGCTCACACGCCAGATTCAGTCGCTCGAGGAACAGCTCGGCTGCGCGCTGTTCGTGCGCTCGAATCCGGGTCTCGAGCTCACGCCCGACGGCGCGCGCTATCTGGAGGTCGCGCGCGTCTGCCTCGATCGTTTGCGTGACATCCAGAACGCGCTGCAGCCGTCGGTCGGACCACTGCGCCTCAGCTCGCTGGCCTCGTTCAGCGAACAGTGGCTGATCCCGCACTTGCCCGACTTCGCTCGCGTGCACCCGGACATCCAGCTCGAGATCGAGGCCACGCTGCGCTACGCGGACTTCGATCGCGATCCGGTCGATGCAGCCATCCGCTTCGGGAACGGTGATTGGGGCAGCCTACACTCCGAGCGATTGGTCGAGCTCACGATCGTCACCGTCTGCAGCCCTCGGCTGCTGGCGGGCGACCGGCCGCTGCGCACACCAGCCGATCTCGCCCGGCACACGCTGATCCACATGGTACAGGTGCTCGACGCGTGGCCGCGCTGGCTCGTGGAGGTGGGCTCACCCGACCTCGTGCCGGCGTCGGAGCTGCGCTTCGATCACGTCGCGCTGGCCCTGAGCGCGGCCGAGGCCGGCCTCGGCGTCGCGCTGTGTCCACGCTTGTTGTGCGCGCGCAAGCTCGCCGAGGGCACGCTCGTCAATCCGTTCGAGCACGCCTACGTCTCTGGCGACACGTACCACTTCGTGTGCCGGCCCGACGGCCTCCGAGATCGGCGCATCCTGGCCCTGCGCGACTGGCTGTCGGGGGCGCTCGCGCTCGAGAACGGTTGAGGCCGGCGCACTCGCGTTTGCAGAAAACGCAACGGCGAACGGCCGAGACGGGCTTAGAGTGGCAGCCATGCAACAGCTCACCTATCTCGCTCCGAACCAGCTCGCCTGGCGCGAGGTTCCGGACGCTCGCCTCGACTCCGACCACGCGGCGATCGTGCGGCCGCTCGCCGTGGCGCGTTGCGACATCGACCTCCTGCTCGGCACCGGGCTCATCCCGGGCAAGCAACCGTATGCGCTCGGTCACGAATGCACCGCAGAGATCCTGGATCTCGGCGCCGCAGTCCGCGGGCTCGAGATCGGGCAGCGCGTGGTGGTCTCGTTCCAGTTGAGCTGCGGTACGTGCCGCAACTGTCTGGCCGGCCACTCCGCCATCTGCGAACGCTACCCGCTGCTCTCCGACTACGGAATGCAGCCCCTGTCGGGCATCGAGTACGGCGGCATGCTCGCCGATCGCGTGAAGGTGCCGTTCGCGAATGCGATGCTGCGACCCTTCGCGGCGAACCTAGACCCGGTGGCTTTGGCCAGCGTGTCCGACAACGTGCTCGACGGCTACCGCGGCGTCGCGCGCCACCTGACAGCGCGTCCCGGGAGCAACGTGCTGATCGTGAGCCACGGTTATCCGAGCATCCCGCTCTACGCCGTGCAGGCAGCGCGCGCCCTCGGGGCGGCGCGTGTCGACTTCGCGAGCGACGACGAGGCCGCGCTCGCCCACGCCGCGAAGCTCGGCGCGACGCCGCTGCGCACCGACTTCAAGAAACGCGGCGAGCGTTACCCCATCGTGGTGGATGGCGGCTTCAAACCGGAAGGCTTCGCCTTTGCACTCGACTCCACCCAGGACGAAGGCATCTTCCAGAGCCTCGGCTACCTGTTCGGTGAAGTCGCCGTGCCGTTTGGCAAGCTCTACACGCGCGGCATGCAGATCCACGTCGGCCGCACGCACGCTGCCGCGCTCCTGCCGGAAGTCATCGCGCTGATCGAAGCCGGGCGGCTCGATCCGTCGGCGGTCACCACGCGCGTGGTCGGTCGCGAAGAGGCTGCGAGCGCCTACCTCGAACCAGCGACCAAGCTGGTGGTCCGGATGAACGCCTAGAGCGCCGTTCGGCGCTGAGGAACTGGAGCACTCAGGAACTACCGCGCGCCGCAGGCACCCAGGTCCACCGCGTACAGCCCACCTTCTCGGGTGGGCTCGCCGAGGTGGTAGTCCACCACGAGCAGCGTGCCGCCGCGGAACGCCAGGCTCGCGGGTTTTGCGACGCTCGCCACCACCTTCTGATCCGACAGTCGATGCACGTCGCCTCCGCCCCAGCCGGCGACGTACGCGCGGCCGAGCTCGTCCACGACCATGCCGTCGAGCTGTTCGAAGCCCGTCGCGGTCCACTCCACGCTCGGCTTGCTCAGCGCGCCGTCGGCGCTCACGGCGAACGAGGTCACCTCCTGGCTCACGCTGTTCGAGACGTAGAGCTTGCGTGCTGCGCCGTCGTAGGCGACGCCGTTGACGCCCAGCATGTTCCTGGCCGCGATCGTGCTCTCGAACGTCCCATTGACCTCCCGGATCAGCACGACCGCGCCGCCCAGCGTATCGGTGGCATACAGACCGATGCCGCTCGCAGCGGCGATCCCATTCGGCGTCGTGAAACTTCCGCCACGAGGCTGAGGCAAGAGGCGCGGCGCGGCGAGCTCGCCTTCGACCAACAGCACGCCCGGTGTCTTGAACGGCGAGTTTGCGCGCAACGAAAATGCGATCACGAACAAGCGCCCGCGCTCATCGCAGGCGATCCCGGCCGGTTGCACGCCGGTGACGTCTGCGTAGGCGACCGGCGGTCCACTCTCGGGGATACGCCAGACTTGGTCCGGTCCATCGAGCGTCACGAAGACGGACCCGTCCGGGCACGTCGCGACGTCGGCCGGCGAGGGCGTGAACGCAGCGAGCTGCCGCAGCCTGCTCGCCGCCGCCGCTGTGCCGCGGGCAAATCCATCCGGACAGCAATCCGAACAGCCGGCGGGAGCGCCCGCATCGTCCGAAGCCGCGTCGGGCATGGACGAGGTGGGTGGGCTCGCATCGCGATGTATCGCAGGATCCGGCGCTGCTGCACCGGCGCCGCCTTGGCCAGCTCGCCCCGCGCTCGCGGGTGGCAGGCGCGAATCCCCTGCATTCACCGGCGGCGATTCCCTACGCGCCTCCGCAGGCGTGCCACCGTCGCCTGGCAGTGCGGGAGTCTGCGGGCGTACGTCCGACTCGAGCCCTGCCCGCGTCTGCCTTTGTCCGCAGCCAGCGAGCAAGCATGCGCACAGCGAGAGCACGGCACGAATTCGACGTATTGCCTGCATCCGCCCCGTGTAGTGCTGCGAGGCCCGGCCATGCGCGGCCCCCGTGGCCATTTATGCGGCTCCCGTGGCCAGCCCGGCCGGACTCTGGCCGAACGCTCATCGCGCGCTCGGTCACAGCACTGGAAGACTCGAAGATGTGAGCAGAGAGTGAAAACAGGAAGGCGAGAAGCCGGGAAGGCGAGACGGAGATTTCATCGCCAGGGACGCCGAGGAACGCCGGAGAGCGCCAAACTACGAGAGTCAGATTGGTGCTCCGCGGATGTATTGAGAACGTCTGCGCAAGTCCGCGGAGCACTGCTCTCTCTCCTTCTCTTGGCGTTCTGCGGCGTTCTTCGGCGCACCCGGCGATTAAATCTCGGTCTCGGCTTCCCGGCTTCCCGGCTTCATGTTCCAACTCTTCTTCATCTGAATGCGGTTTGGCGATCGGGTGTCAGCACGGGGTGTTCGTACAACCAGCGGAGCGAGGCCGCGTAGGTGCGCGCTTGCAAGCGGAAGATGCTGGGCAGCATCAGGTCGCGGAAGAAGCGTCCGATGGGGCCGGGGGCCTTCATGTTTGCGTAGCGGCGTCCGTACGCGACGACTCGCTCGACTCGGGCGCGGCGCGCTGCGACGAACGCTGCGAGCGCGGCTTCGACGTCGTCGTGCTCGCGCATGCAGCTGGCGAGCGTGACGGCGTCCTCGGCGGCCATCGAGACTCCTTGTCCCGACGAGGGCGAGGCGGCGTGGGCCGCATCACCCAGGATCAACAAGCGGCGATAGTGCCAGCGCGGCACCGTGGCGAGATCGTATTGATTGGCGTTCATCAGCGCGCCCGGCGTGCGCTCGATCAGATCGAGCATCGGCCCACGGTCGTCGGCGAACAGGTCGAGCAGGTGTGCGCGCCAGTCGGTGGCCGCGAGCTCTTCGCGCGTGAGCTCGTGCGCGTGGCCTGGATTTGCGAACCACCAGACCTCGCCGTTGGGCGCGGGCGTGTAGCCGAAGAAGGCACGTTTGCCGAAGATCATGTGGAAGCGGCCGAGCGGCAGCGCTTCGCTCGCGCTCGGGGCGAAGCCCCCGATGTTGCCGAGCCCGGTGAAGCGTCGCGCGGGCGCGTTCGGGTCGATGGCGCGCCGCACGCGCGAGTGCACGCCGTCCGCGCCGACCAGGAAGTCGCCGTGCGCGCTCGTCCCGTCGTCGAATCGGGCCTCGACGCCGCGGCCGGTGACAGCGGCGCTGGCGAAGCGCTTTCCGTACTCGAAACGCACGCCGGCCTCGCGCGCGGACCGGGTCAGAGCGCGGCATAGATCCGCGCGCTTCATCGTGTGCGTCGTGGTCCCATCGGAGCGCGTGCCGCCGATCGGCAGCGTGCCGAGGTGCTTGCCGGTGCCGCTCGAGAGCTCGACAAGCTCGGAGCGAAACCCCACGGCTTTCACGGCGTCTTCGACGCCGAGCGCGCGCATCGCGGACAAGCCGTTCACGGCGACTCCGAACCATGTACCCGCGCCTTCGCCAGAGCCTTCGGGGTACGCCTCGTAGATGGTCGCGTGAAACCCAGCTCGGCACAGACCCAGGGCAGTCAGCGGCCCGGCGATGCCGCCGCCCACGATGATGGCATGTCGCGTCATATTATTTCCTTCGTCCGAACAAATTGAATTGGGAGGCCGCTCGGGTCAAGCCGATTCTTTCGGGCGAACGAAATAGTGTAGGCTGGGCCGGGTGAAGAAGCGCAGCCGCCGTGTGGTCACCGAGGAGCTCCTGTTCGCCGGCAGGGCGCTGAGCAGCGCTGCGGTGATGTTCCACACGGTCGTCGCAGAGAAGCAGGGGCTCACGGCGATCGAAGAGAAGAGCCTCGACCTCCTCCAGCGCTTCGGCCCGCTCACGGCCGGCGAGCTCGGCGACAAGAGCGGCCTGGCCCCGCCCTCTGTCACCGGCCTCGTCGATCGTCTGGAGAAGAAGGGCTTCGTCCGCCGCATCGCCGACCCTGCCGATGGACGCCGCGTGCGGGTACAACTCCGGGAAGAGCGACTCGCCGAGTTCGTGCCTCTGTTCACAGACTTCGTCGCGGAGCTCGAACGCTTGTGCGCGACCTTCCACGTGGACGAGCTCGAAGCGATCTTGCGCTTCGTCACCGAAGCCGCGGCACGCCAGCGCGAGTGCGCGGCGCGGCTATCTGGTGCCGAGGCGCCCGACGCCCGCTAGTCACTCGAACTCGAAGCGGACGCGCCCGTCGATCTCCACGGGCCGCACACCCATCACCGACAGCGCGCGCAGGTCGGGCGAGCGCGCCGCGAACGCGCGCAACTGTGCCGCGCTGGATGGGGAGACCTGCTGCGCCACGCTGCGAAACAACTCGGGCCCATCGATACCGAGCTGCTGCGCCGCATAGTCAGTCACCGACAGCGCGCGGATATTGTCGCGCGGGTCCTGGCGAAACTGCTCGACGTCGTGTGCCCAGAGCGACCACGTGAGCCAGCTCGGATCGCGCGTGGCGAGCGCCTGCTCTGCCGCGACCACGCTCGAGCTTGCGACCTGGCGCGCCTCCGGATCCGAAAGCAGCGAACGCAGCTTTGCGCGCTCGAGCTCCGGCGCGCGCGCAAACTCCTGCAAGAACTCGCGCAGCGAGAGCGCAGCGGCCGCGGAGTCCCGGGGATCGGTGGCCAGCAGCGCCGTCAGGAGCGGCAGCGTGCGTGCCCCACTCATGCGGATGTCATCGCGGCGTTCAACACGCGCACGAGCTCTCGCGTGAAGTGTTCGGGGTGCTCGCGATGCATGAAGTGGCCGCCCGGCATCACGACGACCTCGTAGCGGTCTTCGTAGCGTGAGCGAGCGCGTTCGTAGGCTGCAAGGGGCACGATATCGCTCGTGCCGGCAAAGGCGGCCGCGGGTACGCGGACCTTCGGACGCTGAGCTTGCGGTAGACGTGGGCCGATGGCTCGGTAGTACGCGAGTGCAGCTTCCAGGCATCCGGGCTCGCGAAACACACGCTTGACCGCGTCAGTTTCACCGGGCGGGACCTTCCACTCGGGCGACCAGCGTTGCACCAGCTCGTCGACGTAGCGCAGCTCGCCTGCGC
Source organism: Polyangiales bacterium (assembly GCA_035274465.1). GTDB lineage: Bacteria > Myxococcota_A > Polyangia > Polyangiales > JAFGIB01 > JADGRF01. Next base: position 18,616 of record DATEOF010000286.1, read on the forward strand.
GCAAGCTCGTGGCCGCGTTTCGCCGGCGGAGCCTGAAGATGTGCCGGAACCCCCAGACGAGTCGAAGCGTCGGCCGGGTCGCCGCCGGGTGCGCGATCGCGAGCGTAATCAGCATCCGCACGCGCTCCGGCGAGAGGCCGGCTGCGGAGTACGCGGCGATCGCGCCCCAATCGTGCCCGACGACGAACGCGCGTTCCTCGCCGAGGGCTTCGATCAGCGCGAGCACGTCGCGGCCGAGCGTGTCCGCGTCGTACGCCTCGACTGCCGGAATTTCAGTCGGCGCGTAGCCGCGCATGAACGGGCTGACGGCGCGATACCCGGCCTTCGCGAGCGCGCTGCGCGTCGCATCCCACGTCTGTGGCGTGTCCGGAAAGCCGTGGAGCAACAGCACGAGCGGCCCGCGTCCTTCGTCGACGCAGGCGAAGCGCAGTCCGTTCGCGCGAACCTCGAGCACGGCGTGAACGCTAGCGCAAAGCCGCTCCCTTCTCGAGCGCGGTAAAGTGCTTGCGAGCGGAGGCGATCACGCCGCGGATCTCGGAGCGACATTTCGTGCATTGCGTGGCGCTGGCGGAGAGCCAGTTACGAACTTGGTGTCATCGGTCATGGGCGTTCCACGAGCGTCAGCACGATTCTAATGCAAGGCGCATGTTGGCACTCGTGTGGGTATACGGGCGAAGTGCCGTGGCAGACGAACATCAGCCACTCAAACGCCTCACCAGGCGTACTTCTTGAAGAACTCCCAGGTCAGCCGGGTCGCATCTTCGGTTTCCGGAATCGCGTAGCCGGACAGGTTTACGGGCTGCGGTTCGTAGCCACCCGACCAGCCGTGCCCGCGAAACACTTCGTCGGACATCGGTGGGGTTGGGCTGAACGTGCACATCGCAACCTGGCCATTCGCGGCGCAGCCCTTGAAATATTCGCAGCGGCCCCCATTCACCATGGTCACGTCGGGGTTCGCGCTCTCACACCCATTGAGCTTCAACCACCGATCTCGCGTCTCGGTGCCGCACATGTACGGGATGAGCTCGTCACCTTCGAAGTGAAGCAGCATCACCGGTTTGTTCTTGACCTTGCAGTTGGCGAAGTCGTGCGAGCCGCCCGAGTGTGGCGCGATGGCCTTGATCTCCTCGCGATTGCAACCCGTGGTGTTGGTGAAATAGGCGCCCATGGAGAACCCGGTCATGAAGATGTGGTTGTGATCGATGCACTGATCGCCATCGGCTAAGGCGATGATCGCGTCGACGAAGGCCTGGTCGTCGTTCTGCGTCATGGGCAAGAAGCCGACGGTCGCGATGCATTGCGGGTCGGGCGTCCCGATGTTCCACGGCGCATCCAGGATCGTCGACCCCGCTCCGCTCGGGAACGCGACGACGAACTTCTCTTTCTCTGCGAGCTCGGCGTACTTCGTGACCTCGTACATGAGGTCGGCGTCCATGAAATAGCCGTGAGGTACGAGGACGAGCGCTGCCGGAGTATTCGGGTCCAGCGAGCTGGGCGCGTAGTAGTTGAACCAACGCTGCATGCCGCCGATCGTGACCGTCTGTCGGCTCTTGCCGCGCTTCATGCCTGGTTTGCCGGTGCAGGGTTGAGCCACGCTGCCGGCGTTGCCCGATTGACCCGCAGTGCCCGCGCTTCCGGCGCTGCCACTGCTTCCACCGCTGCCCGATGGACCGGCGCTGCCCGCTGTTCCGGCGCTGCCACTGCTGCCACCGCTGCCGCTCAGCGCGTCACCACCGCTCGCTCCCGCAGTCCCGGCCGCGCCAGCGACAGGTGATCCGGCAACACCGGAGCCCGCGCCACCCTGTCCCTCGCCCGACGCTGTCCCTGCCACGCCGCTGTCCGCGGCAGTACTGCTACCGCCCGTGCCTGCACTCTGCGCGCCTGCGGCCGCGCTCGACCCCGCGGTGCTGCCGCCCGCGCCGCCTTGTACCGCGCCGCCTCCGCTCATCGAACCATTCTTGCAGGCGGCGCAGCTGAGCGCGGCGACGCTCAAACAGGTGAGAAACGCGCTTGGTCGTGCGTGTGTCATGGACATGGATGCAGCCTTTGCAGGCCCGTCGACGGACGAGCGTGGGCCTTGGCAGCGCGCAGTCATGCGCTCCGCTTCCCCACGGTCGCGACGTGACAACGCGAACCGGCGGCGCCAGCTTGCAACGCTGCATGTACCCAGACAAGCCTACTCTACGCTCGCGGCAGCCTGGAGCAGCGCAGTGACCGTCGAGGATTACGTTTGACCAACGCGATGAGGCCCAAGGCACGTGTCACCGTGCTGGGTGCGGCGTGCGGCGATGACGACTCCGCCCGCGGCACCGAGACGTCGAGCTCCGAAGCTGGCGGAGCCGGAGCTCCTGCTGGCAGCGGTGGTGGCGGAGACCCGTCAGGGTCTGGCGGTGGCGGCGCCAGTACGGAAGACGTGGGCGCGGGAGGAAACCGTGGGTCGCGCAGCAGAGCAATCGAGCTGCGAGGAGTAGGGCGGATCTAGCGAAGCTGATCGACGACAGCGTGCTGCGCGAAGCGATGCCCTAGCGCGCCAGCAGCGCCTGGGCTTCGGGCAGGCCGCAGTCCGCCGCGGCTTCGAGGTAGCCGCGCGCCGCGGCAGGCTGGCCGGAGGCGCCGACGATCGCGCCGGCGAGGAACAGGTTGCGCGCTGGATCGCCCAGCGCTGCGCTGCGCTGGTAGCGTGGAGTAGCAGCTGTTGGCGGCGGGAAGGGTGCGCGTTCGAGGCCGCTGTCGACCACGTGCACCGGCCAGCGTCGCACCGGCACCCCCGCCATCAGCACGGCGTGCGCGGACGTCGGGTCGCCGAGCCGAAACAGCGCTTCTCCCAGGCCGTAGCTGACTTGCGCGATCGCGCCGGCGGCGCTGGGCGAGCCCTCACCGAGCGCGGCGAGCTCGGCCGCCAACAGCTGCGCGGCCGCGGGGTCCTGCACGCGCCCGGGCGTGCACGCGGCGCCGGCACGCAGGTACAGGCCTCCCGGGCAACTGGTCAGGCCGAGCTCGCGCGCGGTCTGCCAGCGCTCGATCAGCACGGGTCGAGTGGCGTTTGCGAGCAGCCAACGTCGGACGCGACCCGCCCGGCCGCCCGGCCCGCGCAGCTCGCTGGTCCTCACGTCGGGGTGACCACGCAACAACGCCTGCCAGTGCCACTCCGAGCTCGCGAGACCGTAGACCAACACGCTGACGTCGGGGCGCGCATGCTCGGCGCCTTGCAGGTACAACAGGCTGCCTGCGATGGCGTCGACCTCGCTGATCACGATCGCGCCGCGCGGCGCTTCGGCGAGCACGCGTTGTGCAAGGCGCCGGGCCAGATGGTCGTGCGAGCGCGTACGCGCGTAGGGTTGAGGGGGCGCGAGCAGCGCGCATGCGGCGCTGGCGAGCGCAAGTCCAGTCCAGGTGGCTTGCTGCCGACGGCTGCGGGGGCGCAGGCACAGACCGAAGCAGCCGGCCGCCAACCCCCAGAGTGGCGCGGCCATGTAGCCGTTGTAGTCCGGGATGTCGACGTGCCAGATCACGTTGGCCGCGATCGCCCCGAGCAGCAGCGCGAACTGCAGTGGCAGGCTGGCGCGCCCGAGGCTGGCATCCGCCAGCAGCACCTGCGCCGCGCAGCCGACGCCGATCACCGGCCACAAGCCCTGCCGCCCAGCCCAGGCCACCCAGTCGCCCACGTGTTCGAGCCAGACTCCGAGCGAGATGCCCTGATTGTGGGCGTAGTCGCGCAGCAGCAAGTAGTCGCGATAGCTCGCGAAGTCGTGCGGCGCGCCCCACACCATCACGTCCGTGCGTCCAGCCACCAGCGGCAAGTAGGCGTAGGGCAAGAGGCCGAGGCAGCCACCGAGCACGAGCCAACCGGCGAGCGCGAGCGCGGATCGAGCACCCGTGCGGCGCTCGCGCCAGAGTGCGGGGAGCAGGGCGAGCAGGGTGGCGAGCGCGATCACCGGGTTGGCACTCGCGCTCAGCCCGAGCGCCAACCCGAGCAGCAGCGCTTGCCGCTGACGGCTGCGGGCGCTCGGCACGGCGCGCAACAGCGGCAACTGCGCCGCCAGGGCGAGCGCGTAGACCGAGCACAAGCTCGCCAGCGCGTAGACCTCGACGCGCGTCGCGGGTTCCCACAGCGACGGGTGCAGTCCCCAGATCATCAGCAACCAGGGCATGCAGCGCACGGCTGCGGGCGAAGCGTTTTCGCCCAGCAGCCGCTGGCCCAAGCTGGTCGCGGGGATCAGCGTCAGCGCAGCCGGCACCGCCGATACCAAGTTCACGCCAAGCAACGGTGCAACACTCAGCAGGCGTGATGACAGGTATCCGAGCAACGTATGGAGCGGCTGTCCCGGTGGATGAGCCAAGCCCAACTGCACGGCTGCAAGCGCGAGCTCACCGCTGTCGTAGAGCGAAAGATCGCGCGCCATGCTGGCGCAGTAGATTAACCCCAGAGCGCAGGTTGCGAGCCAAGCCGAGCCACGCGCGCGCAACGGCAAGCCGAGAGTCCACACACCGGTGCGCGGTTCGATGGAGTCCAGGCTTCCTCGGTGGTTCGACGCGACTCGATTGTCGCCGCTACGAGCGGCGCGGCCAAGCCGCGGTCGAAGGTGCGTGCGTTACCTACGCCCGCCGCTGATGACAGACGCGTGCGCCAACATTTTCGCGGGCGCGCAGCCGCGGAATCAATCGATAAACTTTTCTTACATTTGTAGACACTGGATTAGCCTATGCCGACACGCCTCATAAAAAACGCCAAACGCCGGGAGAAAACGGCGTTATTCGACGTAAATTGGCGGGCTGGAACGCGCGACTGCGTGCACTAAGGGCGCACAGGATCCCCGTGCTCGCAGGGAAGCGACATTTGTCGGTGATGGAGAATCGTAAAGTCGTGCAAGGCACGAGCGGCCGGGTTGCCGCGCGCCTGCTTCTCCCATTCGTCTCGGCCGCGGACCAGCTCGGCCTGCGCGTCGACGCCGGACTGGCGAGCGTGGGACTGACCCGGGCCGATCTCGAGAACCCCGAGTTGCGTGTCAGTCACTTCGCCGCCGACCGCTTGTTGCGGAACTCCACGCGCAATCATCCCGACTTCGGGCTGCTCGCCGCGGAGCTGCTGCGGCCCGTGCATCTGGACATCGTCGAGTACTCGGCGCGCTCGCAGCCCACGCTGCGCGGCGCGATGGAGCACGCGATGCGCTACTACGCGCTGCTGCACGACGGCTTCGAAGCCGCCCTCGTGCTCGACGATCAGAACGCCACCTTGCGCGTGAACTTCGGTGGCCTGTTGCTCACCGATGCCGCGCACGAGTTCGTGGCGGCGGTGCACGTGATGGCAGCACGCCGCATGACCGGCAAGCCGGACTTGAGCCCGTCCAGCGTGCAGTTCAAGCATGCTCGTCCCGAGACCACCACGCGACACGAGGCGATGTTTCGCTGTCAGGTGCAGTTCGGTCAGCTGAACACCGCGGTGATCTATCCGCGTAGCTTCATGGATCTCCCGCTGGTCAGCGCCGACTCCGGCCTCGCACAGTTGCTCGAGCGTCACGCCAGCGAAGCACTCCAGCGCCTCGGCCGCAGCGCGCTGCTCCGCGAACGCGTGCGCGAGTTCGTGCGCCAGGACCTGACCGGCAAGCTCACCGCAGAGCACATGGCCAAGCGGCTCGGCATGAGCCCGCGGACCCTGCACCGGCGTTTGGTGGACGAGGGCATCACCTACCGCGCGCTGGTCGACGACGTGCGGCGCGAGATGGCGCTGCACTGTCTGCGCGACCCACAGCTGTCGATCAGCGAGGTCGGCTACCTGCTGGGCTTCACGACCAGCGCGGCGTTCCACCGCGCGTTTCGGCGCTGGACCGGCACGACCGCCACCCAGTACCGAACCACCCTGCACAAAGCCGTGGCCGTGCAGCGTCAGTGATGGTGATGGCCGTCGGGGCCGTGCACGTGCCCGTGCTCGAGCTCTTCTTCGGTCGCCACGCGCACCTCGACGACCTCGATCTCGAAGTGCAGCTGCTTGCCGGCCAGCGGATGGTTGGCGTCGATGGTCACGTCATCGCCGCTGACCTCGAGCACCGTGACGATGTCGATGCCGTCCGGACCTTGCGCCTGAAACTGCATGCCGGGCTCGAGATCGGCGTCGTCCTCGAACGCGCCCCGCGGGACCTTCTGGACCTTGGCTTCTTCCCGGACGCCGTAGCCTTCTTCGGGCGAGACGCTGACCTTGAACTTGCTCCCGACTGACTTGCCCTGCAGCGCCTTCTCCAGGCCGGGCACGATGTCGCCTTGCCCGTGGATGTACACCAACGGCTCGTCGTGCTCGGAGGCATCCAGCACCTCACCGGCGTCGTCGCGCAGCGTGTATTGGAGCCAAACGGCGGTGTTGTTTGCGATTTCCATGGTCCGTCCCTGCGTGTGAATCAGGCAGGGGTGGTTACCGCAATCCCGTCGTCTGGGAAAGGCGCCCGGTCGGCCGGAGGCGATAAATCCACGGTCCGGCCGACGCGGGCGCAACCGCCGGGAGAGAGACCGGCGGGCACTGCACGCAATTCGAACTCGTTAGGCTCGATGTGAGTCGCCTGCGGCCCGCGAATTTTCAGGTGCCCAGCTAGCTCAGCCCGGGATCTGGATCTCGCACGGGAACATTGCCGTGAGACGCGCGTTGGTCATCATCTTGAACTTCTCGCACGACGTGCCGGTGATCTCGATCGTCTTCTCGTCGACCAGCCGCCAGCCGTTGGGGCTGTCGCACTCGAGCTTCTCGCCGCTGAGCATCACCGAGCCCATGCAGGCGACGTTCTTCATGACGCCGAAGCCGGTCGTGAGCTTGACGGTGCAGCCCGCTTCGGGGCCGATGATCTGCTTGAAGGTCTCGACCAGGTCGGCCTTGTTCTGCGGCGTGAACGGCGGGTGCATCGTGCCACCGGCCTGCGCCACGGCGTTCAGGTGCGCCTGCAACGCCTGGTCGTCGGCGGCGAGCGAGATCACGTAGACCGGGATGCCCTGCGACGCGATCTTCGTCGTGGTCGCGACGACCTCTTGCTGGATCGCCGCACCGCCACCGGGGCCGCCGCCACCGAAGATGTCGTTGTTCATCGTGCAGAAGTCGTTGGGCGCACCGTCGGTGGCCAGCACGACGTACGTCGGATCGACGAGGCCATCCGGCACCATCGTGGTCGCCGGCAGGTGGCTGAGCACCTGCGCCAGCGCCTTGTGCGTCGGCGTGGAGCCGCCCGGTGCGAGCATCGGGATCGCAGGATCGAGCATGGCGAAGTTGTTCAGCGCGGGCTCGATCGTGACCAGGCGCGGGCACTCATCCGTCGGCGGCATGCCGGTCGCGGGACCGCCATCCGGAAGGGTGCTCGTCGTGCCCGGGAAGCCGCCGAGCGGACCGTCGTACATGACCATGCCGAACTTCACGAGCGGATCGAGCGAGGGCACCACACCGCCCATCTTGTCCATGAGCGCTTGCCGGAGGGCATCCCAGCGCGTCGGCATCGTCATGGGCCCGGCGAGACCGTCGGCCATGCTGCCGGAGCCGTCGATCACCAGCCACACCTTGGGCGTGACGCGACCGTTGCTGATGTCGACTGCACCACAGTTCTCGGCCTTCGGCGCGCCCGAACCACCCGCACCCATCGCGCCCGGGGCGCCGCCCGCGATCGGCATGAGGCCCATGGGATTGTCGGCAGGCGGGAGAGGGCCCCTCGACGGCTGCGCGGGCGTCGATGGCGTGCTGGGCATCGTCGGAAATGCGTTCTGGGGATTTCCTCGCGCGCCAGTCAGCCGCGGATCCGTCGTCATCGGCGTCTCGGAGGCACAGGCGCCCAACAGCGAGAGCCCTAGAACCGCACTAGCCAGAACCTTGCCCGTCATGACACCGCCTCCTCATCGCGCGACTGCGAGAGATATCTGCCCTGGACTCACCAAGCAGTCGTCAGCCGGCACACGTACATTCACTCACGCCGCCGATGCTGGGTACGAATTCCTATCACAGACCACACGACATTGGTGCGTGAACTTTGCACAAAACGGCGTCGTGTAAAGCCGAGTGCATACCCTCGGGTCACGGGTATTTTCAAAAAACGCCAATCCCTATGCCGCTTGGCGCAACGAATGTTCCACGTGAGCTACGTGGCTCAGTCGGGCCCCATGGTCTTACAACCGAGCTTTAGCTCGACTCGACCCGAGGTCTGTTTGAGCATGTCGCACGTCGCTCCGCAGGCCACGATCTTCGTCGCCTTGCCGCTGTTCGGATCGGCATCGTAGTGCCAACCAAATTCGGTCTTGTTGCAGCTGCCGGCGTCACCGACGTAGCGCAAGTCGCGGGTTTGCTTGTCCGATACCACGGCCACGTTGACCAGACCGAGATCCAGCTCGTTGCCCTGGGGCGAGGGCGGCAGCACGTACTCGCAGGCCAGTGTTCCCCCGCGGATCTTCTCGAGCGCATCCAGGAACTGCGCGTTCACGTCCTGGCTGGGATCGAGGATGAAAGCTTTCTCGGTGCCGCCGGCCATGGCCCAGCTGTCGAGGTTCATCAGCGCAGGCGTCTCCTGCGGCGAGAACACGCCGATCACGTAGGTGCTGATCGAGGGGGAGTCCCCCGCGGCCGCGCGGGCGATCGCCGAGATACCCGCGGCATCGGTCGGGGCGCACTCGGTCGGCAAGCCGTCGGTTGCGAGCAGCGCGATCACGCGGTGCATCGGCTCGGCTTTCGCGTGCTGCTTGGCCTGGTCCAGAGCTCCCGAGAGCGCCGCCGAGGTCGGCGTGAGCCCCACGGGCATGGCTGCGGCGAGCGATACGCTGAGGTCGCGCGCTGCACCTGGCAGCGCAGCGATGGCCACGGCGGGTTTGGCGTAGTCGCCGGGCTCACACGTCGCGAAGCCCTTGCACTCGCTGCGCACGTGCAGGCAACGGCCCATGCGCCCGCAGCCGACCAGGCCAAACTCGAAGCACACGACCGAGTTGTCGTCCTCGCACAGGCCGAACTCCTTGCAGCCGAGCGTGTCCTTCGGACACTCGGAGTCGCTCGCGCAGTAGACCGGCACGAACGTTGCCGCTGATGGCGGCGGCTGGCAGAGCCTGGTCATGCATGGCCCGGCTTGGCCGCACTCGCTGTCCTGCACGCACTCGGTCGGAACGCCGGGCTTGCCGATCGGAAAGTACTGCAGGCCGACCGACAGCCCGTCGGAGCGCGGATCGCTGACGAACTTGTTCAGCGCGGCGCGAATGGCATCCCACTTCGTCTGGCCCGTGCCGGTGACGCCCAGCATCGACTCCGAACGGTCGAGCATGATGAACATGTCGACCGGAACTTTCTTGGCTTCTTCGCTCTGCTTCACGCAGCTGAAGTCCGGCGCGCTGCTCATGCCCGCCATCGGCAGCGTCGGCATCGACGAATTCCCCGCGAGGCCAGCCGGATTGACTCCCATGCCCGCGCCGCCGCTCGACGTGCGGCCGGCGGTTTCACCTGCTGCAGCTGGCTGCTGCGAGGAGCGCGCGCCAGCCCCCTGCGACGGCGAGATGTCAGTGCGCGGTGGATTATCGCTGCTACACGCGGCGACCAGAGCGACCGTCCACACAGCACTCCAGACCGCGCGTCGGCACCACATATTGCGCAACCTAGCTCCCGGCGGTGGAACTCTCAACAGGCCCGCGTTTGCGTTGGCGTGGCTGGATACACGACTTGGGGACGGCCAAGCGTTGCAAAATGCAGCCATTGCGGGTGCAAAAATATGCGCATGTCACAGCTGGTTTAGGCCACGTGGCGCACTCAATGTGAGCGGTGCTGTCATTCGTGAAACACCCTGCACATAGGGCTTTTTGGCAGTTGTGACCGGCTTTGCCCGGGCGTATGCCAGCCGAGCATGCGGAGGAAAATCATGGGTTTGCGAGCCGGCTTGCAATGGACCGCACAGCTTGCGTGGGTGTTCGGCGTCGTGGCGTGTTCGAGCGAAGCGCCTGCAGCTGGATCGAATCCGAGCATGGGCTCGACCGCGGGTCCGGTAGTGCCGCCAACATCTGCAGCTGCAGCTGGTAGCGGCGCCAGTGCTACTGCGATGACCGGATCGACTACTCAAGTCACGCAGCCGTCTCCCGCGAGCATGGGCAGTCCAACGAACCCGGTCGCTGGTGCTGCCGGCTCCTCCGCGATCCCCCCCACCACGGGTTCCATGATGCCCGGCCCCGGCGGCGCGATGCCGCCGTCCGATCCGAGCGCCGTCACCTACCACAAGCAGATCCGCCCGATGCTCGAGCAGAACTGCTTGTCGTGCCACGTGGCCGGTGGCATCGGGCCGTTCCCGCTCGACAACTGGACCTCGGTCAAGCAGGTGGCTGGTCCGGTGGTGAACGCTGTCAAGACGCGCGTCATGCCGCCCTGGCCGGCGAAGACCGACTGCCATCCGATCCGCGACGCGCGCGCGCTCAGCGACGCTGACATCGCGTTGTTCATGCAGTGGCAGGCCGCGAGCTTCCCCGAGGGCAACGCGAACGACTACGTGGCGCCGCCACCAGCTGCGACGCAGGCCGACATCGGGCCGGCCACGCTCTCGCTCGACGCCGGCATGAAGTACACGCCGCCGAAGAACGCCGACGACTACCGATGCTTCCTGACCAACCACACCTTCGCGACCGACACTTACCTGACGGCCATCGACATCGTGCCGGATCAGCGCGCCGAGGTGCACCACGTGCAGGTGCACCGCATCACCGCGGCGCAGCTCGCGCAGCTTCAGTCGAGCGACCAGAGCTCTCCGGGCTCCGGCTATCCGTGCAACGCGGGCTTCGTGGCTTCACAGAACATGTTCAGCTGGCGGCCGGGCGGTGAGCGCGTCGTGTTCGACAAGGGCGACGCCGCGTACATCGAGGCGGGCTCGAGCATCATGCTCCAGGTCCACTACAACACGGTGTTCCTGCCCGACGGTGTGTCGCCCACCCCCGACCAGACCAAGGTCGCGTTCTGGACGCTGCCCGCGGGGCAGCTGCCGGACCGCGTGATCTACCGGACGGGCGTCACGGCGGCGGTGAACGTGCCGCCGAACAACGCGCACGCGGTCTCGGAGGCCCGCATACCGCTGAGCCAGCTCGCGGCGGTCGGCCCGACCCGAACGTTCGTGCCGGGCGAGATCATCGGCATGACCCCGCACGCCCACCAGATCGCCTCGGAGATGACCTCCGATATCACGCAGGCCGGCAAGGCCAACTGCTTGATCGATGTGCCCAAGTGGGACTTCGCCTGGCAGCTCGACTACCTGTTCATGCAGGGCGTGAAGTACAGCGCGACCGACACGATCCGGGCGACCTGCGTCTACGACAACAGCGCGGCGCACCAGCCGGTCGTCGACGGCGTGCAGCAGCAGCCGCGCCAGGTCACGTTCGGCGAGGGCTCGCTCGACGAGATGTGCCTCCACTACGTCTGGCTGCGCATGGACCGCAAGGCGTTCCTGGGCAAGTAGCCTAGAACCGACCGGTCACACTCATGAACGCCATCTTGTCGTTCGCCTCGCGCAGGCGACCGGACAGGATTTTCACGAAGTTCCACAGGATCTCGTACGCGAGGTCCTTGTGGATGAAGAGCAGGTCCTCGAACGCCTCACGCGTGATCACCAGCAGCCGGCAGCGCTCGTGTACGTGCGCGTCGGCGCTGCGCGGCGTGTCGTCTATCAACGACATCTCCCCGAATGCGTCGCCCGGCCCGAGCACGGCCAGCGCCTCTTCACCCATGCCGGCAAGGTTGCGCGAGATGCGCACCTTGCCGTCCAGGATGAAGTAGAGCTTGTCGCCGAGCTCGCCCTCCTTGAAGACCATCGTGCCGCGCTCGTGCAGCTCCTCACCCGCGATCGCAGCGATGCGCTCGAGGCCACGCGCCGCGAGTCCGCGAAACAGATGAATCTTGCCGAGTGCCGTTTGGATGTCTTCCATGCGGCGTCCGCGCGAAGGCTAAGTTGGCCATGAACCGCGGCGCATTGCCAGAAACTCGTCGGCCAAAACTCTCACTCGTGGTGTGCGAGCCAGCGTTCGGCTTCGATCGCCGCCATGCAACCCGTGCCGGCCGCGGTGACCGCTTGTCGGTAGACGTGGTCTTGAACGTCACCCGCGGCGAACACGCCCGGGATGTTGGTCTCGGTGGTTCCAGGCTTCGTCTTCAAGTAGCCGTTCTCGTCGACATCGAGCTGACCTCGAAAGATATCCGTGTTCGGCGTATGACCGATGGCGACGAACAAACCGTCCATCGGCAAGCGCGTGACCTCGCCGTTCAGCAAGTTCTTGACGCTGATGCCGGTGACCTTACCCGCGGCTACGTCGTGCACCTCGGTCACCGCCGAGTTCCACACGAACTTGATCTTCGGATTCTTGAGCGCTCGCTCAGCCATGATCTTCGACGCGCGTAGCTCAGCTCGGCGATGGATCACGGTGACACTCTTGACCAAGCCACTGAGGTAGTTCGCTTCCTCCATGGCCGTGTCGCCGCCACCCACCACGGCTACGTCCAGGTTACGAAAGAAATACCCGTCGCAGGTAGCGCAGGCGCTCACACCGCGATTTTGGAGCGCTTGCTCACTCGGCAGATCGAGCCACTTCGCCTGAGCGCCCGTGGCGATGATCACCGACTCGGCTTCGAACGTCTCGGAGTCGGTGTACACCTTGAAGGGGCGTTTCTGCAGCTCGACGCGTTCCACATCGGCGCTGATGATCTTGGTGCCGAAACGCTCCGATTGCCGTTTGAAGAACTCCATGAGCTCGGGACCTTTGATCCCGTCGGGGAACCCCGGATAGTTCTCGACTTCGGTGGTGATCATCAGCTGTCCCCCCGCGACACCACCGCGGATGAGTCCCTCGATCATCACAGGCTTCAGGTTCGCGCGTGCTGCGTAGATGGCGGCTGTGTGTCCTGCAGGCCCAGATCCGATGATGACTACCTTGTGCATGACGACTGTTGTTCCTTTCGTGATCAAACCAGCGACGCGCGCGACACACGTTCGCGATCAACGCGCGAACCATCGCGTAGAGCGTGGCGTGCTGCAACGACGACTCCGAGTGCGTGCTCGCCGAGTCGGTTGGGGACCCGCAATCGAGGATGCAGCTGCCGTTTACGTACAGTTGGGGGTCGAAAGAAGGGCTCGGAGTGGGCACTTTGCACACTCTCAGCTCAAAACTTGGTCAAAATTCGCACACATTTTCCAGATTTGACCGGACTTTCGTGTTGTGTGCGCAAACCTTGGCCATCGGTGCCATTGACATACCCATGATTACCATCCAGTCTACGGACATGGGGTGTACGCTTTCTGCGCATTAATTGGGAAATCACGGGTGCTCACGTCGTGCGGTCGGGAGTGCTCGCAGCGAAGAGGGTGATGTCGTGGTTCCGTCAGAGTTCCTACAGATAGCAGAAGGTCTCAATCATCTAGATCCAATACGGACCTACCCGGTCCGGGCAGCCAAGCTGGTGGCAGATCTAGCCAACGCTACTGCCTACCGAGTCGAGCTCGAGCTCGGCGACCAACGGAAGGTGGATAGCAGTCCGCCGCCTCCGCTGGAGGGAAGGCCGGTGTCGCTGCCGTTGCGGCATGGACGCCAGGTCTTGGGCACGATCCATCTGTACCTGCCAGAGGGCAACGACAAGATCGACACCACTGATTTGCGTCTCGCTCGTTGGGGCGCACGCGCGTTGGCTCGCGGTCTCTCGTACTCGGTTCGTATGAATCGAATCGGTCCCGAGAACCGTCGCAAGAGCCTCGAGCTGCAGCTGCGCCTCGAGCGCACGCCGCTGACGAAGCGCGAGAAGGAAGTGGTGTCGTTGCTGGTATCGGGCGCTTCGACGCGTTCGATCGCCGAGCAGACCAAGCTCACGGTAGCCACCGTGCACACCTACCTGAAGCGCATCTACTCCAAGTTGGGTGTGCACTCGCGAGTCGAGCTGGTCGCCCGGATGGTGGGCACCGTCGCCAACCATTCCGCGGGAGGCGGTCAGGACCAGGACATCGATCACGACGAGGAAGAGCTCGACGCGTACGCCGAACAAGATCTCGGCGACGACGAGCTCACCGCCGCGACGGCCTGATTCGCGCATCACTCGGGCGCGGTGGGCCCCTTTCCACCGCGCCCGATTCGCTGCCAATCACGCTTTGTGAGCTCGGCTGCGCCGCGACTGTGATAGTTGCCGCGGATGCCTCCTCGCCGGCGTGCACCAAAAGCTTCCCGATCGGGAGAACTGACGCATCTCGACGCACGCGGCCAAGCGCAGATGGTCGATGTCGCCGAAAAGCCCGTCACGGCCCGTGAAGCGCTCGCGCGCGTGGAAGTACACATGCAGCCCGCCACCATGCGGCGCCTCCGTAGCGGGCGCGCCGCCAAGGGCGATGTCCTCGCCGTAGCGCGCGTCGCTGGCATTCAAGCGGCGAAACGCACGCCCGAGCTGATCCCCCTCTGCCACGCCATCGCGCTCACGCGCTGCGAGGTGGAGTTCGAGCTCAAGCCGGCGAGGCTCGTGATCGCGACGCGCGTGCGGGCGAACGATCGCACCGGAGTCGAGATGGAAGCGCTGACCGCAGCGGCGGTCGCGGCGCTGACGGTCTACGACATGCTGAAGGCGGTGGATCGAGGCATGACGATCCGCGAGCTCGCGCTGCACGAAAAGCGCGGCGGCCGATCCGGCGATTACTCACGCCGCCGGCGAGCTGCGGCGCCTATAAAGCGCCGAGCGGTTTGAAACGCCGCGCCTTCGCGGTTTTTCGGGGCCCTGGACGCCCGCGTGCCTCCTCAACGTAGGGTCAACTACGCCTCGTCGGCCCCAGGACCCCGCCAAACCGCGAATCCATCGCCGTTTCAAACCGCTCGGCGCTTTAGCACGCGCTGGATGGCGTCGCGATCCTTCTTGCCGAGCTCGCCGCTCGCGAGCAATGCCACGAGATAGCCCACGCCTCCGCTGACCAGCGCGACCAGTGACATCAGCTTGCTGCTGGCCGGCACGAGCCGCGCCGCGCCGAAGCCGACCGCGGCCGCGAGCAGGCAGCGTGCGACCGTCAGCAGCGGGATGAACGCGCGGAAGCGCAGGTACACCGCGGCCGCCATCGCGAACAGCGCGATGCTGGTGCCGAGGCTCGTGCCGCTCGCAGCTGCAAGCAGCGTGTACTCGCCCAGGCCCGCCCAGCGCACCAGCAGCAAGTTGCCGCCGATCACCACGGCCACCGCCGCGCACGCCACCGTCGCGGCCAAGCCCGGACGGCCGGCTCCACTCATGATCGTCGCCGCGATCACGAACAGCGCGAAGCAGACCATGCCCAGACTCAGCACGCTGAGCGCCGAGGCGCCGGCCAGGTATTCGTTCGGATAGACCAGGTGCAGCACGGACCCGGAGGCGCCGGCGATCGGCGACGCGAGCGCGAGCAGCACGAGCAGCGAGAAACGCAGCGCGCCCTGGATGTAGCTGCGCGCTTCTTCCTCCCGCCCCAGGCTGGTCGCTTCCGAGACCATCGGGAAGATCACGAAGGCTACCGACAGGATCAACTGATACGGCACGAACGCGAAGGTCTGGGCCGCGCGATAGAAGCCGACGTAGCGCGAGGCCACGTCCGCTGCCCCGGCCGCCGCCGTGCCGCTGGTCATCGCCAGCTCCGCGACCGTGCGCTTGAGCAGCGAGGTGTCGATCTGCAGCACCACGTTCAAGCACAGCTGGTAGAGCCAGAGCGGAGCCATCAACGCCACCCAGGCACGCCACGCGCTCGGGCCGCCCGCTTTCCCGATGCCCACCACGAAGAGCGCCGCGAGCATCACGAGCACGGCTGCCAGCGCGAAGCCGCCGAACGCCCCGACGGCCCCGAGCCCGAGCGCCGCCGCAGCCAACATGCCCCCGCTGCGCAGCGTGGTGTAGGTGATGTCGAACTTGGCTTGAGCCAGGAAATTCTGACTTCCGTTCAGAGCGCCGATCAGCGCCGCATAGAGCGCGTACGAGACCACGACCACCGCGCACAGCCGCAGCAGGGGCGCGAGCTGCGGGTCGAGCAGGAACTCGCTCGCCAGCTGTCCCGCACCCAGCGCCAGCAGGCCAGCCACACTGAGGCCGACCAGTGACTGCAGCACCAGCGCCTGGCGCAGGCTCTGGGCGGCATTGCTGGAGTCTTCGCTGATGCGCTTGCTGACCACCTGGATGGTCGCGGCGATCAACACGTTGTTCAGAATCGATACCAGGCTCATCGCCGTGGAGTAGACCCCGAACGCCTCGGGGCTCCCGAGCAGACGCGGCATGAACAGCTGGACGGCGTACCCCGCCAGGACGAAGTACAGCTTGGAGCCGGACATCGACAGGATGCCCCGGCCGGCGCGCCGCACTCCGTCGGGGGCCTGGGCCGGCGCGGCTCGCGCGTCGTCTGGGGTCACGGCGCGTACGTGTGCCCGCGCAGGGCGGTTTGGTCAAGCTTCCGGGATCTCTGGCGCTCGGGGGACGTGTCTTGACGGTTTTGTGCCACTGGTTAAGTTGCCCGCCGGACAAGAAAATCGCCGGGCTTCCGAGAGGGGGACCGACAGAAGAAGCCCGGGCAAAAGCTCGGATGATTTCCCCCGACTGATGATAGCGGGGCAGGAGCGTGTTCCCCACACCCTCGTGACACGGGTGGGTGCACGCATCCAGGAGGACGACGAAACCATGGGCAAGATCATCGGCATCGACCTCGGCACGACCAACTCGGTCGTGGCGATCATGGAGGGCAAGGAGCCCAAGGTCATCGTGAACGAAGAGGGTGATCGCATCACCCCGTCGGTCGTCGCGGTGGATGAGCAGGGCGAAATCCTGGTCGGCCAGATCGCGAAACGCCAAGCCATCACGAACCCGGAAGGCACCATCTTCTCGGCCAAGCGTTTCATTGGCCGGCGCTTCGACGAGATGCCGGCGACGGATCTCAAGCGCGTGCCGTTCAAGGTGTCCCGCCGCTCCAACGGCGACGTGGCGCTGTCCGCGCGCGGCAAAGAAATGTCGCCTGCAGAGGTAAGCGCGCACGTGCTGCGGAAGCTGAAGCGCGCCGCCGAGAACTACCTGGGCGAGACGGTCACCGAGGCCGTGATCACCGTGCCGGCGTACTTCAACGACAGCCAGCGTCAGGCGACCAAGGATGCAGGTCGCATCGCGGGCCTCGACGTCAAGCGCATCGTCAACGAGCCGACCGCCGCGGCGCTCGCCTACGGCCTGGACAAGAAGGGTGACGAGGTCATCGCGGTCTACGACTTCGGCGGTGGTACGTTCGATATCTCGATCCTCGAGGTCAGCGACAACGTCGTTCAGGTCATCAGCACCAACGGCGACACGCAGCTGGGCGGCGACGACATCGACAACCGCGTGATCGACTTCCTGGTCGCCGAGTTCAAGAAGGACCAGGGCCTCGACGTCAGCAACGACAAGATGGTCATGCAGCGTCTGAAGGACGCGGCGGAGAAGGCCAAGATCGAGCTCTCGAGCAAGCTCGAGACCACGATCAACCTGCCGTTCTTGACCGCGGACGCTTCGGGCCCGAAGCACATGAACACGCGCGTCACGCGCGCCAAGTTCGAGTCGATGATCGACGACCTGGTGCAGCGCACGCTCGAGCCCACCAAGAAGGCGCTCAACGACGCGGGCAAGAGCCCGAGCGACATCCACGAGGTCGTGCTGGTCGGTGGTTCGACCCGCATCCCGATGGTTCAGGAAGCCGTCAAGAAGTTCTTCGGCAAGGAGCCGCACAAGGGCGTCAACCCGGACGAGGTCGTGGCCATCGGTGCCGCGGTCCAGGCGGGCGTGCTCTCGGGCGACGTCAAGGACATGGTGCTGCTCGACGTCACCCCGCTCTCGCTGGGTGTCGAGACGCTGGGCGGCGTGATGACCACGCTGATCGAGCGCAACACCACCATCCCGACGCGGCGCGAGGAAGTGTTCTCCACCGCCGAGGACAACCAGAACAAGGTCGAGATCCACGTGCTGCAGGGCGAGCGCGCCGAGGCGCGGTTGAACCGCACCCTCGGACGCTTCCACCTCGAGGGCATCATGGCCGCGCCGCGCGGCGTGCCGAAGATCAAGGTGACCTTCGACATCGACGCCAACGGCATTCTGAGCGTGACGGCTCGCGATGAAGCGACCGGCAAGGATCAGAAGATCACCATCACTGCGAACAGCGGTCTGTCCGAGACCGAGATCCAGAAGATGGTGGAAGAGGCCAAGAAGCACGAGGAAGAAGACAAGGCGCGTCGCGAGGAAGTCGAGCAGCGCAACCGTGCCGACCAGCTCTGCTACCAGGTCGAGAAGACGCTGGACGAGAGCAAGGACAAGCTGCCTGCCGACAAGGTCAGCCAGATCCGCGACCAGATCGCCAAGCTGCGCGGCTCGATCGAGAAGCAGGACAAGGACGGCATCAAGGCCGGAACCGAGGCCCTCGAGAAGATGATGCACGAGATCGCGCAGGCCGCTTACCAGGCAGCTGGCGCGCCGGGCGCTGGTCCGGGCAACGGCGGGGGTCCTGCAGCCGGTGGCGGCGAGAAGAAGCCGGGCGAAGGCGGCAAGAAGAAGCAGGACGACGTGATCGACGCCGAGTACGAAGAGGGCAACTAACACCTCTATCGACACACACACAAAACGCCGGGTCCTTCGTGGACTCGGCGTTTTTGCTTTAAAACCACGCCTTCCCTCACACAAGCGGCCGCGGCCTCACACACAGGCTCACGTTCAATTTTCCAATGTCGCGATCTAGGATGATCAAAGACGATTTTGGGAGAGCAATCGACATACGTTGCGCCCCAAGCAGAAGTCGCTTGGCTGGAGAAGGCCCTGTTTCTCGCCGCCCAGGAGCTGGCCGCGTTTCGCGCCAGTGCCTCGGCCGAGCGCGAGCGCATGGCGCAAGCGCTGTCCGAGCTGCAAGCGCGGCTGACCAAGATCGAGAGTGAACGCGCCGACGCGGACCGCCGCCATGTTGCCGAGCTCGAGCGCGCAGAGGCGCGATGGCAGGCCGAGCTGGAGCAGCGCGCCAAGGCCTGGTCGGAGCTGGGCAAGGACGTCGCGCAACGCGGCGATGGAGCGGCCGCTGCGAACGCGCGCTATCAAGCCGAGGTCGAGCGCACCGCGCAGCTGACGCGCGAGTTGCACGACGCGCGCATGTCGCTGAAGGCGGCGATCGACGCGCGCACGGGCCTGCTCGACCAGTTCAGCAAGCTCGAGGAGCAGTTTGCCCTGACCGCGACCGGTCTGCGCGAGGCCAAGGAGCAGGGCAGCAGCGCGCGCGGTCAGGTGGATCGCCTGGGCCTCGAGCTCGATCAGAGCATGGCGCGCTGCAAGCAGCTCGAGACCGACGCGCGTGCGCTCGGCGTGAAGCTGAACGATCGCAGCGAAGATTGTGAGAGCGCCGAGCGCGCGCTGGGCAAGCTCAAGCAAGAGCTGACCGAGGCGACGACGCGCATCCAGTCGCTCGAGCGCGCGGCGACCGAGCTGCAGGCCACGCGGCCCGAGCTGGAGCGCGAGCGCGACATGCGGCGCGCCGGCGCCGAGCAGCTCGAGCGCTTGCAGGGCGAGCTGGCTGCCGAGAAGAAGAAGCTCGAGCAGGCCGAGAAGGTCGCTGCCGAGGCCCGCCGCGCCGGCGATACCGCCCAGGCCGAGCTGCAGACGGCGCGTCGCGAGCGCGACGAGAGCAAGCGCGAGCAGGAGAGTGCGAAGCGCGACCTGGAGCGCGCAAAGCAACAGAGCGAGCGGGTGCGCGCCGCGAGCGATCGCGAGGCCGAGCTGGAGCGCCAGCTGGAGAGCGCGCACAAGGAGCGTGCCGAGCGCGAGCTGGCGATGCAGCGCGAGTTGGATACCGCCCGCCGCGACCTGGAGCAGGCGCGCCGCGAGTTCAGCCAGACCAAGCATGAGCTCGACGCGCGCACGCAGGCCGAGCTCGAGGCGGCGCGCAAGGATCGCGACGAGGCCCGGCGCAACGAGGCGCAGGTCAAGCGCGAGCTGGAAGCCCGCTATGCGAGCGACCTCGAGACGGCGCGCCGCGAGCGCGACGAAGCGCGCGGTGAGCTCGAGAGCCACGGCAGCACGCGCATGGCCATGCTCGACAACGAGAAAGACCGCGTGGCCAAGCTCAAGGCGGAGAACGACGCGCTGCGCGAGGAGCTCGATCGCACGCGCGACGAGCGCGAGACCATGCGCGAAGAGCTTTCGCAGCAACAGAAGGCTGCCGCGGGCCATTCGCCTACCAAGATCGGTTCGATGCGGCCGCCGCGCCCGATCGATCGCGACATGACCGTGCCGATCCCGCCGGCCCCGCCCGCCAACGAGATCACCGAGCCGGTCCCAGCCCCCGCGCCGACGAAGAAGCAGGGCACCTCGTACTCGATCACCGAGGTCGAGGAGGAGCAGGTGTTCGTGCGCAAGGGCGGCGGTGGAGGCCGAGGCACGCGATGAACCCGAGCCTGTTGATCATCGAGCGTCCGGGCAGTTTTCGCGATGCGCTGGTGAGTGAGATCGAGCTGACGGGCGCCAAGCCGCACGTGCGCGACGACGCGATGGACGCGCTCGCGACGCTGCGGGAGTTGCGGCCCAACCTGGTGCTCGTCTCCGAAGATCCCGGGCCGCCGGGTGCATCGAGCGTGTGTCGGTTGGTGCGGCGCAGCGTCGACGGTGCCGCGGTGTATCGCCTGGGGGATCCGTCGCAGCGCGATCTGCTGGACGATCAAAGTCCGTTCGTGCCGCGCGCGATCGGTGCGCCGGCGATCGCCCGCTTCCTGTTGCAGCGCGCCGAGAACAACACGGACGTCGCGCCGCCCGAGCGCGTGTGGGATGCGCCGGTCGCGAGCCTCGAGCTCGGGCCGTTGCTGCTGGCCGTGAGCCAGCGCTGGTTGACCGGGCGGCTCACGCTGCACTCGCAGAGCTGGGAGCGCGAGCTGCACTTCGTGCGCGGCTCGATCGTGGCTTCGCGCTCGTCGATGTACGCCGAGCGGCTGGGCCAGGTGGCCCTGCGCGCGGGGCTGCTGACGCAGCCGCAGCTCGACAGCGCGCTCGATCACAGTCGCTCGTCCGAGCGCCGGCTGGGCGAGGCGCTGCTGGATCTCGGCATCCTGGACGGCCAGAAGTTGTTCATCGCGCTGTGCGCACAGCTGATGGAGCAAGTGGCCGTCGCGTGCAACAACGGCGCCTGTCACGCGCGCTTCGTGCTGGACGAGGGCGTGATCGGCAATCAGCTGGCGTTGCGCCTGCACCCGATCACCGCGCTCTTGCACGCGGTTCGCCGCACGCCGAAGGAAGACATCGCGCGCGTGCTCGACCAGCTGGCCGATCGCCAGCTCGCGGCCGACGGCGTGCCCGAGACCGTGCTCGGCTGGCTCGCATCTGCGGGTGTCAGCGAGCCGGCCAAGCTGCTGGGCTCGATCGGGACCGTGCGCCACCTGCGCGATCGGCTGCGCGAGCGTCTCGGCAAGCCCGACGAGATGGACAGCGACGCCGTGGTGCTGGCGCTGCTGCGCGTCGGCGCCTGCAAGCTGCCGGGCCGGGCGAGTCTGGTGCCCTCGGATTTGCGCACCGGCATGAGCACGCTGGCGCCGCCCAGCGTGGCGAGCGCGGTGGTGCGCTGCGCGCGGGCGTCGTTCGAGAACTGGCCGATCAGCGCCTTGGGGCAGGCGCGCACGCCGTTCGAGCAGACGCTGGATGCGTATCTGTCCGGCTCGCGTCCGGCGGAGAGCCTGCGTGGGCCCGCGGCCGAGGTCTCCGAGGTCGATGCGGAGCTCCTGGCCCAGAGCATTCGCGCGGCCGGCAATCAGCAGCGCAGACCCGGAGCTTGGCTGCCGCTCGCTCCGACCGCGAGTGCGCGCGAAGTTCGGCTGGCTTGCCACGCCGCGCTGGTGCGACTCGACGAGCGCGACGAGACGTTCACGCGGCCGATCGATCGCCTGCGGAGCGCGGAGCTGCGCCGTCAGCTCGAACGCTCGCTGCGCATGCTGGACGCCGGCAGCGCGCCCGAAGCCGCGGCCTCCGCGCCGACCGCGAAGAGCCCGAGCGGGGAAACCAAGCCGGCTGCCGTGAGCAAAGTCACGCACGCGGGCGACCCGGTGCTGCTGTCCCAGGTCGAGCCGCTGATCCAGGCCGGTCGCTGGCAGGAGCTGCGTAACTTGCTTGCCAGCCAGGACGAGGACCCCTCGAACCTGCCGCCGGCCTTCGCGCTGCTCTACGCGATCGCGCTCAAAGAGGTCGCGGGCGACGAACAGACCCCGAGCCACGCGCGAGGCAACGCGGCCGAGGCGCTGGGCATCGCCGCGGTCAGCGAAATGCTCTCCGTACCGGCGCACAGTGCGACCGCGCTGGTGGTGGCCAAGCGCGCGCTGCGCCGCCGGCCGATCGAATGGACGCGCAAAGCCTCCGGCCGCGCGTCGCTGTTCTTCGTGCTGCTCGCGCTCTTGTGCGGGGCCGGCGTCGGCCTGTTCCTGAGCCCGCAGCTCATGCACCTGTTCATGAAATGACCGCGTTTCCGCAGCTGTGAGCTGCGCACCCCTGCGGCAGACTGCCGCGGAGGAGCCTACAGCGGACCCGTGCTAGCATGGCCGGCGGTGGGGTTGCCCAAAGGCCCGGGCTGACCTACACGGGGAGCCAGTCATGACAGCGTTGGAATTGCCGTTCTTTGGTTCGCTCTTGCTGGGTGCCCTGCTAGTCACGGCGTCTTACACGTTCGCGCTCGGGATCATTGCCGGCCGGGGTCGGCCGCAACTGCTACCCGCGGTGCGCTACGGCGTGTACGCGAGCTGGGCGCTCACCGCGGTGGCCGTGTTCACACTGGCCTATGCCTTCCAGGCCCACGACTTCCGCATCCGCTACGTGCTGCGCTACAGCGACCGCTCCATGCCCTGGTACTACCTGGTGGCCTCGCTCTGGGGTGGCCAGGACGGGTCGCTGTTGTGGTGGAGCTTCCTGCTCACCTGCTACAGCGCGGTCTGTGCGCGCTCGCTCAAGAACCGGGTGCCCGAGCTCGCGCCGTACATCCTCGCGACGTTGATGAGCATCCTGATGTTCTTCTGCGTCTTGATGCTGTTCTCGGCCAACCCGTTCGCCCAGGTCGCCTCCGGTGCGGCGCCCGACGGCGAGGGCCTGAACCCGCTGCTGCAGAACTACTGGATGATGATCCATCCGCCGATGCTCTACCTCGGCCTGGTCGGCTGGTCGGTGCCGTTCGGGTTCGTGGTGGCGGCGCTGGTGACCGGTCGCCTGTCGGACGAGTGGGTGCTCGCGGCGCGGCGCTTCACGCTGTTCGCCTGGCTCGCGCTCACGGTGGGCAACGTGCTCGGCATGCTCTGGTCGTACGAGGAGCTGGGCTGGGGCGGTTACTGGGCCTGGGATCCGGTCGAGAACGCGGCCTTCATGCCGCTCCTGGCCGGCACGCCGTTCCTGCACTCCGTGATGCTGCAAGAGCGGCGCGGCATGTTCAAAGTCTGGAACGTGTTCCTGCTGTGCCTCACGTTCTTCATGACGATCTTCGGCACGTTCCTGACGCGCTCCGGGATGATCGCCAGCGTGCACTCGTTCGCGCGCTCGAGCATCGGCAGCTACTTCGCCTGGTACATGCTGCTGATCGCTGCCGTCTGCGGAGCGTTGATCATCTGGCGCTTGCCGCTGTTGCGTTCCGAGGGGCGCATCGATTCGTTGCTCAGCCGCGACTTCGTGTTCCTGCTGAACAACTGGATCCTGATGGGCATGTTGTTCTTCGTGTTGATCGCCACCACGTTCCCGCTGATCAGCGAGGCGTTGCGCGGCGAGACCGTGACCGTCGGTCCGGGCTACTACAACAAGTGGATGATCCCGCTCGGCCTGGTGCTGATGTCGCTGACCGGCGTGGGGCCGCTCTTGGCCTGGCGCAAGTCGACGCGCGCGCACCTGTGGCGCGTGCTGCTGTGGCCGAGCGTGGCCGCGGTCGTGTTCGGGCTGATCCACATCCTGGTGGGGCCTTCGTTCGGCTATCCGCCGCACGTCTCGGGCGACGAGATCTACGACACGGCCACCGGGCGCGTGCTCGCCGCGATCTACGGCACCTCGCCGCTGCTCTCGACCCTGGTCTGCTCGTTCGTGTTGGTCGGTCACCTGCAGGAGTTCTGGCGCGGGACGCGCGTGCGCATGCGCAACTCGCGCGAGAGCTTCTTTGTCGCGCTGGTCGAGCTGGTCAGCCGCGCCAAGCGCCGCTACGGCGGCTACCTCGTGCACCTCGGCTTGGTGGCGATGTACTTCGGCTTCACCGGTGCGGCCTACGATACCGAGAAGGAAGCGGCCCTCAAGCCCGGCGCCTCGATGGAGGTCCGCGGCTTCACGCTGCGCTACGACGGCAGCCGGATGGAGACCGATCCGAACCGCCGGATGATCTTCACCGACATGAGCGTGCTGCACGGCGGCAAGCGCATCGACGGGGTGTCGCCGGCCAAGTTCGTGTACTCGCGCCCGCAGGACACGGCGACCACCGAGGTGGCGATCCGTTCGACGCTGAGCGAGGACATCTACGCGATCATGAACAGCGTGAACCCGCAGTCCAAGGTGGCGACGTTCCGCATCATCGTGCGGCCGTTCGTGGCCTGGATCTGGTTGGGCTGCTTGTTCATGATCTTCGGGACGGTGGTGTGCGTCTCGCCGTCGGTGCGCGAGGTGCTCGGCGCGACCAGCTCGGAGCGCAGCTCGCGGCGGCCGGTTGCCGCGATGGCGACTGGCGTGCTCTTCCTGGTCGTGTGCGGCGCGGCGCTGCTAGGCGCAGGTGGGTTGGCGCACGGACAGGCCGACGCCACGAGCTCGCTGCACGCGGGCTCCGTGACCATGCACAACCCGGAAGAGAAGCAGCTCTTCGAGCGCTTGCTCTGCATGTGCGGCAGTTGCCAGCGCCTGCCGCTGTCGACCTGCTCGTGCAGCGAGGCGGACGAGATGCGCGCGAAGATCCGCGACAAGATCGCGGGCGGCGCGACGCCACAGCAGATCCAGGAAGACTACCGCGCGGAGTTCGGGCCCAAGGCGATCGCCATCCCCTCGGACCGTGGCCTCGATCGCGCGCTGTGGGCGGTGCCGGTGGTGGCGATCGCCATGGCAGCCGGGCTCCTCGTCTGGCGCGGGCGCAAGTGGGTGGCCCCGGCACCTGCCGCGAGTAGTGCCGGGGTTGCGCCGCGTGCCGCCGACGGCTACGACGCCGCGCTCGACGCCGAGTTGCGAAAGCTCGACGACTGACCATGCCGGACTTGCTGCCCACCGTCTTCATCGTGCTCGGCGCCAGCGCGCTGGTGCTGACGTTGTTTTGGCTCTGGCAGAGCCTGCGGCACGCGTTCACCCACGTCGACGACGGCGTGAGCGTGGCGCTCGCCGCCGGCTCTCAGGCGCGCACGTCGCTGCAGGCCGAGAAGGCTGCGCTCCTGCTCGCGCTCAGGGACCTGGAGGCCGATCGCGAGATCGGCAAGCTGTCCGAGGCCGACTTCAACGAGCTCAACGCGCGCTACCGCACGCGCGCCCGCGACGTGCTGAAGGCGCTCGACGGGCAGCTCGCGCCGCACCGCGCCGAGGCGAAGGCGTTGCTCCAGGGGGCTGCGCCGGCTGCGGTTGCAGCGCCTGACGCCGCGCCGAACGCGTGTCCGAGCTGTGCGACCACGAACGACGTCGATGCGGTGTTCTGCAAGAAGTGCGGCGCGCGGCTCACGCAGGAGGCGGGTTGATGTCGCGCGGGAGTGGGCTGGGTTTGATCGCGCTGCTGTGGCTGGCGGGCCCGCAGCTGGTGGCTGCAGACGACGATCCGCCTGCGGCCGATGTGCCGACCGAGTCGCCGCCGAGCGGCCCTGCGGAGATCATCAAGCGCGCCCAGCAGAAGCGCACGCCTGCGCCCGACGCGCCGAGCGAGCTGCCTGCGGGGCATCCGCCGGTCGCAGAGCAGGCTGCAGAGCAAGAGCAAGCGGCGCCTGTCGGAGGCGATCCGCATGCCGGTGCGCCGGGGGCGCCGCCGCTCGAGCGCAGGCCGATCGCCAGCGCCGAGGCCAACCCGAGTCTGCCGCCGGGTACCGTGCGCATACGCGTGGTCGATTCCCAGACGGACCAGCCGGTGGCGGGTGCGCGCTTGCAGCTGGGCACGATGTCGCGCGATAGCAACCGCACCACCGTCGACGCCAAGACCTCGGCGTCAGGCGAGCACGTGTTCGAGAAGCTGGCGACGGGTGAGGGTCAGGCGTACCGCGCGAACCTGTTGGTCGACGGCGCCAAGTTCAGCTCCACGCCCTTTCGCTTGCCGCCCAATCACGGCTACGACGTGTTGATCCGTCGCTTGCCGACCACCCACGAGACGCGCGAGCTCGTGCTGTACGTGGGCGCGACCTCGATCGAGCTGCGCGACGAGCGGCTGAAGGTGGTGCAGCAAGCGCGACTGATCAACATCGGCTCGAAGGCCATCGTCTTCCCCGAGGACGGCGTCCTGTACAAGTTGCCGAAGGACTACAAGGCCTTCCAGGCCGAAGAGGTGATGACCGATCAGCACATGCGCGAGGAGCCGGGGCAGGGGCTGAAGATCACGGGTTCGGTGGTGCCGGGCGAGACGACCCTGACGTGGGGATTCGACGTGGAGCACCAAGGCGCGGACGTCGATCTCGCCTTCGAGTTGCCGTGGACTACCTTCGCCTACCGCGTGCTCGCCGATGCGGCGCCGGGCATGACGATCGAGGTCGAGGGTTTGCCTCCTCCCCAGCTGCACGAGGAGAACGGCCGGCGCTTTTTGGTGACCGAGGTCGTGAAGCGTGTAGGTGAATCTCCGCTGCGGAGCTTGCGCATTCACGTCCGCGGCATCCCCGGTCCGGGGCCGATGCGAATCATCGCCGCCGTGGTCGCCGTGTTTCTGGTGATCGGCGGCGCATTGCTCGCGCGCAAGCCGCCGCCGGCTGCCTACGCGCGTCCGGCGAGCGAGATCTTCGAACAGCGCAAGTCCGAGCTGGTGGCGCAGGCCGCGCGCTTGGCTGCCGAACGCGAGCGCGGTGAGATCGGTCCCGAGTTCCACGCCGAGCAACTCGCCGCGCTCGAGGAGCAAATGGCGGCCTTGCTGTACGAGCACAGCCTCGAACCCGCGGCCAAACGATCTGCGGCGGCCTAGCGCTCTGCGCGCGTTTGTCGTGATTTCCAGCGCAACTTGCGCGCGTCGGTGCCGAACACAGTGGCTATCATGCGGTCGCTCTAGGCAGCGCTTGGGCCGCGGCGTACTGTTCGGCACTAACGAAGGAAAGAACCATGGCTGAAGGTCTCAACAGGGTGATTTTGATCGGCAATCTCGGGCAAGATCCCGAGCTTCGCTTCACACAAAGCCAGATGGGTGTCCTCCAGCTGCGGATGGCCACGACCGAGGTCTATTTCGACAGCACGACCAAGGAAAAGAAGGAACGCACCGAGTGGCACACGGTCGTCGTGTGGGGCAAGCGCGGTGAAGGCTTGAACAAAGTCCTGTCGAAGGGCAGCCGCATCTGCGTCGAAGGCCGACTGCAGACCCGCAGCTGGGAAGACAAACAGGGCAACAAGCGCTACTCGACCGAGATCAACGCGCAAAACGTCCTGCTCCTCGGCGGACGCGGCGAAGGTCGCGGCGAGGCCGGCGGAGGCGGTGGTGGCGGCGGCGGTGGCGGTCGCGGCGGCTTCGATCAGGGCCCGAGCCACGACGACTTCGGCGGCGGCGAAGCCCCGAACGACGACGACATCCCGTTCTGAGTAGAGGGCGTGGGCGGCGTCAAGAAGCAGCGCGCGGACCTATTGCTCGTGGAACGAGGCCTCGCGCAAAGCCGCGAGCGCGCGCGAGCCCTGATCCTCGCAGGCCAGGTGTTCGCAGGCGACCGACGCATCGACAAAGCCGGCGAGCTGGTAAGCGAGCCGGCGTTGCTGCGTGTGCGAGGCGAAGATCACCCATACGTCTCGCGCGGAGGCGTCAAGCTGGCGGGTGCGCTGGATGCATTTGGGCTGAACCCGAGCGGTGCGACCATTGCAGACTTCGGTGCGTCGACCGGAGGCTTCAGCGATTGCTTGCTGCAGCGGGGAGCGGCAAAGGTCTACGCGATCGACGTGGGCTATGGGCAGCTGGCCGACAAGCTGCGGAGAGATCCGCGCGTGGTGGTGATGGAGCGAACGAACGCGAGGCACCTGAAGCGCGGCGAGCTGGCGGACGAAGTGGACTGGGTAGTGATCGACGCCTCGTTCATCGGCCTGGGCAAGCTGCTGCCGGCGGCGAAGGAAGTGCTGAAGGTCGGCGGCGAAGTAGTGGCGCTGATCAAGCCGCAGTTCGAGGTCGGACGCGAAGGCATCGGCAAGGGCGGAGTAGTGCGAGACCCCGCCGCTCGCAGCGGCGCGATCGAGCGGGTGGTGGGTGAGGCAGTGGCGCTAGGCTTCGAGTGCAAGGGGCGAGCGGACGCAGTGATCGCCGGACCGGAAGGCAACCTCGAGCACTTCGTCTGGCTGCGCTAGCACGAGGCGAGCGGCGCAGCGCTGAGTCTGCCGTACCGGCGTCTGTCGCGCCGGCCGCTGACACGCTGCGCGCAACCGCCGTAAGGCACGGCTCGTTCACGTGGGTCACGGCGATCGAGGCGGTGAATGCGGGAAGGAATCTCGAGCCTTTCGTGTGGTAGCGCGAACAGGAGAGTGAGGCTCGAGGCCAGGTCTGCGGTTGCCGGGACCGCAGCGCTGTCTAGCGATTCATCATCTCGCCCTGCCGGCCCCGCCATGGTGGGCGCATCCGTGGCGCCATCAGCAGATTCAACTTCATCGCGCCGGCAGCTGGGAGCTGCGCGCATCCGGCCGTACGGCACGACTCGTTCACGTGGTCAGGGCTATCGAGGGGGCGGCTTGCGTGGTGCAGCTCGCATGCGTCGCGGCGCCCAGGAGCGTCGAGCAGCGCGTTGATGCCGTAGGCCACCCGCGAACTGATAGCCCTGACCACGTGCGGATGCGCGCAGCATCGAGTGCCCGCCAGAGATCGACGAACGGCACCGCCGGGCTCGAAACGAGGTCAACGCCCATGCGGATCCCTTCGGAACCTCACGCTTCTCGCCACGGCTTCCAGCGCGCTGGTATTCGCCCCGCGCAGCGTCCCGTACACATAGTCCTCGAAGATCTTCGCCTGCTGCTCGACGTTGCAGCGCTGGAACAGCGCGAGCATGATCTCGGGATCCTCCGACGCCTCGTACTGGTACGGGTCGAACCGTCCCAGGATGTAGCCCGCCTGCAACGGAATCGCCTCTCTCGTCACCTTCCGCCCGTGTTGCCGTTGCCAGACGTGCATTGCCTCGTGCGCGAACACCGACGCACTGAGTGGATCATCGAGGTCGACCTCGCCGCCGGCGTCTCGCTCGCGAAAGTGCCGCCGCGACAGGCTGATCCGGGCTCCGAACGGCGACCAGGAGCGCCTGCCCATCGTCGACCCGATGCGAATCGCGGCCGTTTTCAGCGAATCGCCGAAGAAGCGCTCCAGGAATTGTGCCTCGACCTCGTGCAGTTGTCGCATCCCGCTCACCGTCTCAATTCGGGGCAGCATAGCTCGCGGCTCGGTTCCCGTGCCAGACTCCGCCGCGTGGACAAGGTAGTTGGACGTCGAGTCTGGTTCGCAGCTGTCAGCTGCAGTCTGTTGGTGCTGGCTGCATGCGGTGCCGATGACGAGTCGCCCATGCCCGCAGCTGGTAGCGGCGGTGACGCAGCAGGTACCCCCGCGGCCGGCGCCGCCGCAGGCAGCACGCCGAATGCCGGCGCCCCTGCCGCTGGTGGCGGCGCAGGCAAGTCCGGCACGGGTGGCTCCGGCGGAGCAGGCCGCAGCGGCTCCCCCGCACCCGCGGGTTCAGGCGGCGCAGGCGCAGCAGCACCCGCAGGCTCCGGAGGGACCGCCGGCGGTGCAGCAGGTGCATCCGGCGCAGCAGGTCAGGGCACCGAGAATCCCGCGCCCACCGGCCCCGGCATGTGGACTCAAGGCAAAGCGATGCCGACCATCCGTACCGAGCTCGCTGTCGCGGAGCTGGACGGCAAGATCTACGTCGCAGGCGGCTTCGGCGGCCTGTCGGCGTTCGAGGCGTACGATCCGAAGGCCGACAGCTGGGCCATGCGCAAGGCCTTGCCGATGGGCCGCGAGCATCCTTCGCTCGCCGCTCTGGGCGGCAAGGTCTACTTCACCGGCGGCGGCGGCGCGCAGACCTACGCCTACGATCCCGCAGCCGACACCTGGACCCCCCGGGCTTCGCTCGTCTACTCGCGCTACGCGTCCGCCATGGTCGCGCTCGGCAACGCGCTCTACATCCTCGGCGGCCAGGGCGACATGGAGACGGTCATGCAGAAGTACGATCCCGAAGCGGACAAGTGGACGGCCGTGGCCCCGCTGTCCGGCAAGCGCGATCACGTGGCTGCGGTCGTGCTCGACGGCAAGATCTACGCGCTCGGTGGCAGGCTCGGAGCCGGCTCGGTCTTCAACACCGTCGAGATCTACGATCCCGCCGCCGACAAGTGGACGCCGGGCACCTCGATGCTCGACACGCGCAGCGGGTTCGGTGCTGCGGTCATCGACGGCCGGATCTACGCGTGTGGTGGTGAGATCCTGGTGCAACCGTACAGCGTGCGCGACACGGCCGAGGTGTACGATCCCAAAACTGACAAGTGGTCTTACAAAGCGAAGCTGCCCGGGCCGCTGCATGGCATCGGCGCCACGTCGTACGAAGGTAAAATGTACGTCTTCGGCGGCGCATCCCAGCCCTCCGCCGCGAGCCCGCGCACTGGCATCGTTCAGATACTCACGCCGTGAACGCGTTGCGCAGCGTCGACGAAGCGGCTCACGCACGCGCGCGAATTTACGCGACGGCAATCCCAGCGACGCCTGAGTGACACCTCGCAAGGTTGTAGTCGTCGCTTCGCACCCGGACTGAAAGTCGAATGCGACCACCGCCTCCTCCACCAAGCCGAACCAAGAATGTCACCGCGCTGCGCGAGACATCGCGGGTGTCGATGCGCGACGCGGATCGGGTGTCCAGTGCGCCCGCACGTGCCCGCGAGTCCGCGCGCGTCCGCCGCGCGGAGGACGTCTCCAGCGTGTCGACGCGCAGGCCACACGCCTCGCAGCAGCCTGCACCAGTCTACCAGGCCGACGACTTCGAGCACTCCGTCCACCTCGACGCGCAGGGCAACATCCTCGCCGGCAACGGCAGCATCGAGGAGGTCGCGTCACTGGCTGCGTACGCCTGCCGCATTGCGAGCCTCATCGGCAGCCAGCTCGGCCTAGGCGAGGTGACGGGCATCGAGACCACGCTCGGCAACGGCGTCTATTTGCTGCAGCGCGATATCCACGGCGAGATCGTATGCGTGAAGCCCAGACCGCACCTGAATCTGGTATTGCTGCGAGCTCAACTGAACCTGTGAGCGCGACCATGTTGGATGGGATTTCGCAACGTCTGCGATCGCTGCGCGACATCGAAGGCGTCCTCGGCAGCTTCATGATCGGCGCACGCGGTGAGCTTTTGGCGCGCGATGTGACTGCGGCCTGCGGTTCGGACGTGCTGCTGCTGGTGAGTAACCGCATGCAACAGCTGTGCGACGCGTTCGTCAGCGCGGACATCGGCGGGCCCTTCGAGAGCACGACCCTGTGCTTTCCGCAGTACAAGCTGCAGATTCGCGCGCTCGGTGGCAGCGCGTTCCTGGTGGCGGTGATGTCGGCCGCGGTGAATCTCCCGGCTTTGAAGATGGCGATGACCATGCTCGGGCGCCAACTGCTGGCAGAGCTTGAGCACCAGTTCCCGCCGGAGCAATCGACCGAGATGCCTCGGCCTTCGTATCCGTCCGACCCAGGCCGCACGTCGAATCCTCCGCGGCAGTCGGTGGTCCCGAGCGCTCCGGCAGGCCCGCGGTCGTATCGCGGCCGTAGGGTCGTCAGTTGAAGAGGTAGCGATGAATCAGCAGACGTTGGCCGGTGTGCTGGCGCAGATCGCGCAGACGCAAACCGCGTTGAACGTGGTGTGGACGATCGTGGCCGCGTGCCTCGTGATGTTCATGCAGGCGGGCTTCGCGTTGGTCGAGACAGGTTTCTCCCGAGAGAAGAACGTCGCGCACACCATGGCGATGAATTTCCTCGTCTACAGCATCGGCGTCATCGGTTACTGGCTGATCGGCTTCGGCCTGCAGATGGGCGGCGTGGGTACGGTCAGCTCGCTGGGTCTGGACTCCGGACTGTCGCAGGAGTTCGCGCTGGTGATCGGCGGCAAGTCGCACGGTCTGTTCGGCACCACGGGTTTCTGCACGCCGCCGTCGATCATGACTCCGGCGCTGGCAGCGCTGTTCATGTTCCAGCTGGTGTTCATGGACACGACCGCCACCATCCCGACCGGCGCGCTGGCCGAGCGCTGGAGGTTTTCGGCGTTCATCCTGTTCAGCTTCGCGATCGCGACCGTGATCTACCCCGTCTACGCGAACTGGGTGTGGGGCGGCGGCTTCTTGTCCACGCTGGGCAAGCACTTCGGGCTCGGTCACGGCCACGTGGACTTCGCGGGAAGCTCGGTGGTCCACATGACCGGCGGCGTGCTGGCGTTCGTCGGCGCCAGCTTGCTCGGTCCGCGTCAGGGCAAGTTCGATCGCAACGGCGAGCCGCAAGCCATTCCGGCCCACAACATCCCGATGCTCGTCACGGGCACGTTCATCCTGGCGTTCGGCTGGTTCGGCTTCAACGCCGGCTCGACGCTGTCGGGCATGGATACGCGCCTGGCCGTGGTCGCGATGAACACGATGCTGGCTAGCGCCTCGGGCGCCTTGGCAGGCGCGTTCTGGGCCTGGCGGCGTTTCGGTAACCCGGACGTCACGATGATGTGCAACGGCATGCTGGCGGGCATGGTGGCCATCACCGCGCCGTGCGCGTTCGTGGCGTCGTGGTCTGCGTTGCTGATCGGTGCGATCGCCGGCATGCTGGTCATCGAGTCGACGTTGTTCGTCGAGCGTCGCCTGCGCATCGACGATCCGGTCGGCGCGATCTCGGTGCACGGCGCGTGCGGTTCGTTCGGTGCGCTCTCGCTGGGGCTGTTCGCCGACGGTAGCTACGGCGACGCCCTGAATGGGATCGCCGGCGGCGTGCGTGGCGCGTTCTACGGTGACCCCGGCCAGCTGATCGCGCAACTCGTCGGCATCGGCAGCAACCTGGTGTGGGTGGGAACGCTGGGCGCGGCCGTGTTCCTGGTCATCGAGCGCTACTGGGGCCACCGGCCGTCGCTCGCCGACGAGGTGCGCGGCCTGGACGTGTCCGAGATGGGCATGGAGGGGTACTTCTCGGACGCTGGCTCCAGGCGGGAGGCCCCGGACTTCAGGGTCGAGAGGGCTTCGAGCCCGCAACGAGTAGCCTGAAGCCTCCCGAAGTCCGAAGCCTGTAGCCCGAAGCCCCTTCTTACAACTTCGGCAAGCCGCTCCAGACACGCGCATCGTGAGCGGGCACGATCACCATCGACGGAAATCGTCGGGTGATCTGCTGCATCTGCAGGATGAGCTCGCGCACTTGCGTGGGGTCTTCGTCGACCAGCAGCCGCATCGGCCAGGGGCGTTCGGCCGGCAAGTCGATGCCTTCCTTCTGCCAGATCAAGTCGCCGACCAGCGCGTAGCGGATGTTGCCCGGTAGGGTCAGAAACGTGATCACCGAGCCTGGCGTGTGGCCCGGCGCCGGCACGATCACGACGCTGCCGTCGCCGAATACATCGCGGCTGCGCGTAAAGCCGAGGTACGCGCCATCCGGGAAGTCGTACGAGACGTAGTTCAGCTTGCCCAGGCGGCGCGCGAGCTCGGTCGCGTCGCCCCCCGTCTTGATGAACTCCAACTCCGCAGCCGGCAGCCAGACCGGCACGCCTCGGAAGTCCTCCAGGCCGCTCACGTGATCCCAGTGGGCGTGCGTCAGTACCACTGCCTTCAAGCTCTGGGGCGCGATGCCCGCCGCCTTCAGCTGCGCCGCGACAGGCTCGCCCTTGCTGTACGTAGCCAGGCTGCGGGTGAAGAAGTTCATGCCGGCCACGTGCTCGTCGATCCGGCTGCCGAAGCCGGCGTCGAACAGCAGCGAGCCCCCGGGATGCCGAACCAAGATCCCGCCCATCGGGAAGCTGCGCACGTCCGACCAGCCGCCACCGCGATACGCGAAGATCGCGCGCGCGTGGGTCTCGCCCGAGACGAGCGCCGCGATCGACATGCCCTCGGGCGGCTCGGCATGCGGCACGTCGAACTTGCCCGCGGCCCGCACGTGCAGCTTGGACGGCATGAGGCTCCAGCCCAGGAAGCCGATCAGGAGCGCGAGCACTGCAGCGGCGTTTCGAAGCCAGGCTCTCACAGGTATTGCGTAGCAGAAACCCGATCCCAGGTACTAGGGCAGGCTGGCGCGCAACGCCTCTGCCAGCCGGGCAAGCATCTCATCGATCTCCACCAAGCTCACATTCAGGGCGGGCATGAAGCGCAGGAGCTCCGCACGTGGGGAGTTGATCAGCAGTTCGCGCTGCATGGCCGCGCGCACGATCTCGGGGCCCTTGGCGGCCGGCAGGACCAGCGCGCACAAGAGGCCGGTGCCGCGCGCGGAGGCGCCGTACGGCTGCCCGAGGCGCGCGAGGCCCGTCCGCAGGTGCTCCCCGGCGCGCTCGACGTGCGCGAGGAAGCCAGGCGCGACCAGCTCACGCAGGACCGCGAGGCCCACGGCGGTCGTCAGCGGGTGTTGCGTGAACGTGCCGCCCTGGTCGCCGGGGCTGAAGCAGCTAACCGCCTTGCGGCACAGCAGCGCCGCCGCGGGCAGTCCCCCTCCCAGGCCTTTGCCGAGCGTCATGATGTCGGGTCGGACCCCCTCGCGCTCGTGGGCGAACAGGCTGCCCGCGCGGCCCATGCCGGTCTGGATCTCGTCCAGGATCAGCAGGATGCCTCGCGCATCGCACAGCTCGCGCAAGGCGCGTAGGTAGCCGGGCGCCGGCACGACCACGCCGCCCTCGCCCTGGATCGGTTCGACCATCACGGCCACCGTGCGCTCGTGGATCGCGGCTGCCACTGCGGCCACGTCATCGTATGGCACGTGCACGAAGCCCGGCACCTGCGGAGGGAACAGGCGATCGAACCCCGGCCTGCCGCTGGCTGCCATGGTCGCGAGCGTGCGGCCGTGGAAGCTATCGCGCGCCGTGATGATCTCGAACGCACCCGAGCGCTTCACGCTGCCCCACTTGCGCGCGAGCTTGATCGCGCCCTCGTTGGCTTCGGCACCGATCGAACAAAAGAACGCGTGATCGAGCCGCGCGCGATCGCAGAGCTCGCGCGCGAGCACCATCGCGGGGGCCGAGTGGTACGACGGGCTGGGGTTGATCAACGTACTCGCCTGCTCGGCCAGCGCGCGTTGCACCACCTCGGAGCAGTGGCCGAGACAGTTCACCGCCCAGCCCTGAACGAAGTCGAGGTAGCGCTTGCCGTTCGCATCCCAGAGCCAGGAGCCGGCGCCGCGGACCATCACGACGTCCGGCTTGGTGGTCACGGGCAAGAGCGCGGAGGGATCGAAGGAACTGGCCATGATTCTGCGTGACAACTTGCCACAGCGTGGCCGGTTTGTCCGCAGCTGAGGGCAGCAGTCGCCTTTTGCCCACGCCTGTGGCTTGCTATATGCGCCCGACGTGCCCCGCGAATCCCTCGACGTCTCAGTGTCTCGACGGTTGTTCGTCGCCATGGTCGTGCCGGGGATCCTGCTCGCGGTCTCCGGCGTTCTGCTGCTGTTCCAGCTGCAGCGCATGACCGAGACCGCGCACTGGGTCGACCATACCGACCAGGTGATCGCGAAGACCTACGAGCTCCTGGGCGAGCTCGGCGATCAGGAGACCTCGCTGCGCGGCTACCTGTTGAGCGGCGATCGCGAGTTCCTCGATCGCTATCTGACGACGTCCCCCATGCATGCGTTCGCCGCGCTGGAGGGGCTGACGTCGGACAACGTCCAGCAGTACGAGCGGGTCAAGCGCTCTCGCCAGCAGTACGAGCGCTGGTTCACGCTGGCGCAGGCTGCGGTCCGCCCCGACGCGAGCCCGGCAAACTTCCGCACCCAGGCGTCGCTGCGCGAGCGCAAGGTCCACTCGGACGCCATCCGTGTGGGCCTCGGCGAAGTGCTGAAGACCGAACATGGGCTGCGCAACGAGCGCGCGCATCAGGCGGACATGAACAGTGGCCTGATGTTCATCGCGCTGCTCGCGCTCATGCTGCTGTTGGCGGCGGCGATCGCCTTTGTCTCGCGTCGCCAGGTGGCCGCGGTCGGCGAGACCTACGCCGACGTGTTGAACCGCGAGCGCCTGCAGCGCGCGCAACTCGAGGGCGAGAGCTGGGCGCGCAACGCGCAGCTCAAGCTGTCGGACAGCGTCCAGGGCGACATGACGCTCGAGGCGCTGGCCGCCCGAGCGCTCGAGTCGCTCGTCGAGCAGATCGGTGCGGACGTGGCCGCGGTCTACGTCGCCGAGGTCAATGGTCTGCGTCGGGTCGGTGGCCACACGCTGGCGCCCGGCACGCCCGAGCACTTCGGTCCCGGCGAGGGGCTCGTGGGTCGGGCTGCGCGGGAGAAGAAGTTGGTGCGCTTGCGCGACGTGCCGGCGGACTTTCTACGCGTCGAGTCGGGTATCGGTGGGCGCCAGCCGCTCGAGATCTTGCTGCTGCCGGCTGCGACCGACGGCGTCGTGCACGCGGTGTTCGAGTTCGGGTTCCTGAACGGCGCCGGTCCGCGGGCGGCCGATCTACTCGAGCGCGTCGGCGACATGCTTGCGACGCGCGTGCGCTCGGTCGGCGAGCGCAAGCGGCTGCGCGAGCTGCTCGAAGAGTCGCAGACGCAGTCCGAGGAGTTGCAAGCGCAACAGGAAGAGCTGCGCGTGGCCAACGAGGAGCTGGCGCAGCAGGGCGACGCGCTGCGCGGCACGCAGGCGCAGCTCGAGGAACGCCAGGAGCAGCTGGAAGCCTCGAACGCCAGCCTGCAAGCGCAGCGCGACGCGCTCGAGCAGCTGCAGCGCTCGCTCAAGGACAAGGCGCGCGAGCTCGAGCGCGCCAGCCAGTACAAGTCCGAGTTCCTGGCCAACATGTCGCACGAGCTGCGCACGCCGCTCAACAGCACGCTGATCCTCGCCAAGCTGCTGGCGGACAACAAGCTGGGCAACCTGACCAGCGAGCAAGTCAACTTCGCTTCCAGCATCTACTCCGCAGGCAATGATCTCTTGGTGTTGATCAACGACATCCTGGATCTCGCCAAGGTCGAGGCCGGCAAGGTGGACGTGAACGTCGCGCCGACCACGCTGGAAAAGCTGGTGGAGCCGGTCGGCAAGCTGTTCGAGCCGGTGGCCAAGCAGAAGGGCCTCTCGTTCAGCGTCACACTCGAGGCGCCCGAAGCGCGGCTCGAGACCGACGTGCCCAAGGCCCAACAGGTGTTGAAGAACTTGCTGTCGAACGCCTTCAAGTTCACCGAGCGCGGCAGCGTACGGCTGCAGGCCCAGCTGGAAGACGGCTGCGTCCGCTTCGCGTGTACGGACACCGGCATCGGCATCCCGGTCCACCAGCACGAGGTGATTTTCGAGGCCTTTCGCCAGGCCGACGGCACGACCAACCGGCGCTTCGGCGGCACCGGCCTCGGCCTGTCGATCTCGCGCGACCTGGCGCGTCTGCTGGGCGGCGACCTCCGCGTGGAGAGCGACGTCGGCCGTGGCAGCACGTTCGTGTTCACGCTGGCGCGCGCCGTGGCGCTCCAGCCGGCCGAAGCTCCCGTCCCGAGTGCGCCGCGCGCGCGTAGTCGTGAGGCGACGCTCGCGCTACCTGCACGTACCAGTGAACCGCCCGAGTCCGCGGCGCACGCGATCGACCCGGCGCGGCGCTTGCTCTTGATCGTCGAAGACGACTCGCGCTTCGCCGAGATCCTGGCGCGCACCGGCGAGGAGCTGGAGTTTCAGACGCTGATCGCGCACAACGCCACCGAGGGCGTGCGCCTGGCGCTCCAGCATCCGCCGGCGGCGATCATCCTGGACATCAACCTGCCCGATCACTCGGGGTTGACCGTGCTCGACCGCCTGAAGCGCGAGCCCACGTTGCGCCACGTGCCGGTGCACGTGATGTCGGCCGAGGATCACGCCCAGACCGCGCTGGCGATGGGGGCGGCGGGTTACCTGGTCAAGCCGATCGCGCAGGACGACATCGTCAGCGCCCTGCGCGCCCTGAGCGAACGCTTCACGCGCATCCGCCGGCTGCTGGTGGTCGAGGACGATCCGGTCGAGCGCGACGCCATCTGCCGCTTGCTGGAGAGCTCGGACGTGGAGATCGTCGCGGTGCCGGGCATGCGCGATGCGCTCGACAGCTTGCGCCGCTCCACGTTCGACTGCGTGGTGACCGATCTGCTGCTCTCCGACGGCAGTGGCTACGAGCTGCTGGAGCACATGGCGGGCGACGAGGCGTATTCGTTCCCGCCGGTGATCGTCTACACCGGCCGCAGCTTGACTGCCGACGAGGAACAGCGCCTGCGGCGGCACTCGAGCGCGATCATCGTGAAGGGTGCGCGCTCGCCCGAGCGACTGCTGGATGAGGTCACGCTGTTCTTGCACCAGGTCGAGTCCAAGCTGCCGCCCGATCGACAGCGCATGTTGCAGAACGCGCGCGACCGCGAGGCCGCGTTCGAGGGGCGCAAGATCCTGTTGGCCGAAGACGACGTCCGCAACGTGTTCGCGCTCACCAGCGTGTTCGAGCCCAAGGGCGCTTCGCTCGTGATCGCGCGCAACGGCCGGGAGGCCGTCGAGGCGCTGGACCGCGAGCCCGACATCGACCTGGTGTTGATGGACATCATGATGCCGGAGATCGACGGCCTGGAGGCGACGCGTGAGATCCGCAGCCGGGGAGGGCGCTTCGCCAAGCTGCCGATCATCGCGCTCACCGCGAAGGCCATGCGCGACGACCAGGAGCGTTGCCTCGCGGCCGGCGCCAACGACTACATTGCGAAGCCGTTGGACGTGGACATGCTGCTATCGCTATCCCGCGTGTGGATGGCAAGGTGAGACATGCTCGAGGCCAGCGACAGCGAGATCGAGGCGCTGCTGGAGGCGATCTACACCGGATATCACCACGATTTCCGGGGGTACGCGCTGGC
This sequence comes from Polyangiales bacterium, assembly GCA_035274465.1. Lineage (GTDB taxonomy): Bacteria > Myxococcota_A > Polyangia > Polyangiales > JAFGIB01 > JADGRF01. The sequence continues at coordinate 57,651 of DATEOF010000286.1, forward strand.
CTCGCTGCGCCGCCGGCTGGGCTACGCCATGCTGCGGCTGGATTGCAACTCGCTGGCCGAGCTGCGCGCGCGTCTCGACCGTGAGCCGACCACCTTCACCGAGCTCCTGCAGCACCTCACGGTGCAGGTCAGCGACTTGTTCCGGGACCCGAGGTTCTTTTTGGTGATGCGCGAGCAGGTGGTGCCGATCTTACGGACTTATCCCTTGTTGCGGATTTGGGTGGCCGGCTGCAGCACGGGTGAGGAGCTGTACTCACTGGCGATCCTGCTCGATGAGGAGGGCCTGCTCGAACGCAGCACGCTGTACGCGACCGACATCAACCCGCACGCCCTACGCAAGGCCGAGGCTGGCATCTACGCGCTCGACCGCCTGCCGGCGTTCACCGAGAACCACCGCGCGTCGGGCGGCAAGGGCTCACTCTCGCGCTACTACACGGCGGCATACGGTTCGGCGGTGTTCGATCGCGCGCTACGCAAGCAAGTCGTCTTCGCGGACCACAGCCTGGCGACTGACAGTGTGTTCGCCGAGGTCCAGGTGGTGTGCTGCCGCAACGTGATCATCTACTTCGACCGCACGCTGCAGGACCGTGCGCTGGGGCTGATGAAAGAATCTCTTTGCCGGCGCGGTTTCCTGGGCCTCGGTTCGCGCGAATCGCTGCAGTTTTCGTCGCAACGCAACGCGTTTTCGTCGCTCGTATCGGACGAGCGCTGGTACCAGCGCCTATGAGCACCACGGACCAGAGCCTCGCGCAGTTTCGCGCCGCCGCGGTGGTCATCGGAGGGTCCGCCGGTGCGGTCGAGGTGCTGGGCAAGCTGCTGCCGCGCCTGCCGGCGACCGGTCAGGTGCCGGTGATCGTGATCGTGCACCTGCCGCCGCGCCGCTTGAGCCTGCTGCCGCGACTGTTCGCGGCGCGCTGCCAGCTGCCGGTGCGCGAGCCCGATGACAAACAGCCGGTTGGCCCCGGCATTTGGTTCGCACCGCCCGACTATCACCTGCTGATCGAGGCCGATCACTGTTTCGCCTTGTCGATCGATGCGCCGGTCAAATTCTCGCGACCTTCGATCGACGTGCTCTTCGAGTCCGCCGCACGGGTCTACGGCGCCGGGTTGTTAGGCGTGCTGCTGACGGGTGCGAACGACGATGGGATGTTGGGGGCTTGCGCGATCCGCAAACTCGGCGGAGTACTTGCGGTGCAGGATCCCGAGACCGCGGAAGCCCAGGAGATGCCGAAGGCCGCGATTCGGCGTGCCGCGCCGCAGCTCGTGGGCACGGTGGAAGAGCTTGCAAGCATGATGCACATGGCTACGGGAGGTACACCTTGAAGAACTCGGGCAGCTCGCCGGTAAAATGCTTGATCGTCGACGATCTCGAGGAAAACTTGGTCGCGCTCGAGGCGCTCTTGCGCAGCGACGAGGTCAGCGTGCTCCGGGCTCACTCCGGCCGCGAGGCGCTCGAGTTGCTCCTGCAACACGACGTGGCGCTGGCCCTGGTCGACGTGCAGATGCCCGAGATGGACGGCTTCGAGCTGGCCGAGCTGATGCGCGGCGCCGAACGCACGCGGCACGTTCCGATCATCTTCATCACGGCCGGCACGCGCGACCAGCACCGGGTGTTCAAGGGCTATGACGCGGGCGCCGTGGATTTTCTGTACAAGCCGCTCGAGCCGCGCATCCTCGCGCACAAGGCGCGCACGTTCTTCGAGCTCTACCGGCAGCGCCAGATCCTGGCCGACACGCTGAGCCTGAACGAGCAGCTGCTGGCGATCGTCGGCCACGATCTGCGCGATCCGCTGAACGTGATCCTGATGAGCGCCGAGCTGCTCGGGGGCACGCAGGAGCCGAGCGTCAAAAAGGCAGCTGCGCGCCTGGCGACGGCCGGTGGGCGCATGCGCAGCATCCTGGACGAGTTGTTCGATCTGGCGCGCGCGCGCCTGGGCGGCGGCATTCCGCTCACACTTTCGGCGATGGACCTCGCCGCGATCGCGCACAAGACGGTCGCCGAAGTCCACGCCACACGCCCGGAGCGCCGGATCGATCTGCGCAGCGAAGGCGACGTGCACGGGCACTGGGACGCCGGCAGGCTCGAGCGCGTGTTTGCTAACCTGATCGGTAACGCGGTCGCCCACGGCACCGAAGAGCCGATCAGCGTCCAGCTGCACGGCGAGTCCGACGAGGTCAGCGTCTCGGTGCACAACGGCGGCCACGTGCCGCCAGAGGTGCTGCCGAGCTTGTTCGAGCCGTTTCACGCGCGCAAAGGCATGCGGCCGCGCGGGCAGGGCCTCGGGCTCGGCTTGTACATCGCACAGCAGATCATCCTGGCCCACGGCGGCACGATCGAAGTGCAGTCGACGCCGGCCGAAGGCACGACCTTCCGCTTCACCCTGCCGCGGACGGCTGCAGCGAGTTAGAGAGGCATTCTGCCCCGCTGGGGCGGGCATGTGTGCGGCGCGGCAGCACGCGACGTGCGTACGCGCACGCCACAGGGTTGGTACGGCCTTCGCTAGGTTCGTCCCCCGCATGGATCACTCCGAAGTTTGGTTGGGCCGCCCGTACCCACTGGGAGCCACCTTCGACGGATACGGCACGAATTTCGCCGTGTTTTCGGAGGCGGCCGAACGCGTCGAGCTGTGCTTGTTCGATGGCGACAGGGAGCGCCGGTTGCCGCTGACGCGCGGCGTCGGCAGCATCTGGCACGCCTACCTGCCCGAGTTAGGGCCCGGCAAGCACTACGGCTTCCGCGCGCATGGGCCCTGGGATCCAGGGCGCGGATTGCGCTGCAACCCGAACAAGTTGTTGATCGATCCGTACGCCAAGGAGCTGAGCGGCGAGCCGGTCTGGCACAAGAGCCAGGTGGGCGACGGCAGCAACGGCGACGACAGCGCACCGCACACGCTCAAGAGCGTGATCACTTCGCCGATGTTCGACTGGGGCAACGATACCCGGCTGGACACGCCCTGGAACGAGACGGTGATCTACGAGACCCACGTCAAGGGCTTCACCAAGCGCCATCCGCGCATACCCGAGAAGCTACGCGGCACCTACGCCGGGCTCGCGCACCCCGTGGCGATCGAGCACCTGCAGGCGCTCGGCATCACGGCAGTCGAGCTCCTGCCGATCCATCAGTTCTTTCACGACGGCTTCTTGCTCGATCGAGGGCTGCGCAACTACTGGGGCTATCACTCGATCGGCTACTTCGCGCCGCACAACGAGTACGCCAGCCGGCAGCGGCCGAACGCGGTGGTCTCCGAGTTCAAGCACATGGTCAAGTCGCTGCACCAGGCGGGCATCGAGGTGATCCTCGACGTGGTCTACAACCACACTGCCGAGGGCAATCACGATGGCCCGCTGTTGTCGCTGCGCGGGCTGGACAACCCCGCGTACTACCGCCTGGTTCCGGACAACCAGGCGTATTACATGGACTATACCGGCACCGGCAACTCGCTCAACATGCGCCACCCGCACGTGTTGCAGCTGATCATGGACTCGCTGCGCTACTGGGTGCTCGAGATGCACGTCGACGGGTTTCGCTTCGACCTCGCGGCGACGCTGGCGCGCTCGATGCACGAAGTCGATCGCCTGTCGGCGTTCTTCGATCTCGTGCAGCAAGATCCGGTGATCAGTCAGGTCAAGTTGATCGCCGAGCCCTGGGACGTCGGCGACGGGGGCTATCAGGTCGGCAACTTCCCTCCGCTGTGGTCGGAGTGGAACGGCAAGTTTCGCGACTGCATCCGCGACTACTGGCGCGGCGAACGCTCTGCGCTCGGCGAGTTCGGCTATCGCTTCACCGGCAGCTCGGACCTGTACGAGAGCACCGCGCGCCGGCCACACGCCAGCGTCAACTTCGTGACCTGTCACGATGGTTTCACGCTGCGCGACCTGGTGTCTTACAACGAGAAACACAACCAGGCGAACGGTGAGGACGGCAGGGACGGCGAGTCTCACAACCGTTCCTGGAACTGCGGCGCCGAAGGCGACACCGATGATCCCGAGGTGCGCGCGTTGCGCAGCCGCCAGCAGCGCAACATGCTGGCCACGCTCTTGCTCTCCCAGGGCGTGCCCATGCTGCTCGCGGGCGACGAGCTGGGGCGCACCCAGCAGGGCAACAACAACGCGTACTGTCAGGACAACGAGCTGTCGTGGTTGGACTGGGAGCACGTCGACAAGGAGCTGCTGGCGTTCACCCAGAAGCTGATGCAGTTCAGCCGTGAGCACCCTGTGTTCTGGCGCCGCGGTTGGTTCCAGGGCCGGGCGATCATGCAGAAGGACGAGAAGGGGCTGCACGACATCGCCTGGTTCACCCTCGCGGGCGACGAGATGGCATCGGACGACTGGGCCAATGCGACCGCCAACGTGTTGGGCGTGTTCCTGAACGGCCACGGCATCGCCACGCCCGACGATCGCGGCCAGCGTGTGGTCGACGACAGCTTCTACCTGATGTTCAACGCCCACCACGAGCCGGCGGCGTTCTGCTTGCCGCCCGAGCGCTGGGGCAAGCAGTGGAGGCTGGTGTTCGACACGCAGCGTGGCTTCGTCGCGTCCGCCGAACCGGTCGAACGCAAGGCGGGCCAGGGCTGGGAGCTCGCGCCGCGAACCCTCGCCGTTTGGACCCGGTGATGCCATGCCCAGACCCGTTCGAGTCACCTATCGCCTGCAGCTGACGGCGGAGTTCGGCTTCGACGCCGCCGCGGCGGTCGTGCCGTATTTGGCCCAGCTCGGCGTGAGCCACCTGTACGCGTCCCCGGTACTGCAGGCCGTCCCCGGCAGCACGCACGGCTACGACGTGGTGGACCACGGCCGCATCAGCAAGGATCTCGGCGGGCCCGAAGCTCACGTGCGGCTGCACAGCGCACTCGAGCGCGCGGGGCTCGGCCAGATCCTGGACATCGTGCCGAACCACATGGCGATCGGCACGCGCGACAACACGCTGTGGTGGGATGTGCTGGAGAACGGGGCGGCCAGCGAAGTGGCTTCCTACTTCGACGTGGACTGGGATGCGAGCAAGGACAACCGAGTGCTGTTGCCGATCCTCGGCGAGTACTACGCCGACGCGCTCGAGCAGAAGCTCGTGCAGCTCGAGCGCGAGGACGCGCGCTTCCTGGTGCGCTACCGCGATCACTTGCTGCCGGCCGCTCCGCGCTCGGTGGCCGAGCTGCTGCGCGCTGCAGCTGCCAGCGACGACGAGATGGGCTTCTGGGCCGACGCGCTCGATCGCCTGCCTGCGCCCTGGGCGAACGACCGCGAGAGCACCGCGCGCCGGCACCGAGACAAGGCCGTGATCTTCGACCAGCTGTCGCGCTTGTTCCGCGAACGTAGTGAGCTCGCCGAAGCGGTCGACAGCTCGCTCGGCGAGTTGAACGCAGACCCGAAGGCGCTGGACGTCTGGCTCGAGCGGCAGAACTGGCGCATCGCGCACTGGAAGAACGCCAGTACCGAGCTCGGCTATCGTCGCTTCTTCGACGTCAACACGCTGGCTGGCTTGCGCGTCGAGGATCCGCGCGTGTTCGATCGCAGCCACCGGCTGATCCTGCGCTGGCTGCGCGATCGTACGCTGGACGGCGTGCGCATCGATCACGTCGACGGCCTCCGCGATCCGGAGGAGTATCTGCGCAGGCTGCGCGAGGCCGCGCCGGACGCGTACCTGGTGGTGGAGAAGATCCTGAGCGCGCACGAGTGTCTGCCGGAGAGTTGGCCGGTCGACGGCACCACCGGCTACGAGTTTGCGCGGCTGCTCGATCAGGTGTTCTTGAACGGCGAGGGCGAGCTGCCGCTGACCGAGCTCGCGCAGCGCTTCGCCGGCCAGGCGCCCGAGTGGGACGCGCAGGTGCGCGCCGCCAAGCTGCAGATCCTGGATCAGGTGCTGGCCAGCGAGCGCGAGCACCTGGTCGAGATGGCCTACAACATGCTGCGCCAGCGGCTCGAGCTGCGCGACGTCACGCGCCGGAACGTGTTTACGGCCGTAACCGAGTTGCTGGCGGCGTACCCGGTCTACCGCACGTACCTGCGCGCGGATCAACCGCCGCGGCAGCAGGATCTGGAGCTGATCCAGGGCGTGGTCGCGCGCGCGACCGACGCAGCCCCGGAGATCGCCCCGCGGCTGTGGAGCGCGCTCGAGCAGGCGCTGACCTTCCGCCTGCCGGACGACGATGAAGATCAGCTCGCACGCGAGTTCGCGCTGCGCGTGCAGCAGGTGACCGGTGCGATCACCGCCAAGGCGATCGAGGACACGCTGTTCTATCGCCACGTGCGCTTGACTGCGCTCAACGAGGTCGGCGGTACGCCCGAGCAATTCGGCATCTCGGTCGACGAGTTCCACCGGCGCATGGTGGCTTGCAAGCGGCCGCGCTCGATGCTGGCCAGCTCGACGCACGACACCAAGCGCGGCGAAGACATGCGCGCGCGGCTGTTGGTCCTGAGCGAGTTGCCGCAGGCCTGGGAGCGCGCGGTGATGCGCTGGTCGGCGAGGGCCGAGCGCTATCGCGATCCGAGCATCCCGCACGCAACCGAGTATTGGTTGTATCAGACGCTGGTCGGCGCCCATCCGCTCGGCTTCGAGCGCGCGTGGCCGTACATGCAGAAGTCGATCCGCGAGGCCAAGCAGAAGACCAGCTGGATCAACTCCGACGCGGCGTTCGAAGGCGCGGTCGAGCGCTTCGTACGCGGCGTCTGCAAGGATGGCGAGCTGATGGCCGACGTCGCGCAGTTCGTTGCGAGCATCGCCTCCGCCGGCTACACGCTCTCGCTCGGGCGCACGCTGATCAAGCTCACCGCCCCCGGCGTGCCGGACGTGTATCAGGGCAGCGAGCTGTGGGACTTCAGCCTGGTCGATCCGGACAACCGCAGGCCGGTGGACTTCGAGTTGCGCGCGCGCATGCTGGCGCGTGTGCCGCAGCTCAGCGCGGCAGAGGTCTTGGCCGAGATGGAGAGCGGACTGCCGAAGCTGTGGCTGATCTCGAAGGTGCTCTCGCTGCGGAACCAGAGGCCCGAGGTGTTCGAGGGTGAGTATCGGCCACTCGCGGCGCAGGGCGCGGACGCGGAGCACGTGATAGCGTTCCTGCGCGGCGGAGAGGTGGCGACGGTCGTGCCGCGCGCAGTCTCCCGCGGTCCGCTGCGCGACCGTTCGGCGCGTGTGCAGTTGCCGGCGGGCGCCTGGCGTGATGTGCTCAGCGGACAGCGCGTCGACGTCGACGCAGAGGGCGTGGCAGTCAGCGCGTTGTGGGCCGAGTTTCCGGTGGCGCTGCTCGAGAGGCAAACATGAATGGAGCGTGGAAGATCTGGGCGCCGCTCGCCCGGGATCTCGAGGTGATCGTCGACGGCCGGCCGCGCGCTGCCGAGAACCTGGGTGACGGCTTCTGGCGCGCCGACAAGCCGCCCGCCGAAGCCGACTACCAGTTGCGCATCGATGGCAAGCTGCGCCCGGATCCGCGCTCGCGCTTTCAGCCGCGAGGCGTGCACGACGCGTCGCGCTGGGTGCCCGACGAGTTCGCCTGGCACGATGAAGGTTTTCGTGCGCTGCCGCTGTCGGCGGCGCTGATATACGAGCTGCACGTCGGCACGTTCACGCCCGAGGGCACTTTCTCGGCGGCCATCTCGCGCCTGCCGCACCTGAAGCAGCTGGGCGTGACGCACGTCGAGCTGATGCCGGTCGCTGCGTTTCCGGGCCGGCACGGCTGGGGCTACGACGGCGTGCTGTTGTACGCTCCGCACGCGTCCTACGGCGAACCGCGAGATCTCAAGCGCCTGGTTGCGGCGTGCCACGAGCTCGGGCTGGGCGTGATCCTGGACGTGGTCTACAACCACCTCGGTCCGGACGGGAACTACCTCGGCGAGTTCGGGCCCTACTTCAGCGAACGGCACAAGACTCCCTGGGGCTCGGCGGTGAACCTGGACGATGCGGGCAGCGACGAGGTGCGGCGCTTCTTCATCGACAACGCGCGCATGTGGCTGCGCGAGTACCACTTCGACGGCTTGCGGCTGGATGCGGTGCACGCGCTGTTCGATCAGTCCGCGGTGCACTTCCTCGAGGAGCTGGCGAGCGCGGTGGCCGAGCTCGGCGTGGCGCTGCGCAAGCCGCTGTGGGTGATCGCCGAGAGCGACCTGAATGATCCACGGTTGGTGCGCACCCGGGATGCGGGCGGCTACGGCCTCGACGCTCAGTGGAGCGACGACTTTCACCACGCCGTGCACGCGCTGCTCACGGGTGAGCGCGCCGGCTACTACGCGGACTTCGGCCCGATCGGCACGCTCGCCCGGGCGCTCTCGCGCGGCTACGTGTACGACGGTCAGCACTCGTCGTTTCGCGGCCGCCGCCATGGGCGGCCACTCGGCGAGGTCACGGGCCAGCGCTTGCTAGGCTATCTGCAGACGCACGATCAGGTCGGCAATCGCGCGCAGGGCGAACGCCTCGGTCACCTGGTGTCGGAGGGCAAGCTGCGCATCGGGGCCGCGCTGCTGTTCACCTCGCCGTTCGTGCCGATGTTGTTTCAAGGGGAGGAATGGAACGCGAGCGCGCCGTTCCGCTACTTCACCGATCACCAGGATCCGCAGCTGGCAGAGGCGGTGCGCCAGGGCCGTCGCGCGGAGTTCAAGGCGTTCGGCTGGCAGCCCGAGGACGTGCCGGACCCGCAGGCCGAGGAGACGTTTCGCAAGTCGCAGCTCGACTGGAGCGAGCTCGAGCGCGCGCCGCATGCCGACGTGCTCGCGTGGTACAGCGCGCTGGCGCGGCTGCGCGCGCAGACACCCGAGTTGCTGGATGGGCGGCTCGATCGCGTGAATCTGCACTGGGATGAGCCGCAGCGCTTCCTGGTCGTGCAGCGCGGACCGATCACGCTGCAGATCAACTTCGGTGATCAACCGCTGTCGCTGCCGCGGCCCTCCGGCGTGCCGGTCCTGTCGTTTCCGGAGCACCCGTCCGGCGATGGCGCGCACGTCACGCTCGCGCCAGAGGCTTGCAGCATCTGGCGCGCGTGAGTGAGCGAAGCGAACCCGTGAAGGGGTGGGGCGGGGAACGGCGACGTTCCCCCGGTTATTGCTCAGGGTTCGAGCGCGAAGCAGTAGATGCCGCCGTAGCCACCGCCCGAACCGACCGTCGGGTTGTCGGCCTTGGGGCCGCCCATCTCGACCAAGCTCGCGCCCGGCGCACAGCCGGCTTCGTTGAGCGCGGACATCCAGTTCGCGCCGCTGCCGCCGCCCATGCCGCCCATGCGTCCGCTGCCACCACCACCGCCGCGCGGCCACGAGTGCCCGACGCGCGGCGTTCCGTCGCCGCCCACCGCTGAAGTCCAGTCGTGGCACGTGAACTTCCAGTCGGTGCTGAACAATTGTCCGGTCTCGTTGGTGCCGGTGAGGATATCGTGGTTGTCGACCTGCATGCCGTCAGGCGCGTGGTTCGGTACGCCGTCTTCGTTCGGCAGGTCATTGATGATGGCCGGATCTGCACCTTGCGGCCGCTGCATGCCGAGCGCCGCTTTGTTCTGTGCGATCAGACGACCCTGTCGGTCGTACCAGGGCCCGGTGCCGACGCGATCGAGCGCGTGCACTGGGTTGCCGTCGGGACCCTTGGTCACGCTCAGGAACGCGCGCCAGGTCTTCTTGCCGGCGCCGGGCATGGCGGTCTCGGCGATCTCGCGACAGATCTTGTCGGCGCCGCTCAAGCCGTCTTTCTCGCCGTAACGCAAGTCGCCGCCGAAGCCATTCGGGCTCTTGGACACGCGCTGTAGCGCCGTCCAACTCGCGACGAAGAAGCTGAAGTGTTCCGAGTTGCCGGCGCCGTTGCTGCCGGCCTGTGAGCCGCCTGCGCCCGCGCCCGAGCGTCCGCTAGTACCCGCGCCGCCCTCGCCGCCGCCACCCGCTGCAGGCGAACCGGCGCCGCCGCTGCCCGCTGCAGGCTTTCCCGCTGCAGAGGATCCGGCACCGCCAGTGCCTGCCCCGCCGCTGCCCGCTGCAGGCTTGCCTGCGGCCGGTGCGCCCGCCGCCGGCGAGTCGGCTGAGGGTTTACCCGCAGCAGATTGCCCCGCAGCACTTTCGCCGGCGTGCGGAGTGTCGTCGCCGCTGACGGCAGCAGGATCGTCGGGTGAGTCCCCTCCGCAGGCCGACAAGCCGAGACCCAGGACGCATAGCGGGATGCAGACGAGCGAGGAGGGTTTCAAGTGGAATTCTCTCCGTGATGCAGACCTCGAGTCAGTACTTTGCGCGTCTAGATAAGGCTCACGCTACATCTTTTGACCCGAGCCGGCAGGCTTGGGACACGGCGGCGAGCGTGGGAGTTATTACAAGCTTTGCAACGTTCGCTGACGTCGTCGTGAACCGCGACGTTGACGACGTCGTTGTCGTGAACGGCGACTTCACTCGAGCTCGTCGGGGCCGCCCTCTTCCCCCGCTCAATCCGTTCTCACGCACGTGCCGTGACGCTCCCGACTCACCACGCAAAAAACTCTTCGAGCCAACGCTCGAACAGTTTTGAAATCCTCGGTGGCGTGTGGTAGACGCCGACATCTAATCACACAATGTAGTGTGGTCTGATTCGATACTCGTGCTGCTGATGGCGGCGTGCTTCGTCTTGAGCGCGGCGTCACGTAGTCGGTTCGAAATCTGCAACACACGCCCGGGTTACGGGCGCGACACGCACCGTGCGCGTTCGGAACCAGTTACCCCATGGCTGCCGAGGAAACTGTGCGTTCAAGAGTGCGTGCGAAGTTTTGGCTGCTGGGCTGCGCTTTTGCGGCGCTCACGTTGCTAGGTTGTCCGACTACGTCAGCCAAACCGACGGTTGGCGGTAGATGCAAACCAGGCGAGCTGGTCATGTGTCTGTGCCCCGGTGCGCTGGCTCAAGGCTTCATTCCGTGCGGTGCGGATCGCATGGTCACGCCGTGTGGCGGCTGCGCCACGCCCACGCCGAGCGCCCCTGCGACCGGCTCGGCGTCGGTGTCTGGATCTGCACTCGGAGTGGCCGGGATGTCGAGCATGAGCACGTTCGCCGGCCGCGGCGCCGCAGGCAGTCCGGGCTTGTCGGGCGGCGGTTCGATCGGCGCGAGCGTGGCGGGAGCCGGTTCGATCGGTGTGGGCGCGGCTGGAGCCGGCTCGGTCGGTGCAGGCGTGGCGGGCACCGCGGCGGCGCCTGCAGCTGCTGGCTGCGGGTTCGGCGAGATGTGCAAGACCTCGCTGCGCGGCGGCGGCGTGCAATTTTGCACCCGCGACCCGTTGGCGGCTCTGCCACCCCCGTGCACGACGGTCGGCGCGGCTTGCGGTACCAACGGCGCCGGCAACTGCGTCGACGCCAGGCCGCTGGGGCAGCCCGGCATGTTGTTCTGCATCTACGACCGCTGCTGAAGCGCACGACATGTAGCGCGCACGGTGCCTGACGCCGTGCGTGCGACTCGCGCTACCCTGGGCACCACGGGGGACGCGAGATGCGGCACCTGATCGCACTGGTGGTGCTGGCGAGCTTGCTGGCAGTGATGTTTCGGGTCGTGCCGCGGGCGCTCGAGGCGCTTCGCAGCAAGCCGCAAGACGCAGCAGCCGAGCTGGCGCTGGCAGCACCGCTGAAGCCGCGCGCCAAGCCCCTGCGCGTGTTGTTCGTGGGCAACAGCCACACGTTCATGCACGACATGCCGCGCATGGTCCAGCAGCTGGCGGCTGCGGCCCAGGATGCGCGTCCGTTCGAAGTCGGCATGGTTACCACGGGTGGCGCCACGCTCGCGGATCATCTCCAGAAGGCGGACGTGCCAGGGCCGCTGGCCGCGGGCCCCTGGCACTACGTGGTGCTGCAGGAGCAACAGCAGCGCCCGAGCTGGACGTTCAACCGCGCGCAGGTCGACCGCGAGTTCTTCGCGCCGGCGCGCACGTTCGACGTGATGATCCGCGCAGCGAACAGCCGCACGGTCTTGTACATGACGCCCGCGCGGCTCGCAGGAGATCCGGACAACGTGCAAGGCGACACGTACGACGCGATGCAGCAACGCTCGGACGAGTCCTACCGGCAACTGGGTCGCGAGCTGAACGCGCAGCTCGTGCCGGCGGGCCCGGCCTGGCAGCGCTTGCATCGCGAGCGCCCCTCGCTGCAGCTGTGGGCGGCGGACGGCTATCACCCATCGCTGCTGGGTGCGTACCTGACCGCGTGCGTGTTCTACGGAGTGCTCTACGGTCACTCGCCGCTGGACAACCCGTACCGCGCGGGGTTGCCGGCGGAGAGCGCGCAGCTCGTGCAGCGTGCGGCGGACCTCGAGCGGAATTTGTGAGCGGTACAGGGCGCGCGCAGGTCCATTCCGTGCTGCTAGTTCTCGTTTATGTTCCTAGTTGCTAGTTCTCTTCGGACTCGTCGAGGCGCAGAAAACTAGCAACTAGGAACATAAACATGAACCTGAACTAGCGATCGCCGTCTCGCATTGCTCCTACTCGTGCCCCAGCTTCTCGCGGAAGAAGTCGGCCTGGATCTTCTCTCTTGCAAAGTTGAGCTTGGGGTCGGCGAGCATGTGTGTAGACGATAGCGCCACCACTTCCGCCCGCTTGCCCGCGCGGTAGAGCGCCTCGATCAGCGCCAGCGTGTGGGCGAAGTGCACGTTGTCGTCGGTCACGCCGTGGATCAGCAGCAGCGGACGCTCGAGCTTGGCGGCGTGCGTCAGCGCGCTGGTGTGCCGATAGCCTTCGGGGTTGTCCGCGGGGAGCTTCATGTAACGCTCGGTGTAGGCCGTGTCGTAGAGCTCCCAGGCAGTCACGGGCGCACCGGCGACGGCCGCGTGGAACACGTCGGGGCGCAGCAGCAACGCGAGGGTCGAGAGGTAGCCGCCAAACGACCAACCGAAGATCCCGACGCGCTTGCGATCGAGCTCGGTGTGACGCTCGAACAGCTTGCCGAGTGCCGCCACCTGATCTTCGAGCGGCACGCTGATCAGGTCCTGAAGTATCGCCTTCTCCCAGGCGTGGCCGTGGTTCGGTGAGCCGCGGTTGTCGGTGCGCACGACGATGAAGCCCGCGTCCGCGTACCACTGGTCGAGCACGTAGCTGTCGCGATAGTCGAGCACCATCTGCGCGCCCGGTCCGCCGTAGACCTTGAGCAACACCGGGTAGCGCTTGCCGGCCTGGAAGTCGCGCGGCCGCGTGATCGCGACGTAGTGGGTGCGGCCCTCGAGCTCGACGCTCTCGAGCTGCGTGGTGGGCGTGAGGCTGGGTCGCTCGCCGACGGACGGCAGCTCATGGCGGCGGCCGTCTTTGCCGATCACGCTGATCGACGAGCCACCTTCGCGCAACGCCGAGGTGATCACCACCACGCCGTGATCGGCGAGCGCCACGTGCACGCCACCGCCGCTGGTCAGAGGCTGCGGAGCCTCGCCGGAGAACGGCACGCGATAGACGTGCTGTTCGCGCGGATCGACGCTCGCCAGCACGATCGCAGCATTCGCCTCGATGCCGACGATCGCACGCGTGCCGAAGCTCGCCGGCAGGATCGTGCGGACCAGCGCGCCCTGCGGATCGTGCAGCTCGATCGCGTCGCCGGGCTCACCCTCGCGCAGCCACAGGAAGCCCGAGCCATCCTCGAGCCAGGCCGGCGCGCCCGCGGGTCGACTGATCCACGCTGGATCCGTGCCCTGCAGCAGCTCGCGCGTGTCGCCGCTCGTCGGGTCGACCGCGAGCAACAAAAGCTCGGTCTGCGCGCGATTCATGACCGTGAGGCAGAGCGGGCCGCTCTTCGGCCACTCCACGTTTACGAGGTACGGATAGCGCGCGAGATCCCAGCGCACCCAGCGCGGTTGTCCGCCGCTGACGGCGACGATGCCGAGGTCGACGATCGCGTTGTCTGCACCGGGTCGCGGGTACTTGAACTCGTCCGGCGCGCGTTCCGGGTGCGCCGGATCCGAGACGTAGACCGTGGTCACGCCGCGCGCGTCGCTGCGCTCGAAGGCGATGAAGCGGCTGTCGGGCGACCAGAAGTAACCGCGCTGGCGGTCGAACTCCTCCTGGGCGACGAACTCCGAGAGGCCGTACTCGATGCCGGGCGGATGCTGGGTCAGGCGCCGCGGCGCCGCCTTGCCGGCCGCATCGGCGAGCCACAGGTCGCCGTCGCGCACGAAGCTCACGTGCTTGCCGTCGGGCGAGATGTGCATGTCGAACGGGGTGCCGGACCCCAGCTCGACCTCGTGCGACTTGCCGCTGGCCCGGTCGTGGACGAACACGCGCTCACCGAGCGGCACGAGGACGCGTGTGCCAGTTTCGGACAGGTCGATGTCGACGATGCCCGCGGTCACCGTGCGCGTGCGCTCGCGCCGGGCCCGCTCGGCCGCCGAGAGGGTCTCCTCTGCCCCGGCGAGCAGCTCTTCGGCCGAGGTCACGCGCCGCGTTTCGCCTCCCGGCTCGAGCAGGTACAAGTCCGCCCGCCGATCGCGCGCCCCGGTACGCCGGAAGAGCACGCCCTGGTCCGCCGTGATGGCCAGCGGCTGGGGATGGCCCAGCCGGAAGCCGAGCGTGGCCGCGCTGGCCTCCAGGAAGGCTTCGTTCAGAGCCGGCCAGGGGGAGGGTGCTTGAGACATGGGCTCCGGCTTCGCAGCGGACGGCTGCGGGGCTTGGGGGGTGGGGGAGGAGCACGCCGCGGTCGCCAGGCAACCGAGGGCGCAAAGCTGGCCGGCGAAGTTCACTGCCCACGAATTGTAACCGACCGCGACTGCTTTGTTCGCAGGAAGGGCGCGGCTGGTGAGCTCCTTACAAACCTGTCAGCCGACGGTAGCAAGCGCGATTCACCTGCCATTTCTCGCGTGACGCGACTATGACGTGGCGACAACAACGACCCCACAAAGTTTGGATAGTCTGCGAGCGAGTCGAATGACTGGCCTTAGCAACTAACGCACGAGGTTCGGATGTCTACCCACGCGAGCGCTGTCTGGATCATTCTGTTCTTTCTCGTCCACTTTTGGGGCAGCGTGTTCATGCAGACCTTCTTTCTGCACCGCTACGCGTCGCACCAGATGTTCACGATGTCGAAGGGCTGGGAGCGCTTCTTCCACGGGATGACGTTCCTGCTCCAGGGCTCCTCGTACCTCAACCCGCGCGCCTATGCGATCTTGCACCGCGAGCACCACGCGTTCAGCGACACCGCGCGCGATCCGCACTCGCCGCACGTATACCCGAACCTGGTGCAGATGATGCTGATCACCAAGAAGCGCTACCACGACATCCAGCACTACCGCGTGCAACCCGAGGCGCGCTTCGAGGGCAACACGCCGGAGTGGGGTTGGGTCGATCGTTTCGGTCGCACATGGTGGAGCCACGCGCTCTTCATCGCCGGCTACACGGCGTTCTACGTCGCGTTCGCGCCCAGCTGGCACTGGTACCTGCTGCTGCCGATCCACTACCTGATGGGTCCGATCCACGGCGCCATCGTGAACTGGTGCGGGCACAAGTACGGCTATCGCAACTTCGACACCACGCGCGACGACAAGTCCCGCAACACGCTGGTCTTCGACTTCGTCACGCTCGGCGAGCTGTTCCAGAACAACCACCACAAGTTCGGCATGTCGCCGAACTTCGCCGCGCGCTGGTTCGAGATCGATCCGAGCTATCCGGCGATCAAGCTCTTCGCCTGGCTCGGCATCATCGATCTCGGGCCCGCGCCGCAGTACGCGCGCTTCCCGGCCACGCGCGCGGCAGCTGCCGAGTGAAGCTGACGGCGGCGATCTAGTCAGCGGCGCGCCCGAGGGCGCGGCGTTGCCTCACTGCCCACAGTCGGCGGGCAGCTCTTTGGGCTCGCCGTCGCAAGTCTGGCCCTTGTGCAGGCTGAGGATGGCTCGGGGGAGCAGCACGCAGGTTTGGGACGCGGCGGTGCAGCCCAGGCCGATGCCCAGATCGAAGCCGCACTCGTTGTTTTGCGCGCAGCAGCCCTTGATGCTGCTGCTGACTGCCCCCGTACCTGCGGTGTAGCCGGGCAGGCCGCTCAAGTTGGGCTCGGGGCAGTTGCTGTCTTTTTCCGAGCGCAGCGGCCGGCAGATGCCGGCGATCATCATTCCGCAGCCACCCGTGAACTGGTCCATGCAGCACGAGGCGCCCGCGTCTTCGGGCGCGGGACATGTTTCGGCACCGCAGCGCAGGCCCGGCTGCCCAGCGTCTTTCATGGCCGCGGTTTTTTGCGGTTTGTCGTCGCTCGCTCGCTCGCCGCCGCATGCGATGACGGTGATCACGACGGCTGATAGGAACGGGATGCGCTTCATCGTGGCTCTCGCTAGCACGGAAGCGCGGCCAAGTTGCTAGGCCCAATGCGCCAGTTTGTTGGCATTTGACCAGCTGCCTCACGCAACAGGCCCTGCAGCCAACAGCTGCAGGGCCTGTCCGTATGTCCGAGCATGACCGCGCGATCGAATCAGCGCGAGAGCTGGCCGATCCAGGCGAAGAACGGACGCAGCGCCACCAAGGCCGGACGCATCAAGTTTTTCAAGCTGTGGACGATGCTGTCGCCGGCGGCGGCAAGGAAAAAGACGTTGACGATCATGAGAAACCCCCCGAAGTGCGATCTGAAAGCAACGCGTGTGCCATGACGCCCCACACGTCGAATATTCCGAAACGTCACTCTCAAGGTCGGTCGGCGAACGTCCGATGTTCAGGCGAGGTGTCGTGCAAGCGAGCCAACACGTTCTGATTGCGGGCCCGGGGGAAGACGGGCGCGGGGCGATCGCGGCAGTACTCAAGACGCTCGACATGGTGGTGTCCTGGGCACCGTCGTTCGAGGTGGCGCGGCGCAGCGTCGAGCGGGCGCGCGATCTGGCCATGGTCGTGGTCGACGCCAGGACCTCACCCGAGGACGCGGTGGGGCTGCTCGTGTGCGTCAAGGACCTGCATCGCGGCCTGCCCGTGATGTGGATCGGCACCGACCCGCGCGCTCCGGTCCAACCCGATGCCTTGCTGCCGGCTGCCGCGGACCCGCACGCGATCGAGGAGAGCGCCCGGACGTTGCTGCGCGACGACCTCTACCCGCCGCGCCTGGTGCGCACGTTCGTGAGCGCGTGCAACACCGCGCTGACGGCGATGTTCGATTGTGGCGTGGAATCGGCCGAACCGAGCTTGAGTCGCTCGGCGCTGCGCTCGGGCAACGTCACCGCGCTGATGTTCATGCCCGGCAACGAGACCACCGCGCACCTCGCGCTGAGCGCGGACGAAGGCACGCTGGTCGCGCTCGCGCAGCAGATCGGCTTCGATCCCGCCGAGGGCAAGCGCCGGCTGGCGATCGACATGGCGAGCGAGCTGGTGAACCAGATCATGGGCCGCATGAAGTCGACCTCCGAGCAGCTCGAGATGCTGATGCTCGGCCTGTCGTACGTGTTCACGGGCGAGTCGTTCTCGATGTACGCCCCGACGGGCAAGCCGAGCCTGAGCGTGGAGCTCACGTGCAATCTGCCCGGAAGGCTCGCGCCTGATGGTCGCGACCCTTCCGATGATTATCGGTCGCCGGCGCTGCGCGGCGGCTCCCCCGCCACCACGCTGACCGTCGATTTCTGGTTCAAGACCCGCGTCGCCTCGAACCCCGAGGCCGACCGTTACACCGCCGAGCTGACGAGCGGCGGCCTGCTGTTCCTATGAGCGGGTCGCGTCGAGCCGGCTGATCGACTTCTTGTCGGCCCAGTGCGAACGCGCGCGGTTCGTGAAGTGCGGCGGACGATCGGTGAGCACCTCGGTCTCGAGCCACAGCCGCTTCAGGTGCCGCACCTTGCCGCTCGCGGGATCGTCCACGTACGGCAGGCGCCCGTGCAACACGTGATAGTTGTTCACGAACTGCATGTCGCCCGGCTGGAAGTCCATGATCACGCTGTGGCGATTGCTCTCGGCCTCGGCGCGCATCCACTTCAAGCCTTCCTTGGCCTTCTCGGTCAGGCGCGGTGCGTCGGGGTGACGTTGCGAGGCCGCGATGTAGGCGGCGATCAGGCGGATGAACAGGCGATCGCCCCAGCGCGTGAACACGGGCACCGAGTACCAGCCCTTCTTGCCGGGCGCTTGCTCGCCGCGGAAGTCGTAGGGCTGTGGGTTGTACAGCTCGGCAGCCAGGTCCGGCCGCGTGCGCACCAACATGTTGTGTAAGGTGACCGAATTCGCGACGGCCGACTCGCCGCCCGACTTGCCCGTCTGCAGACACAACAGACCGATGAGATCCGAACCGTCGCAGTGATACTCGAGCCCGATCTGCCCGAGCTCGTTGCCGCGCGCCGTCGGATCGTCGGCCGCCTTGCCTTGATCGGTCACGTCGCCGAGCATGTGACCCTTGTGGTTCTGCGGCCAGGGCTTGCCCAGGTGCGCGCCGATGCCCCAGTACGCCAGGCACATCTGATCGTTGTCGTAGCGCTCGCGCGGCAAGCCGCGGATCAACACGAAGCCGCGCCCGTTCATCAGGTCGTGCTCGATGCGTACTAGCCGCTCGCCCAACGTCGGCAACGGGAAGTCCTCCTTGCTGATCTGGAGGAAGTCGTTCGACTTGGTGCGCGCATGCTCGATCGCGTCGTCGATCTCGCGCACCTCCTTGGGGGTCAGGACCTCGGTCCAGCTCGCCGGATCGGCCACGTCCGCGGCACTCCACTCGCAACTCGTCTCGAGAACCTCAGGCTGCAACATGGGCTTCCTCCGTTTACGCGGTAAGGCCGGGACTCGGTTGGGCGCCGCGCAGCACGCGGCCCGGAAGCGCGCCGGTCGGCGCACCGTTCCGATATGTCACTTCACCTGCCACGATCGTGGCGACGTACCCCTCGGCGCGCTGGATCAATCGCCGGCCCCCGGTCGGCAGATCGTAGGACACTTCCGGTGCGCGAAGGCTCAACTTGTCATAGTCGATGACATTCAGATCGGCGCGATAGCCCGGCACGACCAGACCTCGATCCTGAAGACCGACGGCGCGGGCCGTCTCCTGCGTCTGCAAGCGGATCATCTGCTCCAGCGCCAGCTTGGGGCCGCGCGTGCGATCGCGCGTCCAGTGCGTGACGTTCGAGGTCGGGAAGCTGCCGTCGCAGATCATGCCCACGTGCGCGCCGCCGTCCGACAAGCCGGGGATCGCGTGTGGGTGGCTGAGCATCGAATACGCCGCGTCCAGCGAACCGTCGGCATAGTTGAGGAAGGGCAGGTACAGCATGCCCCTGCCGCCGTTCGACAGCAGTTGATCGAGCGCGACCTCCTCCGGCCACGTGCCGGCCCGCTCGGCCTGCGCGCCGATCGAGCGATCGGCGGTTTGCTCGTAGTCCGGTGGATCGCCCAACACGAACAGGCTCGACCAGTAGCGGCTCATGTGCGCGAGGAAGCCGTGCCGCGCGGTGGTCTGCTCCGACAACAGACGCGTGCGGAAGTGCGGGTCGCGCAGCTGGCGGACGCGCTCCGCGAGCGGCAGCTTGGAGATCTGCCGGTAGCTCGGGTGCAGCGAGAACGGGTTCAGCGTCAGCTCCAGGCCGAACAGGATGCCCACTGGCCGCCCGCAGACCTGCGCGCGCATCGGCAAGCCGGCGGCATTCGCAGCCGTCAGCTGCTGCAGCATGCGTTGCCACTGCTCGGGTGCGCGGCTGTTCTGTACGAGTGAAAATGACAGCGGGCGACCCGAACGCTCGACGACCCGGCGCAGCAGCGCGAACTCGGTGTCGGGATCGATGAAGTCGGAGACGAATTGCAACACGCCGCAACCGGCCCGTGCCAGGCCGTCGGCGATGCCCTGCAACTCGTCTTCCGCAGCCGTCAGCGTCGGAGTGGGCTGGCCGTCGCTGGTGCGGTGGTTGAGCGTGCGCGAGCTGGTGAAACCCAATGCGCCGGCCCGTGCTGCGCGTTCGGCGAGCTGGGACATCGCCGCGATGTCTGCCGGCCGGGCAGGCTCGCGGTTCGCACCGCGCTCTCCCATCACGTACACGCGCAGTGCGGCGTGCGGCAGTTGGCTGCCGATGTCCACGTCGAAGCGGCGGCGCTCCAGGCTGTCCAGATAGTCGGGATAGCTCTCCCAGCTCCACGGCAGACCCTCGGCCAGCACGGGGAAGGGGATGTCCTCCACGCCTTCCATCAGACGGATCAACCGCTCGTGGTCGAGCTCGCGACACGGCGCGAAGCCGACGCCGCAGTTGCCCATCACCACGGTCGTCACGCCGTGCAGCGACGAGGGCTGCATGCGCTCGTCCCAGGTGGCCTGACCGTCATAGTGCGTGTGGATGTCGACGAAGCCAGGTGTCACTACCTGACCCTTGGCATCGAGCTCTTCCTTGCCGCTCGCAGCCACGTGGCCGACCGCCGCAATGCGGCCGTCCGCGATCGCGACGTCGGCTTCGTGGGCAGGTGCGCCGCTGCCGTCGATCAACGTGCCGTTACGGATGACCAGATCGTAAGCCTTGTCCACGACCGACTCTCCTCCCGAGCGTGCACCGGGAACATACACTCCTGGCGTATGTCAGTAACCTGCGCGATTGCGTCAAACTGTACCTACGAACGCCGAGTGTCGACAGGTGAACGTTCTGCGCCAAACACCATTGCGTTACTTCGCCACGGATGACGCATCTTTGGGCGGTACGTGGGGGAAGAGCTTGCGCACCAACGCATCGAAGGCGTCCAGCCCCAGGTATGCGGCGCCCGCGGCGATCAGCAGAAAGCCCAGCTCCGTCGGCCTCGCCCAGCTGGGTAGCGCAGCCACCTGCGGCAGGACCAGGCTGGCCAGCGCCAACAGCACGCCGGACAACACATTGGCCAGGCTGCGCCGATAAATGTGCTTGGGCGGACGGCGGACGTAGCGAACGTAGCTCAGGAACGCGCCGATCGAGGCGCCTGCCAACATCGCCAACATCGCGAACCAAGGCCAACGCAGCTGGAGCTGCAGCGGCTGCGAGCGTTGATCGCCGAGCACCGCGGTCACTGACAGGTTGCCCAGGCCCGCTGGCCGCAACTCGACGCTGGCCTCGCGATCCCCGGCCGGGATGGTCAACGCGTTGGGCGTGAGCGTGTCGCCACCGGCTGCGAGCAATTGCACGCGCGCGGGCTCTGCAGCGGAGAGCGGCGAGCCATCCTCCTCGACGCGCTTGACGGTCAGCGTGACCGCGCCCAGGCCGAAACCGGCGACTCTGGTGGCCGAGGCCAGCAGCAGCGGGGCGCCCGGGCGGTGTGGCAACTCGAACGGGTAGCGCAGGTTGCCCGAACCGACGTGGATCTCGATCCACTGCTGGCTGTTCTCGTTCTTCACTGCGGGCGAGCAGGCCACGCGCACCAGGTTGTAGCCGGCGGGACCGACCCGGGTGATCTCGGCTTCCGCCGGCGTGACCTCATCGCAGCTGACGCTGAACGCGGCGCGAAACGGCGGGTCGAGCGGGCTGTCCGTGTCTGCCTCGTGGCCCGGCTCGGGATCCACTCCGAACAGCAGCTCGACGATGTGGCGCTGACTCGCAGGGTCCCAGACGATCGCGCGGGCGAGCTGCACGAACGGGCGGGTAGCGACCACGTGCGGGCCCTCGGCGGTCTCTTTCGAGTCGAGCATCAGCCACGGGAGCGCCGTCTTGCCTTGTTGCGCGATCGTGGAGTGCCGGGCGGTCTCGGGCGCCTCGTCCGAGCTGACGATGGTGCGGCCCTGGGTGGGAATCTCGACCGCAGCATCACCGAGCTCGTCGGTGGTGATGCGCGCGTCACCGTCGGTGACCTTGAAGTTCGCGGCGCGCGACTTCTCTTCCTTGCCTTGCACGCGCAGCGGCACGCGGACCGTCCGCTCCCTGCGCGCCGGCTCGCGCTTGAGGCTGGCGACGGCGACGGCCACCGCGCCGGACGGGGCAGGTGCCGGGGTGCGCGCCGCGGGTGAGACCCGCAGCGATTCGATCAACTCACGGTCCTGCGCGCGCGCGCCGCTGATGGCTGCGAGAGCCAGGGCAGCCGCGATCAGCGCGCCCCGCAGCCCGTGCTTCGACCCACCCATGTGACCCCCTTCGCACATGCCGTCAAGGTTAGCCGACGAAACTCGAGCTGAACAGTCGGCGTCTCACGGCGGCAAAACCCAGGAATACACGGTATAACGCAGCTCGCTCCAGGCTTGTTCCGGCGGGGGCGCGCCGGGCACCAGGGGTTGGGGCAAGGCTTGCCAGACCAGTCGCAGCCGTAAGCTGCGGCGGCCCGCGCTCAGCTCACGCGCGATCAGAAACTCGTCCTCGCGAAAGCGGCGGTTGCTGGTCTGCACCGCCCCGTCCGCCGGATCCAGCTCGCCCGGCGGGTTCGAGTAGACACACTTGTTCGAGCCGGCCAGGTACCACACGCCTGCCGAGCGCCAGGTTGCGCCGGGTCGGTCGTCGGCCACGAACACTTCCGCACGTTGATCGGCGAAGGCGTAGTCCAGCTTGCGTCGCAGCAAGACGCCCTGGTTGTCCTCGCGCAGCTTGACGCTGAACTCGCTGGTCCCGCGCGTGTAGCGCCCCATGTCGGAGGTCTCGGGGACGAACTGATCCACGCCGAGCTCGTAGCGCGAGCTGATCTGCTGCACCTCCGAGGCGTCGGGCGAGTGGTAGCCGTGCGCGCGTTCGTCCTCGACGTCGCCGAGCTGCAAGCTGTCGGTCTTCACCAAACACGCACCACGCTTGCCGTACCAGTAGACGACGCTCTGGTAGTGCTCGAGCGTGTCGTTCGAGCCTCCGTGCTCGAGCTGGATGCGGGCATTCTTGCCGAACGGCATGGCGTCGGCGATCAGCACGCGGTAGGCGCTCTCGATCAGATCCTCGGGATCGAGGGCCGAGAGCGGATCCGGCGCACCGACCGGGTGGCCGGCCAGGGGTAGTGTCATGTTCTGACCACCCCAATAGTCACCACCACCGGCCCATTCTTCGGTGCCGGTGCCGTACGCCTGGGGCGACTGACTGTCGTCGAAGAAGAAGCGTGGGTCGCCTTCGAGCGTCCAGAGCACCGCCTGGTCCGAGAAGATGAAGCTGGTACCGACGAACGCTCCACAGTAGTCGCCTCCGCCCTCGGTTTGCTGCGTGTCGAGCAGGACCAGGTCGCGGCCCAGCTCGGGAACGCCGTGGTCGCGGTAGGTCGCGTGGAAAGGCGCGCTCCAGCTGGGCGGATCGTCGTGAGGCTCGCTGCGAAGCTCGAAGCCGATGCCGGTTGCAGGCACGTCGCTGCCGATCAGCGCGATGCGCGCGTGCCGTTCGAACGGCATCGGGAAGTAGCTGGCCAGCTCGACCTGCTCGTCGCTGAAGCGGATGTTGTTCAGCAGGCCCTTCACCAGCCAGGGTTGAGCGGCGCGGTTGTATAGCGAGCCACTGCCGAAGAAGAGCGCGAGGGGCGCATCCACCGAAGGCTGGGCCTCGCCGTCCCACGTGATCTGCAGCCGCGCGCGGCCCAACGCGATGGCTTGCGCGCGGGGCAATCGCAGCTTGAGCGCGACCAGGCGCCGCCGGCCTTCCAGGATCGCGACCTCGACGCGTTCGCGAGCGGGTAAGTCCACGCTCCCGCTCCGGGTCTCGGCAGCCGCGGAGTTGCTGCCGATGTCCTCGCCCGCTCGGTTCAGCAGTGCGAGGACGTCCGGGTCGGGTGGCTCGCCACGGAACGCGGCGTGCGGTCGTGACAGATGTGAGGTACCCGGAGCAAACAGTTGGTAAATGTAATAGCCGGTACCGTAGTGGGTTCGAGAATAGGCCAGGGTAAAGCTGCGCTCGAACCCGATCGGCACCCAATTCAAGTCGGCGCCGCGCGTCACCGACCAGGTGAAGGTTAGCGGAGTCGGGAACGCGGCCTCGGGCATGAACACCGAGCCTAGGGCCGGTTGGAGCGGATTTGCCGTGCTGGTTTCGCTGACCAGCCAATCCTCGCCATCCACCACGTAGTGCCAGGGGCTGCCGTGCCAGTGGTTGGTTCGCACGAAGTAGAGCACGCCCGGCCCGGCGACATCCAATGTCACGTTGAAGTCACTCGCGTCTTGGCGCAGGAAATGGCTGGCATCGACTCCTTCGTTGCCTCCGGCACGGTCGTACGTGCTTCGCATGTACGTGCGCGTTCCGATGCGTAGCCGATACATGCGATCCCAGTTCCGGTACGCGTCCAAACCAATCTGGAGTGGAGGCAGCTTTGCAGCGGGGAGCGGCGACGGCCCGGAATCTGGAGTTTCAGGCGAGGATGGTGAGCTGCAGCAGCAGGCCGCGAGAACATAGCTCAAGCACCATCTCGCGCATGTGCGCATCGTGGGCATCCTAACCTATGTGCTGTGCACACCTGCACTTTAGGAATGACACGAGTGGCGGCGCTGTGGCAGCATGATTTCACTTCAGTCGGGGGATTGAATGCGAGCTGCGATCGCGGGGGTGTTGTGTTGTCTGTTGGGGCTGAGCGCGTGCCGGCACTTGCCGGGCGCGGGGGACGATGCGGGTCACGACGGCTGCGACTACGCCGGCAAGCGCTACCGCGAGGGTGATTCGTTTCCTGACGCTGATGGCTGCAACACCTGCTTTTGCGAGGCCGGCGGGAGCATCGCGTGCACGCTGGCACTGTGCGTCGATCCTGCGGCACAGGTCTGCAGCTACGGCGGCAAGCGCTTCACGATTGGGGCATCGTTCCCTGCCGCTGATGGCTGCAACACGTGCTTCTGCCCGCCCAGCGGTCAAGTGGGATGCACCCAAAAGGCCTGCACCGACGGGGATGCGCTCGACTGAGCTTGACCGCAGCTGGGGACGCGGGTAAGCACCAGCCTCATGGCTCGGCTGTGTGTGTTTTGCGGGTCCGCGTTCGGTGCTGACAGGGCATACGTCGCGGCGGCGCGTGGGCTGGCAGAGGCGATGCACGCGCGGCGTCTGGGTCTCGTCTACGGCGGCGCGCACCGCGGCCTGATGGGCGTGTTGGCCGATGCGCTGCTCGAACGCGGTGGCGAGGTGATCGGCGTGATCCCCCAGAACCTGGTGGACCGCGAGATCGCGCACACCGGCCTCAGCGAGCTGATCGTGGTGCAGACCATGCACGAGCGGAAGGCGGCGATGGCGGAGCGCGCGGCGGGCTTCATGGCGTTGCCCGGCGGCTTCGGCACGCTCGACGAATTCTTCGAGGTCGTGACCTGGGCACAGCTCGGCTTGCACCAGAAGCCGCTCGCGCTGCTGTCCGCGGCGGACTACTTCGCGGGCCTCCTCGACTTCATGCAACACATGACGCGGCAAGGCTTCGTACTGCCCCAGTACACACCGAACATCCTGGTCGGCCGCGAACCCGCCGAACTGCTCGAGCGCATGTTCGGACCGGGGCCATGAGTCGGGATCGCGGACGTGCGCCGACGTTTTGGGTACACCCGCGGAGCACAAATCTGGTTCTCGTAGTTTGGCGCTCTTCGGCGCCTTGGCGTCCCTTGGCGATTAAATCTCCCCTCTCGCCTTCCCGGCTTCCCGTCTTACTGTGATCCCAATCTTCTTTCTCCTCCTCGCGCGAGCGCGGTCGGCGAGCCGCTGCGCGTCGCGCAACGCGCCGCGGAGGAAGCTGCGCAAGGCGGTGAGTGGAGCGCGGCGGGCGGGGTCCTGGGCGGTGATGAGCCAGTAGGCGAGGCCGGACGGCACGCTCGGTTCGAGTGGCGCAACCAGTCGGCCGCGGGCGAGGTCCTCGGCGACCAGGCTGCGTCGTGCCAGCGCGACGCCGTCGCCGACCAGCGCGGCTTCGATGGCGAGGTACGCGTGGCTGAAGCGGATGCTCGGTGCGCGCAGCAGCGGCTCGCCCGCGCTCGCCAGCCAGCTCTGCCAACCCACGCGTTCGGGTGCTTCGGCGAGCGCTTCGTCGTGCAGCAGCGTGTGGCGGCGCAGGTCGGCAGCCGTGCGCAAGGCCGGGCCGCGCTCGAGCAGGCGCGGACTGACCACCGGGAACACCAACTCTTCGCACAACTTCTCCGAGAACGCTCCGGGTGCAGGTCCCGCGCGCAGGACCACCAGCGCATCAGCGCCCGCGCGCAACGGATCGATCGTGCCCTGATCGGCGGCCACGCGCAGGTCGAGCTCGGGATGGGCAGCGTGGAACTTGGCGAGCCTCGGCACGAGGAAGCGGATCGCGAACGAGGGCGAGCAGCTGATAGACAGCACCTCGCGGCCGGGCTCGCGCGCCAGGCTGGCGACGGTGTCTTCGAGCAATTGCCTGGCCTCGGCGGCCGCGCGCGCCAGGCGCAAGCCCGCCGCCGTCAGCCGCACGCCTCGGCCGACGTGTTCGAGCAGCTGAAGGCCCGTGTCACGCTCCAGGCCGCGCACGCGGTGGCTGATGGCGCTCTGGGTCAGGTGCAGGGTGGATGCGGCGCGCGTCACGCTGCCGGCGCGCGCGATCGCTTCCAGAGCTTCGAGGCTGGCGAGGCTGGGCAGGGCCATACATGAAAATCTCTCATGAATCGCCCGAAGAGCTTTCGCTTTTTTTCGCACGCACCGCGGGCCAAGAATTCATGTATGAACACGCACGCTCGCAGCCTCGCCTGGGGCCGGCCGGACTCGGTGTTGCTCAAGGCGGCCATGGCCGTCACCGGGCTGGGCATGGCGGTCTGGTTGACCCTGCACATGCTCGGCAACCTCACGCTGTTCGCCGGCCCGCAGATCATGAACGGCTATGCGATCAAGCTGCACGACAGCGGCATCTTGTGGCCGCTGCGCGCGCTGCTGATCGTGGCGCTCGGCGTGCACGTGGTGTGCGCCGTGCTGACCACCCGAAGAGCGCACGCCGCACGCCCGCACGGTTATCGCGTGCGTCTGCGCGGCCACACCAGCAGCTGGGCCGCGCGCTCGATGCGCGTGGGCGGAGTGCTGTTGCTTGCCTATCTCTTCTACCACGTGACGCAGATCTACGGCCTCGGTCACCCGAGCTTCGTGCCGGGCGACGTGCACCACAACCTGCTCGCCATCGTGCGGCAACCGCTGCACGCGGTCGTGTACCTGGCCGCGACCGCACTGGTCTCGCTGCACCTCGCGCACGGGCTCGCCAGCTCGTGGATCACACTGGGCCTGTTCGCACCTCGGCGCGAGCGGCTGGTGCGCCGCAGCTTGTTCGCGTGGGCCGCGCTGGTCACGCTGGGCTTCGCGGCGCCCGTGCTCGCGCCCTATCTCTAGCAGCTCAGAAGGGCCGCGGACCGCTGCCCGGGATCACGTACACGCTACCCCCCGTAAACTCCGTACTGGTTTGCCCGGGCGCGCCGGCCAGCACGTCGGGACCCCCGTTGCCGTCGAGATCGCCATCCACGTCGATGGTGCTGCCCAGGGCGTCGCCTTCCCTCTGGCCGGTGGTCGTCGTGAAGTTCACGCCGCGCATCAACAGTTCGCTCGCCTGCAGCCGATAGCTGCCAACCCGGCGCTCCCCGGTGCCGCGGATGAGATAGAGCTCGCTCGCGTCTGGCGCCGCAAGCAGGATGTCGTGCCTTCCGTCCTGGTCGACGTCGGCGCCGCGAATGTCCATGATGTCGGCCCCCGAGTTCCACTGCGGGTCCACAGGCATCGAGATTTGGAGCCCGCGCATCGTCGTCGCGGCGCCCGACCAGCGTGTGGAGGGACTGTAGACCACCGAAATCGGGTAGGGGATCCCGCTCCGCGCGTCGGTTCCGCGGGTGGCCAGATCATCACAACCGTCGCCGTCCACATCACCGATCGGTGCCAAGCCGGAGCCGCCGTGGTCCAGGATCGCGTCGGCCTCCGCTGAGCCGAGGATGCCCTTGAAGCGATCGGGGCCGCCGTAGAAGATACGGTCGGCCCTGTGCGAATCGATGGCCGATACGTCGGCGTAGCCGTCGCCATCGATGTCGCCGAGCGGTGTGGCGATCTCCGAGACCGTAGTTTGCCCGTCTGGTTCGGTGCGGGCGACGTCGAACATCGCCTGTGCCCAGCTCGCCTGGAACAACCCCGCGGGCCAGCCATCCTTGCGCCCGAGGATCAGAAACTTACGAATGAGACCGTCCGGATCCTGGCCTGCGGGCGCATCCTCTGCAGCAACACCGGCGAGCAGGTCACCGAGGCCGTCGCCGTTCACGTCCCCCGCACGCACGACCCGCAGCGATCTTTGCCCGAGGAGCGGCTGCCCGCTGCGCGTCGGACCGAGCCAGCGCACGCCAACCTGCGCCACTTCGATCTGTCCCTGCAGCCGACGGCTGCTGCCGAAGATGAACTGCGCCCAGTTCACCCCGCTGATCAGCAAGTCGGCCTTGCCGTCCCCGTTGACATCGCCAGCCGGACCCGAGTGCAAGATCTCGCCTCCCAACACGGCGTCGGCATCCGCGCTCGAGAGCTTCTCGGGAAAGCGCTCCCGGCCGTAGAACAGGTACAGATGGCCATAGAGAGCTTGGTCGGCCTCCGGCGTGAGGAACCCGCCGCTCGGCTCCCCGTAGATCACGAAGTCGTCGATGCCGTCCGCATCCAGGTCTCCCACGCTCGAGGCATGCCAGCCGAGTTGCTCGCCTGCACCGGCCACGATTGCGGTCGGTTTGCCGAACCGCGCGTCGTTCACCATCAAACCGCTCTTGCCGACGGGCGAGTCCGACGCGCAACACGCCAGAGCCAAACAGCCGATCCCTAGCCACGTGAACTCGATGCGCATACCCCGCCCTCCACAGTGCCCACGTCTGCCATGTCCCGAGCTGCGGGGTCTTGTCAAACGAAAGTGAGCGGCTGCTGATTACCGCGAACGGTCGGTGCTGAGCGCCAGCATGGCCTGGGCGCGGCGCAGCTGCCGTTCGCTGAGCCGTTCGTGCACGACGACTTGCAGCATCGCTCGCGCCCGGGCGTAGTCTCCGCCCGCAAACGAGTTCTGGGCGGCCTGATAACGCAACACCGCGTCATCCGGCCGTTCGCGGAGCGCGCCTTCGAACTCCACCGCGGCGGCGGCGTGGTCTCCCGCGCGATAGGCGAGACCGGCCAGCGTCTGGTGGCCCTTGCAGCGGACAGCGGCGGATGCGTCCTGGATCTGGCGGCGCGCGTCCGCCGCTTCCAGCTGCGGGTAGGGGGATGCCAGGTAGCGCTCGGCTCCCAGCTTGCGCGCGAGCTCCGGGATCTCCGGCGCGCTGGGGTCTTCGGGCACGCGGACACCCTGGCGCTCCAGCCAGCGTCGCGTGCGCTCGAGGTTCTGGTGCGCGTGCCGGCCGCGCAGGTCTTGAAACAGCTCTTGATCGCCGGCCTTGTACAGCAGGCGATAGTTGGGCGGTGTGCCGAGCGGGAACGTGGGGCCACGGAACATGGCGAGCTCCGTGCCGTAGCTTGCAAACGCGGTCGAGAGGCCGAGTGGGCGCTGCAGTGCATCGTGCGTCTGGCGAAAGATCTTCCACATGTCCGGGGTGAAGTGGTGCCGGGTGTCGGCGAACACGCCGATGCTCGGCCACAAGCGCCAGATCAAGTAGCCGCCCCAGCGACCGTCGTTGACCATCCCACCCTCGAGGCCGGCCTCGCGCGCAAAGTCGCTCGCCAGTTCGGGAAAGGCGTCGGGAGCGAGGTCGTAGCGCATCACCTGCGCCACTCGCTCGGCGCTGCCGTAGCTGTAGAGCAGGGCGTCTTCGGCGCTGATGGCCAGCAGCGCGACCGCCGCGGCTGCCAGCAGCGCGCGGCGTGGGCGGCTCGGCTCCGCCGCCGTGCGCTGCAGCATGAACAGCAGCGGCAACAAGCTCAAGAACACGTTGCGCACCGCCTGGTGTGCGAGCGCCAGATAGCCCAGGCAGAGCAAGATCTCCGCGGGGTCGAGCGCGGCCTTGCCCTCGCGGCGATAGCGCCGCCATTGCGAGAAGCCCCAGACCAGCAAGACGACGGTCGGCCCGAGCGCGATGATCACGTACGAAGGTCGCAGGCCGTGCGCGAGCATGCTGTAGGCCGGCTGCCACTCCTCGTTGCCGGCCTCGACCTGCGCACCGATCGTGCCGATCCAGCTGCGCATGCCCGCAACGAAGGTCGGCGAGACGAGCAGGGCCGCGCACGACACGCCCAGGCCCAGCAGTGCACGCCGCGCTTCTCGCTTCCGGCGGCGCAGAGCTTCGCCCACCAGCAGCGCCCCGAACGACAGGGGCAAGAGCAGGCTCTCGCCACCGTGCAGGTTGCTCCAGAGCACGCCGATCAGCGCGCAGCCCGCTGCCAGCCAACCGGCGCTGCGCTCGCGATGACCGCCGAGCAGGAACGGCGCCAGCGCGATCACGAACGCCAGCACCAATGCCGCCGGCCGTTCTTGAAATCGATCCTCGAACCACACCAGGCCGAGTGCGCTCACCAGACAGGCCAGCTCACGGCGTGGCGTGAGCCGGCGCGCGAGCGCGTACAGGCCCGCGAAGCTCGCAGCCATCAGCAGCGTTTGCAACACGCGCACGCCGTGCAAGCCGAACGCGCGTACCACCTGCGCTGCGGCCAGATCCCATAGCCAGTTGAACTGCACGTAGCCACGCTCGGGCGCAGCGGAGCTAAACAGGTTGGTGCGCGGGATCGAGCCGCTGTCGGCGATCACCTGGCCCAGCTTCAGGTGCCAGAAGAAGTCGACGGCGTAGAGCGGATGAAACGCGCAGGCGGCGACCACACCCAACAGCAGCACGAGCCAGCACACTTCGCTGAGCCAGGCGTGGGGTCGCACCCGATGAGTATACACCAGCACCAAACGCCTTCCGCCGAGGTTCGGAGCGCTGGGTCGCGAGCGATGCGGGCGCTGGCTCGAGCGGCGTTGTGGCGGTGCGGAGCCGCCCCGGTTGCCGTGGGTTCAGGCTCGAGAGCAGCGGCGGCTGGAACGGCTCAGGCGAGACCGAGCGCTGCCTGCATCGCTGCTCTGCGTTCGCTCGTGGGGTCGTCCACCATCTTGCTCTCGTCATCGATGACCAATGTCGCGCGCCGCGCTCCGTCGTAGGGCGCCCACTCGGGCCACCCCTCAGCGCTCGGTTTGCCTGATGTGGCGAACGCGATCCAGGCGGAGCTGACCTTCGCGGCGAGTGCAGCTGGACGCGCTCCGCCGCCTGTGAATCTGCTGGAGAGCTCGGTGTTGTCGAACACGAACGAGATCTCGAGCGCGTGCGGTGAGTGCAACTTCCCACCCATCACCGGTGTCTCCCAGGAGAAGTAGTAGAAGTACACGGGTGCGCCGCCGAGGGCCGCACGGCGTTCCGCGATCTTCATCATCGGCGCGCAGTAGCGATTGTCGCTGAGCATCAGGAAGTACAGCTCCGACGGGGTCGCTTCGGGAACCGCCTTGCGGTAGATCTCGATCAGCGCAGGAGCCTTGTCTCCGAGCAGCGCACGCGCGCGCGTCTCGAGACCTGCGGCGTCGAGCTCGAACGCAGCTTGGTCGGCGGCCAACTGCAGGGTCATCTCCGTGCGGTTGGTGCCGGCGATCACGGGCACGTTCGGCATGATGTCGGAGGCCTTGGGATCGAAAGGGTGCGCGGGCAATACGCTGCCATCGACCAACGGCGCAAACCCTGTCACCACATGGTTCCACGAGTACTTGCGCGTGCCGGCGATATACGCGCGCAGCAGCTCGTCCGCGGGTACCCGCCGCAGCGCAGCGACGTCGTCTGGAGCGAGTTGCAGCTGCTCGAAGATCGCCGCGCGCGCGCTGTCGGCGTCCTCGCGTCTAACCGCGCGCCAGCTCGGCCCGCTCTGGATGATCGCGCGCTGGAACAAGCCCTTGGCATCCGGCATCGCGAGCAACGTGCCGACTTTGCGTCCACCGCCCGACTCTCCGAAGATCGTCACATTTTCAGGATCGCCGCCGAAGCGCGCGATGTTGTCGCGCACCCAGCGCAACGCGTGCACGATGTCGAGCATGCCCGCGTTTCCGGTACGCTGACTGGGATCGTCGGTTTCGCCGAGATACAGAAAGCCGAAGACGTTCAAGCGATGGTTGATGCTGACCACGACCACATCGCCGCGCTGCACGAGGTGCGTGCCATCGTAGCCCTGCGATGAGCCAGAACCGGCCTGGAAACCGCCGCCGTGGATCCAGAACATCACGGGGCGCTTCGCGCTCTCGGACAGCGAGCGCGTGTAGATGTTCAGGACCAGACAGTCTTCGCTCTCGGGACGGTCGCTCAGGTTGCCGATCAGCGCGGTGACTGCGGAGTCGGTCGGGGTGGAGTCCGGATCGCGTTGCGGTGCGCTGGGGCCGAAGTCCAGGGCATCGCGCACTCCGGACCAGGGCTCGCGAGGTCGTGGCGGCAAAAAGCGAGCGTCGCCTCCGGTATCTGCACCGTACGGCACGCCCTTGAACACGTTCACGCCATCGACGATACGACCGCGCACCTTGCCGGCGCGCGTGCTGGCGATCACATCCCCGGACTGCCCGTCGCCCACGCCGCTGTCTTGCGAAGCCGTGGCGGCAGCCGCATCGCTGCGTACGTCGTCATCATCGCCGCAGCCCGTGAACAGTGGGCTCAGGCTGGTTCCGACAGATGCCCCCAGCATCCACGACGATGCCTGCTTCATGAAGTCTCTTCGGTTCGGTCCCATGGTCCCCTCGCGGTCGGTCAGGCCGCGAAACCTAGCCTCAGCACGCGGTCTTGTCACCGCGTGAATACGAGGACACTGCGAGTCACCGCGGCGGGCCGAGTCAGCACAGAAAATGCCAATAACCATTGCTTACTGACGTTCTGTCAAGCGCCGGTGCTCGTCGTGCGCGCAACGAGGTCGAGTCCCGTGCAGGCAGGCGACGTCAGCGCTCGATCGGCAAGAGCCAGGCTGTCCCGTTCGCCGTGCCCGTGCGGTAGCTCAGTGGCGCTCCGATCGCGAGCGTCGCCGGAGTGCTGCTGGTCGCTGCGGTAGCCGCGAGGTCGACGCCGACGCTGGCACGCTCCGCGCCGTCTCCGAGGACCGTGAGCCAAGGGTCCAGCCTGCCTCCGAAGTCTCTGCCGCCTCGGAACGCGAACACCGCTCCGGTGCCGTCGCCGTTGATCGATGCGCCTGGCGCCGAGACGATCAGATCGACCACACCGTCGCCGTCGAGATCGATGTCACCTGCAAGCGCTCGGCCGAAGCCTGGTGCGCGCTCGCGGTAGGCGACTGCGAGCGGCTCGAGACTGTCGTTGAGCGCGCCCACGACCGCTTCACCGCTGGCGGGACGTTTCGCCGCGAGTTGCTTCGCATCGAACAACAAAACGCTGGGCTGGGTCTGCCCTTCGAGCGGGTAGATTGCGGCCGAGATGGCGATGAACTCGCGCGCGTCGCCGAGTAGCTTGCCTGCACGCGCGCTCGCGACGCCCAGCTGCATGTTATTGAGACCCTTCTCACCGTCGCCCGAGATGCGCAGCCACGCAGGAGCCGTGTGCCCGCGGCACCTGCCGCCAGCAGCGGCGAAGCCGAACGCGATGAGCGCCCCCGAGCGTGTGCTGTCGGAGTAGCGCACCGCGACCTCGTCACAGCCGTCACCATCGAGATCGCCCAGGGCCGCCGGTGCCGAGACCGCCTGCGCGAGCGCCGGTAGGCTGAACGCCGGATCGCAGGCCATCGAAGGCTTCGCGAGTGCCGCGTCGTCGGGGTCCCGGCCCAGGAAGATCTCGAGGCCGTTCGCACGCGTGAGCAGGAGATCCTGCTTGCCGTCGCCGTCGAAGTCGAAGCCGCCCGCGAGGCCCGACTTCGCGAGCTCCTTGCGTTTGCACTTCGTATCGCCTGCCGGCATGCAGTCGGGAATGTCCGCCACTGCGAAGACTCGGAACGCCGGCTTGAACGCGCCATCTGGTTGTGCGAGCTGGATCAGCGCACCGCCGTTGCTCTGCCCGGAGCTCGTCAGGCAGGCAGGAATCGACAGCGCGTAGTCGGTATTGCTCTTCGTGGGCGTGGACAGCTGCGGCGCAGCCACCACGAGATCGAGCCTTCCGTCGCCATTCCAGTCCGTGAGCGCGACGTCGCTGCCGACGGACCTGCCGCCGTACGCTGCTTGGCCTGCGTCGTTGTAAGCGCCGGCGGCGCCCTCGTGAACGACGCTCGGCTCGCTACCCTTGCCGAGTGTGTAGCGCAAGGCCTGTCCGGCGCCGATCTCGTCGCCGTCGTTCCTCGCCCCCGGACCGGAGTAGCCCGGCATGCCGACGAGCGCCTGGACCCGGCCTTCGATCACACCGATCGCAACCGCTGCGCCGTGCTGTTGGCTGGCGACGCGCGCCGGGATCTCGGCGCTGCTGCGCGCGAACGATGCGAGCTTGCCGCTGCCGAGGTACGCATCCAGGCGACCGGTGAACGTCCCTTTGCTCGTCGATGCACGCGCGGCGTACGCAACCACGCCCTTCGCGCCTCCGGGCCCCCACGCCGCGACCGCTACGCCGAGGCTGTCGATCGCGTCCGAGCCCGTTCGCACGTCCGCAGGCTTGTTCAGCTGGGCGCCCGGCGTGAGCGCAGCATACGGATAGACGAGCAGCTTGCCCGCGAGCGGCACCGGCACGTCCTTGTCGCCCTGCCGCTGGCTGGCACTCGCGTTCGGCGCACCGAGCACGAGCTCGAGCGCGCCGTCTCCGTCGATGTCTACCAGCGCGACGCTGCGGCCCGCGGACATGCCGCCGGTCTCGCCCCACACGCGCGCGAGCGCGTCCCTCGGTCCGAGCTGCACCGGTAGTTGCGGTGCGCTGTCGGCAGGCGTCTGACCCACGAGGTCGAACAGGTAGACGCCGCCCGCATCGCTCCCGCCCTTGCCGCCCCCAGCTGCCGTGAGATCGGGAGAATCGAGCTTGTCGGCGCTGAGGAGCAGGCGCGGCGCTCCGCCGCTTTCGGCTGCGGGTGCGACGGCCATCCGCCAGGTGCCTTCCGAGCCGTCCATGGGATTACCGGGCAGCACGTACAGGTCGGGCCTCTCGGCGAAAGGTGGAGTCGCGTCACGCCCGAAATACAGCGCGATCGCGATCTGGTTTTTGGGCAGCGCCATGCCAGCGAGCAGCGAGTTGTTGACCGAGCCGAGGCTCGCGAGATCCGCGCGGCCATCCTGGTTCCAGTCTGCGACCGCGACGGCGCGGCCGAAGCGCATGCCCGACCCCGCCTTCCACGATCCATCGGCGGCGAGGTCGTTGCCGCCGATGCGCAGGCTGCCGAGATCGGGGATGGCTTGCCCGCGCTGCAGCAAGAAGATGTCGACGACCCCGCGCTCCTTGATGTTGCTCGTCGGTGCGAGATCCGCTCCGGGAGACCCGACGATCAGATCCGCGTCGCCGTCGCCATCGACATCCGCGATCGCGAGCGACGCGCCGAAGTTGCCGCGGCCGAGGCCGGTGAGCGGAGCCCGCAGCAGCGTGGGGCCGGCCGAGCCGAACTTGTAGAGCAGGACAGCGCCCGAATCCGCGACCGTCACGTCTGCCCCGGGCTCCGAGACTGCTAGATCATCGCGGCCGTCTCCGTCGAGATCACCCGCCGCGATCACCGTGCCGAGGCCGGCCGTGTCGCTCTCGCCGGTCAACACCCAGCTCGGTTCGGATGGCAGGCCTTCGGGCGCGCCCTTGAACACGAACACCGCGCCGCCCCTGGGTTTACCGAGGTCGCTCTCCGGCACACCGAGCGCCACGTCCGCGATGCCATCGCCGTCGAAGTCTCCGGTCACGACGTTCGCGACGTCGCTCAGGCGACCGTGTGGCTTCGCGTTGCGCGTGAGCTCTTCGAGGATCTGCACCTCGATCATCACGGTCTCGCCTGTGAACGTGTCGGTGCCGATCAGCTCGGCGAGCCCGCGTGCGGAGCTCTCGGCGCGAAACACACCCAGTGCGACTTCGCCCGGACCTGCCTGCTTTTGCCAGTCGATGATGCCGGAGCCATCGAGCGTGACGAGTGGCGCCGAGGCACCGGCCGGCAGCGCCAGCCGCTCCGGTGCCGCTCGCAGCTGCGCAGCCGGATCGACCCGGACCTCCACGAGCGCTTCTTCACCGGTGCCGAGATCCCGCACCGCGATCAGGTCGAGACCTGCCTGCGTGCCCGCGGTGTAGCCGCCCTGATCGTTCACGCTGCCGCCCGACCCGAGCGACTGACCACTGAAGCGTGTTTTGCCGAGCGCGCCGTCGACCCGGATCTTGAAGCCCATGCCGGGCCGAATGGCCGCACGCTCGGGCGAAACGGCGAACGCTGGGGCCACCTCGAGCGTCGCGCTCGCGCTGTTCTCGCAGTCGTCCTTCACCGTGACCGAGTCGAGGCCGGGCGTGGTACCGGCGATCAGGCGCGCACCCCGCAGCTGCCCGCCGGAGCCAGCATTCGCGAGCGCGTACGTGTAGCGCCCCGTTCCACCCGAAGCCTGCAGTGTCACCGCACCCCCGACCCGCGTTCGGGCGGGCGTGATCACGAGCTCCACGCCCCCGACGCCTTCGCACTCGTCGATCTCGGGTGGAGCGGGCTCGCTCGGCTCGGACTCGCTCGAGCATGCGGCTGCCAGGATCACCAGAATCAAGCAGCTGGTGGCTGCGAGGGAGCGCCTCACGGCTTCGCTCCTCCCGCCGCCCAGCGCTGCAAGGTTTGGATCTGGCTCGGATCCAGCGGGCCATCGGCGGGCATGCGAAGCTCGACGACTGCGCGCACGATCCGTTCCTTCTCTGCGACCCACTGGTCGTAGCCGCCCAGGGCGTGACCGGGACCGCTGGTGTGGCACTTCGCGCAACGCGTGTCGAAGATCGGCTGCACGTCTGCGGCAAATGAGAGCGGTTGCGCGCTACCCGAGCGGAAGTCGAAGTGGAGCTTGCGTTGCTGCATGCCTTTTGCGAAGTGCGCGCGCACGCTCAGCGTGTGCATGCCCGCTCCGATGCCCGCCAGTGAGTAGCTCCGCTCGTGGCCGGCCGCGTCGAAGCCGCCGAGCGCAAACTCGAGGGTCGCGACCGTCCCTTCGCCCGGCCGACCGTCCTGGGCGTCGCGCTCGACCTCCTCGCCGTCGTCGAGCAAGAAGCTGACTCGTTCCGGTGCCTGCGTACCGAGGATCTGCGCGCGCACCTGGATGTCGGAGTCGTACACGCGCGCGCCCTCGAAGATACCGAACACGCGTGGGACCGAGCCGTGGCTGAGCGCCAGGCTCTGGTCGGCCAACTTGACCCAGACGGTACCGCTCGCATCCGCCGCCAACAGCGTCAACGAGCCGTGCAGCCCCTCGATCTCGCCCCAGCGTTCCACGTCCGCGTCGTAGCGGAACAACCCTTCCGAGGTCTTCAGCCAGACGTACCGCCCTGACGCCAGGAGCGCCTCGGGTGCGCCCGTAGTCTGGTGGTTGATCCACCCCTGCTTCGCCAGATGAAAGAGCCCGCGCGCTGTAATCAACCAGAGCTCACCGCCTGAGTCGGGCGAGGCCGACACGCCGGCGAGCCCGATGATGCCCGCCCGCAAGGTCTCTTCCGCGAGTCCGCTCGCGACCACCTCATAGCGAGCGCGCGCCGTCTGACGCGCGTAGCTGAGGGCCTTGCCCTGGGCGAACCACACCGCGTTCGCGCCGTTCGGTGCCGGCGCGACGGCCAGCGCAGTCAGGCCGCGGAGCGACTTGCGCTCCACCTTGAGCTCGGAGAGTTCGCCCGCTTCGATCCGGTAGAGTCCCCGCTCGTGCGCGAACCAGGCCACCCCGTCGCCGCCCATGGCTGCGGCCACGATCCCTGCGGGGTCGAGCGCGCCGCGCCAGGCCGGCTCGATCAACCAGCCCGACTCGGCGACGAACAGGCCGTTGTCCGCTGCGACGAGCGCGCTGTACGGGCCCGCGGGAAAGACTCGCCGGATCGCGGCGGGCGCCTCGGCGTTGCCCGGATGATTCTCGAGCCGACCCTTGCTGCCGTCGATGCGCAGCCGCGCGGCCGCACCATCCGGGGTCGCGAACACGCCGCCACCGCGCTCGTCCGCGAAGCCGCTGACAGCGGCGAGCTCGAGCGCGGCAGGGGTCTGCTCGACCTCGAGGGGACTCGCAGACAGGGGGTTGTCGCCGATCTCGCCCGAGCTACAGGCGCTCGCGACCCAGGCTGCGATTGCCACCCAACCACGTTGCATGGTCACCCGGATAGCAATCCTTCGAGCGGTGAGGTACGCGTGATCGCGTAGTCGAGATTCGCCGACGCGAGCACGGTCGCGATCACGTCTTCCGGGAGGATGTTGACGCCCTTCGGATCCGGTTGACCGGTTTTGCGGTCGACCACGCCTGGCGGCATGTTGATGTCACCGGCGCGACCAAACACCTGGTTGTGTTTGATCCCCGCACCGATCAAGAGTGCGCTCGAGCTGATGTGATGATCTCGCCCGCCCGAGCCGTTGATCAGCGGCGTTCGGCTGAACTCGCTGAACGCCAGCATGGTCGTGTGGTCGAGGAATGTGCCACCGGACGGGTGGGGCGACTTGCGTAGATCATCCACCAGGTCTGCGAGTGCGTTCCAGCCATTGCGCTGGTTCGTCGCGTGCGTGACCTGCGTTCCGAAGTGAGTGTCGAGGCCGCCGACCAGGTTCATCGAAACACACTGCGAGATGCCCTGCTTGAGGGCGATCGCGATCAGCGCGGCGCGGCCGGCTGCGGAGTCGTAGTTGACCGCGCCGGTCGCGGGCAGGTTGTACTGTGCGCGGATCGACGCGCGCTGTTCGTTCCGGCGATCGATCGCCGCGTCTTTCATCGGGTTGGTCTCGAAGTCGAGCTGGAACTGTCTGTGGAGCTGGTTGCCGAGCACGGTACCCATCTGCGATCGAGCCTGGCGATACTGACCGACGAGCCCCCGGGTGTCGTAGAGCTCCGACTCGCAGGTGATGGTCTTGCCGCGCAGATCGACGAGCTGCTTCTCGATCTCGGAGTCGATCGCGGTCGGACTCGGGCTGAGCGTGAGGATCAGATCGTTCGCGCGCGACACGCGCAGCGCGTTCGCATAGCCGGGGTAGCGATCGTTGTAGCTCTCGATACCGTAGGCGATCGACGGCACTGGGACGGATGGCCTCATCTGACCGACGATCTCGGTCGCGGTCGATGAGCCGCGCGCAGCGTTGCCGATGGGCACCTTGCCGGTCAGGAAGTAGCGAAAGCCGACCTCGTGCGCGACCGTCTTCATGTGAATGCCGCGCACCACCGCGAGCTTGTCGTAGTGATCGGCGAGCCGGCCGATCGCGGGACCAAACTCCATTGCGGGCTGAGGGCCACCCGGCCGCTGGGTCGGACGTACGATCGTGTCGGGGAACGACGCGTCGGTCGACAGCAAGTTGTAACCTGGCAGGATCCGCGTCTCGCTCACGCGCTCCGGCGTAAACACTGTAGGGTCGCGCGGGTCGAGGCCGAGCAACACGTCCCAGCCGCCGCCGAAGTAGATGAACACGAAGCAGCGATCGGCGGGCGCGAACGTGGTCGCCTGCGCGAGTACACGGAACGGCGTGACGCCGAGCATGCTCGCGCCCGCGAAGCCGGCTGCGGCCTTGAGGAAGTGTCTACGATGGAGCGGGAAGAGTTCTTTCACTGCTTTCACACGGCTGTGCCTCAATAGGTGGTGAAGCGCGGATCGGTCATGAGCGCGATGCAGATCGCCGCCCAGGCTTCGCGCTTCTTCTTCGCGGCCTCGGCGCGGGTCGCGATGCCCTTGTATGCCGACACCCAGGTGTCGAGCTCGCTGCCGGCGAGCGGTTGACCCCAGAAGCGGGTCGAGAGGTACACCATGTTCCGGCGCACGCTCGGATCGTCGAGCTTGCTCAGATCCTTCGCGTCGGCAGGCACTTCGGGCGAGAGCACGCGCTTGCTGGCGTCCGTCTCCTTCAGATCGGCGTCGGCGGTCGCGAGGCAAACCTCGCGCGCACCGTCCTCGAGGAATTTTGCGAAGACGAGGTTCGGCTCGGTGGCCTCGGCGTTCACGAGCGCGTAGTCGGCGCGGCCGAGCGAGGCGGAGAGGTCGTCGATCTTGGACCACTGCCGTCCCGTGGTGACCGAGATGCTGGTCTTGAGCTGCGCGACCGTAATCCGGCGTGGCGCGCGCCCGACATGACCGCCCGACAGCTCGGGATCCGGCAGGGGCTCGATCGAAGGATGGTCGTCCGGCAACGGCTCGAGCTCCGCCGAGCGAGGCTTCGGTGAGGCCGCCGGGCCGCTGCCGCACGCCGCCGCAGCTGCCAGCAGCAAGAGCGCGAGGTACTGGTTCACGTTCAATCGACCCTCCGGTATGCATCGGTGGTGACGACGTGGCGGATCAGCTGCTTGAGGTTGCGCCCGTGTGCGAGGAAGTCCTGCGCGAGCGAGTCCATGTACAGATCCTGCTCTTCGCTCGTCATCGGCCGGCCGAGGAATTCGTTCCAGATGCGACTGACGACGCAGCGCTCGAGGTCGCCGGTCTGCATCATCCGCTCGACGAGCATGCGCGGGCCGCCCGCGACGTTCGGCTCGTCCGACTCTGTGCGGTAGAGATACGACTTCAGCATGCCGAGCGAGCTCGCGCCGTCGCCGTCGTATGCTTGCATCACGTAGTTACCGCACTCACCGTCACAGCCTGTGTTGCCGGCGAGCGCACAGTCGCGGCACTTCGCGTCGAACTTCGGGAACTTCATCGGGTCGAGGTACTGCGCGTTGCGCTCGCCGAAGCGGCCCCAGTGCGCGCCGGTCGGCTCGATCGTGGCGTGGCAGTAGTTGCAGCCGCAACGCTTCGCGAGATTG
Organism: Polyangiales bacterium; assembly: GCA_035274465.1. Classification (GTDB taxonomy): domain Bacteria; phylum Myxococcota_A; class Polyangia; order Polyangiales; family JAFGIB01; genus JADGRF01. The sequence goes on from DATEOF010000286.1 coordinate 98,073, forward strand.
TTCTCGCGGTTGCACGAGTCCTCGGGATTGGGCGAAACGGCGTCCGCGGGCGGCGAGAACGTCTTGCACAGGAACGCTTCGTAGAACTGAGCCACCCGTGATCGCTGAGTCGGGAAGCGATACAGCCAAGCGGGCGTGGTCAGCACACCCGAGGCGTTGTCCGCCCGCAGATACTCGACCCAGTCGTTGGGGGAGGCGGTGTACGTGAGCGCGGGCAGCGCATCGCGCGCGGCCGGAGGCGTGATCGCCAGTGCGCCGATCGCCTGGTTGTCGCGGTACAGCGAGGCGAGCACGCCGTTAATGAAGCTGCGGCGCGAGGTGAGGATCTGGAAGTAGTCCTCGTCGCGGCGCAGCACCGCGTCCGCGATCAGCAGTGGCTCTTCGTTGATCGCGGCGACGCGCGCATCGGACACGGACTCGTCACCCGCCTCGCAGCGGCGAAAGCCCTGACCGCAGCCGCAGCTGCGATCCGAGAGGAAGTTCGAGCCGTCGCAGGACGCGAGCGTCGCGGGGTTCAAGTCGCGTGTCTGTGCCTCGATCGCGCAGGCGGCGACCTCGGTCGACCCGCTCGTATCCCAGAACGGCGCGGCGGCCATTACCCAGCCCTCGCGCTGTACACAACCGCGCTGGTTCGCGAATGTGCCGAGCACTCCGTTCTTGGGCGTGAGGGTCAGCGTGCAGCGCTCGAGCTTGTCGAATGCCGCACCTGACGCCGGCATTGGACTCGTGAATGCGATGACGCGGTTTTCGCCATCGAGCACCTCGGTCTTGAGCGCAGCCGTCGTGGGCTTGCCCGGATCCGGCAAACACTTGAACGGAGCAAGTCCGGTCGAACTACGGCGCATGTCGCAGAAGAACAGGTGCTTGGCCTCCAGCATCCCCTTCGTCACCGCGTCGGTGCAGCTGGTGGCGCCCGTGAGCGCGGTGCAGGCGTAGACGTTGGTGTCGTAGTCGAAGCTCACCGGCATCGGTACGCCGTGTGCGTCGCGACAGACCTTGGCCGATGCGGGGACCTCGGCCTGCGGGTCCTGCTGTAGCGCTGGGTTCTTGCAGTCGTCCTGCGGGATGAAGTGGTCGCAGCCCGTGCCGTTGCGACCGCGCAACCCGCTCGAGGCGTTACCTCGAGACTCCAGTGGCTTCGCGCCGTCAGTGGTCGTCGACAGACGCATGTCGCGGTTGTCCGGGAGACTGGCCGAGACGTTCGCGCGCAGCAGCGCACGGTGGTAGCGCTTCATCCGGCTGAAGAAATCTTCGCGGGTCATCAGTGCGTCGATGTCCTCGTCCCCGATCTCCCCTTTCCCCTGCAGTTCTCTGTATTCCGCGATCGTGGGCGGGCGTCCGAGCAGGTCGAGGTAGAGCTGCCGGAGCCGGCGTTCCAGCCCGACCGTCCCTGCGCCGGGAGACGGACATTGAAGCGCGCTCGCGTCTGCGCGCTGGCCGCCCGTGTCTTGCCCCCAGACGGGGCTCGCAGCCCAGAGCCCACAGAACAACAGGACCGCACGCGCACGGTGCCGAATCATCGCTAGCTGGGTACCGTGTGGTCGGCGATCCAGACCAACGATCGTAGGCCCGCATGGGTGGCCGCCACGCGATCCAGGCGCGCCTACCCTGTGCGTTTGCCTGCGCGAGGTGTCCGGCCGCCGCTCTACGACGTTTGGCCCAGCACTCGGCCGATCTCTCTCAGCAGTGAGCCGGGCAGCTCGGGGACCGCGCCCCGGGTGTCGCGCAAGACGGCGAGTCCCACGCGCGCGTCGCCAGCGCGCAGCGGAAACACGCTGTAGCGCTGCTGCTCGGCTCCCGGTAGGTCGACCGTGTTGGCGACGCCCGCGTGGTTCGCGGGCAGGCGTGCCAGCACGTCCTCGAGCCCGTCCGGAGGCGAGCGCTCGTCCAGCGACGCGGCGAGTTGCAGCGCGTCGTCCTTTGCCAAGAACAAGTAGCCTTCGCTGTCGGTCGCGTACTGCCCGAGCATGTGCAGCGCGTGCTGCGCGCGCACCTCGGGTTGGCTTTCTCTACGCAGGAAGACTGTGACGGCAGTCTCCTCGAACCCCGCGCGCGTGTCGAGATCCGGCTCTGGGGTCCCGTTGGCTGGTGGCAGCGGCGAGCTGCGATGCATCGCATGCAATTCTCGCACGCGCTCGGCCAGTGCGATCACGCTCGGATTGCTGGTCGCGAGAGCTGCTTCACGCATCTCGTCGAGCACGGCCAGCATGCCAGGTTTGTCTCCTACCAGCCGGGCGACCTTGACACGATACTCGTACATGAGAAACGCACAGGCGTGCTCCCCCGCTGCGCGCAGGCGAGCAAACAGCGCATCGAACATCTGTTCTGCGCGCTCGCGCTGGCCAACCATCGCGAGCGTCGCTGCATGCGCCGCTTCGAGCGTCGAGTACAAACCGACATAGCAGCGGTGCTCGTCCGTGAGTCGCGAGCTGGCCAGCTCACAAATGCTCAACGCACGTTCGGGCTGGTTGAGCTCCAGATACGAGAATGCGGTCATCGCGTAGGCGACCCCCCACCCGAGCAGGGCAAAAGGTGGACGCTTCGCGATGTACGCTTCACCAGCCTTGATGGTCGCTGGATAGTCGCGGCGGCGGAAGTGATAGGAAAGCTCCATGGTGTCGCGCATGTTCACGAGCGACGGTGCATCGACGACCATGCGTTCCAGGTGATCGAGCGCGCGCCGCACCACGACCAAGTCAGTCCAGATCAGGCCGGCCAACCCTTCGATCGGCACGGCGATCCAGTCGATCTGCCAGTCGGTGCCGTTCTGGATCGCGTTGATATCCAGCTGGCGCCGGTAGAACTGTGTGGCCTCTCGCTCGCCGCGAACGATGTAATAGGTCATGCGGACGCGCAGCGCCGCAGAGTGCGCGAGCTGGTTCCCGATGCGGTCCAGCTCATCCGCACGCGCTATCGCCAGCGAGTGCTCTCGATAGCACTCGTCGATGCCGTCCAACAAAAGCGCGCCAACCAGCATGTCGACGCGTTCTTGCTGGCTCATCTGATACAGCGGCTGCCGGGGGTCGCCGAGTGAGTCGATCACGCCGCGCAGCAGCTGACGTGTTTCCCCACCCCGACCCTCGTTTTGCAGCTGGATGGCATAGGAAAGCGAGTACACGAGCGCGAGGGTTGGGTGCGGCGAGTCCTTGAACGCCCTCATGCGTGCCAGGCGCGCCTTGGCACCCGGCGGGTCGAGCGTCAGCGCAGCCAGGCCGACCAACCCCATGGCGCTGCGCGCGTAGTACAGCAAAGCCTGGAGCACGCTGGGGCCGCGCTTTGCGGGGCGACGCAGGCACCAGCGCAGCCATGCCCATGCCATCCCGAGTGCGAGGCCGAGGTGTCTGCCCAGCGTGCGCGACCAGCGCTCGACCTCTGCCAAGCCTGTGTACGGATACAGCGCGTCGAGGGTGCCATCCCCGTAACGCGCCGCCAGCTTGTGGTCGAAGAGGTAGCTCGACATGACGAGCAACGAGCGCAGGCGCAGACACTGCGCGAGTGATCGGCCGTGGCGCTCGTAGATTTCCAGAGCGCGTTCGATCGCCGGCACCGCCGTCGCCATGCTCACCCTGCGTTCGACCATGTCCGGACCGATCTTGGCAAGCAGGTCGGCGCCGCGCAGCTCCTGTTCGGTATGCACGAGATGCCAGCCAGCCTCCAGCTGGCCGTCGCGATCCTGACGCGTGGCGAGCAGCCGGTCAGCCCAGCGCGCGTGCAGCTGTTGGCGTCTGGACGGATCGAGGCCGCGCGCGACCGCCTTGCTCAGCGCGTCCTGCGCGAACACGTACTCTTCACCCGCGCTCTCGAGGGTGCCAGCACCTACGAGCTCTTCCAGTGCGCCGATCACCACCTCGGGCGGACGCGCCGCGAGCTCGATTAGCGTTGCCGCCGAAGCGCCACCGCGCGAGACGCTCAAGACCTCGGCCAACTCTCGCGCGACCGAGCTGACCTGTTGCAGCCGTTGCAGTAGCGTGTCCTCCGCGGAGGGAGGAATGGGCGCGTCGATCTCCGCGGGCAGCACCCACGCGCCGTCGACGTAGCGCACGATGCCAACATTCAGCAAGTGCTCGGCGAGCTCCAGCGTCAGCTTGGGGCTGCCAAGCGCCACGCGATAGATCCAGTCGCTCACGCGTTCCAGGTTCGGCACGTCGCCGAACAGCGAGGCGATGAGCTCGATGCATTGTGTGCGGTCGAGCGGTCGCAACGTCAGCGTGGTCGCGAGCCCGCGCACGTTGGCGAGCGCGGGCGCTTGGCGGCCACTATCGTAGCTCGCCACCACCGAGAGCGCGCAGCTACTGGTCTGGTCGGCAAGTGCGGCCACCAGCGCCCCCGAGAACTCGTCGCTGCGATCGAGATCGTCGATCGCGATCAGCAGCGGCCGCACGCGCGCAAACGTTACGAAGAAGTCGGTCAGCTCCGTGAGCATCTGGACGCGCGCTTCGCCGCCTGCAGCCGCGAGGCTTTCCAGCTGCGCCGAGTCGGAGCGCGCGCGGCTGGCCTGCACGACCGGTCGGTTCTTGCTCGCCCGCTGCGCATCCAGCGGGGCCGCTTGCTCGAGGCCAGTGATCAGGTCCGCGATCAAGCTGGACGCAGCACCTCGCTGCTTGCGTGCGACAGCGCGCACCACCGTCAGGCCGGAGGTCTGTCCGATGAGGGCGGCCTCAGCCAACATTCGACTGCGGCCCGATCCGAGCTCGCCGCGGATCAGGACCGCCGCGCCTCGACCCGCCAGCGTCTGGCTCAGCATCCGGTGCAGCTTCGCGCGTTCGTTGCTGCGGTTCACGAGCTGCGAGCCCGCGAGGAAGCTGCGTGCGACCGCCGCGCTGTCGTCGGGCGCGAGCTCGCCTGCTGCGGACAGCCAGTCGATCACCTCGGCCGCGCTGGCAGGTCGCTTCATCGGATCAAGGCTGAGCAAGCTCATCACGAGCGCGTCCAGCGCGTCCGGGAGGTCGCGCGCGATGCGCCGCGGGTTGGCGGGCGCCTGCGTCCAAGCATGCTGCAGCGCGGCGATCTCGCTCACCGGGTAAGCGTGGCGCCCGGTCAGGATGAAATAGGCGAGCGCGCCCAGCGAGTACAGGTCGGAGCGCTGATCGAGCGGCGCGCCCTGCAAGGCCTCCGGTGCGATGCAGGGTGGCGTGCCGGTGAGGTTGGGCGGGACGCCGAACGGCACCATCGCGCCAAAGTCCAGCAGCTTGCAGCGGCCGTCGCTCGTCCTCCGCACGTTGCGCGGACTCAGGTCGCGGTGCAACAAACGGCGTGCGTGGAGCAGCGCCAGAGACGATGCAACGTCGCGTAAGTAGCGGCACGCGTCGCGGTAAGGTAAAGGAGAGAGCTTCCCCAGATCCTCCCCGTCGAGCAGCTCCATCGTGTAAAACGGTGCGCCTCGGTCGATGCCATAGTCGTACACCTCGATGATACGCGGATGGCGCAGCTCAGACAGCGCGTGGTACTCGCGCATGAAGTGGACTTCGAGCGTGCGCCGCTGCTGGGAGTCGCTGAGTAGGCGCTTGAGCGCAATGCTGGCGCCGCTGGACTGATCCACGGCGGCGAACACCTCGCCCATGCCCCCGCGCGCGAGCTTCTGATGCAGCCGATAGCGTCCGGCCACGATCTCGGAAGTCTCGGACACATCGGCAGCTATCGGCTGCGACACGGCTGGAGTCTATCACAGAGACGAAGACACCCGGCGGACGCACACCTCGCACAGATGCCGACGCCATGCACGAGCGTCGCGTCGTCAAGTCCGCTACGCCAGCATTGCGACGCCGTGGCCCGATTCGCGCGTCCCGAGCTCGAGTGCAGCCTGGTCGGTGTGCAGAACGATCTCTCGAGCGCCGTCGTTGAACGTCAGCCGACCGCACGCCAGCTTCGAGTTCAGACAGGCGAGCAGGCCATCATCCGGGTCGCGGTAGTTCAAGCCTGCGAGTTGTTCGCGTTCGGCCCGGAACTCGGCGCGCACGCTCGCGCCGGCCTGGTGAAGCTCGAGCCGGTAGGAGCGCGCATCGATCTCGATCTTGCGCGAGCCGAGCGCGCGCGGGCCGTCGAAGCGGTACACCCGGCCTTCGAACGCGAAGCCGGCGACGCTCAACCACGGCGTGATGAAGCGGCCGAGCCTGACCTTGCCGGTGAGCGCCTCGAACCACACGCCCGGAGCGTCGCGCCAGGCATTGCAGTGCGCCCAGGCGTAGGCGTGCGCATGGCTCACGCCCCAGTTGTGCCCCTGTGCACCGCGCCAGCTCGCGAGATCCCAGCGCTCGCCGAAGGCCGAGAATTCCCCGCGCAACGACGCGTCAGGGATCGGCGTCAGGCTCTTGCTGCGCGGGAAGCGGCCCGTGTACATGCCCTCGAGCGCGAACGGTCGAAACGGCGGCGCGATGGGATCGAGCTCGAGCTGCCAGGCGAGGCCGTCGAGCTCGCCGCGCGCGCGGTGGGAGGTGAGCTCGGCGCACGGTGCGCGCAGCTCGAACGGCTCGGCTCGGCTGTGCAGCTGCGAGAGCGGAAAGCTGCGCTTGACGGCGAGCTTGCGCGTGCCTCGCTGCGCGAACGCGATCGCCCAGACCTCGCCGATCGCCTCCTCGGGCCGCTGCGCCGGCACGAGGAGGGTGTGTTTGATCCAGATCGCCCGCTCGCCATCCGGGCTATTCGCCTTGAGGAAGTGGCTCTCGACGTGGCCGGCTTGGCCGCCCGCGTAGCGCAGTCGGTTATCTGCTTCGGCTGAGATCATCTGCGGGCCCACCATCTCACCGCACAGGCGGGTGAGCAAGGGTGAAGTGGGATGAGCTACGTGTGAGGAGCAGGCTTCCACGCAGCTGAAACTCGAACAACTTGGAAGAAGCTGCAGCCATCAGCGGCGGAAGTGTCTCGCGCTGTGCGCCGCTATCGGCCGCGAGCACTCAGCACACGGTGCCGCGCCTGACCTATCACGGGCAGTTCGCGCTATCCTTGGGTGCGGACGTGATGATGCCGGCTGTACGGCTCACGCGGCCAGATGTTGAAGTTAGATGACTGAGCCGGTAGTCCAAGCGGCCACGAGCGAGCGTCGGATCGCAAATCGATACGTGTTGCACCAAGCGCTGGGCCAGGGCGGTATGGCCTGCGTGTACCGGGCGACCGATCTGGCCGATGGCCGAGAGGTCGCGCTCAAGCAGCTGAGCTTGCCCGAGGATTCGGGGCAGCGTTCCACGATGGCCGCGCTGTTCGAGCGCGAGTACCACACGCTGGCGCAGCTCTCGCATCCGCGCGTGATCAGCGTCTACGAGTACGGAGTCCAGCCGGGCGAGGGTCCGTACTACACGATGGAGCTCCTGGACGGCGGTGATCTGCGCGATCGATCGCCGCTACCCTGGCGCGAGGTCTGCGCGATCGCGTTCGACGTCTGTTCGTCGCTGGCGCTCTTGCACTCGCGCCGCTTGCTGCATCGCGACGTCAGCCCGCGCAACATCCGCTGCACGCCGGACGGTCGCGCGAAGCTGATCGACTTCGGTGCCATGGCGCCGATGGGCACGTGTAGCGGTTCGATCGTGGGTACGCCCGCGTTCACGCCGCCCGAGGCCCTGCAGCGTTTGGCGCTCGACGCTCGCGCCGACCTGTACTCGCTCGGCGCGTCGATCTACTTCGGGCTGACCGCGGCGGTGCCCTACGGCGCGCGCAACTTCAGCGATCTGTTCGCCGCCTGGACTCAGCGGCCGGCTGCTCCGTCTGCGCGTGTGCCGGGCATCCCGGTCGAGCTGGACGACCTGGTGCTGTCGCTGATCAGCATCGATCCGAGCCTGCGCCCGCTCAGCGCCTTCGACGTGATGCAGCGCCTGGCGGCGATCGCTGGCATCACCTGCAACGAGTCGGAGAGCGTGTCGCGCGCCTATCTCGCGACGCCGCTCCTGGTCGCGCGCGACGACACCCTCGCGGCTCTGCGCGGCGAGCTGGACTCCGCGCGCAAGCGCCAGGGCAGCGGCGTGTTGCTGCGCGCCGGCTCGGGGCTGGGCCGTACGCGCGTCCTCGACGCGTGTGTGCGCGAGGCCAAGACGGCCGGTGCGACCGTGCTGCGCGCCAACGGCGGCTCGACCGAAGACCCGTTCGGCGTCGTGCTCGGCCTCTTGCAACACATGGTCGACACGTTGCCCGAGCTCGACGTCACGCGGCGCTTCCCGGAGCTCTTTCAACGCGGACAGCTGTGGAGCTCCGAGCGGCTGCGGGCCGATCCGGGCATGCTGCAGCGCTCGATCTGTCGCTTCCTGTTGGCGTACAGCCGCCGGCACCCGCTGCTGATCGCGGTCGACGACGTGCAGCGCATCGACGAGGCCTCCGCGGCCGTGCTCGCGGCCCTGCTCGATCGCGTCCAGCGCGGCCGCTTGTTGATGGTGCTGACCGCGCTGAGCGACGCCCCGTCGGGTGGACTCGGCGTCGAGGTCCTGGCGCGTCGCTGTCACGAGCTACCGCTGGAGCCTCTCACCCGCTTCGAGACGCGTGAGCTCCTGGCGTCGCTGTTCGGCGAGGTGCCGAACCTCGAGATGCTGACCGGCGAGATCTATACGATCGCGCGCGGCAATCCGCGCTACAGCATGGACCTCGCGCAACACCTGGTCGATCGCCGTGCGATCACCTACGCCGCGGGTACCTGGACCGTGCCGCGCGAGCTCTCGCAGAGCGACCTGCCGAGCAGCGTGGAAGAGGCGATCGCCGCGCGCATCGCGCGCTTGTCGGGTCATGCGCGCTTCCTGGCCGAGGCGCAGGCGCTGGCGTTCTCGGACGTGTTCGCGCACGTCGACTACCGCGCGCTGTGTCCCGACGTGGACGCGGCGCAGACCGAGGCGGCGATCGCGGAGCTGGTCGCGGAGCAGGCGCTCGCCAGCTACGGCCGGACCTATGCGCTGTCCAATCGCATCTGGAGCAGCGCGCTGGTCGCGCGCTTGAAGCCCGCGGACAGCGAGCAACACCACCGCGCCCTGGCTGCGTTCTACGAGACTCAGGACAACATCGCCTGGATCCACCACCTGTTCGCGGCCGGTCTCGAGCGCGCGGGTCTGGATGCGGTCATGGAGCGCCAGCGCGCGGCCAGCACTTCGGATCACAAGGCCTCGCTGCAGTCGAACGTGGCGCGGCTTGCGCCTGCGTACCACCACAGCATTCAACTCGCGCTGCGCCTCGGTTACAGCACGCGCGACGTGAACGAGTTGCGGCGCTGGTCCGTCGCGCTGAGCGTGGCTGCGGAGGACAGCTACTACTGGGAAGTCGCGCCCACCTGGCTCGAGCAGCTGAAGCGCGACTCGGGCCTGGCGCTCTGGGAGGCCAGCGAGGAGCCCGATCCGCAGCAGCGCCTGAACCGCGCGCTCACGCAGGCGCACGAGCGCTGGCTGGCCACGCCCGAACACGAGCGCGTGTACTCCGTGCAGGAGGGCATCCGCTTGCTGGCCGAGTACGTCGTGTGTTCGATCGCGATCGGCGGCCGCAGCATGGACGCGGATCTGCTCGAGGGCTTGCCCGCGCTGCTCGAACCGTTCGTGCCGCTCTCGCCGCTGATCGAGGCGATCTGGCACAACGCGCTGGCGATGGTCGAGACCACCTGCCACTGTCAGTTCGAGCGCGCGGCCGTGCGCTGGGCCGAGGTACACGAGAAGCTCGGCAAGGTGCAGGTCGCCGAGATGACGTACGTGTGGGCGATCCGCAACGCCATCGCCTACGGACTGGGCATGCTCGAAGCGGCGAACGGTTCGGCGGGTGCGCTGCGTTGGGCCGAATACCTGGACCAGGATCCGTACCAGAAGGTCAGCGCGATGTACCTGCGCAAGGTCATCCGGCTGCAGCAGGGCGATTGGCAAGGAGCGGAGCAGTATTCTCGCCAGGCCGAGCTGACCGCGCTGCACTCGAAGACCGCGCAGATGTTCAGCTACATGCTGCCGATCGAGCTGGAGGCGCACAGTTACGCGCGTGACCTGGCGGGCGTCAAGGACGTGATCGATCGCTTGCAGCCATTGGCGGCGCGCTACCCGGGTTGGTTGCCGTACCTGCGCCAGGCCGAGGCACAGTTCGATCTGATCCGTGGCGACTACCTGGCGGCCGAGTCCGGCTTCGAGCAATGCATCGAGCTGATCCGAGACAGCGCCGGCCAGCGCACGCTCAGTCGCGCCGTCTGGGTCACCGCGCACTGTGGCCTCTGCGAAACGCTGCTCGCGCTCAACCGTCCGGAGGAAGCGCGCAAGCTCGCCAACACCATGCTCGCGCGCTGCCATGAGCTCGACGTACAACAGCTGTCGTTCGAGTTGATCCGCGTGCTGGCGCTGGCTGAAGCGCGGCTCGGCTACTTCTCGTCGGCGAGTGTTCGCTTGTCGAACCTGATCGATCGTCAGATCGCGCTCGGGGTCAGCGGCCTGCGGCTCGGTCTGTCGTACGAGGCGCGCGCGCAGACGGCCATCTGGGCCGAGGACAAGCACGCCTTCGAGCACTACGCGCGGCTCACCGGCCGCGAGTATCGTCACGGCGCGCATTCGCCGCTGGGCGCTCGCTACGAATCCCTGATCAACGAGGCGCGACGGCGCGGCTTCTCGGCCGCCATCGATCTGCGCGACTTCAGCAGCACCAGCCAGTTCCTGACCAGCCCGACGCACATCCACGAGATCCAGACCGCGGTGCGCGCGGCGCTGACCGAGAGCGATCGCCCGGAGGATCGCAGCAAGAAGGCGCTGCAGCTCGTGTGCGACGCCAGCGGCTCGCGCGGCGGCCACCTGTACCTGGTCCAGTCGACTGAAACCTTGCAGCTGGCAGCGTCGTATCAGACGCCTGCGCCCCCGCCTGGGCTCGAAGAAATGGTGCAAACGCAGCTGCACCGCGAGCGCGATCGATCCACCGAGACGCTGACGACGCTGGCCACGAGCGTGGTGACCGAAGCCACGACGGGCTACAGCGTGCAGCTGGCGGGCACGGTCTACGAGCTCGTGCTGCTGCGTGCCTCGGTCGGAAACGGGGCACAGGTGGCAGCGATCGCCGCGGTCGTCAGCGGTGAAGCCAAGCCCAAGCATCCGCAGCGGCAACAGGTGTACGCAGCGGTCGCGGCGCAGCTCGCGGCGAGTCGTTAGCGTTCCGTCGCGTCCCGGTGGTGTCGGATCGCGGCAGACATGGGGTGTCGGTCTCCGACACAGCGTCGACGATGCGATTCACAGTCACGGTTCGCGCCTGTAGCCTGGTGTGATGGCTGATGCGTCTGTCGGGACGGCATCCGGCGTTCCAGCGCAGCAGAGTGTAGTCCGCAGACCAGCATCGCACGTGCTGCTGGGATTCCTCGCGCTGCTCGCCGCGCACGCGTACTTCACGCCCGACTCCGCGGATGCGCCCTGGATCTTGCTCTGCTTCGGCGGCTTGCTGCTGGTCAGCTGGCAACTCGCGAATCTCTCTGGCGTGCGCAGAGGCGTCGAGCTCGCGTTCGGTGCGCCGGCTACCGAGTCAGACCCGAAAGGCGGCCGAGCTTGGTTCGTCGCGGGTGGCTGCGTGGTCGTGTGCGGTCTCGTGGCGCTCGAGCTCGGCGATGCGCCGTTCTTCCTGCAGGACGACAACTTCGACGAGTTCTTGCCGGTCATGATTTGGGCGTCGCGCAGCCTCCGCTCGGGCGTGCTTCCGCTGTGGAACCCGCATCAATATCTGGGCGCGCCGGTTGCGGAGCTCGGCATGTATGCGCTCACGTATCCGCCGACGTACTTGAGCGTGTGGCTCGCGCAGAGCTTGGGTCAGGTCGAGTGGGCGATCGATGTGTTTGCGATAGGACACCTCGCGCTCGCTTATGTGGCGTGCGCTTGGGCCGTGCATCGCGCGGGTGTGGGCGCAGCGCTCTCGAGCGCTGCGGCGTTCTGTTTTACGCTCTGTGGTTACCACCTGATCGCCGGTCGTGGGTGGTACTACATGCTGCCAGTCGCGGTCGCGTTGCCGCTGCTGGTCGGCTTACTTGCACGTTGGGCAGCCGGTCCGGTCGGTATGTGGTGGGCGATCGCAGTCGGTACCTGCAGCGGCGTGCACTTCCACGCGGGCAATGCCCAGATGTGGACGTATTGCGCGCTGTTCTTCGTGCTGTGCGCGCTGCTCTTCGTGCTGAGCGGCGTGGTGCCTGCGCGGCGCTTGGCATGGCTCGCGTGCGGCCTGCTGCTGGCGGCGGCGATCGCGTCTCCGCTGCTCGTGCCGCAATTCAGCTTCGTGCACGGGATCGAGCGCGAGCTGTTCCCCGGCGGCGACGTCGAACCGCGAGGATTGCTGGCGATGTTCGCGCCGTTCGGCACCGTGCGCGCTGGACATCCGATGGCGCGCGTGTGGGGTCAGACGCGGGAGCTGGATTTTACGCAGCTCTACGCGGCAGGGTCGCTATTGTCGTGTGCTGCGCTCGCGAGTTGCGTGGTCGCGTTCGTCATGCACCTTCCGCGCGCCTCGCGTGCACGACTCGTGTGGTCGTTCGGCACGTTCCTGGCGTTGCTGCTCGCACTGGGTCAGAACGGTGGACTTTGGCCGCTGTTGAACAAGCTGCCGGTGTTCAACGCTTTTCAGATCCCTTACAAGCTGCTCGGCCTGTTCAACATGTTTGCGTGCTTGAGCGGCGCGCTCATGCTCGACGGTTGGTTGCGTGTCAGCTCGTGGCGCCGCAGCGCGACGCTCGGCATCTGGAGCTGGTGCGCGGCGGTCACGCTGTACGGCTGTGTGATACCGCTGCCGAGCAACTGCTCCTGGAATCGACGTGTGTATACGGCACAGCCGCCGGCAGTTCATGGTGCGCTGGCGAGCGGCCTGCGCATGCTCCCGCTCGCGCCTCGCCGCACGTTGGAGCCCGACCCAGCGTCTTGGTTGGCTCAGAATGTTGCGTCCGCTTACGGCTACACATCGATTGAAGGCAGCAATCCCTTCATCGATGCGCTGCCCGAGACGCAACGTGTGCGACGCGCATTGACGGCGCAGCCGCAGGCCGCACTGGAGGCCTTCGGTGTCTCGTACGTGTACGCTCGTCTGTCCAGGCCAGCTCCCGCTGCGAAGCCGTGGCACGGCAACTGGCTCGAGATCGTGCGCCACATGCCGCCGTTGCCGCTGGTCGCTCGAGGCGAACGCGCGGCGCTGCTCTCGGTCCCGAACCCCGCGCCCCTCGTGTTCGATCAGTCCGCACCCGTGGTGCCGATCCCTTTCCACGCGACCGGCGAAGGCATATTTGCCGACTTGCCGCGCGCGAGTCAGCCGCGTGCCATCGTACTCAACTACCTTCAGCGTGCGGCGTTCGTCGCGCTGGACCAACACCGTCGTGCACTGCCGCTCGGACACGACTCCTGGGGGCGCATGCGCGCGACCGTGCCGGCCGACGCGACGCACATCGCGCTGCTGTACCGGCCACCGTTCGCCCGCGGCATCGCGCTTGGTCTGGTGCTGCTGAGCATGTTCGTCGTCGCCGTCGTGTCGCTATCCAGGTCGCGCCTCGCCGGCTGAGCGGTGGCGCAAGCGAGGTGCGAGTCGTGGCCGCTGGGAGCGGCATGTGCCCCCCACGCATGCTCGCGCCTACACGACAATTGCAATGCAAATCTGCGAATCACGCCCGCGACCGGCGTAGACTGGTGGGTCTAGTGTCTCACAGTAACGCCACGATCCTGGACCTGAGCCGCGTCGCAACTCGGCTCGTACGCGATGAGGTATTGCCGCGCGCACGCAAGGCTCTGCTTCGCCCCAAGAACGGCGAAGCGTCCGCGAGCGACCCGAGGATCAAGGACACGATGCAGCGCTACTGGCGCTCACTGGGTCACGGGGATGCGACGAGCGAGTACTTCTTTCGAGACGCCATGGCGTCCGAGGAATACGACGATGTCGTCCGTCTCGCACAGGAGAACTGGGGCACTCTCGCTGGCAAGCGTGTACTGGATCTCGGTTGTGGTTGGGGCGGGCTCTCGGTCGCGCTTCGCAGAGTGGGAGTCGATCCGATCTTCGTCGACTACATCGACAAGCACGTCGAGGTCGCGCGTCTGCGCGTACGGAGCGAGACCGGCTACGTGGGCGACGCGCGCGACCTGTCAGCGCTCGACGCGCAGCTAGGCACCGGTTACGACTACGTGTTCGTTCACTCGCTGATCGAGCATGTCGGCAACCAACCGACGCACCGCGGCCCGGCGACGCCGAGCCTGAACGACAAGCGTGCTGTCATCCAGCAGGCCGCTCGCCTGGTCAAGCCCGGCGGCGGCGTGTTCATCAGCACCGGCAACTACAACACACCTCTCGATGGCGAGATCAAGACCTGGCTGTTCCACTGGCTCCCGCCCGAGGATCAGCAGCAGTCGCTCGACGAGATGGGCATCGGAGCAGACAACTACGGTCTGCTCACGTGGGAGCAACTCGAGTCTCTGTGCACGGGGTCCGGGCTCGTGACCGAGCGCGTGGTCACGGGTGACAACGGCGGATACGAGATGTTTCTGCAGCTGCTCTCGTTCATCTCACGCTTCCATCCGCATCGCCCAAAGCTACCCCCGGGCATGATCAAGCGCATCCGTCATCGCATGGATACCGATCCGCGCTACATGCCGGTCTGGTACGCGTTCTTCCGCAAACGCCAGCATGGGTAGGACTCAGTCGCTCGCCTGATCGCGCGGCAAGCCGAGCAGGTGTCGCGCGATGATCATGCGCTGGATCTGGCCCGTGCCTTCCACGATGTCCATCGCCTTCACGTCGCGGTACAACTTCTCGATCAAGTGGTCGCCGCGGGCGCCGACCAGGCCGAGCAGCTCCATGCCGAGAGACGCCGCTTCTTGCGCGACACCGGCCGCGATCGCCTTGCACTGCGAGGCCTCGACCAGGTTGGGCCGCTGCTCGTCTGCCAGCCAGCCCGCGCGCAAGCACAAGAGCCGAGCCATGCGCAATTTGCGCGACATGTGCTCGAGACGATCGCGCACGCGCAGGTCGCGGAGCAGCGCGTGTTCGCGCGCGAACGCGAGCGCTTCGTCGAGCACCGCGCGCCCCATGCCGACCGCGTTGGCAGCGATGCCGGGCCGACCTGCGTTGAACGTGCGCATCGCGGTCTTGAAGCCTTCGCGTCGCTCGTAGCGCGCTTCACCGCCGAGCAGGTTGTCGGCGGGCACGCGCACGTCTTGTAGCGAAAACGAGGTCGATTCGTAGGCCTTGAGCCCCATCTTCTTCTCGATCTTGAACGGACCGAGCCCCGGAGCTCCCTGTTCGACGAAGAATGCGCGCTGCGCCGCGCGTCCGGCGGATGGGTCGAGCGTGCATTGCACCAGGATCCAGTCCGCGCGGCTGGCGTTGCCGATGAAGCACTTGGCGCCGTTGAGCACGTACTCCGCGCCGTCCTTGCGTGCGGTGGTGCGGATCGCGGCGGCGTCCGAGCCTGCACCCGGCTCGGTCATCGCGAACGACGCCCAGCGCGGTCGGTCGGGCTCGAGGAAGCGACCGAGGAAACGCGCTTTCTGTTCGTCGGTGCCCATGCCGAGCACGTTCAGCTCCGGCAGGTTCGGCCCGGGATTCGCCACGCCCACACCGCGATCCCAGTACGCGAGCTCTTCAGCGACGAGCAGCGAGAGCACGGTGCTGCGCTCGCGCGCTGCGTGCGCATTCCGTGGGCCGGGCCCCGGCCAGCGCGTGCGGCCCTCTCCGCGAGCGAGACAGCGCTGGAAGTAAGGATGGTCGACGGGAATGGGCCGGCTGAGCTGATCGGCTTCCAGACCCACCGGCCGCACCTCGCGCTGCCCGATGTCGCGCGCCTGCTCGAGCCGTTGCTGCATCGCGCGATCGATCGTGAGATCCATCACGCGCCCTCCCGCGCAGAGAGTTGAACCGGCAGCGCCTCGTCGCACAACGCTGCGCCGGCGTCGTCGCGAGCGGCGTCGATGCCGCCGAGCAACAAGCCCAGCGCCCGCGCCTCGCGCATCAGCTTCTCGACCGGGTGGTCCTGCATGAAGCCGTGCCCCCCGAGCACTTGCACGGCCGCCGGGCCGACCCAGCGCGCGACCTCGATGACTTCGACCAACGCACTTGCGGCGGCGCCGGAGAACGGCTCGCCCCGATCGGCGCGCAGCGCGGCATCGTGGATCAACAGCCGCGCTCCATCGACGGCCGCGTGCATGTCGACCAGCAAGAAGGCGAGCGCCTGGTGGTGCGCGATCTTGCGCCCGAACGCCTCGCGCTCGAGGGCGTAGGCGCGCGCGTACTCGTCGGCGTGGCGCAGCACGCCGAGCAGCAGCGCGGCGACATACAAGCGCGCGCGTGCGAGTGCACGCGATGCTGCCAGCGGGTCCTCGCGGCCTTGCAGCCGCGCCGCGATCTTCGCTCGGTCCAAACGTAGCTCGGCGCCGCCTGCCGCGCGCAGGCCGGCGCCCCGGACGCGCTCGAACGTGAGGCCCTCGCGAACGACCAGTGCGTGATCGCTCGCCAGCACGACGAGCAATTGCGCCTGTTCGGCCGGGACGTAAGGCACCCGGCCGCTCAACTTGTCGCCCTTCAGTTGCAGCGATGCGTCACGGCTCGTGACGAGCAGCGCGCGAGCCTCGGGCATGTCCAGCACCGAACGGAGCGCGTCCAGACCGCCCAGCTCGAGCAAGGCATAGCGTGCGGGGCCGAACCGATCGAGCGCGAGCGCCGCACCGGCGTCGGCGGCTGCCAGCTCCTCGTTCACCAGCACACGCGCGAGCGCACCGTAGCTTGCGCCGCCGAGCTCGGACGGTAGCTCCAGGTCGGCGAGCCCGATTTGCGCGTAGGCGGCGCGCGCATCGACATCCACTGCGCGCGCGGACTCGGCGCTGCGCAGCTTCGACAGCAGCGCATCGCGCGCGAAGCTGCGCGCAGTCGATTGCAGCAGTGCCAGCTCCTCGGGTAGATCGAACGAGAACACGTCCATCCCTCGGCTTCGGATCGGGCGCCATGCTTGCGCGCCTCGGCGCGCGACGCAATGGGGCCGAGGTCCAGGTGTGCGTTGCGTCACAGGTCCGGCGACGACTGCGCCGCAGCGGGCGGTATGCTCGCGCCATGAGGCGGCTCGCGATCGTGCTCGGATTCATCGCCACGGCGTGTAGCGGCGGCAGCTCGTCGAGGACCACCAGCAGCGCGCCGGCGCGCGACATGTCTGCGCTCGCGGCCGCGATCGAGCAGGGCCTCCTGCCTCGGGTGCAGGTGAAGGGCGAGACGGCGCGCACTGCGCTCACCGAGCTGCTGGGCCAGAAACGGGTTCGCGCGGTGAGCATCGCCGTCTTCGAGCATTACGAGCTGGTGTGGGCACGCGCGTACGGGCTGGCAGACGAGAGCACGAAGCAGCCTGCCGACGAGAGCACGCTCTTCCAGGCCGGCTCGATCAGCAAGTCGGTCAACGCGCTCGGCGTGCTCCTCGCGGTCGCCGACGGCACGCTCGCGCTGGATCGCCCCGTCAACGAGCTGCTCACGAGCTGGAAGCTCCCCGACAACGAGCTCACCAAGGATGTGCCGGTCACGATCCGTCGCCTGCTCAGCCACACCGCCGGCACCACCGTGCACGGCTTCCCGGGCTACACCGCAGGCGCTCCGCTGCCGACGCTCCTACAGGTCCTCGACGGCCTGCCGCCCGCGAACACCGGGCCGATCCGCGTCGACCTGAAGCCGGGCACCAAGGTCCGCTACTCGGGCGGCGGCACGTTGATCACTCAGCTCGCGCTCGTCGAGCGTCTCGGCGCGCCCTATCCCAACATCCTGCGCGATCGCGTGCTCGCGCCCCTGCACATGGACGCGAGCACCTACGAGCAGCCGCTCCCGCCCGATCGCGTGCAGCACGCCGCCACCGGCTATCACCGCGACGGCAGCGAGACGCCCGGCAAGCGCAACGTCTATCCCGAGATGGCCCCCGCCGGCCTGTGGACCACGCCCAGCGACCTGGCGCGCTTCTTCATCGAGGTGGCGCGCGGACGCGCCGGCAAATCCAGGCTGGTGTCGCGCGAGATCGCGCTTCAGATGACCACGTCCGAGACGAAGGCACCCGAACCGCCGGTTGGACTCGGCGTGTTCCCCTCCGAGCGCAACGGGACCGGCATGTTCGGTCACAATGGCGCCGACGACGGCTTCCAGGCCGAAGCGCTCGCCAGCCTCGAAGGTGGCAACGGGGTCGTGATGATGAGCAACTCCGACAACGGCTTCGACATCTTCCCGGCCATCGAGCGCACCGTGTTCGCCGCGATGAAGTGGCCGGGCGCCGACCGAGTTTACGAGCGTGTGCCGCTGACGGATGCCGAGCGGTTGCGCCTCGCCGGCCGCTACCTGACCGTCCAGTCCCGAGTCTTCACGCTGGCGGTTGACGGCGATCGCTTGACGATCGTGCGCCCGTTCCGCGACCCGACCGAGCTCGTGCCGCTCGGTGGTGATCGCTTCGTCTCCGTGGAGAACGGTATCGAGTTCACGCTCGATCCGAAGGGCACCTTCGACATCCACCTGCCCAACAACGGCATGGATCACGCCGTACGTCTCCTGCCGGACGAGACCGCGCCGCTCTTCGCGCTCGAGGCCGGGCAGTTCGACGCGGCGGTCGGCGACTGGAAGAAGCGGATTGCGAAGTCGCCCGACCTGGCAAGGCCCTTCGAGGAGTTCTACAACATGTACGCGTACCAGCTCCTGCTCGACGGCAAGACCGACGCTGCGCTCGCCATCTTGCGCGCCGCGATCGCCGTATACCCCGACTCGTCGAACGCGCAGGACAGCTACGCCGGGGCGCTCACCAAGGCCGGTGACAAAGCCGGAGCAATCGCGGCCTACGAGCAGTCCATCGCGCTACTCGAGCGCGACCCGCGCATCCCGTTCGCCGACCGCCCCACACGTCGGGTGCGCGCCGAATCGCAGCTCGCGCAACTGCGGCTTCAACGCGCGACGGTGCGGTAGATAGCATACAAGATCAGGCCGAGATTCATGTACATCGTGGCCGACATTCTGGCGCGCGACTCCCCGCGAGCGCGGCGGCGAGCGAGTCGAGCTGACCACAGCAGCGCGAACGCGTACCAAACGCTGCGGCTCCAGGCTGCAGCACCGCGCGCGCGCACGCTGTGGCACCCGCCCGGTTCGGCCTCGGTCGGTGTGGGTTGCTGCGTCATCGTACACGCGCCATTCGGGCAGCCCAATCGCTCGAGGTGATAGGACATGGCCACCGTCAGCTCGCGGTCGCCGAACAGAACGGGCGAGGGCGCGACGCAGTGGGGCGGTCCGATCGTGAGGCTCGAATCCGTGGGTTGTGTCCGTGATAGCGTCGAAGGCAGCTCACTGGGTAGCGCATCGCTCGCCGCACCTGCGTCTTCGTCCGCGTCGGGCAGCGCGGAACAGCGGGTGCGTGTCGCGAGGGCACCCGTCCGCAGCTGCCGCGCCACGGCGGTCAGGCATACCTCGGAGGCGTCGGGCGAAAGCCTGAGCTCCGGGTGGCGTGCGGGCCAGATGAACGTATCGGGCACCCCACCCGTCCTGCTGGCCGCGATCGGACTCGAAGTCGACGTGCCGAAGAACAGGTCATACTGAACCACGTCCTCGCTCGGTGCCGGCGCGTCGAACAGTGGCGCGATCGTGAGCTCGTGGTCTGCAGTCCAGCACGCGTAACAGTGCGGCGCGTCGTTGCAGCGGGAGCGATCGAGCGTTTCGCAACATTCCGAGCCGTGCGTGACCCACACGTAGCCTGCGGCCACCTCACGCAACGGCGGCGACTCAGGTGCGGGCGTCAGATCGTTTGCGGTCGTCACCGACAAGCTCTGCGAAAATTTCGGGGCGCTCGAGCAGCCGCTCACGCGCAGGTTGTCGACCTCCAGCGAGATCCCAAAGGCAGCGTTGGGTGGGAGTGGCGCAGCGGGTCGCCAGATCAAGAACGACTCGGTTCCCTGCACTGGCCCGGCTTCGAGCCTGCCTGTGACCTCACTGCCGTCGGCTGCGGTCACGCGAATAAGCACGGCGTCCGCGCGACCTGGCAGCGAGTTGCTGTTGGGGCGTAACACCGGATGGCTCAGCGTCGCTCGCCAGATCCAGCCGTCGCGTTCAGCCATCAGCGGCGAGCCGACCCAAGTCAGCGAGGCCCAGAACGAGCTCGCCCCGTCCGAGCAAGGGTCGAAGCGGCGCCCCGCGCCCTCCTGCGCGCGTGCCTGCGTCGCGGCGATCAGCAACATCAGCATCGCGAGCACGAGCTGCACGTCGCTTGGAAACAGCAGCAAGCGTGCCAAGCAAGCCCGGCTGTCTTTCCGCGGATGATCAGCTGTGGGTCGTGTGCCAGCGTGTGCCAGCACGGCGAATCGTAGCTCGCGCAACTTCGCGATCCGCGATAAAACCTCGGCTCGCGAACGTGGAGCCGAGGCATGGCCAGCTTGACAACGGAAGAGACTGTCGTCACCCATCCGGCACGCAGCCGTAGTCAACCGGTCGCCGGCCTGCCTCGTGGGCCGCTGCCTACCGCCCCTCCCAGGTTCGTTCTGCGCGCGGCGCTGGCGCTGCGGCGGTTCCTGCTGCGCTTCGCCGATATGGTCTGTCCGCCCGAGATCGTTCTGCTCGAGCGGGCGACCAGTATGATGAATTCGCAGCACATCGGGGTCGCTGCGCGCCTGGGTATCGCTGACCTGCTTTCGGAGAGCCACGCCCTCACTGCTCGCGAGCTCGCCGAGCGCACGCATACCGACGAGGACGCCCTGCATCGTACGCTGCGCGCTCTGGCGACGATCGGCATCTTTGCACTGGACTCATCGGGCCGCTTCTCGAACAACCGCATCTCGCGGGCACTCGCGGCGGATCACTCGACGTTCTCGCGCGCGATGGTCGAATACTTTACCTCTGGCTCGAACTTGGCTGCGTGGGCCGAGCTCCGGCATACGATCGAGACCGGACGCAGCGCATTCGCGCGCGTGCACGGCATGAGCATCTGGCAGTGGTTCGCGGAGCACCCGGACGAGGAAGAGACGTTCGCCCAGGCGATGACGGGCTTCACGTTGCTGGACGCGTCACAGATCGCAGCGCTCTATCCGTTCCACGAGCTCGCACGCTTGTGCGACGTGGGAGGTGGTAGGGGAACGTTGCTGTCCGAGTTGGTGCTGCGCAATCCGGGCTTGCGGGGCGTGCTGTACGACGCCAGCGGCGTGATCGCTTGCGCCCGCCCCGTGCTCGAGCGTCGCGGCGTGACTGATCGCATCGAATGCGTCGCCGGCAGCTTCTTCGAGAGCGTGCCCGAGGGCTTTGACGCGTATCTGCTGAAGAGCGTGCTGCACGACTGGGACGATACACGCTGCCAGGGCATCCTCTCGAACGTGCGGCGAGCGATCCCCGCGCATGGCCGCTTGTTGCTGGTCGAGTTCATCCTCGAGCGCAACGACACGTCGAGTACGGTCGCGAACATCGACATGCACATGGTGGTGGTTTGCGACGAAGGTCGTGAGCGTTCGCGCGCCGAGCTCGAGGCGCTGCTCGCAGCCACGGGCTTCCGGCTCAGCCGTGTATTCTCGGGAGCCACGATCGCCGTGCTCGAAGCGCTACCCGTTTGAGTGAGACATGACGACTTCGACGCAGACCACCGCCCGAGAGCTCGCAGAACTCCTGCGCAGGCGCGAGCTATCCTCGGTGGAGCTCACGCGAGCGACGTTCGCGAAGATCGCCGAGCAGGACGCGTCGCTCGGTGCCTTCGTCGAGCTGGACGAGCGGCGCGCGCTGGCCGCCGCCGAGGCCGCGGATCGATCGCTGCGAGCAGGCGGAACGTTGCCGCCGTTCCTCGGCGTGCCCACCGCGATCAAAGACAGCGAACACGTTCGCTTCCTCCACACGCGGGTCGGATCGCGTGCGTTCAAGTGGATCCGCTCGCCCGTCGACAGCAAGCTCGCCCAACGCTGTCGCAAGGCTGGCTTCGTCATCGTCGGAAAGACCAGCACCTCCGAGCTCACGATCCTGCCGTTCGTCCACACCGACCTCGGGCCACCGACCTGCAACCCTCGCGCTCCCGAGCACTACGCCGGCGGCTCCAGCGGAGGCGCCGCGGCGGCAGTGGCGGCGGGCATGGTCCCGATCGCGCCGGGCAGCGACGGTGCCGGCTCCATTCGGTTGCCTGCAGCGTTCTGCGGCCTGGTCGGCATCAAGCCGGGGCGTGGTGCGCTCTTCAACGAACACCTCAGCGTGGATGCCACGCAGCTCAGCGCGATCGGCCCGCTCGCGCACACGGTCCGCGACGCAGCGGCGCTCATGGACGTGCTCGATGGGCGCTCGACGCTCGATGCGCCCGACTCGTACTCTGCTGCCACGAAGCAACTCCCCTCGAAGCTACGCATCCGAGTGGGCCTCAGCCATCACCTGACCTCGATCGAACCCGAGATCGAAGCGGCCACACGCCGCGCGGCGCGGCAGCTCGAGCTGCTCGGTCACCACGTGGAGGAAGGCCCTCCGCCTCCGCCCATCGCAGTCGACGAGTTTCTGCCGATCATGGGCCGTCTGATGGCCAACATCCCGGTCCTGCCCTTCACGTCGCACACGCTCCAGCCCACGACGCGCTGGATGCGCGAGCTCGGCAAGGCAGTGACCAGGCCCGACGCCAGACGGCGACACGACGCGCTGCAGGCGCAGCTCGATGCCTGGTTCGCCGCGGACGGCGTCGACGCCTGGCTCTTTCCAACCTGCGCCGTGTCCGTCCCCAAGCTGCACCAGTACGCAGGCCTCCACGGCGAAGCAGTCTTCCGCGCCGTCGTCTGCATCGGCGCCTTTACCGCACCCTTCAACATCACCGGTCAACCCGCACTGACGCTACCAGCGGCAGTCTCGCAGAGCGGCTTGCCCATCGGAGTTCAGCTGGTCATGAAGCGCAACGAGGAAAGGAAGCTCCTCGGCCTGGCAGCGAGCCTCGAGCAAACGCTGAGCCCGTCTCGGTCGGCGCCCATCGTCGCCCAAAGGGACGGTGGAAGCGTCCTCGCCTCGCGCTAGTCGGTCATCGGCGCGCGTCAAACACCGCAGAGCCACCTCGGGCCATCTGGGTCGGATTCGAATGCTTCGCACGTACAGGTCTGCCTTGTTCCGCTGTAATACGGATTGTCCGTAGGTAGCGCGGCAACACAACCGGTCGGAAAAATATCTTCCGATGGGCACCGCGGCAAGGAACAGCTGCTCCATAGATCGTCCGGCAGCCCGCGGCACCCCTCGATCCCGGAGCTCGGTTTCTGCTTGCCGCACGTGACCACATATCCGCGTGTATCGTCGCTCGCTATTCGCTCCCGAGAAGCTCGCGCAGGGCTCGAATCATCGCAATCTCCGCCATCCAAGGTCCGTTCTCTGGGGCTCGGCAGCGTTTCGCAGCGGTCCTCCGTGACAGACGGACAAGCGCACAGCGCACGTGCCGCGAGGCATACAATCAACACCCGCAGGTCGCTCGAATTCATCATATCGACACCTAGTAAGCTCCACCCTCGCGTTCGCTCGCGACCTCGATCTCGTGTGCCTCCGCGCGCTTGGCCGTGACTTCGAGCGCGATGTGGCTGTGCACTGCTGCTCCGTCGCGGCGCGTGATGCGTGGCACGCGCGCCGCGTTCACATACAGCACGCCGGCATCGTCTCGCAGCTGCCAGCGGCGCTGGCCGCCGGTACGCAGGCGCCAGTGCATGTGGCCCGCGATGACGGCAAGCACTCGGCCCTGGGCGTGATCGAGCGCCGTGCGCAGATCTTGATCTCCCCAGTCGCCGGCATCCGGGTGAAAGTCGCGACCCCATAGATCGTCGGGCCGGCCTCCGAATCCAAACGGGCCGTTGTGCGCGAAGAAGATGATCTTCTCGCTCGGCGCTTCGTCGACCAGCATGCACAGCTTGTCGCTCGATTGTTCGAGCGTGCGGATGCCGAAGCTCTGTTCGAGCTCGTCGGGGAACGAGATCTCGCCTCCGCCCATGGCGAACGGTCGCGCAGCGATGATCGTCACGTCGAGTGTGCCCAGGCGCAAAGGATGCAGGCTGTAGCCGCAGGTTCGCACGCCCGTCTGCGGAGTTCCGATGGTCGTGACGCCGACCTCGTCCTCGTCGTCGTCCAGGTTACGCAGCAGCGCGCCGCGGCCTTGGCGATAGGTGAGCTCGGCGGCGATCCGCGCGTACTCGGGGACATCGTTGTTGCCCGGCATGACGAGCGTGCGGCTCGAGAGCTCGGCCATGTGGCGCGCCACCGTCAGGCCGTCGCGGGCTTCGCTACCACCCAGGTCGCCGGTGACTAACAGCAGTGGGTACTGACTGCGGTTGAAGTAGGTGACGTCTTCTCTGGACCAGGCCGAGTGGACGTCGCCTATCACAGCAATACAGCCGCTCGCTTCGGGCATTTGTCGAGTTTTGGACCCACTGCGGCTCAAGCGCAATCCGGTTTGGTTTCAAACAGATATCTGTCCCGTTTGGAAACAATCGACGCGTTGTTCTAGCCAGCAAGCCTCAGCCACTCGAACAGTGTCTGCTCGAAGGCTTCGCCTGCCCGCCGCTCGCGCCAGGGCTCGTGGCCGCAACATGCGAATCCCACGTACTCGAGCTGCGGCATGTGCGCGCGTAGCGTCTGGTGCGTGAGCCGGCCGGGGTGAGGATCGTCGTCGCCATGCAGCATCAGCGCCGGCACGCGGATCGCGGCGAAGCGCGCCGGCTCGATGCCTTCACGCTGCAGGCGCAGCACGTCGTCCCAGGTCTCCCGTCCGCCTCGCTCGTCGACGCGCGCGTAGGCCTCGGGCTCCGTTAGCCCATCGTAACTCATGGCTTCCACGGCGAGCGCAGCGAGCTCGGCGCGGAGTCGATCGCGCTCGAGCTCCGAGCGATGTTGTTCGAGGTTTTTGCGCAGCTCAGCGCGGCGGGCGGCGCGCTCCGGATTCATGCAGCTCGCGAAGGCTCGCTTGTACGCTTCTCGCTCGGCGTCGCCGTACGTGCCGCAACCCACGAGCGCGAGTGCGCGCACCCGCGCCGGATGCAGCGCTGTGTACGACAGCGCGAGCATCGCGCCCCACGAGTGGCCGACGAGGATCGCGTGCTCGGGCGCCACCTCGGCCAGATCTTCGACATGCTTCGCAACACTCAGCGGCACAGTGTCGCTCCAGCGCTGCAGCGGCTCGAGCACCCAGTGCCGCCGGGCCAGCAGCAACGCGAGCCCGCACGCCGAACCCGGTGCCCCGGGCCCACCGTGCAGCACGACGAGGGGAACCCCTCCGTGCACGCGCCCATGCTCGCGAAGCTCAATGCGATCGAGCGGGTCTGACATCGCCGGTCTCCGGTGCGGGGTTGGTTCTGAAGGTGATGTGAGCGCGTGCTCGGCGCACGCTACAGGGACTTGGCGCGCGTTCGCGGCTTTGGACGCGGTGCCTTTGTCTTTGCGCGGGTCGCAGCCCAACTGCAGATCGGGCAACCCTTCGGGTCATGCCGCAGTGCCGGGCAGTGTTCCCTCCCGAAGTAGATGATCTGCAGGTGCAATGCGCCCCAATGTTCGGGGGCATAGAGGCTCTTCAAGTCGGCCTCGGTGTGCTCGACGTTCTTGCCGTCGGAGAGGCCCCAGCGTGCCGCGAGGCGATGGATGTGGGTGTCGACCGGGAAGGTCGCGACGCCGAAGGCTCGCGAGAGGACTACGCTGGCGGTCTTGTGTCCCACGCCGGGTAGTGCTTCGAGCGCGGTCATGTCGCGTGGAACTTGGTCGCCGTGGCGTTCGCCCAGGGCGTGGGCGAGCGCGCTGATGTTTTTGGCCTTGGTTGGCGCTAGGCCGCAGCTCTTGATCAACTCCAGGATGCGCGCGGTCGGTAGGGCGCGCATCGCCGCCGGCGTGGGCGCTTCCGCGAACAGCGCGGGAGTGACTTGGTTGACGCGCGCATCCGTGGTCTGCGCCGAGAGCAGGACCGCGACCAACAGCGTGAACGGATCGGCGTGCTCCAGCGGGATCGGCGGCCGGGGATAGAGCTCGGCGAGTGTCAGGCGGATGCGCTCGGCCTTCGCGGTCTTGCTCGGCGTTGCCAACGTGCGGTGCTTGTAGCATGCGGCCTCGCGCACGCGCGCCACACCGAATCCCAAAACGTGGGCACTCGGCGACTAAACGCGGTGGCGCAAATGATAGGCGCACTGTGCGGTTGACCAGCTGCCGTTCGGGAAACATCCTCCAAATCGATTGTAGTCTCTTGTGCGGAGCGGGGTTGCATCTCGCGGCCTTGCAAGCGAAACAAGCATGGCAGCCGCTGTTAACTCCGCGGTGAGCCCAGCAGCCTCCAACCGAAGACGAGTTGATCAGCCATGCAACGCGGTACCCGACCCCCAGCGCAGCCCCCTACCGACGCGGGCCAGCGTCCGCCTGCCGTGCGGCGCACGCTCACCGCACCGCCGCGAAGCCCGGCGAGTGAACATCCGCCGACGCACTCGACGATGCGTCCGACGGCGGAGCTTTCGGGTGAGGCTTGGGGCGAGCAAGCGCAAGTGCCGGCGTCACGCACGATTCCGCGTCCGACTACTGGTGCGCGTACCATCCAGCGCAGCAGCCCCGATCGCACGCAGCCGATGCCGTCGCGTTTGCCGAGTCCACGAACCCAGCCGCCATCAGCTGCACGCACCGCTCCGCCGTCGTCGTCCTATCGCAGCCCGCGCACCGCGCCCCCGGCGCCCAAGCAGAACGACGCCGAGCTCGAGGCCATGGGCCAACAGATCCTCGAGCTGACGGAGCGCCTGCGCGCAGGTGACGAGCGCTCGGCGTATCTGGAGCAGCAGCTCAACCACATGACGCACATGGCGAACGCCGCCGCAGCAGCGGCCACCGCGGCCCCCCCCGTGCTGCCCGTGTCCGAGGATTTCGGCCGTCCGCGGGCCGCGAACAACAGCTGGATCCCGTGGACCGCGTTCGGGCTGCTGGGTGCGTTGATGGCGGCCGCGTACGTGTTCGGCTATTCGCCGATGCGCGCCAGCTTCGAGGAGCAGGTCAAGCAGAACGCGCTGCAAGCTTCGCAGAGCGCACAGGCCCTGACCAGCTTGCGCTCCACCTTCAATGAAGAGCGTCAGCGTTTCGAGTCGCAGCTGGCAGCGGCACAAGCCGCCGCGACCGCCGCGACCGCCGCTCCGGCCGAGCCGGCCGCCGCTCCGACGCGTTCGCGTTCATCCAGCGCCGCGAGCGACGAAGACGAAGACGACAGCAGCAGTCACTCGCGCATGACACCCGAGGAGCGCGAGGCCAAGAAGGCAGAGCGCAAAGCCGCGTACGAGGCGAAGAAGGCCGAGCGCCTGGCAAAGCGCGAAGAGAAGAGGGCGGCAGCCCTGGAGCGTAAGGCTGCGCGCGAAGAATCCTCGGCGTCCAAGAAGCACGCCTCATCGTCGGACGACGACGAGGGCGCGACCATGCCGGCGTCGCGCGCCAAGCCCGCGAGCAAGCCCAGCTCTTCCGACGACGGCAACGATCCGCTTCAGGGCCTCGACGGGCTCTGATCACAGCTGGAAGAACGCGCGAATCTTGTCCAACAGATCGCGTTCGTTCGCTTCCACCAGGCGTTTGTGGTTTGCCAGCTGCTCGCGGCTGGACATGAGGCCCACGCGGCGCTCGGCGAGTTGAGTCGCCATCTTGGCTGCGAGGTCCGGGCGGCGCTCGAGCAGCTTGCGGAAGCCGTCGGCATGCAGCCGATAGCACTCGACTTCGGTGATCGCCACCGTCGTGGCACTGCGCGGCTCGCCGGTCAGCAGGCTCATCTCACCGAAGCACTCGCCGGGCCCGAGCTCCGCTACCACCTTGTCTTGCGTGCCCTGGTGCGTACGCACGCTGACCTTGCCCTTGATGATCATGTACAGGTGGTGGGCTTCCGCGCCTTCTCGCGTCAACACTTCGCCTTTGGCAAACGGCGCGCGCTGCAGCCAGTCGACCAGCTCGCTGCGTTCTTGATCCGAAAGGTCGCGTAGCAACGCGATCTCCGAGAGCGCGGCGACGCGCCGCTGGCGTTCGCTGTCTTGCTTGTACTGCCTGCGTTCCTTGGAGTCTTCGGTCAAGAACACGGCGTGCGCCGGGATGGCGAGCGGAATTCCCGCGCGATTGAGCGCGAAGAAGATGCGCGTGCGCACCACGCTGTCGGTGCCATCGTCGCGGCCCGAGTCGAGCAGCCAGAAGCGCACGGCGTAACGCGCGGCGCTGTCGCCGAGCTCGGTGAGAATGCACTCGATCGGCGGGTTGTCGGCGACGTTGTCGATCGGATGGCTGTGCAGCGCGCGCACCACGGCTTCGATCACCTGGCTCGGCGGTGTACGGAAGTCGACGCTGAAGTTCACGGTGCTGCGCCAGCGTGGCGCTTCGCCGCTGCGTCGGCCGAGCACGGTCACCTGCGAGCGCGTCAGCAAGCTGTTCGGCAGGATGACCGTCTCCCAGCTCGTGGTCTCGATCGAGGTCGAGCGCCAGCGGATCTCCACCACCCTGCCCATCACGTCTTGCACGCGGATCCAGTCGCCGACCCGGATCGTGCTGTCGAGCTGCAGCGCCAGGCCGCCGACCACGTTGCCCAGCGTGTCCTGCAGCGACAAGCCGACGACGGCCGTGACGACGGCACCGGTGGCCACGATGCCCGATAGATTGACGCCCGCGCGCGACGCGGTGCCGAACACCGCGACGATCCCGAGCGAGGCGACCATCACGTCTTGCAGGATGCGCGGGATCGAGATGCGCAGCCGCGGCGCGAGCGCTCCGAACAGCACCAGGCCGGACAAGCCCGCGCCCGCGAGCGCCCCGGCCACCGAGCCGAGCAGCCGCAGGTCGAGCGCGAACCCGGCCTTGAGCGCATCGGCCACGCCGATCGCAGGCAGGAGCAGCAAGTGAAAGGCGACCAGCCCCAACACGAAGCGCAGCCGCGGTGCCAACTCCTTCGCGCCGGGCGCTCCGCGCAAGAGCGGCACCGTCACGAGCAACACGGCCAGGATCCACAGCGTCCCTTGCGAGAGTGCTTCGTGCAGAATGCTGGTCAGGACCGACATGTCAGCGCTTGGGGATCAGTAGCAGCAACGCACCGAGCGCGGTGACTGCCGCGGTGGTCAACAACTCCTTGGGCTCCGCGCCGCGCGCTACCAGCAGGATACCGATCAACGCCGGCAGAGCCCACAGCATGTGTTTGCGTTCGACGCCGTGGTGGCCGCGGCGCGCAAGTAGCGCCAGGGCGAGCACCGAGACGGCGTACTGGGCCAGCACGGCGATGCTCGAAAGCGCGAACAGCCCGCCCAAATCCTCGCGCAGCACGAAGATCGCGGCCCCCAGCGCGGTGATCCAGAGTGCGCGTTGTGGCACCTGTCGCGCATCGGTCACGCCCACCCAGGTACCCAGCCCGTCCGGGCGGCCCAGCGCCGAGAGGTAGCGCGGGGTGGTGACGTACTGGCCGAAGGCGATGCCCAGTGCCGAGACGATCTGTCCGGCCGAGAGCAGGCGCGCCCAGAACTCACCTCCGTAGACCTTGGCTGCAGCCACGAGCGGCGCGGCTTCCTTGCCCAGGTCCGGCACCGCGTAGACGCAGATCGCATGCAGCACGGCGTAGAACAGCGTGCACACGATCAGGCTGCCGATCGTCGCCCAGGATACCGCGCGCTGCACGCTGGCGTTGCCGGCCAGCACCGGAACCACCTCGAAACCTTGCAGCGCGAACACCACGGTGAGCAACGCGCGCGCCACGTCCGGCGCAGAAGCGGCTGCGCTCGCAGCTGGTGGCGGCGCGGTTCCGAGCAGCGTGCTGCCGACTGCCAGCAGGCAGAGCAGCAAGAGCGGCAGTAACTTGAGCACGGTCAGCGTGCTCCAGGCCAGCGACGAGAGCGTCAGGCCGGAAGCCGCCGTCAGCGACAAGGCGCCCACGCTGAGTAGCGCCCAGGCCTTCTGGCTCATCACGTCGGGGCCGGTGATGTGCACGATGTGCGTGGTCAGGCCGGTGACCACGGTCGCCGAGCTCAAGAGCGACGAGATGTACGTGAGCCAACCGATGAAGAACGCCGCGCGCGGGCCGAACGACAGGCGAGCCCAGACGTAGGGTCCGCCGTCCTCCGCGAACTTGCCGCCCAGTACGCCGTAGGCGAACGCGACCGGGATCAGCGCCAGGCCGGTGAGTACGTAGACCCAGGAGCCGATGAAGCCTGGCGTGCTCTGCGCGACCTCCGATGGTGCGAAGAAGATGCCGACGCCGATCGTGGCGTTGATCCCCAGCGTGACGAGCGAGAACAGGCCGAGAGGTTTTTTGGGCTGCTCAGGCAAAGCCGCGGCAGAATATCGGAGCCCGCGGCGCTAGGCTATTACTGCGCGGCGCGCGGGATGTCCGAGGGGCGGCCGGCTTTGTTGTAGCCGTCGACCAGTACGTCGAGCATACCCGAGCCGGGGTCGAACATCAGGCCGTGGATCGGCACGTTGCGCGGGATCAGCGGGTTGTTGCGGAGCAGCTCGACCACGCGCGTGACGTTGCCGAGCGGGTTGTGGAAGCCGCCCAGCCACTCACCCAGGCTCGGGTGCAACGCGTCGATCGCGCTCTCGGGCACGCCGCGCTGGATCATGGTGGCGCGCAGCTTGTCCTCGTCGAGCTGCGACATGCCGCAGTCTCGGTGGCCGATGACCAGCACCTCTTCACAGCCGAGGCCGTGGAGGGCCACCACCAGCGAGCGCACCACGCCGCCACCCGGGTCGACCAGGGTGTTGCCGGCGTTCTTGATCATCTGCGCATCGCCGCGCTTCAAACCCAGGGCAGGCTCGAGGAAGTCCACCAGGCGCGTGTCCATGCAGGTGAAGATCACCACGCGTTTCTGCGGCGCCTTGGTCAGGGGACGGTTGCGCTCTGCGATCCAGTGCGCGTTGTGTTCGAGGATTTCGTTGAGCAAAGAGGACACGACTGCCGATAAATGTCGCGTTTCCCGTGTCCGCGCAAGGGGCTTAATTGCCGGGGGAACGCCGCACGTTCCCCCGCCCCGCCGGCGAAGCCGTCGGGGCCCCACCCGTTCACGAGGTTCGCTTCGCTCACGTTGCATTCAACGTGAAGCCCACCCGAGCGCCCGTAGGTGTGCGATTTTCCGCAAATGCCTGGCCTCCGTGAGCCTCTGCGATGCGTCGTACCAGGTACAAGCCCAGCCCCACGCCGTCCCCGTGGGCCCTGCTGCCACGTGTGAAGGGTTCGAACAAGCGTTGAACTTCGTTCGGGTCCAGCCCCGGGCCTGCGTCTTCGACCGCGATGCGGACGCTGGTTCCGCTGCGCTCGGCGCGCACGCACACGGCGTCGCCGGCGTGTTTCCTGGCGTTGTCGAGCAAGATCGTGAGTGCGCGCGAGAGCAGCGTGGGGTCGGCCGAGAGCGCGCGGCACTGCGAGTCGATCTCGACGCGCGTGCCTTCCATGCCCAGGCGCTCCACGCACTCGCGGACCAGGTCGTTCAGATCGATGGCGCGCTTGTGGAGGGCCTCGGCCGAGATGCGCGCCTCGGCGAGCAGCTCGCCGACCAGCGCGTCCATCTCGACCACTTCGCGCTCGAACTTGCTCACGAGCTCGGGTTGGGTGCCGCTGTCCTGCAGCATGGCTAGCAGCACGCGCAGCCGCGCGAGGGGCGTGCGGAGCTCGTGCGAGACGGCTCCCAGCAGCTCGCGCTGCGTGCGCACCTGCATCTCGATGCGCGCAGCCATGTCGTTGAACAACGCGGCCACGTCGCTGACCTCGCTCGCCGCGCGGCGTGTCACGTACGCGCGCCGGGCCAGATCGCCGCGGCCGAAGTCCTTGACTGCGCGCGCGAGCTCCCAGAGCGGCCACGCCAGCCTGCGCGCGAACAATCCCGAGAACGTCCACAGCACGCTGCCCGCGGCGAGGAACACCAACAAGCGCAACCAGGGCTTGTGGACCACTGCCGCTCCCAGCAGCCAGAACAGGAAGCCGGACGTCAGCATGGTGGCGAAGATCGCCACGCCGAAGCTCATGAACAGCATCTGCTGCAGCCGCTTCGGACGCCTGCGCCAGCGCCTGCGTCGAAACTCCAGCTGCACCAGAGGTTGCTGCCTCACGGCGCGTCCTTGACCAACACATAGCCGACGCCGCGCACGGTGCGGATGCGTTGTTGCTTGCGCGAGTCGTCGCCGAGCTTGCTGCGCAGGTGCGAGATGTGCACGTCCACCGTGCGATCGTTGACCACCGTATCGCCGCGCCCGGCCAGGCCGAACAGCGCATCGCGCGCCACCACGCGTCCGGCGCGCCGGGCCAGGGCGAGCAGCAGGTCGAGCTCGAGCGAGGTCAGCTCCACCGCCTTGCCGGCCACCGTCACCTGGCGCGAGCCGACGTCGATCTCGAGGTCGCGCACGCGCACCTTCTCGCTGTGCACGGCCGGCGCGGTGCGCCGCAGCACGGCGCGCATGCGAGCCAGGAGCTCGCGCGGCCCGAACGGCTTGGGCAGATAGTCGTCTGCGCCCAGCTCCAGCCCCACCACGCGATCGGTCTCGTCGCCGCGCGCGGTCAACATCACGATCGGCACCGCGCTACTCTCGCGGATGCGCCGGCACACCTCGAGCCCGTCCATCCCGGGCATCGTCAGATCGAGCAAGATCACGTCGAAGCCGCGCTGGCCCAGCAGCTGAAGCCCCTTGAAGCCATCGGCGGCATGCGTGATCTCGACGCCGTGCGGCGCAAAGTAAGCCTGCAGCAGCTCCGCCAGCCGCTGGTCATCATCGATCAAGAGCGCCTGCAACATGTCGTCTCCAGTCTACTCTCGCAGATAGCGTTTACACGAAGCGGGAGGCAGAGCAGAGAGGGTTTACAGGAAGGCGGGAAGCCGGGAAGGCGAGAGAGAGTATTTGCTCCGCGGACTTGCGCAGACGTATGCGGTCCATCCGCGGAGCACAAATCTGATTCTCGTGGTTTGGCGCTCTTCGGCGCTCTTTTGGCGTCCCCTGGCGATTAAATCCCGGTCTCGGCTTCCCGGCTTCCCGCCTTCCTGATCCCTCGGCCTCTCTGGTTCCACCCTCGAGCTAGTCGTCCTCACAGTGGTGGTGCGAGTGTCCGCGGTGGTGACCGGAGTGCGCGAGGGCACTGCCGTAGCCGAGGAGGACGCCGAGGGCCAGGAGTGCGATGCGTATGCGAAATCCTCTCATGGTCCGGCTCCTCACCAGTCGTAGCCGCCGCGCATGCTGCGGTACGAGACACTGTCGGCGATCCACTCTGCCAGCTGCCTGCGCTGCCGGCCGTCCAGCGTTTGGTGCACCGTGCGGATCGCCGCGATGATCTCGCCGCGCGTGCGGTTCACGAACGCGTCTTGCTTGCTCACGGCCGCCGAGAGCGCTTGCTCGTCGAGCTCGTCACCGCCGAGTGCCTGCGCCAGGTCGCGGCCGACCGCGCGTACCTCGTCGCGTGCATCGGTCAGGTTGTAGCGCAAGGTCTCGAGCGCTTGCCGAATCGCCTTCTCCTGTCCCGGTGTCGTGTCCAAGCGTGCCATCAAGTGCCGTGCGATGCCGTGCCGGAACCGCCCGCGCCACGGGGGCCCGTGCGAATGCCCGAAGCGATGGAAGCCGTAGCCCCAACCCCCGTGGCCGGCGTAGCGCCAGCGCATGCTGTTGAACAACAAGACCAAACAAATCGTCCCGAAAATGAACCCGATCATAGCCAGCTCCTCCTGTGAGCTTCATCGACAGGAGACAATCTGTGGGAGGGCTGTGAAGGCTCGTCGGGGCTGTCTGTGAAGAAACCTTAAGCCTGCGGGATCAATCCACGAGCGGCGAGAACAGCAGCTCGACCTCGTCGGGCGCGAAGCCTCGGCTGGCCTGGGCCGGCGCGCCCAGCACGCTGTCGGCCAAGAGGCGCTTGCGCTGCTGCAGGCCGAGCATGCGCTCCTCGACGCTGCCAGCGGCGACCAGGTTGTACACGAACACGGGTTTGGTCTGCCCGATGCGGTACGCGCGATCGGTGGCCTGATCCTGGGCCGCAGGGTTCCACCACGGGTCGTAGTGGATCACGCTGTCCGCGCTGGTCAAGTTCAGGCCGGTGCCGCCGGCCTTCAGGCTGATCAAGAACACGTCCGAGCGTCCGCGCTCGAAGTCGTCGACCTGCTTCTGTCGGTTCAGCGTGGCGCCCGTCAGCGTGGCGTAGCCGAGGCCGCGCTCGCGCAGGCCGTGCGCCAGGAGCGCGAGCATGCTGGTGAACTGCGAGAAGACCAGCACGCGGTGCCCGTCGCGCAGCAGTTGCTCGAGCAGCTCGAAGAACAGCTCGTACTTGGCCGACTCGCGCACGAAGCGCGCGGCTTCGCTCTTCAGCAGGCGCGGGTCGCAGCACAGCTGGCGCAGGCGCATCAGCGCATCGAGGATGGTCAGCGTCGAGGCACCGATACCGCGCTTGCGAATCGCCGCCCGCACGTCGCTGTGCGCAGACACGCGGATGCTCTCGTACAGCTCGCGCTGCTTGCCGCGCAGCTCCACCGGCCGCACGATCTCGGTCTTGGGCGGCAGCTCCTTGGCCACGTCGCGCTTCATGCGCCGCAACACGTAGGGCGTGACCTGCGCGCGCAGCGTGGCGAGGCGAGAGTCGTCGCGGTGCTGCTCGATCGGCACGCGGTAGAACTGCCGAAACGCCAGCTCGTCGCCGAGCAAGCCGGGCATCAGGAAGTCGAACAACGACCACAGCTCTTCCAGGCTGTTTTCGATCGGCGTCCCGGTCAAGCACAGCCGGTGCTCGGAGCGCAGGCTCGTGGCCAGCTCGTGCGCCCGCGAACGTCGGTTCTTGATCGTCTGCGCCTCGTCGAGGATCACGTAGTAGTACGACTGGGCCTCGAAGTATTCGGCGTCGCGCAGCAGGATCGGGTAGCTCACCAGACAGACGTCGCAGCTATTGGCGGCAGGCCTGTGCGCGTGGCGCTGCGGCCCGGTCAGCACGCTGACGCGCAAGCTGGGCGCGAACTTCTCCAGCTCGCGCTGCCAGTTGCCGATCAGGCTGGTGGGCGTGACGATGAGCGAGGGCAGCTGCGCGCGGCCGCTCTCCTTCTCGAGGCACAGGTGGGCGATGGTCTGCAGCGTCTTGCCCAGGCCCATGTCGTCGGCCAGCACGCCGCCCGCGGAGTGCTCGCGCAGCTGTTGCAGCCAGGCGAGCCCGGCCGCCTGGTACGGCCGCAACGACGCGCGCAGGCCGTGTGCTGCAGCCACTGGCGGCGCCTTCGCAGCTCCGGCGAGGCCCCGGGCTCGCGCCTGTAGCTCGGGTGGCGCCTCGAGCTCGAGGTGTGCGCCCGGTCGATCGAACGCGACCTCCAGATCGGCGAGCGCGGCGGCGCGTACGCTCGGGAACTGGATCACCTCGCGCTCACAGCCGAGGCCCTGGTACAGCTCGGCCATGACCTGAAGCAAGATGCGCAGGCGCTCCTCCGGCACCGGCAGATAGCAGCTGCGCCCCGGCACTTGCACGAAGCGCTTGCCCGCGCGCCTGCCGCCGTCGGCTTCGAAGTCGTAGCCATCCTCGAGCATGCCGAGCAGCACCGGCAGCAAGTTCACGCGGTGGCCGTCGATCTCGACGCCGAGCTCGAGGCTGAACCAATCCGAGTCGGTGCCGTTTTCGTCCAGGCGCGCGTACCAGGGCGGCTCGTCGGTCAGCACCTGGTACGGATAGTCCTGCGCCAGCTCCACGCCGAAGCCGAGCGCACGCAGCTGCGGCAACGCGTACGCAGTGAATGCACAGCGCGCGTCTCCGGTCTCCTCGAGCTGCAAGAGATAATGCGCGGCCGAGTCGGGCGCGACGCCGTAGTCGTCGAGGCACTCCAGATCGATCGCGCCGAAGCTCTCGAGCATGTGGCGCGCGCGCGTCTCGGCGACCTGATCGCGCGCGTAGGTGCGCGGCCCGGACGACCCGGCGCAGAAGAAGCGTCGCTGCGGGTCGTTGCACGCGATGCGCATGCCCGGATACTCGAAAGCGAGCTCGATCACCGGCGCCTCGATCTCCTCGAAGTCCGGCCGCAGCGCATCGCCGCGGTTCACCCACAGGCGCTCCTGAAACAGGCGCACGACGGGACGAGTCAGCCGCGCGGTCTCGAAGACCGAGCCGTGCAACGCTGCTTCGGCCAGCTCCACCGCGGACAATGCTGCATCGAGATCTTGTTCTGAATCGGGCCCGGCAGCCCGCGGATCCTGCATCGCGCTCGTTAGATCAGATTTGCCGGCCAAAGTCGAATTTCGACCGCTCGCGCCGTGACCAGGTTGTGCCTTCGGCGGCCGAGGACTATCACCCACCACCACCGCTCGTAGCCCGGCCGAACGGGCCGCAGCCTCCCGTCGAATTTCGCAGCCATGTCCAGCAGCAGTTTCAAGCCCGAAGATCTGTGCGTCCTCGGCTCCGCGCTACGCACACGCGAGCTTCCTCTGTGCCCCGAGCTGCGGCTGTGGCTGCTCCACGACGGCGTCGATCTGAACGCGCGCGCGGACGAGCTGCTGCGCGGGGGTGCGGCGCCCTACTGGGCGTTCTGTTGGGGTGCCGGGCAAGCGCTGGCGCGCTACCTGCTCGATCATCCCGAGCACGTGCGCGGTCAGCGGGTGGTCGACTTCGGTGCCGGCTCTGCGGTTGCGGGCATCGCAGCGGCACGGGCGGGAGCAGAGCGGGTCACTGCGGTCGACATCGATCCGGTGGCGTTGCTCATGGCCAAGCACAACGCCGAGCTGAACGGCGTGGCGCTCGAGGTGGCGCTGGCGGTTCCGGACGAGTGGGACGTGTTGCTCGCCAGCGACGTGCTCTATGAGACCGGCAACGAAGTCTGGCTGGCCCGCGCAGCTGAGGGCGGCAAGCGCGTGCTGCTCAGCGATCCGCTGCGCCATGGCACGCCGCGGCCGGAGCTCGAGGTGATCGCGGAGTACCAGGTGCGAACCCTGCCCGACGTGGACTACCCGATCCAGCGGGCGTTGATCCACCGCCTCATCGAGCGAGCGTGAGCCCCGTCTCCGCTGCCAGGGGTCGTGCCCGGGTGATCACGAGCGGCGAACCGCTGCTCCAGCGCACCGAGAAGTCGATGTCGACCTTCGCGCCCGGCTTGAGCGCCGCCCGATCCGTGCCGGGCGCGATCGCGAAGTTCATCAGCATCGAATCCATCGGCGACGGTTTGCCGTCGCGATCCTTGAAGGCCTCGATGCGCTCGTGCCGGATCGCGGCGCGCGCGTCGTCGCCGCTCCCGCTGACGTCCTCCACCAGCCCGCGCACGCGGTAGTGCGCGTCTACGTCCGCCGAGCGCCCGCAGCCGACAGCGGCGAGCGCGAGCCAGACCAGCCACTCAGGTCGTAGCTTCAGGCCGAACATCTTCGATCCTCGCCTTGCGCGGCTCGGTCGCGCCGGAAGCTCCGTGCGCGAAGTAGCAGACCTCGCGGTAACCCGCGGCCGCGATCGCGCTCATGCTCGCGTCCAGGCCCACGCCCACGTCGTGAGCGCCGTGGCTGTCGTCGCCCAGGGTCACGCCGATGCCCAACTGGCAGGCGCGCGCGAGGATCTCGGGCAACGGATATACCGGTCCGAGTCCGCGCCGATGTGTCGCGCAGTTGACCTCGAGCACACCACCCGCCGAGCGCACCGCTTCGAGCGCATCGTCGATGCGCCGCATCACGCGCGGGGAGAACGCCGGCTTCGGGCCATCGAACTTGCGGATCAAATCGATGTGGCCCACGACCTCCGGCCGCAGCTCCGTCACCAGATCGATGACTGCCTCGAAGTACAACTCCTGCAGCCTCTCGGTCCCGCCGAGGTCTGCAGCCACCGCGCGCGTCTTGTCGGCGCTGAAGTCGATCACCAGGCCCTGGACGTCGTGCACGCTGCCGACGATGTAGTCCGGCGCGATGCGTGCGCGCAGCTCGCGCATGGTTTGCCGCCAATTGTCGGGTGGCAGGCGCTCGGTCTCGAAGCCGACCAGCAAGTCGAGCCGGCCACGCACGCGTTCCTGGAGGCCGCGCGCGTGCGCGGTGTACGCCTCGAACGCTTCGCTCAAGCCTTGCGGCCCGAGGTCTTCCTCGCCGGGAAACAGATCCTCGGCGCGGTAGCGCGGGCAGTGCTCGGACAGGCCGTAGTGCGTGAACCCGGCCGCGATCGCGCGCTCGACCACGGCATCGAGCTCGCCCTTGGCGTGGCGGCAGAACTGGCCGCTGTGCCCTCCGTGGTAACTGAACCAAGGCATGGCGCGACCGTAGGCGCCGTGCCCTCGACTGGCAACGGCGACCCTTCCGGATGATTATCGGTCGCCGGCGCTGCGCGGCGGCTCCCCGGGAAGATTCCTGCTCAGTCGCGTTTGTCGAACACGCCCTGCGGCACGACCGGCAGTTCACGCCGCTCTGCGGTCGGGGCCGGGGGAGGTTGGCTGAAAGCACCGCGCGGGGCCACCGCGGTCTTCGCGTTGGAGATCTGCGAGCTCTCGGACGACGCCGTTTGCATAAACTAGCTGTGCCACATGTAGGACGATCGCGCAAAACGACGCACGTGTATCGTATGCATGCCTGCTTGAACCGAGCTTCAGGCCGCGCCCACTATCAGCTTTCGGCGAGGCCAAGGTATCATGACTGAATCTAACGCGGCGAAATCACCGGAACGAATCGCGTTTTTGGGCTTGGGTGTGATGGGACGAGCCATGGCGCGGCACCTGATTCGGGCCGGTCATCAGGTCGCCGTCTTCAACCGGACGCTCTCTCGCGCGCAGGAATTCGTGGCGATGCACGGCGGCCAAGTGGCTGAATCTCCAGCAGAAGCGGCCAAAGAAGCGAGCGTGGTCTGCGTCTGCGTCGGCAACGACGACCACGTGCGCGACGTGGTCCTGGGGCCGGGTGGGGCGCTCGAGAGCTTGCCGGCCGGAGGTCTCGTGATCGATCACGGGACCAGCTCGGCGGACCTGGCCCGCGACCTGTCCGCGGCTGCCATCGACCGCGGCAGCGCCGCACTGGATGCGCCCGTCAGCGGCGGCCAGGCGGGCGCCGAGGCCGGGACCCTCACGGTGATGGCCGGAGGCCGCGACGCGGACTTCGAGCGGGCGCTGCCGGTGTTCCGGGCCTACTCCAAGCAAGCGCGGTTGCTGGGACCGGCGGGCAGCGGTCAGCTCGCCAAGATGGTCAACCAGATCTGCATCGCCGGGCTGCTGCAGGGCCTGGCCGAGGGCCTGTACTTCGCCGAGCTCGCAGGCCTCGACCCCACCGCCGTCGTGGAGGCCATCTCGCAGGGCGCGGCCCAATCCTGGCAGATGGACCATCGCCACGAGGCCATGGTCTCGAATTCATTCGATTTCGGCTTCGCCGTCGACTGGATGCGCAAGGACTTGGGCCTGGCGCTCAACGAGGCACGGCGCAACGGAGCACCGCTGCCCGTGACGGCGTTGGTGGACCAATTCTACGCAGACGTCCAGGCCCTGGGAGGTCAACGATGGGACACGAGCAGTCTGATCAGGCGTCTACGTGTGCGCAGCTGATCCATTTCCGTACCGTCGGGCTCAACGGGTTGCCAGCTGAGCTGCATCTATTCGTTGGTTATGTGGGTCACTACCGCTTAGCCCAATTTGAGGTACACTAGCTTCACAGTGAATGGACCTACACAGTAGGACCTAGACACGCAACAGGACCGGATTTTTTCCAGATTTTCAGTTCGGGGACTCGAACCCTGGCGTAAAAGGTGTGGCGATGAACGACGTGAGGAAGCCTGGTGTTAGCGGGATGAGCCTGTACGTGCCTCGGCTGCGTGTGCAGCTGAAGGACTGGTGCGACTGGACGGGCAACTCCTGGGACAAGATCCAGACCGTGGTGGGCAGCAGCTTCCGTGTGCCCGCACGTCACGAAAACGTCTACACGATGTCCGCGAACGCCGTGCTGCGCTTGATCCGCCAGTACGACATCGACCCCCGCAACGTCGGCTTCCTGGGTCTCGGCACGGAGTCGAGCACTGACAACGCCGCAGGCGCCGTGATCGTGCGCGGCATGGTCGACCGCGCGCTCGATCGCTACGGCAAGCCCCGCCTGTCGCGTCACCTCGAAGTGCCCGAGTTCAAGCACGCTTGCCTGGGCGGCATCTACGCCATGAAGGCCGCGCTGCGCTACGTGTCGTGCGACGCGGGTGATCGCGTGGCGATCGTGGTCAGCAGCGACGTGGCCGAGTACGAGCGCGGCAGCACCGGCGAGCAGACGCAGGGCGCCGGCGCGGTGGCGATGTTGATCACGCGCGAAGCCCGCATGTTCGAGGTCGACCTGGCCCACGGCGGCTCGGCGTCGGATTACCGCGGCCCGGACTTCCGCAAGCCGTTCTCGCGCCACTTCACCAAGGTCTACGCGCCGAACACGCAGCGCATGAGCGACTTCCCGGTGTTCAGCGGCAAGTACTCGACGTTCTCGTACCTCGACGAGACGGTGCACGCGGTCGAAGACATGCTTCGCAAGCTGAACGTCTCGGCCGGGAAGTACTACAACAGCGTGCACTCGCTGTTCTTCCACCGCCCGTACCAGATGATGCCGGTGCAGGCGATGTCGTTCCTCTACGTGCGCGGCCTCGCGCGTGGCGATCATCACCAGGAAGAGTTCCAGGCGCTGTGCAAGGAAGCCGGTGTGTCGCCGGAGACGGTGATCCAGGAGTCGCTCTCCACGCCCGATCTCTACGCGCAGGTGCGCGAGCAGGGCGCGGCGGTGACCGATCCGTACGTGGCCACGAGCGCGGTCGCGGCGCTGCTGCGCAAGAAGCCCAGCTTCCGCCAGCTGCTCGCCGAGAAGATGAGCATGGGTTCGGCGGCGGTGCAGGGCCTCGGTAACTTGTACTCCGCGGCGTTGCCCTCGTGGTTGGCTGCGGGCTTCGAGGAAGCTGCGCAGCGCGGGCTCGACCTGATCGATCGCCCGATGGTCGCGGTCGGTTACGGCAGCGGTGACGCCGCCGAGTCCTTGCCGATCCGTGCGGTGCCGGGCTGGGAGACGGCAGCGCGGCAGATTCACCTCAAGCGCTCGCTCGAGGACTACATCGATCTCACGCGCGCTCAATACGAAGCGCTGCACGACGGTCGCGAGGTCACCGGTCTCGACCACGAGCCGAGCGAGGAGTTCGTGATCAGCCACGTCGGCGAGTGCTACGACCCCGCGTTCCAGGATCTCGGCGTCGAGTACTACAAGTACGTCGGCTGAGCTCGAGTAGTAGATTGGAAATTGGGCCTGTGCGCTGCGTGCGCGCAGGCCCTTTCTTTTGGGGGGGCGGCGCCCGCGGCACGAAGTGGCGCGCGGGCGGTATGTCACAAAAGAACTGAGGCCCTCGAGCATGTGCTCGACGGCCTCAGCGCTGTTCAAACGCAGCTTGTGCTCAGTGAGTGATCACCAGCGGTCGCCACGATCGCCGCGGTCGCCACGGTCGCGATCGCGATCGCCGCGGCCACCGCCGCCAC
>DATEOF010000287.1:0-10390 GCA_035274465.1 Polyangiales bacterium
GTCGCAGCGCCAGCCCTGCGCCGGCGTCGCGCCGGCCGGCAACACGCGCCGGACCAGCGCAGCTCCGGTCGGTCCGTAGCAGACCCGGTGCTCGCCGACGTCCAGGCAGTCCCGCGCGCCATCGTCGGGGCTCGGCGCGGAGACGCGCAGCGCCGTCGCAGTGGTAGTGCGGTCGGGTCCGCCGCAGCCCGCCGCCATCAGCAGCAAGAGGCCGAAGCAGCTACAGGAGCCCGGGCGCGCGCCCGCAGCTGAACTGCTTGCTGCAATCGCCGACATAGATCTCGCCCTCACCGCCTTTGTCCGACAGACAGCCGTGGAGCATGTTGCGGCACTGGATGCCGGGTAAGTCGAGCGTCACGCCGAGATCTTCGCGGCACACGCTCCAGGTTCCGTCGGGAAGGCATGTCTTGCTCGCCGTGAGGCTGCAGATGATACCAACCGTGCAGTCCTCGCTGCACTGAATGATCGCACCCGGCACGCACGGGCACTCACCGGGAGGTGGTGGCGGCGGAGGTGTGCCGGCGTCCGTGGTGCCGCAACTGAGCTCCTCGCCGTTACACGGACCCCACTCGCCGAACTCGGCGTTGCCGCTACAGACCTGCAGGCCGTCGTGACACTTGCCCATGTTGCGATCCGAAGCTGAACCGGTCCAACACGCGGCGGTCTCGCCGGCGCGGCACGGGCAACCCTCTTTCTTGAACGTCCCGTTGCCGCCGCAGCCATCAGCCGCGGGAGGCTGCGGTGTCGTCACCGACGGTTGCGAAGGAGCCACGCTGCCGGACGGCGTGGTGACGCCGGCACGTGTGCCGGCCGTCGCGCCGCTGATAGAGGCAGGTGCGGCTCGCCCCGCAGCTCCGAGCGGCGGATTGCCCGTGGCTACTTCAGGCGTGTCGGCGCTGCACGCCGCGAGCAGACAAACAAAACAAGACACGTACAGCGGAGTTCGAGACATGGTGCCTCCGTTGTGGCCGCGACCCGCCGAGTCGGCCCAGCCTGCGCGCGCTTTTTTTCCGAATGGATTCCGGCAGCCTCGCGGAACGCGAGCGCTCGCACGCAAGCACGAGTACGAGTACGAGCACGATCGTGCTCGTGCTCGAGTATCAGGGACCGAACTGCACGATCGCGTACCCCGCACCTCCGGCCC
Organism: Polyangiales bacterium; assembly: GCA_035274465.1. Lineage (GTDB taxonomy): Bacteria > Myxococcota_A > Polyangia > Polyangiales > JAFGIB01 > JADGRF01. The sequence continues at coordinate 1,145 of DATEOF010000287.1, forward strand.
CGCAGCTGCTAGCCCCACCGCTCGCGCGGCCGCTCGGAGTCTCGCCTGAAAACGCCGGGCTGCGGCCGGACCCTGCCTGCGTGGTTCCACCCAGGCACATACCACCGCCTCCACCGCCGCCGCCGTTTCCGTTCGGCGCGAGGCCGTTGCCTCTGCAACCCGAGCCACCATCGCCGCCAGCGGCTGCAAGCGTCCCGAGGATCGTGAGCGACTGCGCCCCGCCGCCGCCGCCGCCTCCGCCGGCGATCACGGCGCGCATGCCGTTCACCAGCAGGACGGTCGCAGCACCGCCGCCGCCTCCGTCACCCGAAGCGCCGAGTCCACCCATGCCCTGCCCGCCGCCTCCGCCCCCGAAGTATCCGTTGCCACCGCGTGCGCCCGTGCTGGGTTGGCCACCCGTGCCGCCGCCGCTAGCTGCACCGTCGGCGCCGTTCTCGCCGCTGCCGCTGCCTCCGGATCCGCCGTTGTAGCTGCTCGAGCCTGGATTCGTCCCCGGGTCGTTGCAGTTGCCGGCTGCAGCGCCTCCCACCTGCAACAGCAAGGGTGGCGTGACGAGCACGGTCGCGCTGGCGTAGCCACCCGGCCCACCGCTGCCACCTCCCGCCAAACCCTGGCTCTGTCCCGCTGCTCCGCCGCCGCCCCACAAGCGCACGGTGATGCGGCGACAGTTGCCCGGGATGCTCAGCGCATGCGAGCCCACCTCGTAGCTGCGAGCGGTCGTGTCGCAGCTCGGGAGGTCTTCATCGATGTTGCCGTCGCAGTCATCGTCGAGGCCGTTGCCCGGCACGCTGGCGTCGTCTTGCATCGAGGTCGGACTGCCGGGCACACAGCTGTCGCGTACGACCCCGGCCATGCAGCTCGACAGGCCGGTCGCCGCACACACGCCTCGCCCGCAGCTCGTCATCGTCGTCGCGAACTCTTCGTCTGTCCGACCATCGCAGTCGTCGTCGGCGCCGTTGCAGCTGGAGTCCTGGTTGGTCGCGGGCATCGCCGCGCGACAGCTATTCGTGCTCATGCCCTGCGTGCAGGTCAGCATGCCGCCACGCGCGCACGCGCCGGTCCAGCAGCTGGTGCTCATGGCGGGGAAGTCCTCGTCGATCGAGCCGTTGCAGTCGTCGTCGACGTTGTCACACGTCGTATCGTCGGCCGCGATCGGCGCGGTCGCCTCGCAGCTGTCGACGAACGCCCCGTTCACGCAGGCGATCGTGCCGGTGGCCGAGCACGCGCCGCTCGCGCACGTGCTGGGCGTGCTGGCCACGTCCTCGTCGACGTCGCCATCGCAGTCGTCGTCGAGCCGGTTACAGCTGGCATCATCGCTGCTGTTCGGCGTGCCCTGCACGCAGGTAACGCTGACCTCCCCTGCGCGGCAGACGAGTCGGCCGGTTCGCTCGCACACGCCCAGGCCACAGGTTCGATCGGACGCGCTGAAGTCTTCGTCCGACTCGCCATCGCAGTCGTCGTCCACGCCATCGCAGCTCTCGTCCGCAGTGCCGCGCGGCGCAGCGGGGACACACGCGCGCTCCTCCCCGTCGACGCAGCTCGAGGCCGTGTTGTGCGCGCGGCAGTAGCCGACGCCGCAGTCGGAGTCCGGCTCGTAGGTGGCCCCCGCACTCCCACTGCAGCGATCGTTGCAGTCGGGGACGCCGTCCAGATCCGTGTCGACCTCGGAGCTGTCACAACCACATTCACCGCGAACGCTCTTGTTGGGATCCTGCGGACACTCGTCGAGACAGTCGGGTGTACCGTCTGCGTCAGCATCGTCCTCGCCCATGCCGCAGCCGCAGGCGCCCGGCGCTTGCTTGTCTGCATCGAATGGACAGCCATCGCGACAGTTCGCCTCGCCATCCCGGTCGGCGTCGGCGCGCGCAGCCGCACACGCGCACGCACCTTCTTCTGTCAGGTCGGGTTCTCCCTGACAGAAATCAATACAGTCAGGTATCTCGTCTCCGTCAGAGTCCAGACCCGTGTCACAGGCCCCTGTGCCAGCGTCCGGAACGCCGGAGTCCGCGCCCGAATCGATCGGGATCAGGTGGACACCGACGCGCCCGCACGCCAGCAGGCCCAGGAACGCTGTGTACGGCAGCACTGCGCGAGCTCGGTACCCCCGTCCCAGGCGCATCGAACCATGGTCAGCGCTGCGAGCTATTTACGCAACGAATAGTTCGTCTGGCTCAAGCGGTGCATCAATTAGACGCATTACTAATCTCACACTCCAACTGACAATTAGACCGAATTTGATCCAACAGTTGGAAGCGGCAGCAGCACGCGAACCTCGAAGCCGGGGTTGGTGTTGCGTCCCGCGACCTGGCCGCCCATGCGCTCGACCAAGCCGCGCACGAGCGCGAGGCCGATGCCGGTGCCCTTGTGCGTGCGAGTCAGCTCGCGTTCCGCGCGATAGAACGGCTGCCAGATCCGCGCCAGGTGCTGGGGTGCGACGCCTGGGCCGCGATCTGCCACGCGCACCAGCACCGCATCCGGTTGGGCTTCGCAGTGGATGGTGATCGTGCGCTGCGAGGCCTCCGCGCTGTACTTGAGCGCGTTGTCGACGAGGTTGAACAGCACCTGGGAGAGCGCGTCGCGATCGAAGCAGACCTCGGGCAGATCGCCGGAGGTCTGGAGCTCGAGTTTGAAGCCGAGATCGCTGGCGTGCGGCTCGAGCACCTCGAGCGTCTCTCGAACCACCGTGGCCACGTCGCCCATGGCCAACGACACCGAACGCTGGCCGCGCTCGATGCGCGCGAGCTCGAGCACGTTCTCGATCAAGCGCGTCAAACGTTCGCTCTCGGCCGTGATGATGCGGTAGTAGCGCGAACGCTTCTGCGGCTCGGGCACGACGTCGTCGCGCAGCATCTCGCCGTACATGCGGATCGCCGTCAATGGCGTCTTCAGCTCGTGCGTGACCGCCGAGACGAAGTCGTTGCGGCGCTCCGCGTAGCCGACGACAGCGGCGACCATGCGGTAGCCCGCGTACAGCGCGAGCGCGCCGAGGAGCAGCAGCAACGCGAACAGCACGTACAGGTACGGGCTCGTCTCGAGCTCCGGCAACGTGTCCAGGCTGAGCTGCGCCGACATCGACGCGAATGGCTCGCCGAAGCGGTGCTGATAGCCGCGATCGGGCCGGGTCCACTCCGGTAGGTCGCGCGAGTACGGGTTGGCGGCATCGAGCGCGACGACACGCGCCGCCTGGCGCAACTCCCCGCGCGCGAGGACGCGCTCGGACAGCGACTCGAGCAGCCTCGGCAGCGAGATCAACAGCCCTTGCTGCACGGTTGCGCCCGCGCGCTCGGCATCGCGAACCAGGAGCATGTGCTGCGCGCCCACGGACTGCGCGCGCAACGAGCTGGGCTGGCTCGCCGGCAGCGAGGCGTACGCCTGCAAGGCCTGCGGTTCGTCGAACAGGTCGAGATCGTTCGCCGCGGATTTGCCGCGCGACTTGCGCTTGCTCTCCTCGCGGCTCGACACGCTGCGGTTCAGCTGGCTGAGCACGTCGTAGCTCTTGGCCAACGGGGCGTCCTTGCGCTTGAGCTCGAGCGTCGAGCCCGGCAACTGGCTGCGTTCCGCGCCGTCAGGCTTCGCGTCAGCCCCGAAGGCCTGGGCCAGCAACTGACTCGCAGCATCGCTCCAGGGACCGTGGCGCAGCGTGCCGCGCGCGTCGCGCTCGAAGTAGCCGAGCACGAACGCGGCCTCGGGAGCGGCGAGCATCACGCCCTGGCCGGCGTCGTATGCCGAAGCCGGGCGCTCCTCCTCGCGCCGCAAGAAGCCGGTCAGCTCGCGCTCCAGCTCGTCGAAGATGCGATCCGCCACGGCCTTGTAACGACCCGCCTCTTCCTGCTCCACCGTGCGCAGCGCGAACACCACCAGCAGCGAGAGCGGCAGCCAGAGCAGCGCGGACAGCAGCACGAACACCAGCCGCAGACGTTTCATGGCGCGCTCACGAGCCGATAGCCCTGGCCGCGCACGGTTTCGATCCACGACCGGCCGTTGCGATCGAGCTTCTTGCGCAGCTTGGCCATGTGCACGTCGACCGTGCGCGTCTCGATCTGATCGGGGTTGTTCAACTTCCAGACCTGCTGCAGCAGCCGCCGGCGCCCGACGATCCGCCCGCGCTCCTGACACAGCAGCGAAAGGATCGCGATCTCGCGCGGGGTGAGCTCGATCTCCTCATCGCCGCGCCGCCCCAACCCGCGAGCCGCATCCACCACCCAGTCGCCGACATTCACGAGGGCGGGCTCGTCGATCCTCCCGCTGCGCTTGAGCAGCGCGCGGACACGCGCGGCCAGCTCGCGCACCGAGAACGGCTTGGTCACGTAGTCGTCGGCGCCCAGCCGGAAGCCTTCGACCACGTCGTCCTCGGCGCCCTTCGCGGTCAGCATCATGATCGGCAGCTCGGCGCGTTGCTCGCGTACGCGCTGGCAGACCTCGAAGCCGCTCATGCCCGGCAACATCACGTCGAGGATCAACAGCGCGTAGTCAACCGCGAGCGCCTGCGACAAGCCGAGCTCGCCGCTGGCGGCGGCATCGGGCGCGTAGCCGTGATAGGCGAGCACGTCGCACACGCCCTCACGAATGCTGGCCTCGTCCTCGACCAGCAGGATGCGTGGCTTGTCGCGTGAAACCATGGCTCTGCCCATTCTACAGGACACCGCCGGCGGGAACGTAAATCGAACGTAAAACCTGGGCCCCCGGTTTTACGGCCGTTTTGCGAGCTCCGTGCGCGCCCGCCGCTAGAACGAAAGCACCGGCGCAAACCCGCGCCGACCAACACGGAGCGGATACGATGACTGATCCAACCACTGTCGCCCAGCCGCCGCGCGGACCACGCCCGCGGCGCGTGGGCCTGATGATCCTGGCAGGCTTGGCCTTCGGCACGCTGGCGCTGCGCGCCGCCAACGCCTTGCCGAGCCTCGGCAGCCCGCAGCCGCCAGCTGCCAAGGCACCAGTGCCACAGCCCAAGACCCCTCCCGCGGTCGCACGCAGCGCCGGTAGCGCGCTCGGCCTCGACGTCACGCTCGATCGCGGTGCGGTGACGCGCGGCGGCGATGGACTCGTACGCATGGAGCTCCGCATGGAGGCCGATGAGTCGAAGAGCGAGGCGCGCGTGGACTCGGACTTCGTGGTCGTGCTCGACCGCTCGGGCTCGATGGGCGGCGAGCGACTCGAGCAGGCCCGCAACGCAGTGCTCGGGCTGCTCGACTCGCTCTCGTCGCGCGACCGGCTGGGCCTGGTGGTGTACGACGACTCCGCCCAGGTCTTGATCCCCCTCTCGCCCGCGGAGCAAGCGGTGAAGCCGAGCTGGCGCCGCATCATCGCCGAGATCGCCGCTGGCAGCAGCACCAACATGAGCGACGGCCTCGATCGCGGGCTCGAGCTCTTGCAGAGCGCGCGTCAGCCGGGTCGCGCCGGCCGGGTGATCCTGCTCTCCGATGGCCACGCCAACACGGGTGACAGCTCCCCGGAAGGACTGCGCACACGCGGGCGGCGCGCTTCGCAGAACGAGCTCGTCCTCTCCACGATCGGCATCGGCGAGGGCTTCAACGAATACCTGATGACGCAGATCGCCGACGCGGGCACGGGCAACTACCACTACCTCGCGGACAACACCCAGCTCTCGCCGATCCTGGAGCGCGAGCTTGCGAGCACGCGCGCGACCGTGGCCACCGGGCTCGCGGTGAAGATCTCACCCGCCCCGGGCGTGCAAGTCGTCGACGCCGCGGGCTATCCGCTCACCACCGACGCCACGGGCAGCAGCTTCCAGGTCGGCTCGCTGTTCGCCGGTCAGGAGCGTCGCGTGTGGGTCAACCTACGCGTGCCGGCCGACCGCGAGGGCGAGCAAGCCCTCGGTGCGGTCGAGCTCGCGTACTCCGAGGCCGGCCAGCGCAAGCGGCTCGCGCCGTCCGAGCGGCTGGCGGTGCGCTGTGTGAAGGACGAGAACGCGGCGCTGGCGTCGATCGACAAGGAGGCCTGGGAACGCGCGGTGGTGCAAGAGGAGTGGGGACGCGTGCAAGAAGCCGTGGCCCGCGCGGTGCACGACGGCAAGCGCGACGACGCGACGCAGACGCTGAACGCCTACCGCGACAACTACGGCGCGCTGAACACCAAGCTGAAGAGTGCAGCCGTGGGCGCCAGCCTGGACGCCAGCAGGGCGCTCGAGAAGAAGGTCGCCGATGCGTTCGAGGGCGCAGACCAGCTGGGCAAGCAGAACCTGTTCAGCAAGGAGAACATGTTCAAGGGTCGCAAGGATCGCCGGATGGGCAGCAACTGAGAGGAAAAGGTCCGAGCCATGAGCATCTTCGAACGTTTCAAGACCAGTCTGAAGGCGGACGTCCACGGCGTGATCGATGCGGTGGAAGATCGTGCGCTGCTGCTCCGCCAGTGCGTGCGCGACGCGGAAGCCGAGCTTGCACGCAAGCGCGGGCAGCTGTCGGCGCTCGAGCTCGATGTGCGCGAGCTCGAACGCGACGCGCAGCGGGCGGCGGCGCGCCTGAGTGAGCTCGAGTCCGACGTACAGCTGGCGATGCGCGCGGGCAACGACGAGCTCGCGCGTTACGCGCTCAAGCGCTTGCTGGCGCTGCGGGCCCGGACGCGGCACAAGGCCGAGCGAAAGCAGGAGCTCGAGGTGGCCCGGAGCGAGCTGGCGCAGAAGCTGGCCGAGCAAGACGAACGCTACGAGGCCCTGAAGGAGCGCGTGAACGCTGAGCTGGCCGCAGCCGAGGGCGGCTACGACGCCTGCTCCGAGGTCGTGAGCGACGAGCAGGTCGAGCTCGAGCTGCTCCGGCGCAAGTCCGGCGGTGAGGTGCAGTCATGAAGCCGCTCGCCGGCATGGCCCGCACGCTCGGCTTCGGCCTGGTGGCGGCGCTGGGCGTGTTTCCATGGCAGCTCGCGCTGGGTGGCTGGTTCGGCTCCGCGGCGGCGTTCGCCACGTACGCGCTGCTGTGCGCCTGCGCATTTCCGCTGGCGTTCGCGCCGAACCTGCGCGCGACCTTCATTGCCTGCGCGGTGAGCGTGGCGTTGTGCACTGGGGCGTCGATCCTCTCTCCCGACCCGAGCGCAACGCTGCTCTCGGCGGCGCTCGCAGTCGCGGTGACTCGCGCGCTCTGCTACCGAGCGCAACCGGCGCGGGCACTCGCGCTCGAGCTCGTGCTGCTCGTGGTCTCGCTCGGCGCTGCGCGCGTGTTCGGGGGCCCGAGCCCCTTCGGCCTCGCGCTCGGGCTCTGGGCGTACTTCCTGGTACAGAGCGCGTACTTTCTGTTCCTGCGACCCGAGCCGCGCGCGTCCGGCGTGGCATCGCTGGACGGCTTCGAAGAGGCTCACCGCCGCGCGCTCGCGTTGATCGAGCGGCGCTGAGGCAGCAGGTTGGCGTTGTGCAAGCAGACCATGGCAGACTGCGCGCGAGTCCCTGGTGCTTGCACGACGCTTACCCACCCTGTTCTGCTTCCTTGCGCTCGCGCTGACGGCAAGCCGCGCGTTCGCGCTCGGAAGTGATAGCGCCGGCACGCATGCTGACCCGATCGCCCCGGTCTTGCTCGCCCTGGCGGTGATCTTGATCGGGGCCAAGCTCGGGGGCGAGCTCGCGACCCGCCTCGGCCAACCGGCGGTGCTCGGCGAGCTCGTCTGCGGCGTGGTCCTGGGCAACCTGCGCTACCTCGGTGTCTCGGCATTCGAGGTGCTCAAGCACGAGCCTGCGATCGACTCGCTGGCGCGCCTGGGCGTGATCATCCTGCTGTTCGAGGTCGGCCTCGAGTCGACGGTCGGACAGATGATGAAGGTCGGGGTGTCCTCGCTGCTGGTGGCGACACTCGGGGTGATCGCACCGTTCGTCCTGGGTTGGGGCGCCGGCGCCTGGCTCCTGCCCGAGGCCTCGGAGTACGTGCACATGTTCCTCGGCGCCGCGCTGACCGCGACCAGCGTCGGCATCACCGCGCGCGTGCTCAAGGACCTCGGTGCGTCACAGAGCGATGAAGCCCGAATCATCCTGGGTGCGGCGGTGATCGACGACGTGATGGGCTTGATCGTGCTCTCGGTCACGGGCGGACTGATCGCCGCTGCGGATCGCGGCGTCGACTTGTCGGGTGGCGAGGTCGCCCTCACGCTCGGCAAGGCAGTCGTCTTCCTGGTCGGAGCACTCGCCATGGGCGTCAAGCTCACGCCGCGCGTGTTCGTGTTGGCGGCGCGACTGCAAGCGCGCGGCGTGCTGTTGGCGCTGGGCCTGTCCTTCTGCTTCCTGCTGGCCTGGCTCGCGAGCGCCATCGGGCTCGCGCCGATCGTCGGCGCCTTCGCGGCCGGCCTGGTGTTGGAGAAGGTCCACTACCGCGACTTCGTCAGCCACGGCGAGACGCAGCTCGAGGAGCTCGTCCAGCCGATCTCCTCGTTCCTGGTCCCGATCTTCTTCGTCTCGATGGGCCTGCACACCGATCTCCGCTCGTTCACGGAGCCCGGAGCCATGCAGCTGGCAGCGGCGCTGATCGTCTGCGCGGTCGCCGGCAAACAGCTGTGCGGTCTGGGAGTGGTGGGCAAGGGGCTCGATCGCCTGAGCGTGGGTATCGGCATGATCCCGCGCGGCGAAGTCGGACTGATCTTCGCGAACATCGGCATGTCGATGAAGGTCGGAGGCGAACGCATCATGAGCACCGCGACCTACTCCGCGGTCGTCGCGATGGTCGTGGTCACCACCATGATCACCCCGCCCGCCTTGAAGTGGAGCCTCAAGCGCCGGCGTGTTGCGCCACTCTCGAGTCCGTAGAGATGGACTGGATGCGCCAGGAGCGAGCGCGCGTTCATCGCGTGTTCGCTAGCCTCGTGCGCCGGCCGACTCTCGCCGCAACTCGATTCGTATTCTGACAGGTTTGACAGATGCAAACGCGACAGCTGCGATGGCCATAGCGACAACTCGAGTTCATGCAAGTGGCACTTTGAGACACTCAGGCTTGGAATCGCGCCAGGCTATCCGGACGAGCCGGCTGCAGCCATCAGCGGCGAGTTCAGCTGAACTTGGGGACCCATGCACGACAATCCCCAAGCGCGGAGTTGAGTCGAGCGCGAAATGCGGCATTCTCCAGCTTCGATGGGACGCAATCTCCACTGGAAGTTCTCCGCCGAGAATCCGCGCGCGCGCAGCGTGTGGCTGGCGTTTTCGATGCTTGCGAGCGCAGTTGCCTGTACGAGCGAAGGTGACGCGAACCAACATCATGACTCGAGCAGTGGTGGTTCCGGCGCAGGTGCTGCGGCTTCGGGTCCACCACAGAGTAT
>DATEOF010000288.1:0-42889 GCA_035274465.1 Polyangiales bacterium
TGAGGAGGCTTGCGGCGCGCTTACGGCTCGGTCGGGGAGATATCCCTACGAGACCTCGGCGCGCGTTCGCGCCGGGTTAGGCTAAAGACACCCTGGCGTTTCTCAATCCGGCGCGAACGCGTGCCTGTCGCAGCGGGCAAATCGGGGTGGAGCCGCATGCGATTTGCCCGCTGCTCATGGTCTCTACGGAACATGCCCCCGACCGCGCCTCACCTTGGCAAAGTCGTCCCCTCTCTCTATTGCTAGTGCACAGAGCTCGGGCACGTCCGCGGGAAGCCCGCGGACCTACCACTCGCCCTGTGCCGCGCGACTTCGCGCGCAGACTCGCTTCCGAGGTTCCGAGGTTCCGAGTTACAGGTGCTTCGAGCTTCGAAAGCAAGCGATACGCTGCCGCGAGTGACGCGAGCGAAGCGACGCGACAAAGTCCGCAGTGGTGGGTCCGCGGGCCTCCCGCGGGCCTGCCCGAGGACTTTGTACATGGCTATAAAAAGTTTCGACGACGCCTACAAGGTGAGGCTCTGCCTCGGGGATGTGTCCGTAGAGACCATGAGCAGCGTGAAAATCGCGCGCGCTTCAACCCCGATTTTCACGCTGCGACAGGCACGCGTTCGCGCCGGTTTGAGAAACGCCAGGGCGTCTTTAGATTAACCCGGCGCGAACGCGCGCCGAGGTCTCGTAGGACACATCCCCGAGGCAGAGCCGTAAGCGTGCCCTGAGCTGCGCCGACCTGCTCTAGCGGACAGTGCGCGCGACCCAGGCGCCTGCCGGCTGCCCAGGCGTGAGTGCGCGCGACGCCCAGGCGTGAGTGCGCGCGACGCAGGAGCGCGACGCAGGAGCGCGACGCCGCAGGTGTGAGTGCGCGCGATGCCAAAGGCGTGTTATGCAGGGGGAGTGTCAGTCCAGAGAGACCCCGCCAAACTAAAAGCCAAGTTGCTCGAGTTCGCGAAGGACTTCCCGTTCTTCAACCTGGTCGGCTTCGAAGTGCTCGACTGCGATGCCGGCTATTCGAAGTGTCAGATCCGCTTACGACCGGAGCTGCACAACCCAAATGGTGTGCTGCACGGCGGCGTGCTGGCCACGTTGATCGACGCGGGCATCACGCAAGCCATGCTGATGACCGACGAGTACCAGGTGATCCGCGACACCAAAGGCGCGATGTCCACCGTCGATCTGCACATCAAGTACTTGCGGCCGATCAGCAGCGGTTTGGCGATTTGCGAGTCGCGCGTGGTGCATCTGGGCAAGCGCATCGTGCATGCGCAGAGCAAGGTGCAGAACGAAGCCGGCAAGGATCTCGCGCTCGGCGATGCGTCGATGATCCTCGTCCCCGGCTCCCCCTGATGTGTCACTGTTTGCTCATGTGTCGCTGACACGCCAGTTGCACGATCCCGTTGAGCCGTTTGTTTGAGTCGGTAGCACAGCTACTCTCGATGAACCGGCAACACGTAACATTTCGTCGGCAGTCCGGTCTGCGCCGGACTTTTCTCAGCTCTTCTCTCGCAGCGCTCGTCTGCTCCGCAGCATGGGGCTGCGGCGATGATTCCGATTCGTCCATGCCCACCGGTGGCTCGTCGGGTGCGGCCGGAGCGAGCGGCAGTGCGGGACAAAGCGCGGGTGGCGCGGGCGCACCGGCGCCGCCAATGCCAGTGCCCTGCGGCAGCACCATGTGTTATCCGCCGCAAAATCCGCTGTCGGGTCTGCTCGGCGGCATGATGCTGCCGATCCAGCTGCCCAGCGCGGCGGCGTGCTGCATCGACGAGAGTAAAGGCACCTGCGGCACCGCGGCCGCGGTCGGCGCGACCTGCGAGGCGCGCGCGACGCCCGACTCGCGCTGTCCCGGCGTCAATCTGGGCGCGTTCGGTGGGGCGGCCGCTGGGTTGACGGGTCTCTTCAGCCCCTGCTGCACGGCGAGCAATCAGTGCGGTCTGGACGGCATGCTCTTCGGCCGCGGCTGCGTCGAGAACTCCGAGGTTGGCGCGATGTTGGGCCCGCTGAACGGCTTCCTGATGCTTCCGCCCGCGCGCGCCTGCGACGCTCCACAAGAGGATGCCGGAGCGGCCGACGCCGGGATCTGAAGCTCAGCGCTCCTTGCCCGCCAGCCGATCACCGGTGCGTTCGGCGGCGCGCATCAGGCGCTCGATCACGACCTTCTTGTCGACGCGCGCCAGCCGCGGCACCGGCAGTGCCGTGGCGATCGCGCCGACCATGCGTCCGTGCACGAACACCGGCGCCGCGAACACCGCCAGCCCTTCGATCCACTCGCCGAGGTTTTCCGCGTAGCCGCGCCGGCGCACCAACGTGAGATCTCGCTCGCCCGCAGCTTCGGCTTCATCGCGGGCGAGCGCCTCGGGCGCGTGCGCCAGGTAGAGCTTTCCGACTGCAGTCAGCCGCGCAGGGACCGCCACGCCGACGCGCGGAGCGGCGCGCAAGAAGCCGGTGCCTTCGACCTTGTCGAGTACGGTGAGCTTGCCGGCACGCGCAGCCACCAAAAAGAAGGTCTCGTCGAGTTGCGCCGCCGCTTCTTCCAGCTCGGCGCGCGCAGCAGCCACCAGGGGCTCGCGCTCCAACACGCCGAGACCCAGCGCGAGCAGCGCGATGCCGGGCCGATAACGGCCGCGTTCATCGCGCTCGACCAGCCCGCGTCTGCGCAGAGACACCAGCAGCCGATGCACGCTGCTCTTCGGCAAATTCAGCGCGCGCCCGAGATCGCTCACGCCCCAGGGCTCGCGCCGATCGTGCAGGTGAAACAGGACGTCGATGGCTTTCTCGACGGTGGCTGCGCTGTGTTCCATATGCCAGAACAGTAGTCTCGTTCTCAGAACGACTAGCATGCGTGCGGCCCACGCACAATCCGTTCGGTCAGCCCGAACGTCGCATGGAGCCAGCGCTACACCGTCCGAGCGCGTCGCGCGTTAAACGCGCTACGTCATGGCATCCGCTGGCCGTCCTGCAGCTGATGGCGGCAGCCGAGATCGGCCCGTCACAGCCCGAACACAACCGCCGGACATGACGCAGCGTTTCGTACTCAAATCCGCTGCTCGCGACGGGATGAACCCACGCAAATGAGCCAGCGAAGCGGGACGTGCGGCCAGTGTGGGTGCGAGTCAGCCTTGGGTTGGCTGGCAAAATTCGTATCACTGTCACCCATAGGGGTGACACGACTTGAAACGCGGCTAGTTATTATCCTATTGCTGGCTCGCCGGGGTAGCTTTCATCGGGTTGGTACGGCGTCGACGGCTCGCCAGCTGAACGCTACCGACTGAGTGGTAGGGAGCGTGCAGGTTGCACCCGGGGGAGCGGCGCACAAATGTGCGCAACGCGTGGGCGCTTCCCCAGGGCCTACCCGTAACTCGCTGATTTCGCGAAGTAAACCCTGTAGTACTAGCCAATTTGGGGGATTCATTTGTCTGGACGCATACCATACGATCGCACCTCGTTTTTTGGCGTGCACCAAGGATCCAGTCGAGTGAGCGCCACAACATCACTACTCCGGTCTGAACTCGAACGTTTTGCCGACCGCTACGAGCTCACGGCACGCGAGTACGATGTTGTGTTCTTGCTGCTATCCGGTCTCAGCACCGTTTCGCTCATCGCTGAACGCCTCGGTCTCAGTCAAAACACAGTGCATAACCACTTCAAAAACGTGTTCCGGCGTACGGGCACGAACAGCAAAGCGGGATTGCTCGCACTGTTCCTCAAGGACGCCATAGGACACCACGCAAGCCTGCAGCCGTTCATCAAACGGCCGTCGGTGCTGCTACTCGAACCGGACGCCCGTGTCCGAGCGAGTGTGCGTGATGCGCTGCAAGCGCGAAACATGCGTGTCGAAGAGGAGAGCGACTCGACCCGCGCCGTACAGCGCGTGGCCGAGCTGCGAACCGACGTCGTGATCGCCGATCTCTCGTTGCCAGGCAGCGGCGGCAACGGCGTATTGGCCGACATCACAGCACGCTACGGGAAGAACCCGCTGGTGCTGCTGACGACGGGCGACTCGAGTATGTCGCGCAAGCAATGGGTGGATCGCGGTGCGGGCGGACTGTTCGCCAAGCCGGTGGCCATCGACCGACTGGTGTTCGCCATCCTCGAGCACTTCGTCGAAACCCCGTACGAGCGCAGCCGCCTGATGCGCGTGGACGCGGACGTTCCCGCGCGCATCGACGACCGTATGGAAGTGGAATTCGGGAACATCGGGTTCGGGGGTGCGTTCATCCCGCTGCCCAACGACCAGATGTCGCGAGACACCTTCCTGGTCGGTCAACGCATACAGGTCGCGTTTTCACTCGAGGAGTCCGACGCCATCTCCGCCTTGTGCGAGATCATGTGGCGGAGGGCGACCTCGCGGCCCTCGATGCAGTCGGGCATCGGGGTGCGCTTCCTCAACCTCGAGGAACCGCATCGGGCCGTCGTCGAAGAGTTCGTGCGCAAGCGCAAGCTGATGGGCTTCATGCCCTGGGCGAACGCCGAACCGAGCCCTCGCGAAGGCAAGCGCGCGCAAGCCTGAGCAACTGCTCAATCTCCAGTCCGGCCCCGAAGATCGCGCCCAGACGGCCGCGCTTCGGGGCCGTACTATCTTCGACGGCCAGCAAAGTCCCGTAGAGCGCCGACCGGCGCTCTGCGCGTCGAACTTTTCAGGAGATAGCAAAAGGCACTATGCTCTGGTGCATGCGCCGGGGTGACGCGTATCGCGCGCGCACATGGGAAGCGCGTAGGGAAGACTGTGGGTACGAATAAGTCCCGCAAGGACATGCGAGCCGTGGTGTCTCTGGTAGCGCGCTACCGGAGCCCGACTACGTTCGAGTACGCGAGTGAAGTCTGCTCCGATGTCTCCGTCGGCGGCATGTTCATCAAGTCGGTCGCGCCGGCGCCTGCCGGCACGCTGCTGAAGCTCGAGTGCGAGAGCGATCTCTCGAAGGAAGCGCAGATCCGCGGCGTGGCGCGCGTGGTCTGGCAGCGGCGCGAGTCCAACGAGCACGGGCCCGCCGGCATGGGCGTGAAGTTCGTGAAGCTCGAGGCTGGCAGCCGCGAGCTGATCGAGAGCATCGTCCAGCGCCTGGCAGAGGCTGGTGTGCAGGCCCGCAGCATGTCTGCTGCGCCCGAAAACGCCGTGGCTGCTGCCGTCGGCGCAGGCCTGGCTGCGACGCCGAGTCAGCCTGCGCAGGCGTTGCGCCTGGTGCACTCGAGCGCGCCGCCTGCAGCTGATGGCGGCGAGAGTCCCGCGGCGCCCGCCGCCGCTCCCGAGCCGGAGTCGGTTCGCCCTGCAGCCGCAGTCGCGGCGGCCGAGGCCAAGCCCGAGGCGGCCGCGCCGCAACCGCAGCGGATGGCTGCTAGCGTCGCACAACCGGCGCGGGTCGCGCCTGCGCTCGAGGAGCGACAGAGCCTGCCTGCGACCGGTAGCTCGCGCCCTCCCCCGGCTGCACCCAGCCGCTTCGGTTGGAAGATCTGGGTACTCGGCATCGTGCTGGTGCTGGCGGTGATCGCGATCGCCGACCGGCGCGGCGCCAAGCAGACGGAGGTTACGCCCGAAGCGCCCCCGCCAGCCGTTGCTCCGAAGGCAGCCCCCGCGGAACCAGCCGCGCCGACACCGCCGCCCGAGCAGCCGAAAGCCGCGGAGGAGCCTGCTCCCGCAGCTCCGGCGCAACCAGCCGAGCCTGCCGCCGCCCAACCCGCAGAACCCGCTCCCACTCAACCTGCTGCGCCGGAAGCGAGCGGCGAGACCGCTGCCGCCGAAGGCCCGCTCTTCCCGCTGGCCGACGGCCAGACCCCCTACATCATCGAGTTCGTCTCGCGTCCGCCCGGAGCGACCGTGATCATCGACGAGAGACTCACCGTGGTGACTCCGAAGGAAGTCAACATGGGCGGCATGCCCGCGCGCGTGAAGCTCACGGCCAAGAAAGAAGGCTACAAGTCGAGCTCGATCTGGCTCGGACGCGATAGCTTCGAGACCAAGGGCGGAGCTCTGCGCAAGCGCGCGTACATCACGCTCAAGGCCGAGGGCGAGAAGTAGGATCGGATACCAGCGTGGCGCAATCCGTGCGTCCGAAGGCTGCGCAGCTCTAGCTCACTGGCGATCGCTCCGGATTGGCGTTAGACACTGGTGCGCCCGGAGCTGTCACCTTCACGCGAGACCGCAGTCGCTACACGCGCGGTACTCGCAGGGAGCTCCCGGTTGAAGGCGCGCGAGCCTCGGGTTCGCGCGTGGACACGTTGTGACTCCACCGCTCGCCCACGACGAACCCGACTCACTGCTGCCCGAAGCGCTCGATACGGCCGAGCTCGGAGGTGCGCGGAACACACGGCGCACCTCCGCCGAGATCTTCGCGCTGACGTGGCCCGTGATCCTCGGTCAGCTGATGGCGCAGGCCGTGCCGCTGATCGACGTGTTGATGCTCGGCCGGCTCGGCACGCCCACGCTGGCCGCGGTTGGGTACGCCGCGCAGTTCTTGATGCTGGTCCAGGCCAGCTTGCTCGCGGTCGGCGCGGCCTGCGTGGCCTTGATGGCGCGGGCGCTCGGCGCGCGAGACGTGGCGCGAGCACGGCGTGGCTTCGCGGCATGCCTGCGCATCGCACTCTGGCTGACGGCCGTACTGGCCGCGATCACGCTGCTGTTTCCGCGCGAGCTCCTGCACTTGCTGGCCGTGAAAGAGTCGGTCGTACACCTGGCCGTGCCGTACTTCCGCCTAACGCTGTCGTCGGTGCCACTGATGGCCCTGTCGCTCGGCTACGAGCACGCGTTTCGAGCCGCCAAGGACACGCTCGTACCGATGGCGATCGCGGGCGTGGTCTCGCTGCTCAAGATCGGGCTCAACGCGCTGTTCATCTTCGGCCACGCGGGCTTCCCCGAGCTCGGGCTGCCGGGCGCCGGTGTCGCCACCATCCTCTCGCAAGCGGTGGCAGTCACGCTGTTCCTGACTGCCGCGCGCAGGCACAAGAACCCGGCGCTGCACCTGCGCCTCGCGGATCTGCGCGTGCCGGCGGCCACGATGCGCGAGGCCGTCGCGCTCGCCATGCCGGCGGTCGGCGAGCGCTTCGTGATGACCGCGGCCATGCTGTTCTACTTCCGCTTCCTGGGCGGCTACGGCCTCGAAGCCGTCGCCGCGTACAACGTGGGCGTGCGCATCCTCGCGTTCACGTGGATCCCCGGGCTGGGCTTGTCGGTGGCGGCGGCCACGCTCGTGGGCCACGCGCTCGGCGCCGGGGATGGGCAGCTCGCGCGGCGCTCGGGCTGGCTCGCCGCGCGCATCGGCTTCCTGATCTCGCTCGCGCTCGGGACGTTGTTCATCGCGCTGCGCATCCCGATGGCGCGGCTGTTCACGGACGACGTGCACGTGATCGACGCGCTCGATCCGTTCATCTTGCTGCTCGGCCTCGGACTGCCGTTCCTCGTCGTGCACTTCACCCTGGCCGGCGCGCTGCGCGGTGCGGGCGATACGCTCACGCCGCTCAAAGCGGCGATCCTCGGCAACTGGGTGTTCCGCGTACCGCTCGGCTATCTATTCGCTCAGGTGCTCCAGCTGCCGCTGTTCTGGGTATGGTCGATCATGATGATCGACCACCTGTCGCGCGCGCTCTGGCTGGGCTGGTCGTTCCACACCAGCGACTGGCAAGCACGTGTAGGTGCCGGCGTGGATGACACAACAGCTGACGTAAGCCCGGCGCGCGCCAACTGACTACAGGGACCTGCAGCTGATTGGCCCGTTCGGGCGGAGTCAGCTATCTTTGTAGGGCCGTGAATCGCGAAGTATTTCGAGAGGCGCTGCTCCAGATCATGGAGCGCAAGGTGCATTGGGCCTGGCCTGCGTTCAACCGCGGTCTAGTGCCCAAGGCGTTGCTCCACATCCACCTCGAGCAGGAATACGCCACCTATGTGCGCGACTTTCCTGTCCTGCTCGGTCGAGCCTACGTGCAGTGCCCGATCGCCGAGGTGCGACGTGAGCTCGCGGAAAACCTGTACGAAGAAGAAACGGGCGGCGTGCTGGCGGGAAAGCCGCATCCCGAGCTGTTCCTGGAATACCCGCGCGGCCTGGGCTTCGACCTGAGCCGCTTCGAGCACGTCGAGTACCTGCCCAAAGCGGCCGCCTATCGGCGCACGCTCGACCTCGGCACGCAGGGCCAGGGCTGGGAAGTCGCGACGGCCGTGACCACCATCTTCCTCGAGGGCACCAACCACGAGCGCGGTGAGATCGATGAACGCGCCGCGAAGCGGCCCGTTACCGAGCTGTCGGAGCACCCGCTGGTCAAACACTACGGCCTGCCGCTCAGCCACCTCGCGCTCACCAAGGCGCACCGAAGCGTAGAAGGCTCGCATCGTGCTGCAGCCTGGCGCGTGATGCTCGGCCACGTGCCGGAGGGCGCATACCGGCGCGTGCTGGCTGCGATGGAAGACACGCTCGAAGCATGGCTCGCCTACCGCGACGACGTGGCTACGGCCTGTGGACTCACGCGCGAAGATCACGATGTGCGCCCGATGCGCACGGTCGCCTGATCCGCACACAGTCGATCTCATCCCCCAAGGGGGCTTCCTTCGGGCGTCACTTGCCGCTGATGGCTGCCGCCGCCGTCAGCTGCGCGCTATGCTGATCACCTTGGAGGAGGCGAGATGATGCACGCGCGCGCGGCGAGGCTGCTCTTGTGCCTGTGGCTCTGCGCCTGCGGCGGCGACGACGCAGTGCAGCCGGACGGCGGCGAGCCGAGCGGCGGCGGCAGCGAAGCTGGTAGCGGCGAAGCTGGCAGCGGCGGTGGCGGTGCGGGCGGCCGCGACCAGCCCACGGCCGGCAGCGGCATGATCACCATCCCCGACGGCCTCCCACCTGCCGGGAACCCCGATGGCAAGTGCGACATCCCCGCCGAAGCCCGGGCCGAGGACACGAGCAAGCCCGATCACGTGATCGGCAACGGCACGGCCCTGAGCTGCACATCGGCCGCAGTCGTCGCCGCTGTCGCGCAGGGCGGCATCATCACCTTCGACTGCGGCCCCGACCCGATCGTGATCAAGCTCGACGAGACCGCCAAGATCGTGAACGACCGCGGGCCCAAGATCGTGATCGACGGCGGCGGCAAGATCACGCTGAGCGGCGACGACAAGCGCCGCATCCTGTACCAGAACACCTGCGACCAGAAGCAGAAGTGGACCACGTCGCACTGTGACGATCAGGATCACCCGCAGCTCACGGTGCAGAACCTGACCTTCGTGCACGGCAGCTCCAAGGGCCTCAAGGACCCTGACGGCGGCGGCGCGATCTTCGTGCGCGGCGGGCGCTTCAAGCTGATCAACACGCGCTTCTTCAACAACAGCTGCGACGACGTCGGGCCGGACGTCGGCGGCGCGGGCGTGCGCGTCTTCGACCAGTCGCAAGATCGCCCGGTGTACGTGGTCAACAGCACGTTCGGCGGCCGCGCCGAGCTCGGCAACGTCTGCTCGAACGGCGGCGGTCTGAGCAGCATCCAGGTCTCGTACACGGTGCTCAACAGCCTGTTCAGCTACAACCGCGCCATCGGCTCGGGCGCGAACCCGATGAAGCCCGGCACCAAGGGCGGCGGCAGCGGCGGCGCGATCTACAACGACGGCAACAACTTCACGTTGACGATCTGCGGCACCAAGATCGAGAACAACAACGCGAACGAGGGCGGCGGCGCGGTGTTCTACGTAAGCAACGACGACAGCGGCACGCTGATCTTTCGCGAGTCGGTGCTGCGCAAGAATCCCAGCGCGGGCTTCGAAACTCCCCCCTACAAGGGCGTGTTCGTCAAAACCAAGGTACCGGTTCAGACCACGGGGACTACATTCGAGTGAGAGCAGTTGCAGATTTAACTGTGACACTCCTTGATGTCACATCAATCATTGCTACAGTGGCCGGGTCGCGGCTCACGGACCGCGAGGAGTCCCAACCATGAGCAAAAAACCTAGCAATTTCCGTAGACCCGAAGGTGTCGAGGTACGCTACCGTCGCGTTCACTTCCCCTTCGAGGACGTGGGCTTCCCCCGCTACTGGCACGGCGGCAGCGCCTTCAAGAGCCTGTTCTGGACCCAGCTGTCGACCTCGTTCGAGGCCGGCGAGCGCTTCTTCATCGACTCTGCTCGCGCGCTGAAGGGTCACATCGAGGACCCCGCCCTACTCGCCGAGCTCGGCGAGTTCTGTAAGCAGGAAGGTCACCACACACAGCAGCACCTGAAGTTCGACCGCATGAACGCGGCGATGGGCCTCGACGTGGCGGGCTGCCAGCGCCGCTACGAGCGCTCCTTGAGCCGGGCCCGCCGCAAGCTCAATCCGCTGGGCATGCTGGCGGCTACGGTCGCCCTGGAGCACATCACGGCCGGGTTTGCCCAGCTGCACTTCGAGCGCCCCGAGATGAGCGCAGGCGCCGACCCGAACGTGCTGGCGCTGTGGACCTGGCACGCCGCGGAGGAGACCGAGCACAAGGCCACCTGCTACGACATCTACCGTGCCGCTGGCGGCGGCTACCTGCAGCGCGTCATGACCATGCCGTTCTCGTGGCTGATGATCCTGTTGATCTCGCTCGTGAACACGTTCGACCTGCTGCGCAAGGATAAGCAGCTGTGGACGCGCGACACACTTCGCGGGCTCGTGTACCTGTTCGGCCCACGCGGCATGGTGAGCGGCCTGTTGCCGGCATTTTTCGCCTTCTTCCACCCGCGGTTTCACCCGTGGAAGGAAGACAACTCGGCTGAAATCGGCAACTGGCTGCGCGAAAATCCGAGCTACGTGCGCAGCGAATCTGCGGCAAGATCAGGGTCCATCGCGCCGGCCCCGACAGTCTGAGCTGGAATTTTCGGGGTTGGCCTTGCTTCGCCGCCGCCGCGCGGCTAAACGCCCTCGCGCACTTCGTTCGCGAACGGCGCGAACCACAGGACCTGCCCGATGATCTCTACCGAAGACCTGAGCCTGGCGTTCGGCGGCCGCACGCTGTTCGAGCACGTGAACGTTAAGTTCACCCCCGGTAACTGCTACGGCCTGATCGGCGCCAACGGCGCGGGCAAGTCGACGTTCCTCCGCATCCTGTCGGGCGCGCAGGAGCCGAGCTCCGGCACCGTCAGCGTCGGCGCCGGGTTGCGCATCAGCACCCTGCGCCAGGACCACTTCGCCTACGACGAAGTGCAGGCGCTGCAAGCCGTCGTGATGGGGCATCCGCGTTTGCACGCGGTCTCGAGCGAGAAGGACGCGATCTACGCCAAGCCGGACTTCGGCGACGATGACGGCTTGCGCGTCGCCGAGCTCGAAGCCGAGTTCAGCGACCTCGGCGGCTGGGACGCCGAAGCCAGCGCCGGTCAACTCCTGAACGCGCTCGGCATCCCGACCGAGCGCCAGTCTCGCCTGGTGAAGGACCTCTCCGACAACGAGAAGGTTCGCGTGCTGCTGGCTCAGGCGCTGTTCGGCAACCCGGACATCCTGCTGCTCGACGAGCCGACCAACCACCTGGACGTCGACTCGATCCTGTGGCTCGAGCAGTTTCTCTACGACTTCAAGAACACCGTGATCGTCGTCTCGCACGATCGTCACTTCCTGGATCGCGTCTGCACGCACATCGCCGACGTCGACTACCAGAAGGTCCAGCTCTACACGGGCAACTACACCTTCTGGTACGAGACCAGCCAGCTCGCCCTGCGCCAGCGCCAGGAAGCGAACCGCAAGAAGGAAGATCAGATCAAAGATCTGAAGACGTTCATCGCGCGCTTCAGCGCCAACGCCTCGAAGTCGCGCCAGGCCACGTCGCGCAAGACCTTGCTGGACAAGATCACGCTCGATGACATCAAGCCGTCCTCGCGCAAGTACCCGTACATCGTGTTCAAGCCGAACCGCGAGGTCGGCAAGGACGTGCTCTCGGTCGAGCACCTGAGCAAGAGCGTCGAAGGCAAGAAGCTCTTCCACGACATCCGCTTCACGCTCACGCGCGGTGAGCGCCTGGCCGTGACCGGAGACGATCGCGCGGTGTCCGC
Organism: Polyangiales bacterium; assembly: GCA_035274465.1. Classification (GTDB taxonomy): domain Bacteria; phylum Myxococcota_A; class Polyangia; order Polyangiales; family JAFGIB01; genus JADGRF01. Next base: position 11,954 of record DATEOF010000288.1, read on the forward strand.
GCTGCTCGACATCCTCGGCGGCGGCACGACCCCCGATGCCGGGGAAGTGCGCTGGGGTCGCTCGGTCGAGCTCGGCTACTTCCCGAAGGACAACGGCAGCTACTTCGCGACCAAGCTGGACCTGGTGAACTGGCTGCGCGAGTACTCGAAGAACAAGGACGAGGAGTTCGTGCGCGGCTTCCTGGGCCGCATGCTGTTCAGCGGCGAGGAAGGCAAGAAGAGCGCCGAGGTCCTGTCGGGTGGCGAGAAGGTGCGTTGCATGCTGGCGCGCATGATGGTCCAGAGCCCGAACGTGCTGGTCCTGGACGGCCCGACCAACCACCTCGACCTCGAATCGATCACCGCGCTCAACAACGGCCTGCTCAAGTACGAAGGCCCGATGGTCTTCGCCTCGCACGACGTGCAGTTCGTCGAATCGCTCGCCACGCGCGTGCTCGAGCTCGCCCCGGACACCTACTACGACCTGCCGATGACCTTCGAACAGTACCTCGCCGACCCCGCCCGCCTCGCGCGCGCGGGCAAGACCGCTTCCGCCTCGGCCGCTTGAGTGCGCAGGGTCGAAGAAGAAGAGAGTTCACAGGAAGCCGGGAAGCCGAGAGGATTCAGAGTTTTGGCTCCGCGGACTCGCACAGGCGTCTGGAGTACATCCGCGGAGCATTTCTCTAACTCTCGTAGCTTGGCGCTCTCCGGCGTTCTTTTGGCGTCCTCTGGCGACTAAACTCTCCCGGCTTCCCGGCTTCCCGTCTTCCTGCGAACTCTCAAAAACAACGAGCCCCGACACCAGTGCATGGGTCGAGGCTCGCTGCGTGATCGGCCGATGATCTAGATCACTGCGGCACAGGCGGAGGCGGCAGCGGGGGCGGTTCCTTGCGCGGCGGGAGCTTGCAGCCGAAGCGCACGTCGACCTTGCCCGTGCTGTCCGATTGCACGCGCGTGCAGGTGTCGGAGCACAGCAGGATGGTGTCGTTTCGGAAGTAGAAGCTGCCCGCTTGACCGCCGCACGACTCGACGTCTTGCACCTTGCGGAACGAGATCGGGTCCTTGCCGCTCTGCGAGTACACGACCTCGACCGTGTCGCGATCGAGCGTCTTGCCGTCCGGCGCCGCGGGGACTGCGAAGTCGCACGCGACCTTGGTGCCCTCGACCACGCCCTGGGCGATCTTCTTGAAAACGGCGGTGAAGCCCGCGACGCCGCTGGTGGCGTCGTCCGCGGCGCAGATCGGATAGCGCAAGCCACCGGTCATGCGGCTCATGGCTTCGTAGCCGCGGCCCGGGTTCTCACCGCTCGAGCAGTTGGCACCCGCGACCGGCTCCGTCGGCTCGTAGGGCGTGTCGTGCATCGCGCCGGCCTTGTACGGCATGGAGACGATGCTGTGGAAGACGTAGTTGCGCGCGGTCTCGCTGCCGAACATCTCGCTGCTCAGGCCGCGCAGCGCGCTGTCGAACTTCTTCGCGGTGTCCGCCGGATCGCCCATCGAGTCGTCGACGCTGAAGTTCGTGCTGCCGAGCGTCAGGTTGCACTTGGCGTGGTCGTCCGTGATCTCGACGAACACCTTGCTGGCGTCCTTGCGCAACCACTTGCTCCAGCCGTTGGGCGCGAGGCCGAAGCCATCGGCCTTGTTGTACCACTCGAGCGCTCGGCACATCGAGTTCAAGCTGCCGACCGACTTGTTCTTGTCGTGCGGCGCGCCGTCCGCGTCGTAGTGGAAGTAGCGCGCCGAGTTCACCGGCGCCTTGCCGTAGACCGCATCCATGTTGCTGGTCGGGCAGGTCTGGCCCGGGTTCAACTCACCGCTGACGCAGATGCTGTGCGCGTCGGTGGTCGGCGAGTTGTAGTGACCGAAGTCCGCCAGCATGATCACGCGGTAGTCGATACCGCTGGCGCCGATCACCTTGGCGAAGTCGGCGTTGATGCTGTCGCCGACCGCCTTGGCTTCGGCCGACATCGAGCTGGAGTTGTCGATCACGAACACGATGTCGACGGGCTTCTTGCGCAAGTCCGCCGCGGCGCTCGTCTGCGCGCACTCCTTGACCGTGCCCGCGTCTTGCTCGACCAGGGCGTCGTTGTCGAGGTAGTCAGGGACGCCGTCGCCATCCTTGTCCTTGGTCGTGCTGCCGCCAGCAGCTGCAAGCTCGTCCTTGGTGGAGACTCCATCGCCGTCGTCGTCGGCGTCGATGTAGTTCGAGGCGCCGTCGTTGTCGCTGTCCAGCATGCCCTCGTCTTTGGTCGGGATGCCGTCGCCGTCGTCGTCGGGATCCTGGTAGTCCGGGATGCCGTCGCCGTCGCTGTCGCGATCGCCGACCGCCCGCTCGACCAGGTCGCTGACCCCGTCGCCGTCGGTGTCGGTCCTGACGTCGACGTCCGAGTTGTCGACCGCCCCGTCGAACATCGGCGAGCCGGAATCCCCCGAATCAGCCCCGCTGCCTGAACATCCGAATCCGATCGCAACTACGAGAACTGCCGTCCACCAGTACAACCGTCTCCGCATCCCCGAGAACTCCCTGCTACCGCCCATCTGTATAGCCTACACCAGGGATTCGTAACGTTCAAAGTGGATGTTTGCTGTTTTACTGAACCTAGTGGGCTTCCGACATAGTGTGTAGACACTATCGAATAGTCAACATTAGCTGTAACTAATTTAGGACATCGAAATCCAGGCCGCCGACGTACGCATAGCTTACGAAGCGGTCGAAACCGTAAACGATGATGGCCACTTCGCGGTCCGAGACCACCGTGTGCACCCCGTCGTGCTGCACGCCGGGCAGGATGGTTGGAATCATGCCGGGGCGGATTTCAGGAAATGCCAGCTGGCAGCGGTGGACGACCCAGGCGATCTCCGCCTGCGAGGTGCCCGCGTCGGACTGCGGGGTGGTGGTCGCGCCCTTCATCGCGTTGGGGTCCTCGAAGCCCGGGATGGACGAGGTCACGCAGCCATCCGGCAGGTCGCCGCCGTCGAAGCGGATGCGCGCCTCGCGCGGCGCGATGATGTTCACGAAGTCGAAGATGTACTTGTCCGGCGTGAGGAAGATGTAGTCGCGCCGGAACTGCCGCACCGGAGGCTCCGCGATGATCGAAGGATCGCCGCCCGGGTACTGCCGCGGGATGCCGGTCACACCCTGACTACCCAGGACATGCAGCACCTGGATCGGACCCTCGGAGCGGATCATCACGTCCTTGGTCGCAGTCAGCAACCGTTCGCCGCGATCGGACAGCGTGAAGTCGTCGTCGGGTGGTGCGAGCGTGGTGCGTACGCGCGTGCGACCCGACGTCGCGACCACGCGGATCCACTCGGGCTCGTCCTTGTCTGCGACCCCGAGCGACATGCCCTTGGGGGCCGCGGCGTTCAACGCCTTGGTGCGTTGCGGCATGCGCGCGACGATGTATTCGTTGCCCGCGCTGCTGTCCGGCAGCAGCTGCTCTTCGAGGTGATCGGCGCAGCACTGGCGCTTGGCGTAGGTGCCGAACTTCGGCGCATCCGAGGCCTCGCTGCCGACGAACACCGAGACCGGGTGGTTGGCTTCGAGGCGCGTGCCCGTGAAGTCCGCGTTGAAGCCCTGCGTCTCGAGGTTGATCACGTCGAACGGCCCGATGTCCACGCTGAAGCGCGCACCGGGGCCCGACGGCGGCACGGGGCCCGCGCCCACCACGCGCACGACTTCGCTGCCGAGATCGATGTCGACCTTGGTGCCCTCCTGCGTGCCGAGGATGGTCAGGAACGCGCGCAGGTCGTCGTTGCTGGAGGTGCTGTCGAAGTCTTGCTCCGGGTTGTCGGAGTCGCCGATGGTCTGCGGCCACGCGACCACCGTGTACCTCGAGCCGATCGCCGAGACCGGATACAGGAGCGAGGCGTCGTTCGAGAACACGTTGACGTTCTCGAGCGGGTTGAACTGATAGGCCGTGATCGGCAAGAGCGACGTGATGCGGTACGCGTTGGAGGTGACCGCCGTGTGCGTGCCGTCGTTCAACCCGGTGGCGCTCGAACCGTCGACCTCGCGCCGCGGCAACTTGAACACCTCCAGATCACCGGGCGCCACGCGCTTGCGCTCGATCACGCGCACCGCCAGGCGGCTCTGATAGGGCGCGTCGTTCAGCTCGGCGGTCACTTCCACGGGCACCCGGTTCGGGTTGGCGACCGCCACCGCGTACTGCTGCGCCGAGGCGTTGTTCATGTCGCTCAGGGCGGCGTTGTCGAGATCGGCCGCATAGAACTCGCAGCCGACGTAGCCGCGCAGCTCCTCGGCGACCTTGCAGGCCTTCTCGCAGCGCGCCTGCGAGCAGATCTCGCCCGCGTTCTCGAGATCGCACTGCTCGACGTCCTCCCAGCCCGTGCCGTCGCCGTTGCAGGCCTGCACCACGTCTTCGTTGCAGTTCTCCTCGTCGTCGGAGCAAGTCTTGCAGCGCTTGTCGCCCGGCGAGCAGGTGATGCAACCGCGCTCGACGTCGCACAACATGCCCTTGGCGGTGCAATTGTCCGGGATGGACTCCAGGAACTCTTCGGACGCCAGGCAGCGGTAGTGGATGTTGCCGACGCAGCGGCTCTTCTGATCCGCCTTGCAGACCTGGACCGGCACCTCGCGCTCGGGGCCGGCATCCGGCAGCGGCGGCAGCTCGATCTGCCGCGGCTGCGGGTTACATGCCATTACACATCCCAGTCCGAATGCGACTACCCAGACGCGCATCCGATCACGGGTAGCTTGAAAATCCGGCCTTGTCACCACCATCACCAGACGCAGCCCTCAACGGCGCGCAGTCAGCACGTTGATAGCCGTATGCGTGAAGTAGCGCGACGAGAGCTGCGCATAGCGGAACCTGTTGTACTCGAACTCGTCGATCTTCACCGCCGTGATGGTCCACGTGATGAAGCCCGGCGCCAGGTCTGATTGGCCTTCCAGCTTCGAGAAGTCCGGCACGGGCACCTCCCGCGCGTCGCCCGGCAGGATCTCGGACCAGACCGGGAAACCGGTGCCGTCCGCGATGTCGACGATGATCAGGTCGGCGGGCTCGCCGTCGAGCGAGAACTTCAACTTGCGATCGTCCGGCAGCATGCCACCGGTCGGCGGCGCCACCGCGCGCGGAATGCCCAGGAAGTTGCCGATCTCGAGCCGCGTGGTGTCCTGCTTCACGCCGGTGCGGCGCTGCGTCGTCAGCGGCACGTCCACGTCGGGCGTGTAGTAGCCGGCGATCACCTCGTAGCTCGCGTCTGCCAGCAGGCGCGTGAACGGCGGCTGGCCGTAGAAGCGGAAGGCATCCGAGCCCACGCGCCGGCGCACCACGTCGAACGAACGCGTGCCGACCTCGCGCACGATCACGCCCTCGCCGCCCAGGTCCACGTGCGCGCGCACGCGAAACTCGCTCGGCCCTGCAGCCGTCGGCTGCGGGTAATCGGCCAGCTGCACCGACAGCTCGCGGTCGAGCGGGATGTCCATGTTCACGTCGACGTCTTCGTTCTCCTCGCCGGGCGCGGTGACCACGTCGCGGGCCAAACCCATCACGTACGGGGTGAACTGGCCGTTGTCGGTGCGCTCGATGCCACACAGGGCGTAGACCGCGAGCCCGGCGGGCCGCGCGAAGATGCGGTACTTGAAGCCTCGCATGCCCATCTCGGCCGTGGCTTCGGTGAGGCGCGCGGTGGTACCCATCGGATCGGGCGCGGGGTTGCGCGTGTCGGCGCTGGCCCGGCTGGTGAACACGTACGCGACGCGCACTTCCTGGGCGCGCGGCTTGGGCACGATGCTCCAGTCGTTGACGCCGAACTCGTCGACGCCGGGGAAGATCAGCTGGCCCGAGATCATCGAGCCGAGCGCACCGCGCCGCGCCGGACCTTCGCCGCTGGCCTGACACGACAGGTCGAACGCCGGCGACAACACGACGGTGGCGTTGGTGGCGTCGAAGCTGACGATCGAGCCCTTCTGGTAGCAGCGCGCGCTGGCGTGCACCGTGACCGGACCGACGAGGTCGTCACCCGAGAACACGATCGAGCCGCGATCATCCGTGACGCCGCGGTACGGAGTGTCGAGGTCGTTGCCGACCACGACCAGCGCCTTCGGGATCACGAAGCCCATGTCGTTCATGACCGCGACGTTCAGCGTGCCCTTGATCCGATCGCCCGACAGGCCACCGGTCTCGGCGTCGAGGGTCTCGAGGTACTCGTACGCCGAAGTGGCCTTGAGCTCCGGCCGCGTGCTTTCGCCCGGCCAGCGCGCGACCACGTCGACGCGGCCGACTGCATGCCGCGGCGTCTTGCAGCGGACCTTGGCGGGCGCGAGTTGCTTGAGATCGGTGCAGGCCTCGCCGTCGAATTCGATGACCACGTCCTCGTCGAACGTCGCACCGCCCCCACTCCCAATGGTCAGCTCGACCAACGTGCCGCCGGAGCTCGAACCCTGACCCGGCGTGAGCTCGAGCGCGTTGTAGGTGAACGCGCCTTCGAGCGTGGCTTCGTCGTCACCGCGCTTCACGGTCACGTCTGCGACGCCGACCTCGCCCGCGGGGATGATCACGCTCACGCGATTGCGGCTCTGCACCTGCGTGTTGCTCGGCTGGACCATGTTGCCGCCGATGAACACGATCACGTCATCGGTGAAGCCGCTGCCGCGCAGCACGCTGAGCGTGCCGCCGGAGAACGGACCGCTGGCTGGTTCGAGGCCCGTCAGCGTCAGCTTGCTGGCGTCGATGCCGGTGCTCGGAAAGCTCGGCCGCGCGCTCGGACCCGCGTCGGTCACGCCCGCATCCTTGCGACTCGGCGGATCGGGGGGCGTGTAGGCGCCGCCCTGACTGCAGGCGCTCGCCCAACAGAGCAGTGTCGCGACGAGCCAGCGTGGTAATCGGGAACACGGATTCGTACTATGAGCGCTCACGATCAACCCATTGTGATCGCAGAGAGCAAACACGCGCTCCTGACCACTCGAATCCGATGGAAGCTATGGCTTTGGCGACATCCCGCGACGCCGTTCTAGTTAAGCGCATCCACTGATCTGAGGCAAGATGAAGCTCCTGCGCATCGTCGTGAGCGACCTACATCTAGGTACCGGCGTCGAGAAGGGGAAGCGCAACCCGTACGAAGACTTCTACGAGGACGACCGCTTTGCGGAATTGCTCGCGCACTACGACGCCCTGGCCGGCGACCAAAGTGAGATTGAGCTCATCTTGAATGGAGACATCTTCGACCTTTTGAAGGTCCAAGTGGACGGCGAGTGGCCGACCGAGATCACGCCCGAGATCGCGACCGAGAAGCTGCGACTGTGCCTGGAAGGTCACCCCAAGTTCGTGCTCGCGCTGCGGCGCTTTCTCGGCCGCGCGCACCGGCGCTGCGTGTACCTGCCGGGCAACCACGACCTCGACATGCTCTTCGTGGAACCCCAGGCGCTGTTCAGTCGCTACGTCGCGCCCGGTGAGCTGAGCGACCGCGTCCGCTTCATCACCAACACCGACACGTATTACCTGCCTGAAGGCATTCAGATCAGGCACGGCCACCAGCTCGAGCGCATCCACCGCATCTCGTACTCGAAGCCGTTCCGCAAGCGTCGCGACGGCACGCTGGTGCTGGATCTGCCATACGGCAGCCTGTGGATCCTGGAGGTGATGAACCCGATCAAGGAGTTCCGCAACAGCGTCGATCGCGTGCTGCCGCTGCGCTTGTTCTTGCTTGGCTCGCTGTTCTTCGACCCGCGCTTCGGACTGCGCTTCATGCTGCGCTCGCTGGTTCACCTGTTGCGGCGCCGCATCTTCACCCTGCGCGCCTGGCGCAAGCGCCTGGCCAGCATCCCGATGATCCTGCGCGAAGAAGTCTTCGCGATGAGCGGCTACGACAACGCGGCCGAGCGCCACCTGCGCCGCCTGCGCGGCGTCAACACGCTGATCGTCGGCCACAGCCACTCGCCGCGCTTCAGGGTGCTGCCCACCCAGCAGCTGATGATGAACACGGGCACATGGATCAAGATGATCCACCTCGACCTGCAGTACCTCGGGCAGGACAGCGGGCTCACGTACGCGCTGATCGAGTACACCGACGACGGCAAGGTCGAACCCAAGCTGATGCGCTGGTTCGGCACGAGGAACACGTGCGAGACCATCCCGTACGCGTATTGACCTGCGCACTGCTGCTGGTAGCTGCGGCCGCGCGGGCACAAAGTGGACCGGTGCGGATCGAGCTCGCGCCGCAGCAGAACCTGCGAGCCGGCTCGCACGCCATGGTCGAGGTGATCGTGCTGTTGCCTGCGGGCAGTGACGCACCGTTGTTGGTGACGCCCAGCGTGGAGGGCGATGCGCTGGAGGTGGTGCGCGGCAGGCTCGCACGGCCGGACGCCAAGGTGCTGCCACCGGATCGGCTGCGCTTCGAGGTGCCGGTCAGGGCCAGGAGCGAGGGCACGGCGATTTTGCGGGTCGAGGTGATGACCTACGTCTGCGCCAGGACCTGCGAGCGGGTCGTGCTGCGCGGAAGCCAGGTGGTCAGGGTGTCAGCGAACTGACCGGTGCCTACTCGTGCTCGTACTCGTGCTCCTGCTCGTAGCAGCGTCGCAAGTCGAGCACGAGCACGATGCGAGTCCGCCAGGCCGCAGCCCCGTCGACCAGCCGAACAAATCCAGCAACTTACGCATCAAAACGAAGCTCGAAATCATCGAGTTTTCCCACTCGAGGGCCCTGCCAAATTTACCCGCTTGGTTGACACAATGTCGCAGCGTGACAGACTGACATCATGGAAGCGACAGAGGAGCAGCCGGTCGGCCCCACGCCGACAGTGCTGATCGTCGAGGACGAACGCTCGAACCTGACCTCGCTCGAGCGCATTTTTCAGCGCGAGGGCTTCCGCACGTTGCTCGCCGAGGACGCCCGGGTCGGCCTGGAGCTGTGTCGCAAGCAGCGCGTGGACGTGGTGCTGACCGACTTGATGCTGCCCGGCATGAGCGGGCTCGATCTGATCAAGGCGCTGCACACGGTGGCACCGGATGCCGAGGTGGTGGTCATGACCGCCTACGGCACCGTCGAGACGGCCGTGGAGGCGATGCGCGAGGGCGCGTACGACTTCGTCGAGAAGCCGCTCAAGCGCATGGACATCGTGAAGTCGGTGCGCAAGGCCGCCGAGCGCCACGCGCTGCTGGCCGAGAACCGCACGCTCAAGAACGAGCTGTCGGCGCTGCGCAACCGACAGATCGTCGGCACGTCACCGGCGCTGCGCCGCGCGCTCGAGATCGCCGCGCAGGCCGCGCCATCGACCGCGAACGTGCTGGTGCTGGGCCAAAGCGGCACGGGCAAGGAGCTGCTGGCTCGCTACATCCACCAGCACAGCGGCCGCGAGGGTCCGTTCGTCGCGGTAAACCTCGCCGCGTTGCCGGAGACGATCGTCGAAGGAGAGCTGTTCGGTCACGAGAAGGGCGCGTTCACGGGCGCGGTGCAGCGCCGCATCGGCAAGATCGGCCAGGCCTCGGGCGGCAGCTTGTTCCTCGACGAGATCGGCGAGCTGACCGCCGCCGTGCAGGTGAAGCTGCTGCGCGTGCTGCAGGAAGGCGAATACGAGCCTCTGGGCGGCAAGACGCACAAGGCCGACTTCCGCCTGATCGCGGCCACCAACCGCGACTTGAAGAGCGAGGTCGAGGCGGGCCGGTTCCGCGAGGATCTGTTCTACCGTCTGAACGTGATCGCCATCACCTGCCCCACCCTCGCCGACCGCAACGACGACATCCCGCTGCTGGTGGACCACTTCGTGGCCATCTACTGCAAGAAGAACGGCAAGCCCACGATGAACGTGACGCGCGCCGCGCTGGAACGCCTGACCGCCTACGCCTGGCCCGGCAACGTGCGCGAGCTGGAGAACGTGATCGAGCGCGCCGTCGTGCTGGGGCGCTCGACCAGCATCGACCTCGACAGCCTGCCGGCGCCGATCGCCCAGGCTGAAGCTCGCGGCGGCAGCCTGAGCTTCGCGCTCGGCACCCCGCTCGAGGAAATCGAGCGCCGGGTGATCCGCGCCACCCTGGAACATACCGGCGGCGACAAGCGCATCGCGGCCCAGCTGCTGGGCATCGCGACCCGCACCATCTACCGCAAGCTGGCGGCCGAGGGCGAAGAGGACGACGGGCTGACGAGCGCTGGTGGCACGAAGTCGCACTGACATTTTGTCAGTGCAGTCGGCCCCCGGGAGCGGAGCGTTGCCAGCTTGTCGCAACCCGGCCGACGAGCCCCCCGAGAACCCCGGGAATACGCTGCGAAATTCAGCGGTTGGACCCGGCACATGGCTTGCTTAGCAGCCCCCAGGAGGTCCCTCGGTGCAGCTGGAGTTCTCGCCCAAGCGCGTGCGCGTGCTGGTAGTGCTGGTCACGCTGGCCTGCTGCGCGTTCTTCCTCGCGCAAGGCACGACCCAACTGGTCGCAGCGACCTGGATGCCCGCCCGCGCCATGGGGAGCAAGCCCGCCGCCGCGGCGAATGACACGCCGGCCAAGGGCGAGCTGCCGCCGGACAAGACCCTGATCCTGGCGCGCAACATGTTCGATCCGTCGACCGGTCCGCTGTGGCCGCCCAAGCTCGGCCCCGAGACCACGCTGCCGACAGTCGACACCGCCACAACGCAGACGCTCGCCGACGGTCAGATGCCGCCAGCGTGCGAGGGCCAGGTGCGGCTGGTCGCGGCGATCTACTCGACGCGCGAGCCCGAGTGGTCGTTCGCCAGCCTGTCCACCGGCTCGGGCTCACCGCTGCTCTACCGGATCGGCAACTCGATCGACGGCAAGGAAGTCGACTCGGTCTACCCCGAGGCGGTGTTCCTCAAGCAGACCAACGGCTCGCTGTGCTCGCTGACCATGTTCAAGCCGCCCAACGCGCCCGCGCCGCCGCCAGCGGCAGCCAAGCCCGCCGAGCCCAAGGAGCAGGGCAACGACGAGCTCGATCGCGGCATTCGCCAGCAGAGCGACACCAAGTACCAGGTGCAGCGCAGCCTGGTGGACAAGCTGCTGTCGAACCAGGCGGAGCTGATGCGCTCGGCACGCGTGGTGCCGCACGAAGAGAACGGCCGCGTGGTCGGCGTGAAGCTGTACGGCATCCGGCGCAGCTCGCTGCTCGGCAAGCTCGGTATTCAGAACGGCGACATGCTGCGCACGATCAACGGCTTCGACATGTCGAGTCCCGACTCGGCGCTCGAGGCCTATGCGAAGCTGCGCAGCGCGAACAATCTTTCGGTCGCGGTGGTTCGCCGGGGGGCAGCCGTCACGATGGAATATCAAATCGCTAATTGACATGAGTGAGGCATGACAGGCGGAGCTTTAGCTACCTTTTCTCGTGCGCTGCGTGGAACGTCGCGTGCTGTGTCACGCGCGACGGCTGTCAGCGTGGTGCTCGGTTCGATCAGCCTGGGTCACGCGTTCGCTCAGCAAACGCCCCAGCCGGTCCCGCCGCCGCTTCCGCAACCAGCCACCCCGACCCCGCCGCCGCCACCGGCCCCACCGGGTGCCGAGCCCATCCCCGACAACGGCATCAAGCCGAAGGTCCCGACCGTGCGCGCGCGCCGCGGCGTGACGCCTCCGCGCACGGGTAAGCCGACGTTCGTCGCCCCCCCGGCCGAAGGCGCGATGCCGGACGAGGGCACAATCCCGGCGACGGGCGCAGAGCCCGACGGCTTGCCGGCGAACAACATCAAGCCGTTCGAGACCGGCATCGAGTACAAGTCGGTGTCGCCGAACGCGCGCGTCACGTTCAACCTGGAAGACGCCGATCTGCCCGAGCTGGTGCGGCTGATGTCCCAGATCACCGGGCGCAGCTTCATCCTGCCGAGCAAGGCGCGCAGCATCAAAGCCACCGTGTACGCGCCGACCAAGGTCACCGCGGCCGAGGCGTACCAGGCGTTCCTGTCGATCCTCGAGCTCAACGGCATGGCGCTGGTTCCGTCTGGCCGTTACTTCAAGATCGTCGAGTCGGGCCGCGTCGAAGGCCGCGCCGTGCCGCTGTTCACCGGCGACGAGGCGGTGCCCACCGGCGATCGCTACGTGACGCGGTTGCAAGCGGTGAAGAACATCGCGGCCGAGGACGCCTCGCAGCTGCTCGAGCGCTTCAAGTCCGGCGACGGCAGCCTGACCGCCTACGCACCGACCAACATGCTGATCATGACGGATACGGGCACGAACATCCGGCGCATGCTCCGCATCCTGGATGTGGTCGACGTGACCCGCACCGGCGAGCAGATCTGGGTCGAGCCGGTGCACCACGCGACCGCCACCGACCTGGCGCAGCGCCTGAGCGATCTGTTCGACGTCGGCAAAGATCCCAAGGCCAAGGACGCGAAGAAACCCGCGCCCGGCACGGCGACGATCGGCGGCAGCGACGCGCGGCTGACCAAGGTCCTGGCCGACGAACGCACCAACTCGCTGATCATCGTGGCCACCGAGGCGGCCTACCTGCGCATCCTCGAGATGCTCAAGCAGCTCGACGGCTCGATGGAGGGCGAAGGCAAGATTCACGTCCACCACCTGCAACACAGCTCGGCCGAGGAAGTCGCCAACACGCTGACCAACCTGGTCGGCAAAGGCGGCGACAAGAAGGACTCGGGCAGCGTGTTCGAGGGCAAGGTCGCCATCACCGCGCACAAGGCCAGCAACGCGCTGGTCGTGACGTCCTCGGCGCACGACTTCGCGGCCCTGCGCAGCGTGATCAACCTGCTCGATTCGGAGCGCAAGCAGGTGTTCATCGAGGCCGTGATCATGGACCTGACGGTCAACCGCTCCAGCAGCTGGGGCGTGGCTTACCACGGCGGCATCCCGAATTCGCCGACCGACAACGCCGTCTCGGTGCTCGGCTTCAACGCCGGCAAGACGGTGGGTGGTCTGATCGGTGCAGCCACCAGCGGCGAGTTCCTGACCGGCTTGGCGGTCGGCGTGCAAGGTCCCAACATCTCCGAGACTGCGATCGGCTTGTCGATCCCGGCGTTCGGTGTGGCGCTGCACGCGATGGCCGCCTCGGGCGAAGCCAACGTGCTCTCGACGCCGCACTTGATCGCCAGCGACAACGTCGAGGCCGAGATCAGCGTCGGCGAGAACGTGCCCCTGCAGACCTCGGCGGTCGGCGGCGTCGGCAGCAACCTGGGTGCGCTCGGCGGCTTGCTCGGAGCGGGCGGCTTGGCCGGCGGTCAGCAGAATCCGGCGGCACTGCTCGGCGGCCTCGGCGGCCTCGGGGCTTTCGGCGGCACCGTGCCGCGTCAGGACGTCGGCACCACGGTCACCATCACGCCGCACTTGAACGAGGCGAACGAGATCCGGTTGGAGATCGCCGAAGAGATCTCCAGCGCTGGCCCGCCCGAACAGACCGGTAACCTGGGCGTGCGCTCGATCAGCCGCACCAAGGCCAAGACCGAGGTGGTCGTGCGCGATCAGCACACGGTGGTGATCGGCGGCTTGATGCGCGATCAGATGACCACCAGCGCGTCCAAGGTTCCCATCCTCGGCGACATGCCGCTGATCGGCGCGCTGTTCCGCTCCACCGAGAAGTCCAAGGTCAAGAAGAACCTGCTCCTGTTCTTGACTCCCTACGTGATCCGCTCGCCCGCCGATCTGACCTCGATCTACGAGCGCAAGATGCGCGAGCGTCAGGAGTTCGTGGATCGCTACTTCGTGTTCAGCGAAGGCGAGTACGAAGCGCCGGTCGACTACTCGCGCACGCGCGGCCTGCTGGGCGAGATGTTCAAGGAGATCGCGTCGCTCGACGCCGAGCGCAAGCAAGCCGCCGAGGACGCGGTGAAGACCGAGCCCGGCCACGATCCCAAGCCGCCGATCGGCATCGCGCCGGCGCTGCGCGGCGTCAACGGCGACCTCGAACCGGCAGCGGCCAATCCGGGCTCGGCGGTGATCCCGCCCCCGCCCGGCGAAGCGCCGATGCCCGGCCAGATCGCCGCACCGGCACCTCCCACGAACGCAGCGAGCAACGCGCCGCCACCTCCCCCGCCGCCCCCAGCTGCAGGCACCATCCCACCCGCCGCACCGCCCGCGGCCGGGAATGAATAGTCGACGCGATATCCATGGAAGAACGCTACGTCGGAGAGATCTTGGTTCGTCAGGGAGCGCTCAGCCCGGAGCGGCTGGAGCAAGCGCTGTCGATCGTTGCCGAGCGCGGTAGCAAGCTCAAAGACGTGCTCACGGGCACGAACATCCTGGCCGAGTCGGCCTACGTCGAAGCGCTGGCGCGCGACCTCGGGCTGCCGGTGATCAGCAAGATCTCGGTCGACGAGATCCCTGCCGAGCTGGTCGAGCTGGTGCCGATCAATTTCGCGCGGCAGCACGAGCTCTTGCCGCTGGCCATCGCCGCGGACGCGATCCGCGTGGCCGTGGCCAACCCGCTCGATCTCTCGCCACTCGATGACCTGCGCGCCCTGACCGGCAAGCGCTGCGAGCCGGTGGTGGCGTCGGGTGAGGTGATCGAGGCCGCGATCAACCGCGTCTACGAACGCAAGGACGAGAACGCGCTCGCCGAGTCGGACACCGACCAGGAGGTCGACGAGCTGCAAGACCTGATCGACATGACCGACGAAGCGCCGGTCATCCGCTGGGTCAACAACCTGTTCTACGAAGCGGTGCGCGACCGCGCGTCGGACATCCACATCGAGCCGCACGACAACGAGGTGGTCGTCCGGTACCGCATCGACGGCACGCTGTACAAGGTCAAGAGCGCACCCAAGGCGTTCCTGTCGTCGATCGTCGCACGCGTGAAGATCGAGGCGAACCTGAACATCGCCGAGAAGCGCTTGCCGCAAGACGGCCGCATCACCAAGAAGATCAAGGGCAAGCTGGTCGACGTGCGCGTCTCGACCATCCCGACCGCGCGCGGCGAGCGCATCGTGCTGCGTCTGCTCGACAAGGAGCAGGCGTTGTTGGACCTGCCGGCGCTCGGCTTCAACCGCGACCAGATGGCGGTGATCGAGGACCTGATCACGCGCCCCAACGGCATCATGTTGGTCACCGGCCCGACCGGTGCCGGCAAGACCACCACGCTCTACGCGTGCTTGAACAAGATCAACTCGCCCGAGCTCAACATCATGACGGTCGAGGATCCGGTCGAGTACGAGCTGCGCGGCGTCTCGCAGATGCCCGTGCAGCCCAAGATCGGCCTGACCTTCGCCGCCGGCCTGCGCTCGTTCTTGCGCCAGGATCCCGACGTGATCATGGTCGGCGAGATCCGCGACCACGAGACCGCAGAGATCGCCATTCACGCTTCGCTCACCGGTCACCTGGTGTTCTCGACGCTGCACACCAACGACGCTGCCGGCGCCATAGCGCGCATGACCGAGATGGGCGTGCAGCCGTTCTTGATCGCGTCTTCGTTGCTCGCGGTATTGGCCCAGCGCCTGGTGCGCCGGCTGTGCGGCGAGTGCCGGCAGCCGTACATCCCGTCGGATCAGGATCTGCGCTCGCTCGAGCTCGACGCGAAGGCGTACGGGCCACCGCTGCCGATCGTGCCTGGCCTGCGCCCGCCCGGCTCCGTGCCGCCGCCCAAGCCCGGCGCAGGCGACGAGGAGATCGAGCTGGACGAGCCCACGCTGGTGCGCCCGCCGCTGACGGCTGCGCTGATCGAAGCCCCCGCCGCGGCCGGCAAGAAGCCGCCGCGGCCCGTGTTCTACAAGCCGGCGGGCTGCGAGCAGTGCGCCGGCACGGGCTACCGCGGCCGCGTCGGCATCTACGAGCTGCTGGTGGTGGACGAGCCGATCCGCCGCGACATCCTGAACAACAGCGACAGCAAGAGCATCACGCGCACGGCCACCGAGCGCGGCATGATCACGCTGCGCGTCGACGGCACGCGTCAGGTGCTGGCGGGCAAGACCAGCGTCGAAGAGGTGCTGGCCATGACCCAAGCCGGCGATCTGGAGTAACCCGTGGCCGTCTATCGCTGGCAAGGCATCGACAAAGCTGGGCGCAACCAGAAGGGCGTGCGCGACGCGGACAACGCCAAGGTCGTGCGCTCCTTGCTGCGCAAGGAAGGCATCCTCGCCACGGCCATCGAAGAAGAAGCCGCGGCCAGCAAGCGCTCGGCGCGCGAGATCGACTTCGGCCGCTTCTTCGATCGCGTGAGCTCGCAGGACCTGGCGCTCCTGACCCGCCAGCTCGCGACGCTCTTGCACTCGGGCGTACCGCTGGTCGAGGCGCTGTCCGCGCTGATCGAGCAGGTCGAGAACCCGCGCCTGCAGACCGCGCTCACGCAGACGCGCGACAAGGTCAACGAAGGCACGAGCCTGGCTGACGCGCTGCGCGCGCACCCCAAGCTGTTCGAGCCGCTGTTCGTCAACATGGTCGCCGCGGGCGAGGCCAGCGGCACGCTGGACCTGGTGCTGGCGCGGCTTGCCGACCACCTGGATTCGCAGGCGCAGCTGAAGAGCAAGGTGGCGGGTGCGCTGTTCTACCCCGCGTTCATGGCCCTGTTCGGCCTGGGCGTCGTGACCTTGATGATGGTCGTGGTGGTGCCCAAGGTCTCGGCGATCTTCGCGGACTTCAACCAGGCCCTACCCTGGAACACACGCCTCTTGATCTTCATCAGCCACATGTTCGTGGACTACTGGTGGCTCTTGATCCCGGGTACGGCGTTGCTGGTCTACGGCTTCCGGCGCTGGCTCGGCAGCACCAAGGGCCGAGCGTTCTGGGACGTCAACATCCTGCGCGTGCCGATCGTCGGCAAATTGACGCTGATGATCGCGGTCGCCCGCTTCGCGCGCACGCTCTCCACGCTGCTCTCGAGCGGTGTCTCGCTGCTGACCGCGCTGGACATCGCGCGAAACGTGCTCGGCAATACCGAATTGATGCGGGTGGTGGAGGAGGCGCGCGCCTCGATCCGCGAGGGTGAGAGCATCGCCGCCCCGCTCAAGCGCAGCGGCCGCTTCCCCCCGATCGTGACCCACATGATCGCCATCGGCGAGCGTTCCGGTGAGCTGGAGGCCATGCTGACCCACGTGGCGACGGCATACGACAGTCAGGTGTCGGTGCGCCTGCAGGCGCTGACATCGCTGATGGAGCCTGTGATGATTGCGTTCATGGGAACGATCACCGGCAGCATCGTCATGTCGATCTTGATGCCTCTCATGCAAATCAACGAGTTCGTCCAATGATCCGCCGCCGCTACAAAGGGTCGAACATCCGCCTGCCCTGGGAGCGCGAGAGCGTGTGGCTCGGAGACCTGTTCTCCGGCCGGCGCTGGTGGCCGCTGTTGGCTTCGGTGGTGGCCTTTGCCTTCCTCGTGCTGGCCTACCGCGCGGCGGACGAGCGCGCGCGCGTTCGGACCACCCGTGCGGCAATCTCCGAAGCGCGCCGCGCGGTCGCTGCGTTCGTGGCCGAGCTCGGGCGCTGCCCGCACTCGATGGTCGAGCTGCTGCATCCGCCCAAGTCGGGCGCTCACTACCTCAACGAGCTGCCGCTGGATGGTTGGGGGCGGCCGCTCTACGTGCGCTGTGGGGAGAATGCTCACGACGTCGCCGAGGCGATCTCGGCCGGGCCGAGCGGCTCGTTTCTCGAAGACGATCACGTTCTTTAGTTGATTGGAGAAGCCGATGAACGACACGCACAATATCCGGTCCGCGCGACGTAGGCGGAGGCATAGCCGCCGTGAGGGCATGACCCTGGTCGAGATCATGATCGTCATGGTGATCATGGCGCTCGTGACCGCAGCTGCCAGCTTCGCAATTCTGCCGCGGCTCAAGGATGCGCGCGTCAAGGCCACGCAGCAGGACGCGAAGAAGATCGCCAGCGCGGCCGAGATGTACCTCGCCGAGCACGACGATTGCCCGACCGTCGACAAGCTGGTCGAGGCCAAGATCATGTCGAAGAAGAACCGCACCGCGGATGCCTGGGACCACGCGTACGTCATCGAGTGTGACGAGGACGGTGCGGTAGTGCGCTCCGGCGGCCCCGATGGCCAGATGGGTACGGACGACGATATCGAGTGAGCCATGAGCCGACGCCGACGCACACGAACCCAGGAGGGCATGACGCTGATCGAGATCATCATGGTGACGGTGATCCTCGCGCTCGCTGTCTCCGGGGTTTCGTTCAGCCTGGGTGCGTTGACGCGCACCAACCTCAAGGGCGCCGCCGGCAAGCTGGGAGCAGCGATCCGCTACGCGTACAACCGGGCGATCACGCAGGGCACGACCGTGCGCGTGCACTTCAACGTCCCTGGCTCGACCTTCTCGATCGAGGAGGCGCACAACGGCGTGATGGTGACGCGCGCGCGGGACAAGAAGGACAAGAAGAACGTCGACTCGAGTGGCAAGCTGGCCGACGCGGTGGATCCCTGGGCGGCGGCGCAGGCTCGCATCAGCCAGCCCGACAAGCCGACCGTCGGGGCCTCGCCCTTCTCGGCGCTGACCACGAGCGACGGTGAGGTGCTGAAGCGCTACCAGAACGTGGCGCTCGGGCGCGGCGTGCAGATCATCCGGCTGATCGTGGCGCACGAGCCGGAGCCCGTGAGCTCCGGCGAAGGTGCGGTGCACTTCTTTCCAGGTGGGCGCACCGAGCGCGCGGTGATCCAGCTCGGCGACGGCCGCGGTGGCGTGTACTCCGTGGAGCTGCACCCACTGACCGGACGCGTGAAGGTGCACGCGGAGGCGTACGAGCCGAAGGAGCTGCTGCAGGAGCTCGAGGGCGAGGAAGTCTCGGAGGTGCGCGAGTGAAGAAGCGTGGCTTCACGCTGCTCGAGGTGATGGTCGCGATGGCCATCCTCGCGATCGCGCTCGGTGCCGTGTTCTCGTCGGAGGCCGGCTCGGTGCGGATGGCGGCGCGCGCGCGCAAGCTCGGCTGGGCCTCGATGCTGGTGCGCTGCAAGATGGGCGAGATCGAAGAACAGATCGCGAAGGAAGGCTTTCCTGCGGTGTTCGACGAGGGCGAAGACAACTGCTGCGCCGAATCGGAGATCGAGGGCTTCACCTGCAAGTGGGAGATCGAGCCGGTGGCCATGCCGGACGCGATGTTCGAGCAAGAGGAAGGCGGCGAAGGCAACGCCGAGGGCGACAAGGACAAGGACGACAAGGACAAGGACGACAAGTCCAAGGAGGCCAAGGCGGACGGCAAGAGCGCCAAGGACGCGATCGACGGCTCCGAGAAGGGCGACAAGAAGAAGAAGCTGGATCCGGCCGAGCTGCTCAAGGACCCGAAGAAGCTGCTGGGCGGCGGCAGCGCGATGGTCGGGATGGGGAGTCAGTTCGGCGGCGGCCCGATGGGCGGCTCGGAGGACGAAGGCGAAGGTGCGCCGGACATGGATGCCATCGCTTCGATGGCGATGCAGTACGTGTATCCGATCCTGAAGCCCTCGTTCGAGAGTCAGATCCGGCGCGCCACCGTGACGGTGATGTGGAAGGAAGGCGACGCGGAGCAGAAGTTCGACGTGACGCAGTACCTGGTGGCGGATCAGCCGATCAAGCCCCCGGATGGCACGGATCCGAATGCGCAGAACCAGAGTGGGCTGCCGGGCACAGGTACTGGCACCGGCAAGATCACGGGCTCGAACAATTCGACCCAACCGGGATTGTTTGGCGGCAGCACGAACTTTGGGGCGTTCGGCACGACGAAGAGCAGATGATGAAGCGGCGAGAAGGCATGTCGTTGGTGGAGGTGATGGTGGCTATGTCGATCTTCGCGATCGTCGCCGGCCTGCTCTACAGCGGCTTCGTGCAGACCTCGCGCAACAAGGAGCGGGTCGAGAAGCAGCTCGATCGTGAGCACGAGATCCGCAACGGCATCGAGCGCATGGCGCAGGAGCTGGCCACCGCCTACACGTCCGCGCAGCGCAACATCAACGAGGGCCTGCGCACGATGCTGACGGGCCTGATCGCGAAGGACGAAGGCAGCAACAGCAAGATCTACTTCACCTCGTTCTCGCACCGGCGGCTGTACCGCAACGCACACGAGTCGGATCAGAACGAGCTGTCGTACTTCGTGACGCAAGATCCCGAGAACAACTCCAAGGACGTGCTGGCGCGCCGCGAGCAGCGCCGGGTCGACGAGGACCTCGAGAAGGGCGGACAGACCCAGATCCTGATCAGCGACGTCACGGGCTTCGAGCTTTCGTTCTTCGACCCGCTCACGGGCGAGTGGAGCTCGACCTGGGACACCACCCAGGCCGCGTCGCAGCCCAATCGCCTGCCGCTGCAGGCCAAGATCAAGGTCACCGTACCCAACCTGAGCGGCCGCGGGCCGAATCAGACGTTTGGCACGCGCACCTGGTTCCCCAACACCTACGCCCTCAACTTCACGATGTACCGGCCATGAACGCGCCCGCACCACAACCCATTCGGTTTGATTGCGCAAGCTCCGCGCGCGTTCCGCGCGCGCAGGGCCGCTCACGGCGGCGGCGCAAGCCTTCGCGCCGCGAGCAGGGTGTGGCGCTGATCATGGTGCTGACGGTGATCGCGATGATCGCGGTGTTCGTCGCCGACATGATGCAGAACACCTCGAGCGCGTTCCAGGTGGCGGTCAGCGAGCGCGACCGCTTGAAGGCCGAGTACATCGCGCGCAGCGGCATCAACCTGACCCGGCTGTTGATCGCCAAGGAGCCCGAGATCCGCAAGATCATCGCGCCGATCTACAGCATGGTGCTCGGCCACGGCCCGCCGCAGATCAACGTCTGGACCTTTGCCAACGACATCCTGAAGCCGTTCGCCGACTACAAGACCGCCAAGGCCCAGGGCGCGTCGATCGGCATCGACTTCTCCAAGATGGCGGGCATCAAGGACACCGGCGGCAGCTTCGAGGTCTTGACGGTCTCGGAGAACAGCATGATCAACGTGAACAAGCCGCTGTTCTTCTCCGGCGACGAGGCGCGCACCAGCATCGCCATGCAGCTGTACGCCCTGCTCGGCGGCTATCAGACCGACAGCCCGTACGAGCCGATGTTCACCACCATCGACCCCGACGGCCAGCTGACTACCCGCCTGGACATCGTCTCGGACGTGATCGACTGGTGGGACGAGGACGAGCAGCGCACCGTGTTCAACCCGGGCGCGGCGCGTGTGACCGGCGCAGGCAGCGAGGACGACATCTACTCGCGCTTCCCGGAGCCGTACAAGGTCAAGAACGCGCCCTACGACTCGCTCGAAGAGCTACGGCTGATCCGCGGCTTCGGTGACGACTTCTGGGCCACCTTCATCGAACCCGATCCGGACGATCCGCTGAGCCGGCGCGTGACTGTCTACGGCTCCGGCGCGGTGAATCCGAACGAGGCGCGCGCCGAGGTGCTGTGGGCACGCGTCTGCTCGTTCGTGTCGAACCAGCCGCTGTGTCAGGACCCCGGCCAGCGCAACGCGTTCGTGTCGCTGTTCACGACCGCGCGCAGCATGTTGCCGATCGCGCTGTTCGAGAAGGCCGACGACTTCATCAACTTCGTGGAGGGCAAGGGCCAGGCGCGCGACCTGTACCCGATGGTCAAGGCGCTGCTGGGCGAGAACAGCCCGCTGTTGATGTGGCAGCCCGTGGTCGTACCGCAGGACAAGAAGGCCGCGATGCGCGGCGCGTTCGTGACCGCGGCGCGCATCTTCACCATCGTCGCGACCGGCCGCGTGGGCAAGTCGCAGGTGCGCGTCAACACGGTCGTGAATTTCGACGAGAACTGGACCCCGCCCACGCTGACCACCGGCAAGATGACCCCGCTCGGCATCTTTCACCGCTACCGGATCGATTGAGGCAAACGCATGGCACGCATTCTCGGCATCGACATCGATCGGACCGCGGTACGCGGCGCGCTGGTGCGCACCGCGTGGAAACGTACCGAGGTCGAACGCTACGTCAAGGTCCCCCTCAACACGCAGTCGCCGGACAGCATGAACCGCGCGACCGAGCTGCACGACGCGTTCGGCAGCCTGCTGCGCGCGCTGGGTAAGCCACCCGAGGTGGTCGTGTCTTCGCTGGACGGCGAGCAGGCTTCGCTGCGCGTGGTCGAGCTGCCGATGGCGGCGTCCAAGCGCGCGGCCGAGGTGCTGCCGTTCGAGCTCGAGTCGCTGTTGCCCTTCGACGTGGCCGACGCGGTCATCGACTACCAGCCGATCGCCACGCACTCCGGCCAGCTGCAGCTGTTGGCTGCAGCGGCGCTGCAGAGCCGGGTGCGCGATCACCTGGCGCTGTTCCAGGGCTCGCAGATCGAGCCGCGCGAGGTCGCGGTCGGCGCCGCTGCGCTGGACGGACTGCGCGCCCTCTGCCCCGAGCTGACCCAGGGCCGGCGCGTGATCATCGAGCTCGCCGAGCGCGAGACCAACGTCTGCGCGCTGGAGCACGGGCGCACGGCCTTCGCGCGCACGCTGTCGGTGGGCGCGGAGGGCCTGCCCCACCGCGGACCCGAGCTGGCGCAGGGGCTGCGTCAGACGCTGGCGGCCTATCGCGCGGCCGGTGCCGATGAGCCCGACGTGTTGTACCTGACCGGCAAGGGCCCGCTGCCAGAGCTCAGCGTGCAGCTTACGACCGACCTCGGGGTCCCGATCGAGCTGCTGCAGCTCCCCGGACCCGCCGACTCGACCAGCGAAGCACCGGCAGAGTTCGCGCGCGCGGCGGCGCTGGCCGGCCGGGTGACCGGCTCGGGCAAGCGCATCAACTTGCGCCTCGGCGAGTTCGTCGCCATGCGGGGCAAGAGCGAGCTGGTCAGCCACTTCAACCTGGTGGCGATCTGCGCGTTGATCGTGCTGGTGACCGCGGTGTTCTCACTCAAGGTGCGGCAGTCGGTGCTGAGCAGCGAACAGGCCGCACTGCGCAAGCAGCTCCGCGAGACCACGCAGCGCGTGTTCGGCAAGGCCGAGACCGATCCCGCCAAGGTGATGGCGCTGATCAGCAGCCCGCAGTCCGATAACCCCCTACCCCGCTTCGACGCCTACGACGCGCTGGCTGCGATCTCGGGCGCGGTGCCGGCCGACATCACGCACGAGATGCGCCGCATGCGCATCGATCTGGCCGACGAAAAGAAGGAAGGCCAGGTCGAGCTGCAAGGCTCGCTCGGCTCGATCGAGCAGCGCGACGTGATCGTCTCGCAGCTCGAGGCGCACGGCTGCTTCAAGGAGATCCAGCGCGGCAAGACCTCGCCCGGCCGCAGCGCCGAAGTGCTGAACTACCAGCTCGAGGCCAAGCTCTCGTGTCCCGGCGACGCTACCGGGGCCAAGAAACGCAAGACCACCACGCGGAGCTCGGACAATGTTGAATAACCCGCTGTTCGAGCGCCTGCGCACGTTCTGGGAGAACCTCAACGATCGCGAGCGGCGCATGCTGAGCTTGCTCGGCATCGTCTTCGCGGCGCTGCTGCTGGTCTTCCCGCCCGTGCTGCTGATCATGGACAACGCCGCGCTCGAGGACCAAAACAGCGAGCTGCGCAACGTGGTCGAGCAGCTCGACACCCAGCGCGCGAAGCTGGCGCGCATCCAACAAGAGCGGCGGAATGCCGAGCAGCGCTACTTGAACAAGACGCCGCCGCTCGGCTCGTTCCTCGAGTCCGAGGCCAAGAAGCAAGGCTTGACGCTGCAAGAGGTCACCGACCAACCCGAGAAGACCGTCGGCCGCTTCTTGCGGCGTAGCGTGACGGTCGCGCTGCCGCAGGTCGCCCTGACGCCGTTGATCAACCTGCTCTCCAGCATCGTCGAGAGCGGCCATCCGGTCGCGATCGACCAGCTATCGATCGATCACTATCAGCCGGGCGATCAGTTCAACGTCAAGCTGGGCGTGCTGACCTTCGACAAACTGTCCGCGGCTGCGGCTAAGCCCGAGGAGGAGAGCGGTGGCTGAAGCGACGCTCAGCAAGCAACAACTACGCGCGTATGCGGGCCTCGGCGCGCTGTACACGGGCTTCTTTCTCTTTGCGTTCATGGTCTCGGCGTACGTCACGTTCCCGTACGATCGCCTGCGAGACTTCCTGATCAGCAAGATCGAGGCGCGCGGCAAGGGCATGTCGGACACGGTGCAAGTGGAGATCGGCGAGCTCTCGCCCTCGTTCTTCACCGGCGCGGTGCTCAAGGACGTCGAGATCCAGCGCCGCACGACCGAAGCCGACGCCGAACCGAGCACGCTGCACTTCGACGAGATCAGCGCGCGCGTATCGGCGTGGTCGCTCTTGATGCGCTCGCCCAAGGTCAAGCTGCGCGCGAAGGTCGGCGAAGGAGAGCTCGACGCGGCCGTCGAACAGGATGGCGACACGCAGCACGTCGAAGCCGAGCTCGATGCACTCGACGTCGGGAAGCTCGGCCTGGGCTCGTTCCTGGGCGTGCCCATGAAGGGTCGCGCGAGCGGCAAGGTCAACATCAGCCTGCCCGCAGAGACGCCCAAGACCACCGGCGACATCGAGCTCAAGATCGCGGGCCTGCGCATCGGCGACGGCAAGGCCAAGCTCAGCATGCCCGGGCTGCGCAACGGCATGACGCTCGAAGAGGTCGACGCCGGTACACTTGATTTGGCGATGAAGGCGCAGAACGGCTCGGCCGACATCGTGCGCTTCGGGACCGACGGCAAGGATCTGAAGATCCACGGCGAAGGTTCGCTGCGCCTGGCGAACCCGCTGCGGCGCAGCCGCCCGGACGTCCAGCTCGAGCTCAAGCTCAGCGACACCTACAAGAACAAGACCGACCGCACGAAGGCGCTGTTCGAGATCCTGGCCATGCAACCCGACTGGCAGAAGGCGACCGGAGCGGACGGCGCGCTGAACCTGCACGTGGCCGGGACGCTGCAGGCGCCGCGCGCGACCCCGGGTGGTTCGCGCACCAACCGCAAGCGTTGATACCCAGACTGAGGACATAACCCAACGCGTGACTGTCTTGGCGCATCGAGCCAAGTGTGCGGGACCGCGGCGAAAGTCAGTTTGGTGAGGGTCCGACGGGCCTGCGCTGCTAAGCCAAGGTAGGCTCAAACGCTGCGATGTACCGTCGCTTCACAGTGTCCGCGCTGATCGTGGCGGCGGGAGGGTTGCTCCTGATCCGCGGCAGCGCCGCCGAGCGGCCGGTCGTCGGTCGGGGTGAGCCGCTTGCAGCCGACAGCGGCGTGAAGGCGTCGGAGCCGCCGCGCAGCGCCGGCGACCGATGGTCATCGGAAGGGGCGCGCCCACCGGCCGCGAGCCTTTCGGTCAGGCCCGGCCAGCTGATCCCGGCGCGCGTGCGCCGGCTGAGCAACGCGGAGTACGACGGCTCGGTGCGCGCGCTGCTCGGGGGCGACGTGCGCCTCGGCCGCGACTTCGCGCCCGACGCCAGGCAGGCCGGCTTCACCGAGAACGAGGCGCAGCGCGTCGACACCGTGCTCGCCATGCAGCTATCGGCTGCAGCCGAGAAGCTGGCGACCGAGGCTCGCCGCAGCTTCCCTCTGATCGCACGCTGCGAGACGCCATCCCAGCCGGAAGTCTGCGCGCGCTCGTTCATCGCAAGCTTCGGCGCGCGCGCGTATCGGCGGCCGGTCACCCCCGAGGAAGCAGCGGGCCTGCTCGAGGTGTACCGGGCCGGCGCCCAGGATGCGACCTACCAGGACGGCGTCGAGCTCGTGGTGCGCGCGCTGCTGCAATCCACCGGCTTCCTCTACCTGACCGAGCTCGGCGATCCGCTGCTGAGCGACGCCAGCACGGTCCGGCTGAGCGGCGAGGAGCTCGCCAGTTCACTCAGTTACCTGGTGACCGGCGGCCCGCCGGATCGCGAGCTGCGGGAGCTGGCGGCCGCAGGCGCGCTGGAGTCGCCCGACGTGCGCCGCTCGCAGCTGCGGCGCCTGCGTGCCGAGCACCCCGAGAGCCGCGAGCGTCTGGTGCGCGTGCTGCGCGAGTGGCTGCAGATCGACGCCATCGAGAACACGGCCAAGGACGTCGCGTTCTACCCGAGCTACGAGTTGCTCTGGAAGTACTTCATCGAGGAGAGCCACGCGTTCGTCGGTGCGGTGCTCGATCGGAAGCCGGATCAGTCGAGCGACCTGACCACGTTGCTGAGCGCCGACTGGACCGTGGGGAACAAGAACCTGGGAACCTTCTACGAAGCCAAGGAGCTCGGTGACGGCAGGCTCCAGCAGCCGAAGCGGCGCGGCATCCTGAATCAAGGCGCCTTCCTCTCCGTGCAATCACACACGCGCTCGAGCGCGCCGGTGTTGCGCGGCGCGGTGATCGCGCGGCGGCTGGCCTGTATCCCCGTGCCTTCGCCGGCCACCATAGGCCTCAGCCCCCTGCCGCCGCCGCCCGATCCGAGCCTGACGACCCGCCAGCGCTTCGACCTGCACGCGACCAACCCGATGTGCGCCGACTGCCACGCCTCGATCGACGACTTCGGCAACACCTTCGAGCACTACGACGGCATGGGTGGTTTCCGCGAGACGGAGGGCACGGCGGCGGTGGACTCCAAGGCCACGGTCGCGCTCGGCGCCGACTTCGATGGAGCCTATGCGGACAGCAACGCACTGGCCGAAGCGCTCGCGCGTAGCCCGACGGTGCGGGAGTGCTTCGCGCGCTACATGTTCCGGGCGGCCAGTGCGCGCAGCAACGAGAGCAGCGGCTCCACGGATCGCAGCAGCGAGGACGGCTTCATCGCGGAGTGGCGCCGCCTGCCCGAGGTCGCGCAAGGCAACGTGATGGACACGCTCGAGGCCCTGGTCGGAAGCCACTACTTCACACAGCGCAGGGTGCGATGACATGACCCGCAGCACTCACCGCCGTTCGTTCCTCAAGGCCGTCGGAGCCGGCCTCGCCACGCTGCCGTTCTACCGCCCGCTGGAGAACGCCTTCGCGCAGTCGATGGGCGAGACGCCACCGCTCAGCTTCATCGGCGTGTACCAGCCGCACGGCGTGTGCGCCGAGTACTACTCGATGCGCCGCGGCGACGGCGAGAAGCATTTCGACCTGCGCTACGACCACTGCACGCTGGCCGCGTTCGACGACCCCAAGACGTACGGCCAGAGCTTCAAGAAGCACATCCTGGTGATCGAGGGCCTCGACCTGGGCTCGAACGTCAACGGCCACGACTCCGCGGCGACGATCCTCACCGGCAGCGCGATCAACGAGAAGAAGCCGCAGAATATCTCGCTCGATCAGTTCCTGGCGCGCGAGCGCGGGCTGGGGCTGTCGACCCGGCTCACCAGCCTCGAGCTGGCGGTCGGCGATCCGGAGCTGAACTCGGAGTTCTGCATCGCGTACGGCGCGGGCGGCAAGCCGCTCAGCAAGATCATCGATCCGTGCGCCACCTTCGACACGGTGTTCCGGAACCTGCTGATCGGCGACGATCCAGCGGCGGTTGCCGAGGCTCGCCGCCAACAGCGGCTGGGCAAGAGTGTGCTCGACTTCCTGCGCGGCGACGTCGACCGGCTGCGGCAGCGCGTCGCGCCGGCCGAGCGACTCAAGCTCGACCAACACATGTCGGCGCTGCGCGACATGGAGAAGCAGCTGACGGCCCCGACGCGCGCGCTGAGCCGCGACAGCATCCCACCGCGACCCGAGTTCTTCTCCAAGATCACGCGAGAGTCGGGTGCAGCGCCGTACTTCGACGCGATCACGAACGCCCAGATCGACATGCTCGCGCAAGCCATCGCCTGCGACATCACGCGCTTCGCGACGTTGTGTTTGGCGGATTTGTCGTTCGAGGGCAACCCGCTGGGGCTACCGAAGGACAACCATGCGGATGTCGCGCACATGTACCGTGGCTCGGGCTTGAACGGCGGCGGCAAGGAGAAAGGCGATCCGAAGACGTGGCTACCGCTCGCGCGCTTGAACGGGTACCTGTTCGGCAAGACCGCGCGCTTGATGCAGCGCCTGAGTGAGCTCGGCGCGCTCGACAGCACGCTGATCTACCTGTCGGGCAGCATGGGAGACCCCGCGCAGCACAGTCCGACCAACGCGCCGACGGTGCTGGCCGGTGGGGCGAACGGCAAGTTCCGCATGGGCCGGAGGTTGCGGGTGAAGGATGATCACTGCGGCAACAAGGCGATGTGCTTGAATGGCGGGGCGAATGATGGGCGCGTGCTGAACAATCGTCTGCTGGTGTCGATCGCCGGGGCGTTTGGCGTGGAGCTGGAGCGGTTTGGGACGCAGCAGGACGGTGGGATCACGCACGGGGCGTTGGACGGATTGATCTGATCCCTAACTCCCCCGTAGGCGATCTTCGCATGCGGCGGGTGCGGTTTTCGTTCCGTGTCCGCGGAGGCTCGCGAACACGAAATAGAACTAGTCCTCACCCCAACTCGCTCAACGCGCCCTTCGTCGCCCCACCATCACCCTGAGTACCGAAGCTGTCGATCTCGACCCCGAACGCCTGCGCGATCGATACCAGCAACTTGTTGTTGAACACGCGCGTATCTTCCCGCCCGCGGTCCGTACACGCCGGCGACCAAGGCAGCGAGAAATCCAGCGTCGCCTGCGCGCAGTCATCCCGCAGGCGCAACCTCCGCCCCATCCGGAACTTCCCGTTCGCCCCACCGGCCAGCACCGTCGGCGCGTTCATCGGGCTGTGCAGCGAGGGATCGCCCATGCTGCCCGACAGATAGATCAACGTGCTGTCGAGCGCACCGAGCTCGTACAGTCGCTGCATCAAGCGCGCCGTCTTGGCGAACAGCCAGGCATTCAACCGCGTGAGCGGCAGCCACGTCGCAGGGTCACCTTCCTTCATCGACCCGCTGCCGATGCCGATGCCCCGATAGGCGTGCGCGACGTCGGCGTGGTTGTCCTTCGGTAGCCCCAGCGGGTTCCCCTCGAACGACAGATCTGCCAGGCACAGCGTGCCGAAGCGCGTGATGTCGCAGGCGATGGCTTGCGCCAGCAGCTCGATCTGCACCTCGGTGATCGCGTCGAAGTACGGTGCCGCGCCGTCTTCGCGCATCACCTTCGGGAACGCGGACGGCCTACCCGGCACCGCGCAGTGGCTCGTGGCCGCCGATGGCGCCGCCAGCCGCTTCTCGACGTCGCGCAGGCCGTCGAGGTGCTGGTCGAGCTTCTGTCGTTCCTCACCCGCCAGCCGCCCGCGCAGCCTGCCCAGGTCGGCGCGCACGAAGTCGAGCAGGCTCTTGCCCAGCCGCTGTTGGCGGCGAGCCTCGGCGATCGCCGCCGGGTCGTCGCCCACGATCACGCCGCGGAACAGCTGGTCGAAGGCCTTGACCGGATCGATCAGCTTGCTGAGCGGCTCGCCGCCCGCGCCGTACGAGATGCAGAACTCCGAGTTCAGCTCCGGGTCACCGACCGCCAGCGCCACGCTGGTCACGCGCGTGTGCACGCCGAGCCCGCGCTCGCGCGCCAGGTACTGATCGAGCGAGATGTTCTGCGGCTTCTTGCCGTTGATCGCGCTGCCGGTGAGGATCGTGGCGGCCGAGTCGTGACCGTTCACGTTCGACCCGAGGTCCAGGCCCTCGATCACCAGGATCTTGTCCTTGAAGCTCCGGCCGTAGGTCTTCGGATCGTCGAACGCGGCCAGCGGGCAATTCTCGTAGCGCAGGTCGAATTTCGTCTCGGTGTCGCTCGGCCGCATCGTGTAGTACTCGGCACAGATGCCGTGCGGCTGATAGACCCCGATGAACTTGAGCGGCAGCGTCTCGCCCATCGATTGCGCGAAGGCGTGCTCGAGCGGCCGATAGAACGGCAACGTGGCGAGGCCGGCTCCAACGGCCTTGAGGAACGAACGGCGGTGTGCGCTGCGACGGGTCATGTCAGCGTGCCTTGCGGTGGGTGAAGAGTCGGCTTTCCACCAGCACCGACAACGTGTCGACCACGTTGCCGCGCTCGGCTTCGGGCAAGCTGCGCCACGCGGCGATGAAGGCGTCCTCGCTGGCAGAAGTGTCCGAGGTGCGCGTGCTCTCGGCGCTGCGCGCAGTCGCGGCGCGGAAGAGGTAGCGCGCGAAGCACTCGTGGACAGTCGGGCTCGCGGCCAGCGCCAGCGCCAGCGCATTGCCGTCCGCGTACGCACCGTCGAAGTCCGCGCCGATCGAGATCACCGTGCTCGAGTCCACGTTCGCCTCGTTCTCGGTCTCGCGCAGCGCGCCCATGCCGTCGTACTCCTCGAAGGCGAAGCCGAAGGCATCGATGGTCTTGTGGCACGCGGCGCAGGCAGGATCTGCGACGTGCGCGTCGATGCGCTGGCGCGTCGTCAGCGTGGGATCGGCGGGCGGCGCAACCACGCTGATGCCCAGCGCGCCCGGATCGCCGATCGGCACGCACGCCAGCCGCCGCGCGATCACGGCGCCGCGCAACACGGGTGCGCTCTCGTAGGCGTGCGCGTGCACGGCGAGGAAGGCGCCCTCGTTCAGGATGCCGCGCCGCTTCGCCTGCTGCAGCCTGCCATCGCCCAGCTGCGTCGCCTCGTAGAACCCTGCCAGGTTCTCGTCGCCGACAGTCCAATCGGCGCCGAGCAGCGTGCTCACGTCGCTGCCTTGCCTCGGATACTGGTCCAACACCGCAGCGATGAAGTCGTGACTCTCGCGGATGAACTGGGTGCCGAACAGCTCGTAGCTCGGGTAGAACGCGATGTCCTTGGCCGTGACCTCGATTCGGTCGAGCTCCAGCCACTCGCGCAGCGTGTGCACCAGGTGATCGCGGCTGTGCGGATGCTCGACGCGCAGGCGCTGCAGCTCGGAGCGGCGAAGCTCCGGGGCCGCGAGCGCTCCGGAGGCCGCGGCGTCGAGCAGCGGCGCGTCCGGTGGCTCGCCGGTCATCAGGTAACTGAGTGAGCTGGCGAGCTCGTACGGCGTCAGTGCCACGACCTGTCCTGCTGCGCTCGCGGGATCGCCGAGCTCGGTCAGATACAGAAAGCTGCCGGTCTGGAGTAGCGCGCGGATCGTCAGCTCGATCCCGTCGTCGTACGTCGCCTCGAGCGCTCCCGCGCGGAACACCTCGAGCAGGCCGGCCGCCTCTTCTTGCGTCAACGGACGGCGATAGGCGCGCGTCCCGAAGCTCAGGATGAACGCGCGCGCGCAGCTCTCCGGATCGTCCGGAAGGCTCGCGCCTGATGGGCGCGACCCTTCCGATGATGATCGGTCGCCGGCGCTGCGCGGCGGCTCCCGGGTCGCGCACGGCGCGAGCTGCGGGAA